>JADJJT010000001.1:0-742500 GCA_016706405.1 Sphingobacteriales bacterium
TGTAGGAAATGGAATGATTGTGAAACACTGGCGGCAAGATTGGTTGTTTGAAAATACCAATTGGTACGAATACAATGGATTTAACGACTGGAAATTAAAAGTGGTATCTAAAGATGAAGTACAAGGACAGTGGACACAACGAGTTTTTGAGGTGGACGATAAACCGCGATACGGGGGAAGTGCTACATGGATTCATGCCGATGACCGCCACTACTGGCAAAATACAACCAATGCCCCGTTGCCAAGGCGGGAATACACTCAACGAAACGACTATAATATTACCCGAAGAACAAATTTACATGAAATTGTAAAAGATGGATGGATACATGACCAAGATAACGACAAAATAATCAGAGATGAAAAAGGTAATAACTATGTTTTGGCACAAGAAAAAGGGTATAATACATATACGAGAGTTGATGACTCGAAGTGTAAACCTGCTCGAGATTGGTGGAAAAAAAACAAAGATTTTTGGAAAAAAGTACGCACAAAATGGGAAGCTGAATATGCGAAAAACAAAGACTTGAAACTTAAGGCAGATATAGACGGACAACCACTTTACATGGTTTTACAAGCATTGAAAACTAATGCCAGCCAAGAAGAAATTAATAGAGTTATTGACAGTTTTATAATTTCCGGACAATGACATTAATAAAAAATGTAACAAGGCTATACTTTTTTGGTTTAATTGTTTGTTATGCTCAGTTTTTAAATGCTCAATTTGCCCCCACTGATTCGATTAAAGAATATCAACTTCGTGAGATAGTTGTTACTGGAACAAGAACGGAAAGAAGCATTACAACCCTACCTCTATCAACACAAATAATAACAAAAGAAAGTATTCAAAAATCAGGTGTAAGTCGTTTAAATGAAATTATTAGGGAACAAACTGGTTTGATAGTAGTTCCAGATTTTAGCGGCGACGAGGGTATTCAACTGCAAGGCTTAGATGCTGACTATGTTATAATATTGATAGACGGCGCACCTTTGTTTGGCCGAAGTGCTGGAACTATAGACCTGACAAGGATTTCGGTTAACAATATTGATAGAATTGAGATTGTAAAGGGTGCGTCCTCGAGTTTATATGGCTCGGAGGCATTAGCAGGCGTTGTAAATATTATAACAAAAAAAACCGAAATAAGCGCAAAACCAAAGATAAACCTCAATTATAAATTTGCATCGTTTAATACACACGACCTGTCAACAACGCTTGAATATGGCAAAAAAAAGGTAGGCGTTGACCTATCCGGAAATTATTATAAAACCAACGGCTATAACCTATCTGAAAGCACTTTTTGGCAAACAGTAGAACCGTATTATAATTTCACAATTCAGCCTAAAATAAAAATTAATATTTCGGAAAAAATTAACTTAGGTATCAACGCGAGGGTTTTCAGCCAAACCCAAGATTACAAATTAGAAATTGCCCCGGACAGATATATTGGTGAGACGACCATTAAAGAATGGAATAATTCGATTTTGTTAAATCAAACTGTTTCAGACAAGGTGAAGTTAATTTACGACTTATACGCAACAAATTATAAAGCAAACGAATACTTAAATGACAAAGATAAAATACTATTTTCAGAGAGTAATTACGACCAAGTGTTTTATCGCCCCGAAATTCGCTCGCACTATAAATTCGGAAGAAATATAATAACAGCTGCCGTTGGCTTAAATTATGAGTCTTTAGATAGAACCTATTTTGAAAAAAAAGCAACCCTAAACTCGGAGTACACTTTTGGCCAGTTTGAATGGTTTATAAAAGAAAAATGGAATATTTTAGCTGGTTTCCGATACGACAATCACCATCAATATCAATCGCAACTTAGCCCCAAAATTGCTGTCAACTATAAATGGAATAGTAATTTCTCTTTAAAAATGAGCATTGGGTATGGCTACAAAGCCCCCGATTTGAGGCAGCTATATTTCGATTTTACTAACCTGGCAGTTGGTTATACTGTTTTGGGCTATAATGTGGCACTAGAAAAATTAGCTTTGTTACAAAGCCAAGGGCAAATTTTATTTACAAACGATGTTGACCTTTCAAACCCATTAAAACCCGAGAGTTCGGCCAATTTTAATTTTGGTGGGTACTATAAAAAAAATAAACTCCTGATTGACTATAATATATTTTACAACCGAATTAATAATTTAATTGATACAAAAGCCATTGCACAAAAAACAAATGGACAAAACGTTTTCTCGTATATTAATGTAAACAAAATATATACTACCGGCTTAGAAACAAATGCAACCTATGAACTAAGCTCAGACTTTTCAATTTCGATGGGCTACCAGTACCTTGTTGCCAAAGACCAAGCTGTTATTGATAAAATAAAGAAGGATGAGCTATTTGCCCGCGACCCAGTTACCTTAGTCTCTTTTAAACTAAAACGAAGCGACTATTTTGGCTTGTACAACCGTTCAAAACACATTGCAAATATTAAAATTAACTATTTAATTCCTCTAATTAAAACATCGCTAAGTGCCAGGTTTTTTTACCGCAGCCAATACGGCTTGTTTGATTCAAATAATAATGCGGCATTTGATAGGTACGACAATTTTGTTAAAGGATATTTTTTAACCAATATTACCTTAAATAAAGATTTTAAAGGTCAAATTTCCGGACAAATTGGCGTGAACAACCTCTTAGATTATAAAGATGAAAATAATATTTCTAATCTGCCCGGAAGGCAATTTTTTGCTAAAATTCAATATTATTATTAGAACTAAAATAATTCAATATGTTTAATTTGCCATAAAATGAAACAATGTTTTAGAAATCCTAAATATTGTTTTGCCCTTAGTTTTTAATTGCTCATTTGTATAGCATGGCCTCAATAAGCTTAAAGGAGATTCTAAGTCGAACAAGCCAAAATCAGACCTTAAAAAAGTTGCCCTAACATTAATAATATAGCCCCCCTGAATATTAAGAGCCTGTCTAAATTTTATTTTCTAATTCTATTAAGCATCAATTTTATCATGGCAAGTTGGATCATTGTCTGGCTCGTTTCGGTTTGGAACTCAAAGTCTTTACTCAATCTTCGA
The DNA here is from genome assembly GCA_016706405.1 of Sphingobacteriales bacterium. Classification (NCBI taxonomy): domain Bacteria; kingdom Pseudomonadati; phylum Bacteroidota; class Sphingobacteriia; order Sphingobacteriales; species Sphingobacteriales bacterium. The sequence continues at coordinate 3,052 of JADJJT010000001.1, forward strand.
TAGCTTTCGAGCCATGCAAAAGTTCTTTCAACAATCCATCTTTTTGGCAATACTTCGAATTTCGAGGCTGTATTCGATCTACTTACAACCTCAACCACCCACCCAAACGTTTTGCGGGTATTTTCAATTAACTCGCCTCTATACCCGCCATCAGCTACTATCTTTACCAATCTGCAAAACCTGCCTCTGAGGTCAGCTATAACCATTGGGGCTGATTTACTGTCATGCTCATTTGCCGCATGAACCACAACCGCTAAAAGTAGTCCCATTGTATCTACAATAATATGCCGCTTTCTGCCTTTAACTTTTTACCCCCGTCAATCCCTCTGCACAAGCCTCCGACGCTTGTTGTCTTTACGCTCTGGCTATCAATTATACCAACACTTGGCGATGAAGCCCTGCCTGCTTGCTTTCGAGTCTTATCCCTGAGTATTTCATGGATGAGTTCTATCGTCCCATCCTTCTTCCACTTGGTAAAATAGTAGTAAACAAGCTTCCATGACGGAAAATGGAACGGCAGCATGCGCCATTGACAGCCAGTTTTAAGCAAATAGAACAGCGCATTAAAAATTTCTCTTAAACTGTGTTTTCGTTTCCGTTTGTCGTCTAAAATGCCTAATATTGCACTCCATTGACTATCGGTGAGACTGCTTGGGTAGGTTTTCATTTTACTTTATGTGTTTGATTTTCATAAAGCTATGAATTATTATTTAAACGTCAAACTGATAGTCTTTTATTCACATCTCTTTTAATAACTTTTTTCCTATCAATTTTTAGGACTGGCATGCCAATTTTTAATTTTTAGACAGTCTCTAAAAATTACATTTTTGGCATCAATCAAACAAAGTATTTTTGACCGTTTTGAGTGAGGCATAAACAGTATTTGAACTTCTAATGCTAAACCAAATATTTTGGTTTGCAAATAGACCTATTCAGTAGTTCATAATTTTTTTCGCTCTTAATCTTTTTGACCCAATCATTTTTTGCTTTTGCTTGTAAATGTTTGGTTATTTATAGAATCCAAAATCGAAATCCACAAATAAATATATCAATTTTATAAGTTAATAAATTTTACAATTATGTTAAAATCAACACTAACCAAATCGGTTTTCTTATTTTTAGTAATTTGCCTGGCTGCTGCGTGCAAAAAAGAAGAAACGCTTGTGCCAGTATTAGAAACAAAAACATTTTCAAACTTATATGCTCCACAAACAGGTGGTCAGGGGCAACCAGTAGGAGGTGACTTTATAAAGTTTAGCTTTTTGCATGGAACAACCGTAACAGACGACTCATGGGATGTTGCCTTTCGTGGCGCTACGATTTTAGTAAACGGAGGCACTCTAATCGGCATTGCCGATGAGCCAATCCGTACCGGAATCGGTGCTATAAGTATTGTAACAAACTCTTTGGATGCTGTTAAAGAGGTACCCGAATCATCTACTTTTAAACAAGATGGCGCAAATACATACGCAATTCCAACCGGAAGCGACAACGGCTGGTATAATTATAATAGTACCACTAATTTAATTACACCTCTCGCCGGAAAAGTATTTGTAGTAAAAACGCACGATGGCAAATATGCTAAATTTGAAATTATTAGCTACTATAAAGATGCCCCAACAAGCCCCGATGCAACCTCATTATCAAGATATTATACATTCAGATATGTATATCAGCCCGATGGCACTGCATTTTAGTAGCTAACTATTATTGTCTTAAAATCTTAAGGCTCAAAAACGTAGTGACAAGAAAATTAAAAAAGAAAAACTTAATTGGAATTGTTCAGGTGGGTTATCTAGAAAAGCTAATTTAAGTACTTGTCAAATTGTACTTATGTCAATTGACACTTAACGATTGAATTCGCCAAAACTTAAATTTCTCACCTGTGCAAAACCATAAATTCTAAAAAGCCATGCTGCCCCGCCTCCTATAAGCAGGCTAAAAATACTAAAAAAAGAAAACAAAAAATATACTACCAATTAGTAAAAAGCGTACCTTTGCCCTCTAAATCTATTTATTAGCTAATTTTATCCGGAATCATACCATCGTTATGAGTAAGCGTTATTTGAGCACCGAACAAAAAAAAGAATATTTTAAAACTTATGGCGGCAGCGAAACCAATACCGGTTCATCGCATGCCCAGGTGGCTTTGTTAACTGCCCGTGTCAATCATTTATCAGGGCATTTAAAAAGTAATCCAAAAGACCATTCAACCCGCGCCTCCTTGTTAAAAATGGTAGGTCAGCGCAAAAGGTTACTTCAGTTTATTGCTGCACACGATATTTTAGAGTATCGTAAACTTATTGAAAAACTTGGAATTCGCAAATAAAGCTGCTAAGATTGTATTACTGAACAACAATTAGCTGCTGATTAGTTTTGCTTTAACTTGTACTTCAATTTGGTTTAGCCTACTATTAAAATAAGTCAGTTTAAAGTTTTATCCTAAACGAAAAGTTAGATTTGTTTATTTTGTGGTTTTTGCCACATTTTAAGCAGATCTAATTTTTTTTATATACGCCTTGCACCATGCTCATTTTTTCGATTTTGCCTTGGTTTATTAAAGCGGATTACATCATTTATATAGGCTGTAGTAATTTGAATTTTTAAACTGTGCAGAGAAATCAAACTTAGTTATTTAACTACTTTTGTCGGGTACAACCATTAATTGGGCAAATTTAAGCATCATGCGTTTTTCGCCGTGGTGTTGAAAATCGATATGGGCAATACGTTTGTCAAACTCGCCTTCAAGGGCTGTAACTTTGCCGTAGCCAAATCGTTGATGCGCAACCTTTACGCCCAAAATAATAGCATTCGCTGGGCTGGGTTTAAAGTTTTCAATTTGCGGTAGGTTAGTTAAATTTCCCTTGTTTACATTAGTGCCGGCTACACTATTTTTTTGCTGCTGTTGCTTTTGCGCCAACCGTATATTGCTCGATATACTATTTTGAAAGCCATCGTAAGCCGGATTGGTCGTTACAAACGAAGGCTTTCTTATTCCACCACCTATTATATCTAAGCTTTCGGGTGGTATTTCGCTTAAAAATCGGCTTGGCTGGCAATCCTGTAGTTGACCAAATCTATAACGGTTAGCCGCATTACACAAATACAATTTTTTTTGGGCGCGGGTAACGGCAACATAAAACAAGCGGCGTTCCTCTTCGAGTTGGCTGGGCTGCTCGCTCGATTGCCTCGAAGGAAATAACTGCTCTTCTAATCCGGCTATAAAAACACATTCAAATTCTAAGCCCTTTGCCGTATGCACTGTCATTAATTTTACTTTGTCCTGTTCGTCGTTCTCATTGTCTAAATCTGTATATAAGCTTACCTCTTGTAAATAAGCCCCTAACGAGCTGTCAACGGTTTCGCTGGCTTCGTTTATAACGCCTGCTTTTCGGTTGTCAACAAATTCTTTGATGGAGTTAAACAGTTCTTGCAGGTTTTCGTATCGGCTAAGACCCTCAACGGTTTTGTCTTGATGCAGTTCGCGTATTAACCCCGATTTTTCTCCGGCCTTTACTGCTAATTCATACGCATCTACCGTAGGGCTAAGTAACTGTAAATAACGCACCATATCAATAAATTGAGCAATGGCGTTTTGGGCTTTAGCGGTAATGCTTGTAATGCGGGTAATTTGGGTGGCGGCATCCCAAACCGATATTTTAAGTTGCGCCGCAGTTTCCCAAAGTTTATCTAAAGTGGTGGTGCCAATGCCGCGAAGTGGGTAGTTAATTACGCGGCGCAGTGCTTCTTCATCGTGTTGGTTGGCCACAAGGCGCAAATAGGCCATCATGTCTTTTATTTCTTTGCGCTGAAAAAACGATAATCCACCGTAAATACGGTAAGGAATGCCTTTTCGGCGCAGTGCTTCTTCAAGCGTGCGCGATTGGGCGTTGGTGCGGTATAAAATTGCAATTTGCTCGTTTTTATAATGGTTGCGCAGTCGTTCTTCTGCAATAGAGTCGGCAATTAGGCGACCTTCGTCGTTGTCGCTGGCGGCATTAATTACACGGGGTTTGCTGCCAATGTCGTTGTCTGTCCAAACGGTTTTGGCTAATTGGTTGGCGTTGCGTGCTATTATATCGTTCGAAATTTGAACAATATGTTTTGTTGAGCGGTAGTTTTGCTCTAATTTAAACAGTTTTCTTTCCGGATAATCTTTTTCAAAGTGCAAAATATTATCAATTGTTGCTCCTCTAAAGGCATAAATACTTTGTGCATCGTCTCCTACAATACATAAATTGCGGTGCTGGGCTGCCAACATGCGTAAAATTGTATATTGCACATAATTTGTATCCTGAAATTCATCAACCATGATATGGGAAAATTTTTGCTGATACTTGGCTAAAATTTCCGGATTTGTTTGAAACAGCACGAACATATTCACCAAAAGATCGTCAAAATCCATGGCACCAGCTTGTTTGCATCTTTTTACATAGAGGTCGTAAACCAAGCCTAAATGAGGGCGTTTGGTAGCATTATCGTACTGTTGTAGCTGGGTGTTTTTGTTGTAATCGGTGGGTAATATTAGTTTGTTTTTGGCAAACGAAATTCGGTGATAAATGCTGTTTGCGTTATATTGTTCCTTGTCGTCAAGTTTTAGCTCTTTTACAATGGCTGTAATTAGGCTTTTGGCATCTTCGGGGTCATAAATTGTAAAATTTGCAGGATAGCCTAAAGCTTCGGCCTCTATGCGTAGTAGTCGGGCAAAAATACTATGGAAAGTACCCATATTTAGCTGTCGGCTGGCCTCGTTATTGGTTAGGCTGGCTATTCGGCGTTTCATTTCGCGGGCAGCCTTATTGGTAAAGGTCAGCGATAAAATATTCCAGGGTGCTATTTGGCTGTTAATTAAGTGCACCATTCGATAGGTTAGTACGCGAGTTTTGCCCGAGCCTGGCCCGGCAATAATCATTACCGGACCTTTTAGGGTGGTAACTGCAGCCCGTTGTACTTCGTTTAGTTCGGCTAAGTAATTGGTGTTTTGAATGGGGGCAAAAAGAGGTTTTTGCGTAGTGGGTTGCTTTGCAGCAGGCGGCGATAGTTGTTCTGCTTCCGGATTATTGGCTTTTTTAGCGGGTGCTCTTTTGTGGGTTGTTGACTGTTTGTTTTTAGCTAAAATATCGGGCTCTTGTTGCTCGTTATTCTCGTTGTTACTATCGTTTAAAGGGGGTTGGTTGAAGAGGTCGTGAAACATAATACTGCAAAGTTACAATCTTATGCGAAAAGTGGAAGTGTAAATGGGTTTTCCGGATAAAAAAATACCCAACTGTTTTGTCTATAACTGCTTACCAATTCCATCTTTCAAAAAAAAATAAAAAACAGGTAAAGCAAAACTCACTTTACCTGTTTTTTTTAGGATTAGCTAAAACAAACAAATATTTATTTGTTCTTTGTTTCAACTTGTTGTTTCTGGGGTAAAACACTTTTACCCTGCATAGCAGTAATTAAACGTTTACAATATTCTTCTTCTTTGTACGAGCGTTTGGCCATGGCAATTTTTTTAGCTTGGGTAAGTATTTTTATTGCTTTTTTGGGTGATTTGTACTTTTTGTACAATAAAATTCCGTAGGTTATTTTGTAATCTGCTACATCGGGGTTAAGCTTAACAACATTTTTTGTCCATTCTAATATGCCGTCAAAAATGTCGGGGCTTTGGGTATATTTTAAGTTAATTCCAACATTATAAGCAATATCCATCAATTTGGCAGGTTTGGTTATTCGATTTTGTTGCACGTAATTAAACATGGCATTTGCGTAGCCAACCCAGTTGCCGGTATATGAATAAAATTCCGAGTTCATGCTTGCCGTAAATTCACGTTCGTTGGCAAGATGGCATTTCTCTATAAGCTTAATGTGTTTGTTGAAGGTTTCTTCGTCAGATTGGGCTGTTGCGGTTACTATTTTATTTTCAATAGCATCCCTCAATTTGGCATCAACGGTAGCGCGGGTATAAAGGTCAATAAACAGTTGTTTGTTTTCAATTAGTTGCTTAAAGGCTTCAGAGTCGGTATTTGTTGCAAAATCAAATACAAAATTAATATGGTCGTGGTTGTTAACTAAAAACTGCTTTTTAGTAGAAGCAAAATATTCATCTACTATCAAGTCAGTTGTATAACCATAATTAAAAGTTTTAAGGTTGCGGGCGTATGCCATCAAAAGATCGGGGTCACGATTGCCCAAGTCGTATTGGGTTTCGGTATCAAAGAGGTCGTTATACCCTTTGCGTTCTTGATTATCGTCATTTGTAGATTTAAATATGCTTAACGATTGTTCGCAAAGTTCAAGCAAATCAGTTTTGGTAAACTCACCCTTTAAAATTGCACGCTTGTCTAATGGCTCACCATTAGAATTAAGAATAGCAAAAGTAGGATATACTGAACTACCGAGTTTTTCCATCATAGTAAAACCTATTTTGTTGTCGGTGCTGTACATGTTTACCGGATGAAAGATAATGTTCTCCGAAGTAAGCACTGCTTTAATGTCAGGGTCTGATAAAACCTCGCGGGCAGTAAGCTGGCATTGCTTGTCGTTTCTGTATATATAAATAGCAATTGGGTTCGTGCTTATATTGGCATAGTCCAACACCACATCAAAAGATGCGTCAAAATAGTCTATACCGCCTTCTAAGTTGACTGCATCGGCCGCTTCGGTATTGCGTGGGCCTTGTGCAAAAGCAACAAAAGTATTTACAGATACAAAAAAAGCCGCAAAAAATGTAAGTAATGAGTACAATTTTTTTAGCATAGATTGGGGTAGTTATGTTTGGGGTAATTATCGAAAATAGCTAAATGATTATCAGACGTAGGATTTTATTTTAGTAACAAAAAATTAATGAACGTAGGGCAAAAAACATACCAAAAAGTTAATTTTTTCTTATGTGTTGAAAAGGTTAACTCAATTTTAAAAAAGGAAAAAACTTTCTCTACTATGCAGGTTACAATTAACGCAACTAAACTTAGTGCAATGATAAGTATAAAATTATTTATCTCAAAATTTTTTTACCTCAAGTTTTTTAATCTTGAATAAATCAAATTTCATCACAAATAAAAATCACCAAGTAAAAACACCTATTGTTATTGCCTTAAAAAGCAAAAAGCCCATCACTTTTTATAAGTAATGGGCTTTGCGGTCTGGACGGGACTCGAACCCGCGACCCCATGCGTGACAGGCATGTATTCTAACCAACTGAACTACCAAACCATAAAAATAAAGAACTGCCTATTGCTTAGGCGGTGCAAAGATACAGTATATTTTTTCAATTATACAAATATTATAGCTATTTTTTGGGTCTAAATTTTAAAGTTTTTCATTTTTAGGGTATAAAACTATACTTAGAGACTGTCTAAAAATTAAAAATTGGCATGCCAGTCCTAAAAATTGATAGGAAAAAAGTTATTAAAAGAGATGTGAATAAAAGACTATCAGTTTGACGTTTAAATAATAATTCATAGCTTTATGAAAATCAAACACATAAAGTAAAATGAAAACCTACCCAAGCAGTCTCACCGATAGTCAATGGAGTGCAATATTAGGCATTTTAGACGACAAACGGAAACGAAAACACAGTTTAAGAGAAATTTTTAATGCGCTGTTCTATTTGCTTAAAACTGGCTGTCAATGGCGCATGCTGCCGTTCCATTTTCCGTCATGGAAGCTTGTTTACTACTATTTTACCAAGTGGAAGAAGGATGGGACGATAGAACTCATCCATGAAATACTCAGGGATAAGACTCGAAAGCAAGCAGGCAGGGCTTCATCGCCAAGTGTTGGTATAATTGATAGCCAGAGCGTAAAGACAACAAGCGTCGGAGGCTTGTGCAGAGGGATTGACGGGGGTAAAAAGTTAAAGGCAGAAAGCGGCATATTATTGTAGATACAATGGGACTACTTTTAGCGGTTGTGGTTCATGCGGCAAATGAGCATGACAGTAAATCAGCCCCAATGGTTATAGCTGACCTCAGAGGCAGGTTTTGCAGATTGGTAAAGATAGTAGCTGATGGCGGGTATAGAGGCGAGTTAATTGAAAATACCCGCAAAACGTTTGGGTGGGTGGTTGAGGTTGTAAGTAGATCGAATACAGCCTCGAAATTCGAAGTATTGCCAAAAAGATGGATTGTTGAAAGAACTTTTGCATGGCTCGAAAGCTATCGAAGATTGAGTAAAGACTTTGAGTTCCAAACCGAAACGAGCCAGACAATGATCCAACTTGCCATGATAAAATTGATGCTTAATAGAATTAGAAAATAAAATTTAGACAGGCTCTAAGTGATTAAAGCCTTTTACGTCTGTATCAAGTAAAGCGCACAGTTTTTGGGCTTGGGTAAAGGCGGTGTTGATTTTTTTTGATACAATTTGAGCGACTTTGTCTTGATGTTTTCCAAAATCAATATCTTTTGAAAATAAAATTACTTGATCAATATTTTGATTAGATAAAACTTTTGTAATGACATCTTCGCTCCAAATATTTTTTCTGAAAGGAAAAATTGACTGAATGTTTTTCTTCGTTGAAATATATCCTTCACGGTCTTCGTCTCCACGAATACCTACATAGGATACAACATCATCTGTTCCCACATATTTTTCAAATGGTTCAAGTTTTAATTTTTTTGTACACCACCGAACACTAGAGGACGGCAAATAACCTCCGTACATTTTTAAAAAATGATCAAACGGAACTTCCGAACTATTTTCTGCTGCTCTCAAAAGATTTATTTTTATACCAAGATAAACTTCAAGATTTTGGATAAGCTGATAGGTTTCGTCTAACTCTTTACCTGTATCACAAGAATAAAATTCCAAATCCAATGACGGGTATCTGGTTTTGATATAAATAGCTAAAGCAGCACTATCTTTGCCGCCTGAAATGCCTAAAACATGTCTTATTTTACTCATTGCAATAATTCTTTTAAAAGATTCAACACTGCTGCTATGTTTAATGTTTTATCGCTTCCCAATTTGTTCTTCAAAGTTGATTTTAATTGTTCAACTTCTACCGATTTGCTTTTCGGAAAACGCACAACTTTCGGATTGATTGCACTAAAAAAAGTGTCAATTTTTACTCCTATTACTTCTTCGTTTATTTCATCTATATTGACTTTAGAAATGTTTGTCAGGCTATCCAATTCTAATATCAACGCTTTGAATTTTTCGTACAACAAGATTTCATCTTCATCACTGAAATTTTCAAGCGTTTTGCCGACTACGGCTTGTGCAATAGAATTTAACCAAGCCTTTTTATCATCTAAGCTCGAATCAATTCGTTGTAAAAACGTTTTTTGATTTGCCAAAAGCAAATGTTTTTTTAACATAGAAAAACGCTCACGCAAATGTTCTTTATAATCTTCAAATTCGACTGTTTGTCCAACATATTCGTTGCAGATAAACTCTTCGAAGCGTTTGATAAGTTCGTAGTAAGAAGTACGCAACTCGCGAACTGCATTTTGCAAGTTTGTTGTAAAGGCTTGTAGTTTTGATTTGTCTTTTTGCAAGTCACTAAGCGAAATCCCTAACGCATTTGGAAATGAATCAAAGAAAGTGTCTTCTGGGTTTATGCTCTTTGCTATAGCAGTACGAATTTTTAAAGCCGAAGTCGAAAGACGTTTCGTTTGCTTAGAATATTCAGGCAACTGCTTGTAAAAAACAATGAATGGTTTTATCGTTTCAATGAATGAATTGTTGTCAAACTTTGATTCGGTTGAAATATTTAAGAAAGTACGATAGCTGTTGAAGATGTCCAACTTCACTCCTTCAATGTCAAAAGTTTTGATTGAATAATCTTCGGGATTTTTCGCAATCAATTCAAGGTTGTCGTCCGTCAGACTTGGTAAATAGCCGTCATTGTTGAACATTGCGAAATCATCTCTACGCAAAAACAGAAAAGTAGAAATCCAAAAATCAATAAACCCTTGTTTTAGTTTCAATGGTCGTTTGCTCAAAACAGAAACAAACTCGTCAATGCTTCTTTGTTCAGATTTCGCACTTTCAATGAATTTTTCTGATGCCTTCCAAAGTTCATTGAAACTTGATTTTTTGTCAATGGTTGGAACAGAAAACGAATTTTCACGAATTGGCGAAATACCGTTTTCTTTCAGAAGCGATAAGAAAATTGTTTTTTCAGGCGGAAATTTCGCATCTTCAAAACCTAAGTTTTCTTTATCCCAATTATTCGCAAGTGCTTTAAAGTAGTTACGTTTAGCGGTGTGAATTGAAGGCGAAATTTTGTGTTTGTTTACTAATTCGTTTTTGAAAACAGGCGTTGCTTTGTAAACAAGACTGCAAACTTGCGAAAGCAATTTTTGAAAATCTTTTTTGTCTTCAATTTTCTTTTCTTCGCCTTTGAAGTACCATTTCACGTCTTTACTTCCTGAATAAATGCTGTCTGTGATATAGTGATTTAGTAAGCGTTTTTGAGAGTCTGAAATGTTTTCTAGTTCTCGTTTTGCAACTTTATCGTCTTTGTTCTCCTCAATTACTTGTTGGATTTTTTCAATCTCAAACAATAAGTTTTTTATCTCGGTTGAGTTTTTGAAAAAGCAATAAATAATTGCTTCTTTTTGAGTTCTTGATGTTTCTTGAATTTCAGCAATTTTAATTTTGCTATTGAATATAAGATTGATGAAGCCGTCAATTTCTCCTGCTGGAATGTCTTTGAGAATTGGATATTCAGAAATTTTAAACTCAAAGAAACGTTGTGTTCCTGTTTCGTAAGAATACAGTTTTGCAAAGACAGGTGAGAATTGGAAATACTTATTCAGTAAAGCCGTGACATCGTTTACTTCCGAAATTTTATTTCCTGCTTCAATTAAGGCAGTTTGAATGTCTAAATCTGTTCCTTCAAAAAGAATATAGCGTTTGCTGTGGGCACGGAAATGAATTATTTTTTTACTTTCAAGATTTTTGATGATTGTTCTTGCATTAGCAACGCCACAAGCAGTTTCAAGGTAACTGCTCAAAAAATTTTCATCTAAAATAGCTCCGCTTGCCAAAAAAATATTCAGCAAACCAATTGTTTTGATTGCTTTAGAGTAATCGTTTATTCTTTCGTCAAATGCACGTTCAACTTCTTCCAACGAAGAACGGATTGAACTCCAAGCCGAAAAATCGGGATTGTATTTTGAAGTGAGAAACGAATAAAAATTGAAATTGAGATAATCATAAACACAACTCAAATTGTAAAACGGATTCTCTCGTTTATTGAATTTCGTTAGCCCTGTATGATCGGTTGATTCAAGAAATGAAAACAAAGAACGTTCGTTTTGTCCATAGCGTTGCAACGAAAGCGTAAGAATGTTTGCTGAAAGAATATCAAGCGGAAAAAGTTTCGTAGAAATTTCGTTCAAGAAATCTTTGTTGAAATTGAACGCTTTTGAAGCTGCAGACAATTTCAAACATTTATCAATTTGTTCTTTTGGTGCTTTGCCTTCAACATTTATAGCAATATGTTCCGAAGCCAAATACAAAAGTTGTTCAACAGGTTGTTGAATGTAATTTCACGGAAACGTCCTTTAACCTTTGTCCACTCTTGTTTTTGTGTGCTTGTTAATGCGTAGGCATACGATTCAAAACTTTGGTGAACCGTAGAAATCAAAACAATGTTGTATTTCGGATTGTTGCAAAATTCCGCTAATTGCTGAATGAAATACAATTCGTTTTCGGGATTGTGTTTGCTTGCGTATTCCAAAAATTTCCCGAACTCATCTAACAACAAAAACAAAATGCCGTTGTTTTTGCTAACCGAATGGTAGCGGTTGAAAATTTCGGATAAAATATTTTCGTGTTTGTTTTTGTTTGTTGTTACTTCAAATGTGTCTGCGAACTGTTCTACGATTGAAGTATAAGAACCAACAATTTTCACAAAATCAACTTTGGGATTTGTAAGAAAGTTTGTTTCAAAGTAACATTCCTTACCTTTTACACTTTGTTCAAGAGCCAAAAGGAACGAAGATTTCCCTGTGCCATAAGTTCCAATTATGTTGAATGAACGAATCCCTTTTTTGAAGTCGTTCACAATTTGACCTACTGTCTGTTTGGCATTTGGTGTCGGGATATAGTGAAAATCCCTTTCCGTATCACGAAGGATATTGACCGACGTTGTGAAATTAGTTGCCATAGTATGAATCTAAAATTGAGTATACGTTTGGTTTGCTACCTTTAAATTGCAGCTCTTTAATTCCTGCATGGTCGGTAAATGTGATACTTTTGTTGTTATTAACGATTTCAGAAATTTTGTTTGTTAAGCCTGAGCGGTTCAATGCAAAAATTGAACACGGACTGTTATAATCGTATTCCAACGAATTTAAGCTAATTGATTGTCCGTAGTTTGGATTGTCCAAAATGGAAAAAAGCAAAACAGCATCTTCCAAATTATCTCTGTCGCTGTTTTCAATCTGATACTGCGTGTCTTTGCCTTTGCCGATTGTTTTAAGCAAATCTATTTCGGAAAGAATACCCGAAAAACTGTCTTCAATATCTTTTGCAGATTCACTACTTTGGTACATTTTTACAAACACGTCAAAGTCGTCTGCAACTGTGTTGTCATTGAATTGAAGTGAAGGTTCTGCTTCGCGTTTACGCTTTAAATAGTTTACAAAAACTTCCTTATTGAAGAAAATCTTTTCCTTTCTAAACTCGTTGAAAATGATGCTGTATGTTGAAGCCAAGCCTGTTTTTACAAGTTGGTAGTGCAGCAGCCACAAACTCGCGTCGTCTTCCAAAAACGGGTCGTAGCCGTTTTCTGTGTCAAAAAGTTTTGTGCCAAATTCCGTTGTTTTGTCTTTATTGTCAATGATGTTAAATGCTTTCATCCAATAACGGATTGCCGAAACCATATTTTTACCAACGCCAAGTTTTACAACAGCATCTTCGCTGTTGAATGACTGCCCTTCCTGAACAAAGTCAAATCCTTTTTTGAGCCAAAGTTGTCGGCAATGAAAGGAATAGTGTCCTGAAAATGTATATTTTATTGTCAATAGTTCATTCATTATTTTCTGTTTGGGTTAGCCCCATTTTACCACTTACAAAATAAGATAATTTTCGTTTTAGATATAAGCTAGATGACCTGCTTTTATTGCCATAGTTATTAACGACTTCTAAAAATCTACTATATTTCAAATGACCGTCATTTGTGCGTTGGCAAAAAACGGCTCTTTTGGTTTTGCGAAGCGTTGGCTTGTGTGTAGGGCAAAACCAAATGTGCCATTTGTGGGCTGGCTAAAATTATTTTTAAAATTTGATTACAGGTTTTGATAACTGTTCAAGCAATAGTTTTACCTTTGCCGTCAACGAAACTACCTCCTGACGAGGTTGCACATTCTCGGCGCGTAACCTTTTTGCTTCTTGCTTTGTCATAGCCGACAAGTTAGGTACTTTTGTCCAATTATTTCTTTTTTTTCACCACCGGAATAGTTTATTTCTTTTTATCATCATCTTCCGTATCTTCAAAATAGTTTGATGATGTATCTTCGTTAGAGCGAATCTTTCTGCTATAATTTGCTCTTGAGTTTTGTTCTTTCATGAACATTTTTCTAATGCCAGCTTCATTCTTTTCAAAAAGCATAGTATTGTTGATTGAAAGTGAAATGGCAATTTTTTCAACATCGTGGTCTGTACCAATGTAGGTAAATGTCCAACGATTTTGTTTTAACTCTTCAACGAGTTTTTTGATGTCATTGCCTGAAAATTCTTTTGAAGCATTTTCTTCTCCGTCTGTCAAAATTGTGACAAGAACATTAAAGTCAGTTTGCCCTTGTAAGGATTGTTTCAGTTTGTTTATACTAAAACCCATTGCATCAAATAAAGGGGTAGAAGCATTAGGTTTATAGGTTTTGTCGTCAATTTGTTTAAGTTTGCTTGCTGGGTCAATAAAGTGAAGCAATTTTTGCCCTAAGCCGTTGAATGATACAAATGAAATAAAGTGTTCTTGTTCAGGAAATTGCTTTTCAATGCCTTGAATTGTTTGCACTAATTCATTAAAACCTTGAATAATTGCGGTTTTTATAGATTCCATAGAACCACTTTCATCCAAAATTATTAGGTTGTGAACCTGATGTTTCTTTTCCATGTTTTATATTTTTAAATTGTTTTTAATGTTTACTATGAGTTGTAGTTCATTAAAATGACATACAACGGATTACGTATTGGCGATGGTGGGGCATTTGAAAAACGTCAGACCAACATTTGCATTAATGCCCAATAGAATTACAAATGTTGAGTTTACAACTGTCAACCCCACTATTGCCAAACCGATGTGCCTGTTGCACAACTCAAAGGTAGTGAAAAATTAATATACAAAAAAAATTTGGTGAAATATTTTTAAAAAGAATAGGAAAATTCAATAATTTGTAGTATATTTGCCTGCATTATGCAAGGACGAAAACAACTGACCCCGCAACTATTTTACCAACTAAGTTTAGACCAATTAGTTCCGGAAGATAATTTTTACCGCCGAATAAACAACCACCTCAATCTCGATTTTCTGTACCCAGCTACCAAGCAGTATTACGGCTCCGAAGGGCAGCAAAGTATAGACCCGTGGTGTTTTTCAAAATTTTGTTGGTGGGCTACCTCAACAATATCAACAGCGACCGCGCTTTGCTTGCCTACTGCAACAACTGCCTTGAGGGTCGCCTGTTTTTGGGCTACGACCTCAACGAATCGCTGCCTTGGCACTCGACCATTAGCCGCACACGGCAACTGTTTGGCGAGGAAGTATTTTTGGGTTTATTCAGAAAAATTCTGTCGCTTTGCGTAAAATCCGGAATGGTGCGCGGCAAACGCCAGGCGGTCGATAGCGCCTTCATCAAAGCCAATGCCAGCATGGATAGTTTGGTCGAAAAAGAGGTTTTAGAAGATGCCTCGGCCTTTGTGTCGGAATTAGAAGAAAACAGCGAATTTAAAGTAACTACCGAGCGCAAAAATTGGTAAAGCGGCACCACAAATGGAAAGAAGAGGCCTACAAAGATATGCCCGCCGGCAACAATAAATCCGGACGTTTAGATGAAGATGGCCATGAAATTCGGCCTAAATTTTTAAGCAATCACACGCATTATTCGCCTACCGATCCGGATGCTAAAATAAGCGTAAAGCCCGGAAAAGCCCGCCAGCTAAACTATTCGGGGCAGTTGGCCGTTGACGATGCGCACCATGTCATAACGGGAGCTTGCGCCAGCACATCGGGCAGCAAAGACAGTGCCATTTTTGGCGAAATCATGAACCAAACCATCGCAAATTTCAAAGAAAACGGCTTGGAAATGGAAGAGGTTTTGGCCGATGCGGGTTACAGCAGTGGCGAGAGTTTGCAGTATTGCGAGGCGCATCATATCAACGCATACATTCCAAATTTTGGGCAGTACAAACCCCAACGCGAGGGCTTTGTTTTCAACAAAAAACTCAACCGCTACCGATGTGTAAAAAAGGGCGGCAACAAGGCTATTTTGACCTTCAAAGGCACAAAAACCGACAGCAAAGGCTACACCAAAAACGTTTATCGCAGCAGCGAAAGCGATTGTGGCAAATGCCCCCTCAGAGCCTTGTGTTGCGGTGCGGTAAGCAAATTCAAAAAATTAGACGACAGCATTCACAAACCCCTGTACGACAAGATGCACCGCAAACTCAACAAAGACAAAAACTACACCCGATTTTTAACCAAACGCCGAAGCTCAACCGTTGAGCCGGTGCTGGGAACGCTTATCAATCATCACAACATGAAACGAGTGAATGCACGAGGAATAGCCCAAGCCAATAAACACGTTTTAATGGCGGCTTTGAGCTATAATTTGAAGAAACTGTTAAAATTTATCCGGAAAATGCCCAAAATGTACGCTCAAATGCCCAGTACCTGCCAAATTGGGCAGCAGGTATTGGTTTCTTCAAAATTCACTTTATTGGGCTTAATTAGGTTCATTTTAAGGCATTCAAAAAAAGGAACTTCCATTTATTTGTCCCGAAATTAAGACTTGCCTAAAACGCGGCAAATGTAGCTACGGCGGGCATTTTAGCCCAAAAACCCGCTTTGTAAAGGGAGGGTTGTGCAACGGTTACCCGTGTTGGCGGTAGTTCTTCTTCTTATTCGTTCCAATGTATTGCTAATTGTTCGGGTCGTGTTTGCACTTTCAATCCGTGATTATGTGTTTCAAAGTTGTCCGTATCGAAGTTGCAAACCAATGCTTCAACTACTGTCCGCCTATTTTCAATGTTGCCGCCATTATGATAAAAATGGTCTTTGGTTACAATGTTGAACTTGCCCCAAAATTTATTTATCATTTCGTTTTCTCTCCAGTCGTTATGATGCCAAGTTGAAAGAATAAACTTTGCTTTTGTCTCTGAAAGCAAATTGAATAAAAGTTCTTCGTCTTGCTCTGTCCAGCCATTATAGTAGTCAACGTGTCTGCCATAGTATGGTGGGTCGCAATAGATAATATCGTTCTCTGTCGCAAGCGGAATAATTTCTGCAAACGATTTGTTGTGAAAAGTCCACTTTGGTTCTGGTTGTATGATTTGCGAAACTGTCGAAACCTGATTTGTTATTTTAGTAATGTATGCTTGTGCAAAACGGTCTGGTTTTTTGCAAAATGGAATGTTCCAATTACCCTTGCTACCAAATCGCATCATTCCGTTGAATCCTGCTCTTGAAAGAAAAATAAAATCATAGGGAGAAAACTCTCCACTATTAAAACGTGTCCGAACTTTCAAGTAATGTTCATAGCCGTTATTCTCGGCTTTGCTCAATAACTCGCCTTCTCTTTCTAGATATTGTTTCATTAAAGGTGCAGTAATAGTCTTGTCCTGAATGCCCTTGTAAAAATTGATTATGTGCGGATTAGTATCATTGAGAATAGCTTTTTTGTAACCCGAATTAAAAGCAACAACACCAGTTCCAAGAAACGGCTCAATCCACTTGCCCGAAACTTTTGGAGCAAGTTCCATTATCCAAGGAACTAACTTGGTTTTTATGCCCTGACTTTTTATTGGTGGAACGATTACTCTCATTTCGTTTTCTTGTTAGAAGTTTTAGAAACGATTTTATCCCAAAGGTCTGTTCTGCCTTTGAACTCCAAGAAATCTTTAAGGGTGGTAATTTTGGTCGGCTTTCCATCCTTTACCATTGTAGCCGAACCGTGATTTATCCAGTATTCGTCAAACCATTCTTCACCTAACTTGCTAAAAATTCCATTTTCATTTTTCAGGTCTTCAATGTCGAAGATTGAACCAATATTTGCTGTATTGCCCGAACCTTGTTTGTCGCTTGCAATTTTCCATTTCTCTGCTGCGAAAAAGTCAAAGTCCTTGATTACCGAAGTAATGGATTTTAAGTTCTTAACTGTCGTAACCGAACGCTCACCAACCTTTTTGTTTGGCGTTTCATACTCTTCTTGAAGTTCCTGAACTTGATAAATCTCTGTTTCGGCAAGGTCGTCTAAAACATCTGTCCGGGTGTAAATAACGCCCAAGCAATAATGTCCCGTGTATTGATTATAGGGAAACTGAATATTCTTGTCCTTATCTCTTTCTTTGAAATATCCACCGTGACTGCCAAGCGTAAAACCTGCCGTTTTATCGTTTCGTCTGAAAGTGGTTTTTATGTCAAGTGCAAATTTTACTTCTTCATTGTCCTTTTTAACGAAAGTCAAGTCAGGATACCAATTTTGTTTTTCGGCAAGAATGATTTTGTAACCGATGCTGTCTGCAAACTGCAAGATTTGCGGAAAGATGTGTATTTCAAGAATTTTTGAAACGATTTTGGTGTCAGAAGAAATCGTATAGATGTTTTTGTAAACGTCAATAAAACCCTTTACAGTCCAGTCACCATTGTCGGTGGAAACGTATTTTTCGAGCTTATCCGCAAACTTGTCAAGCTCCTTTTTGAAGTCCGATTTATACTTGTTTTTATCCTTTAAATTCATCTCTCAAATGTAATTAAAATTGTCGTCCGTTTTGCAGTCCTTTCAATGAAGCACTGTCATTTTAGAATTACCGCCAACGTTTTTGCGCTTGGCGTTCGTGCGGGATTTCGGAGCACAAAACTGTCAACCCAGCACTAAAGCCCAATTGAAAAACTGAACTTGAATTTAACCACTTCACCCCGCATGACGCCAAACGTGTGTTGGCGGTTAGGCGTTTATATTGCATATTGTCTTTCATCCAAATATTTCTTTATATTTCTAAGTATGTTCCTTAAATAAAGAATTACTTCTTTTTTGGTGTCCCTTAATTGTCCAATGCCATAGTTTCGCCCACACTCAGCGAATGAAATATTTCCATGAGCTAAGTTATTCCTTTGGGTCTTAACTTGGTGAAGCTTATTTCCATTATTTGCGTTTTTATGAGTCCTGTCAGAAAAGCCATGCTTAGTTGAGAACTCTTTAATTTTTCTGCCGTCTATGTTTCCTGATATGACTTTTGTTGAATCAAATTTTATGTCAATTATTTCATTTGCTAATTGATTTATAGCAATAAAAATATTCTCTGTCCCCTTGTTTCGAAAATTGTCGTGTTTTTGAGCAATCCAGATTTTCTTTATTTCATCAATTACGTCTTGATATGTGAGATTCTCAGAGGTAATTGTGTCATAAACTTCAGTTAAAGATTGTTTAATTGAAGATTCGGCTAGGTTGTATAGTAACAAAAAAACATTTGCCTTGAATACTTTAATTAATTCATTGTTATGCGGCTGTGTTTTACGTCTCGCTCTATTGGGAAAATACAACAAGGCTCCGTCCACTTCTAGATTTTCTAGGTGCTTAAAAAATAATTCAATTTCTGTGACTCTCTTTTCAAAGTCAGCCAAAACTGTAACCATTATCCGTTTATTAGCTTGTTATATACGTATTCAATTCTATCTTTAATTGCTGTTGGTGCATTTTGCCCACCCTTAGTAATAAGGTCATTAAATGTTTTACTATTTAACCAGCTTAAATCTGTTGGTTTTAATTTAGGGTTTTCTCTCAAAGCTAGATTTACACCAACAGAAATTGCATCAAATCTAACTCTAGGTGTTTTGTTTGAATTTTTAGATTTTATAAAACCATCAGGAAAATACTTGTCTACAAACTTTAGCATATTGTCAAACTCTTGGTTGTACCTAACCTTGTCGAAAGATTTGTTTTTTGAGTCGACAAATTCGTTTAAAAAATCATTCACACCAGTTTTAACTAATTTATAGTTGTCAGAGTATGCAAAAAATCTGATTATTAATTCCTGTGGTTCTCCACGTTTCTCTAATCTTTCTGTGAATTTTGTGTTTCGAATAAACAGTGGGTGTTTCGAACAATCATTGTAAACGAAATCCATAAACTTACCACCAAAAATACCCTTTCTCTTTTCCATGTCTTTAAGAATAGCACTACCGGTGTTTATTCTTTCAAACATCATGAACCTCACATCTTCATCACTTTTATCTGATAAAGCAATCATTCTTATGGTGGAATTTAAAAATTTTCTTTGTCTAGATTTTATTAAATCACCATACCTGAAACCATTAAGACTTGTTAGTATTTCTAGGTTTTTTAGGATTAAGTTGTTAGAAAAAAATGCAACTAATGTTCTCAATCTCTGCGAACCATCAACTATTTCAAGTCGTCCTTCTGTGTCAGCAGAAAAGATATAGGGTATAGGTAAACCCAATAGAACTGATTCTATAAATTTAGATTGTCGGTCTATATCCCAAACAAAATTCCTTTGATATGTCGGAATGAAAATATCATTGTCATCGGATTCAATTCCTGTGAGATACTTGTTTATAAGTAGTTCGATTGTAAACTCTTTTATGTCAAAGTCTACAATTTTTTGTTTCTCAACAATTTGCTCTTCAGCTTTTTGATATATGTCCATATTAATTATGTTTAAAGTCTGTGTTTATGTGTCATTACGCTTACCGCCAACGGAAAAGGCTTTGCGTTGGGCGGCCTACGAAGGACAAATTTACAATACATTTTTAAGTTTTATTAGAAAATTCTTCCCTTGAAATAACACTTCCGCCCGCCTAATCGTAAAGCCATTGTTATATAAATGTTATTTTATCTGCCTGCAAGTTTATACTTTCCAGATACTTTAGCACAACAGTCGGCAAACGACTAACCGTGCTGGCCGAGTTAATAGTTCCGGAAAACTACTAAGTTTTCAAGCGACCTACAAAATTGCAAATTTTCACCGTGTTTTCCTATAAATTTTTCTGATAATTTTATATAACGTTTTGCGGCTTTGCGAAGAAGCGGATTTCGGAGCTCAAAACTTTCAACATAGCACAAAAGTTGATGCGAGGTAGAATGTTCAATGATCACTTCACCCGCTTTTTTGCAAAACCGCTGTTAGCGGGTCGTTGTTCTTGTTTATTTGTTTTTCGCAATTCTAAATCCAAGGTCCTCAATTTTAAATTTTAATGGGTGACTTCTTCTGCGTGTCGTTGCCATTACGCTTCTTTCTACGTCACAAAATCCGCCACCACGAAAAATACGGTAAGAACCATAAACTTCTGTGTCGTATAGGTCTGAGCACCATTCCCAAACATTACCCAACATATCATAAAGTCCCCAAGCGTTTGGTGTCTTTTGTCCAACATTATGAGTTTTATTATCCGAGTTGTCCTTATACCAAGCAATATCACTTAGTTGTCCATATCTTATGTCTGTCGAGCCTGCTTTACAAGCATATTCCCACTCTGCTTCTGTGGGCAAGCGATAACCGTTCGCTGCTTTTTCAAAGAAAATCTCTTCGCTTTCATCTTGAATTAGATAGCAGGGTGTCAAGCCGTTTTGAACCGAAATTTTATTACAAAAAATCACTGCGTCTTTAAAAGTAACAGTTTCGACAGGACGTAAATCTCCTTTGAAAGTACTTGGATTTTCATTTGTTATTTCAAAATAAAAGTCTTGTGTCACAGGGAACTTGAAAAGCAAAAAGGATTCAATTTCTACAGTCCATTTTTCTTTTGTTCTGTCATCACGTAATTCAATCCTTCCTTTCGGTATTTCAACCATTTGGACGAGAATATTTGAAGTCATCTTTATGCTGTTCAAATTCATTAGGCTGAAAGTATTTTTAATGCTTCTGTTGTTGAATTAATAAAGTTGATATGTCTGCCTTTGTTGCTTTCATATATGAAGTCAGTTAAACTTTTGCTTGTGTATTTAGAGAAGTCGCCAACTATAGCCAAGCGAACTCGATATGTCGAGAATTTTTGAAGAATTTCTCCTGCAATTCCGGTTTTAAGGTCAAAAAAGTTTGGTGTAATATTTTTTTCATTTAGAACAATTCTGTCAAAGCCTTGATAGTATAAGTTTCCTAATAAGTCCAACCCATCTTGAGATGTGGTAATGATTGTCTCGTCCGAAGTTATTTCGGCTATTTTTATGTCGTTTATATTGTGAGTTTCAATCTTCATTTTTCGTTTTACTTTTCCTTGTCGGTGTCCTTTACAATGACCGCTGTTAGCGGGTCGTTGTTCTTTTTTCTCGTCATTCTCTTCAATTTATCTTGTAGTGTCCAAGTTGAATTAGTCCATTTAAGTTGTCATACTCAACCCAACTTTCTTTAATTTTTCCTTCTGTCACACGAAAGAAGCAATTGAAGTCTGCTGTTAGTTTTTTACCAGTTGGTGGAAAGTTTATGAGTTGTCCTAATTGTGTTCCCGAAAAATTTATTCTGGCAGCAACAAAGTCGCCTTCTTCAATTGCAAAAATTATTGTTTCTTGTAAATCGGGGAATGTTTCTAACTCTGCCTGATGAAATTTAACTAACTCAATATTTGTTTTTATCTCCTTTGGTTCAGATGAACTATGTCTTACGAAATCATTATCAACTAAAGTCAGAACCTTATCCCAATCTTTTTGATTTGTTGCATTGATAAAGTCCGAAACTATTTCTTTGTTACTTTTCATTTGCAGAATACTATTAATCTTTTCTATTCGTCATTGAGTGAATTAATGCCTTGTTCTTTTAGCTTTTTAAGGTGTTCTTTCATTGTCTTTACTTGTTCGGCTGGGTGTCCTTGCCAAACGGTTACTTCTCCAATAACTCTGAATGGCTTAGTTGAACGGTACGATTGTGTTGGATTTCCGGGAAATTTCTTGTCGGTCAAGTCCGGGTCATTTTCAATTTCTCCTGTTGGTTCTACTAAATAAATTCTTTCTCGTCCGTCACCAAATGCAAGTTCAGCTCCCCAAATTGCAGCGTCTAATGTCCCTGTCAAGAAGATGTATTTGACATTTTTCTGTTGTCCGTAGTTAGAGTTGAAACCAACTTCAATTAAGTCGCCAACTTTTAGGTCTGCCTTTGTTCCGTGAAAGTATGTCTGAGCGAAAGGTGTTGCTCCTTGTCCGCTTGTTGAAATTGATTTATTATCGTTATTCTCCATTGTCAAAAGTTTATTTGTTCGGACTGGTCGGTCTTTACAATGCCCGCTAACGTTTTGCGGCTTGGCGTAGTGGCGGATTTTTAGCACAAAAGTTCAATCGAAGAACTGCACTTGAACCTACCACAAAACTGTCATACGAAGCACTGAACCCGCCATTACGCCAAACCGCTGTTGTAGGCAGTTCTTTTTTTCTGTCGTCAGTGGAATAGTTCATATTTTTTTCTGTCTGCACCTATTCTTTCTCCAATTAGATTTGATATGTCCACAACTGCTCCATGCTCAATAAAAACTTCGTAAAATTTACTTTGATTGTTACCCCAATAAATCATAGCACAAGCCATTGGTGCTCCTTTACCTGTGTCTTGTCCGTTCTCTAAAAAACGTAGTCTTGTGTCGTATAAAAAACATATAGACTTAGCTTTTGTAAAAACATACTTTTTCCAATGGGCTGTGTTAGCTGCAATTGGAACAAGTGCCAAAACTTCTGAGTTGTATTCTTCGTTTGCATGAGCACATTTTGCAAGCCAATTTTTTATTGTTGTCCCACGTTCTTTGTCAATTCCATAAGGTGGATTAACGTATATGGTCGGAAAATTCCAACTTTCTTTTAATCCGTCTTGCTTAGGTAAACGATACTCTGTTTGAGCATTTACAACTGAATATTCGTTTGAACATGGGTCTAAGTCAATGTGTCCGCCAAATACTTCTTTGACAGCATTAACGTATTTATGGGGCGTTCCCCAACTTTGACTTAGTGTATTTATATTTCTTCCTGCACTCATAATAGTATGTTTTGCCAATTCTTATTTTTCAGTTCTTCCAATTCGTCTTTCAGTATTGAAAGACTTTTTTGACTTGGTGAGATTACGTTGAACCAACTTTCAACTGTTGCAAGGTTATCGCTAAAATATTTCAGCAATATTCTATCAGCTTCAATGTTCATTTGAACTTTGGTAAACTGATTTTTCTTTTTGCCTTCGGTATAACTTGATAGGAATGTATCTCTTAAAAATTGAAGTTCTGGAATTGGATGAAGTAAAAGTTTGTCAATGAAATCGGAAAGCCCTTTATCTGTCAAGAAAAGTAGCCAATCGTAAGATTGAGCTAAAACCATGAGTTCTTTTTGAAAGTTCTCTTCACTAAAACTTAAATCTCCGTTTGCGGTCTTTTTAATCCAATTTCCGTGATTACTTACAACTCCGATTGTCAAAATGAATTTTCTCAATAGCTCTTTGTCAGATGAAAAAATTACTTCTTCCATCAGATTAACATACGGCTTAATGATATAAGAACCGTCACTTTTGTAGATGATGCCTTGCATTTCTCCACTTTCAGAACGGATTTTTTGCAAAGATGATGCTGTCCTTGCTACATAAGCACCTTGTTTTGCTTTTTCAATCGTCTGCGGACCTTTTGTCATTCCTTCTTCAACGCCAACCCGCTTACACTCAAACATAGCGTAAGGCTTCTTGTTTTGCTCGTAGATGTGCAATTCAAGTTGTTCTCCAAGGTCTGATTTGATGCTACAAAGAAGAAATGAATTGTCAGACGTTGCGATTGTGCAAGCGTTCCGAAGTACGTTATTGCTTAATAGTTGATTGTTTTTTCGCTCAAAGCCCGTCAAATCAAAACCGCTTGCTGTGAGTGCTTTTAAAATTACATTTGACGTAATTGATTTATCGGACTTGTCAACTGTAACGAAGGAACTCCGAACAATAGGATGTAAAGAGTATTCAACATTGTGGGTTATGTCAGGATTACCATATTCAGCAAGTCCACGCTCAATTGAGATTTGATTATTTAGTCCCCAAGTCTTTAAAAGATAATAGGTAATGATTTCTACAAGAGTCCCTAATGCCCTGCCTGAAGCCTTTTTAGGGTCTTTGGTGTGGTTAAAAACTTCTTCTGCTAACACTTTTTGCAGTTTATCTACTGATTCGTATGCCATAATTTTCTATTGCTCAAATTTACGTTTTTTATTGTTTGTCTGTTCGTTTTTTGTCGAGTTACTGTCGCTCGGTTGTGTCGTCATAGAATTGCCTACAACGGCAGTCCGTCTAAAAACTCATAAGTTTCGGCAAATTTACATTATAAGTTTTAAATAGAGGCGATTTGAGGGCTTGTTTTTTTGCGTTAATAAATCTTGGATGAAATATATTTTGAGGAGAGAGAGGGGCGCATATCTCCTTAAAACGAGCTATAAAAGACGAAAAACAAAAAACAGGGTTTTTAACCACGTTTTGAACAGCTCACGAGGCAAAATATTGAATAATCGGCGCAAATTATAGGCAGTCATTATAAGCCCCACATCGGCGGCGGCGCGCTCAATGCCCCGCTTGGTGATGATGTAGGAGTAACCCCATTGCCGTTTAATTGTGCCGTAGGGGTGTTCTACTATTTGCTGCCGAAGCTTATACAAGTTTTTATTTTTTTCTATGTTTTTTTTGTTAATATCTACATATTGTTGGTACTCGCTCCGCTCTATGAGTCTGCCTTTTGCATTTTTGGTGCATAACAATTTGACGGGACAATGCTGACATTTAGTGGTTTTATAATGTTTAACATAATAGGTCGAGTTCTCTTTGGTTTTGAGGTAGTTATTGCCGTTTGTACGGAGTGTTTCTCCCTGCGGACAGTTGTAGGTATCGGTAAGATTGTTGTAGTCAAAGCGGTCAAAATTGTAATCCGGATTAGGTGCGCAAGCGGCAACTGAGGGTATGGCTGTCATAATTTCTACCCCCATTTCGACTGCCGTTTTTATTTCACTTCCGGTGTGATATCCTTTGTCGTAAAGTGCTGTAAAGCCCGTTGTTCCCAATATTGTTTGCGCGCTTTGCAGCATTTCGCCCATAGCTTTGCTGTCGTTGGTATTGGTAAGTTTGTAATCAATAATGAGTTTGTGTTTATCATCTACGGTGGTTTGAACGTTGTACCCTACTTCGGTAATATTGTTGCGGGTAATGAGTTGGCGGCTGTCGGGGTCGGTTGTAGAAATTTGTTTTTCGCCCGTATCCTCAAGTTGTTGTTGAAGGGCTTGGTAGTTTAGTTGCCGTTGTGTTTGTTTGTCTATTTCTGCTTGTATAATTTGTTTGTTCTCTTCATCGGCGGCGGCAAGTTCGGCGTTGTACTCGTCTAACTTTTTGTCAATATAGGCAAGATGTTGTGCTATTTTCTTTTCATTAAAATTGTTTTTCTTGCTGTTTTGAGCCCGAAGTTTGGTCGAGTCGCCGGGCAATGAGTTTGCCCCCTATTAATTGAAATTGTTTTGCTATGCGCACGGTGTGCCGAAATACTTCCCGGATGGCTTTTTGATTATCTTTCCGGAAATTGGCTATGGTATTGTGGTCGGGTGCTAATTGTTGCAACAGCCACATCACCTCGGTATTGCGCCTGCACTCTTTTTCTAACACTCTCGAAGAACGAATGCAGTTTAAATACCCGTAAATAAACAATTTGAGCAAATCTTTCGGGTTGTATGCTGGCCGACCTTCAGCATTTAGTTTGCTGGCAAAACCAAATTTTTCCATCTCAATACTTTCAACAAACATATCAATTAACCGAACTTCATTGTCCGAAGCGATAATATTGTCTAAGCAATCGGTAAATAAAACGGCTTGTTCTCTTGGTATTCCTTTAATATATTCCATGCCACTAAATTACGAAATAAATTAAATATTACCCAATTATTTGAAAGAAAAAATAAAATTATTTGAAGGTTTTTAGACAGTCTGACGGTTCTCGGCTTTGCGAAGTGGCGGACTTAGATGCACTTCACTGTCAGCCTACCAAAATGCTAATTAGATGCACAAAATTACAATTTTGCGCTGAACCCGCCATTACGCAAAACCGATGTTGTGCCTTCGTTGTTCTTTTTTGTCCGTTATATAGTCGGTCAATTCTGTTACTGTTGGGAAGCCATACTCTTTGCCAAGTTTTGGTTTGCGTATCGGCTCGTGCGACTTGGCAATGTGTATGGCTTGTGGGTTGGTTTTAATAATTAAATGTCAGTCCTACTCCAAAACCCATATCACTGTCGTAATGCGTTCTGAAACCTAAGTTTTTACTTGCGATATAATTCAGTCCAAGCATATATTCTCTGTCTGTATTTACCATAAATGCAGCTCTAAACCTTTTTGAAAGTGGAATGTCTTCACGTCTTAATTGTACTCTTACGTTTCCATCGTGATAGACTTCTGTTTGTAAAATTATAAGCATTGGCAGAGTATATGCAACCCCTAAACTAAACTGTGTCCGATTGTCTTTGGTATTAGTCTGCCCAAAAAGATTTTTTTCTGGTGTTTCGTGCTTTCTGTATCGCCAATCAAAGCCAATAAAGGGCATTAGCCATTGGTTTCTGCCTATGTATCGCCCTATGTGTGTTTCTGTTTCGTATCCGTGTTTGTCGCTATATCCCAAACGCCATTCAGTGCCAAAACTCCATCGGGTATTTTGCAACATTGTCATACCATCATTTCCATTTGTTGCAAAGTCGTTTTGAAACATAAAATGTAGTTCGTTGCTTTCTCTTTGTAGTTTTTTGTAAGCCCATTTTTTGTCAGGCAACAATGGATTGGGTGCTTGGTTTTCTGTACTAAAAACTCGGTTCATCCCTGCCATCATATGGTAGAGAATATGACAATGAAAAAACCAATCGCCTTCTAAATTGGCTTCAAACTCAATCACATTGGTTTCCATAGGCATTATGTCCAAAACATTTTTAAGCGGTGCATAATCGCCTTGCCCGTTTATAACCCTAAAATCGTGTCCGTGCAAGTGCATCGGGTGTCGCATCATCGAGTTGTTGTAGAGTGTTATTCTTACAATTTCTCCTTTTTTGATTAGAATTTTATCAGTTTCAGCAAGCACTCGGTTATCCATACTCCACACATAGCGGTTCATATTGCCTGTTAATTCAAACCTTAATTCTCTGATAGGTGCATCTTTTGTTAAAGTGGTTTTAGTGGGTGATTTCAACATTGTGTAGTTTAAGGTAACAATGTCACTGCTTGGCATTGTATGGTTACTATGGTCTGAATGTTCGGATTTTTTGGGTTTATTTTCTCCTGTTATTTCAGGGTACATTACCGTATTCATATCCATTTGTTGCAAGGACATATCCATACCCATATCGTTCATTGTGCCGTCCATTTTCATCATATCGTTCATCATTTTCATCCCTTCAAAATATTTGAGTTTGGGCAGTGGACTTACCAACTGCTTAATACCTGAACCTATGTAAATTGATGCTGATTTAGTACGGTCTTCGGGTGTTGCTAAAAATTCGTAAGACGTATTTTCAGTGGGAATGGTAACAATTACATCATAGGTTTCTGAAACACCAATAATCAGTCTATCTACTTGCACAGGCTCCACGTCATTGCCATCATTGGCAACTACTGTAATTTTTCCACCTGCATACGTGAGCCAGAAATAGGAAGATGCACCACCATTTGAAATCCGCAATCGTACTTTGTCGCCACGGTTAAAACCGTGGGCTACTGACTCGCTTTTGCCGTTAATCAGGAATTTGTCATAATAAACATCACTCACATCCATTGCCAGCATTCGTTTCCATTCGTTGGTCAGTTTTGTTTTTAAATGACCTGCTTTTAGGGCTTCGCCGTAACTCTGAACCGTGTTTTTCTTTATCGCAAACCAATCATTGGCATTGTGCAACATACGGTGAACATTGTTGGGATTAAGGTCTGTCCATTCACTTAAAATAATGGGAACAGTTGGTAAATCATCAATCCCATTTCTGAAATTAGGGTCGTCTTCTCGTTTGAGCAACACCATTGAACCGTACATTCCTATTTGCTCCTGCAAACCGCTGTGGCTGTGATACCAATGCGTGCCGTTTTGAATAATAGGAAAGCGGTAAATGTGTTTGGTGTTTGGCTCAATGGGCATTTGTGTTAAGTATGGTACGCCATCTTCTTTATTGGGTAAATACAAACCGTGCCAATGCAAAGATGTACTTTCTTTAAGCCTGTTGTGTACGTGGATTTCTGCCGTATCACCTTCGGTAAAGGTCAAAGTTGGCATCGGAATTTGTCCGTTGACGGCAATGGCTCTTTTTTGTTTGCCTGTAAAATTGACGATAGTATCTTTTACGTAAAGGTCGTATCGCACCACTTTTTGGGCGAAAATGGTTGTAGTTGCCAATTGAATAAGAATAATTGGCAACAATTTTATATACATATTTTTTTGATTATACATTTAAGAAATTTCATTTTTTATTGCTTTAAAATAGGAAAATGTGCCAATAGCGGTATTGATTGACTTTGAAATGACTACATTTTCAAAATCTGCCTTTGAAATAAAATCGGGCATCAATCCTTTCACATTATCATTGGTTGTTTTGAAGCCATCTAACAACTGAACTAAACCAAAAGTTAA
This sequence comes from Sphingobacteriales bacterium, assembly GCA_016706405.1. Classification (NCBI taxonomy): domain Bacteria; kingdom Pseudomonadati; phylum Bacteroidota; class Sphingobacteriia; order Sphingobacteriales; species Sphingobacteriales bacterium. The sequence goes on from JADJJT010000001.1 coordinate 31,799, forward strand.
TCGCATCAATTTGTTTTGTGCTTTACCCCAATCGGCAATAATGAGTTTTCCGTTGGGTTTCATAACACGATGCAATTCTTTAAGGCAATTCAGTTTCGTTTCAGCATCTAATTGATGAAATACTAAACAACTGTAAACTTTATTAAAGCTGTTATCTGCAAAGGGCAAAACACTGCCATTGTATAAATGCAATGGAATTTCAATGTTGTTTTTTGCCAATTTATGTTCGGCAATGGCTTTTACTTTGGGGTCTATATCTAATCCTTCCAATTTTGTCTTTGGATTTTCCTTGTGTACTAAAAGCAAGTTTTGTCCTGTACCAAAACCAAATTCTAAAATATGTTCATTTTCTTGTGGGTTAATTTCTTCCACCAAAAGCCTTCTGAACTTCTTTTCGGGCATAGTGATTTTTATTGCCATATCGTAGTAGGCTGTCAAAAAATCGTAACCCAATGCAGGAATATATTTTTTTTGTTCCATAGGTTTAAGGATTATTGATTTTCAAAATCAAATGAAACTGTCAGGTATTCCCAAGACACACTGACTTTGCCTTTTTTATCATCAAATACCTTTACTTCATAAGTGAGTGTTTCGGTAATGGATTTCGTTTTCTTTGGCTTTACTTTTAGCCTAATAACATCATTTTTAGCATTGTAATCATCAGCCAAGTGCATATCCCAATCTTTATTCAAGATGATTGTCCACTCCTTTTTGTTGGGAATAGTAAAGAAACCATATTTTCCTTTTGGGATAAGTTTTGAATTGATTATTACGTCTTCCGAAAACTCTATCCAAGTGGCTTTGTGTGCACCTGTTGCCCACACTTGACCATAGGCTACCAAGCCATTCCAAATATTTCGCCCCCTTACGCTTGGCGAGCCATAATCAATATGCACGTGATTGTTACCTACCATTGCCATAGCCGATGTACGTGGGCTTTTTGGTTTAGTGGCGGTGCTGTCGGGTTTAGTATTGTGGTGTTCGTGTTGTGCAAAACCTTGTAGCGACACAAACACGAGAAGAAAAAATATTATATTTTTCATATTTGATTATTTTTAAATTGTTTAGAGATGATAAAATAACATCAATCCACTCATTGCTATCATTAGTGCATCTTCAATAATGGTAACGGTACTCATTGGCAGATTGAACACGGCACCCAAACAAGCACATTGGATTTTCTTTTTGTTCAATACCGATTGCAATACCCCAATAATGCTAATACTCATTACAACAAATGTTACACTATTAGTAATAAGCGGATTGAAATTGATTAAAAACGCAATGCCCAAAGCCAATTCTGTGAAAGCATAGATATAAGCCCAAGCGGGTAAACGTTTGGCAACAACATCATACATTACATAACTTTCGGCAAAGCCTTTTAAATTGAGCATTTTGAAAAACGAAAACACCAAAAAGAACCCCGCCATAAAATGTCGCATCCACTGCATAGCATCAAACCTATCGTTGGAAAACTGAACCAATAGCGTTACCAAAGTGATATAGAAAAATATCAACAAAATGGGCTTGTAGGTGGCTAACCAACCTTTGCTTTGTTCTGCCAACTCGCTGTGATGTTGGGCAGAAATCTGATACTTTTCAGGCAAGGCTCTTTGCAACCTATCCAATGGAATGTGTTTATCCATTGTGATTGTGGCTGAATTTTCGTCTTTTGAAACTTCAACGTTTAATACATTTTCTATCATCAACAAAGATGATTTTACTTTTGCTTCGCAACTTGAACAGGTCATTCCTGTTACCTGATATGTATGTACCATAATTTTACATTTTAAAGGTTAAAAACTACGGCACAAAGTTCCGAAGCTATTTGCTCATCGTTGTTGTGGTATTTTGGGTTTGAATTGTAACATTTAAAAGTCTTCGATCTGCTTTCGCTTTTTGTCTTTCAATTGTTTGTAATAGGAAGGGGAAAACCCAGTCACTTTTTTAAACTGATTACTTAAATAGGCCACACTGCTATAATTCATCTGAAAAGCAATTTCATTCAGTGTCAATTCATCATACAGAAGCAATTCTTTCACCTTTTCAATTTTTTGGTTAATAAAGTATTTCTCAATGGTCGTATCTTCTACTTCCGAGAACAAATTGCTAAGAGATGAATAATCTTGTGTTAACTGTTTTGATAAATAATCAGAAAGATTGGTGTTGAGTTGGGCATTTTGTTGATGCACCAATTCAATTATTAAAGTTTTAATTTTATCAATTAATCGGCTTTTCTTGTCATCAATCAGTTCAAAACCAAAACCTTTCAGGTGTTCTGCAATTTCACTTTTTTGCCTTTCTGAAATGGGTGTTACTTCTACTTCGCCTAAATCAACTGCGAGTAGTTGAAGTCCGAGTTTTTCCAACTCAGACTTCACTACCATTTTGCAGCGACTACACACCATATTTTTGATGTATAGCTTCATTACTGTTTAATCGCTATGCCATTCGGTTTGGAACCAACCATAATGGTATTTGAAACGGAATGTGTTGCAACATCAATTACTGAAACAGTGCCTGCTCCCTGATTGGTAACATAGGCATTTGTGCCATCTGCATTAAATGCAATAGCGTGAGCATCTGCACCTGTGGTAATATTGCCCTGCAATGTCCAATCTCCCCCCAACCAAAGTATAATAAGCCACTTTTCCATTGGTGGCATCTGAAACCCACAATTCTCCACTTGTAGAATGAAAGGCAACATAACCGGGTTTGAATCCCAAATTTATGGTGCTTTCTACTTTTAGCTCTGAAACAGAAATCTCAGAAATGGTTTGGCTCGTTTCATTGTCCACATACATTTTTCCATTGCTTGCACTCCAGGCTCCAACAGGGTCTGTACCTACCGTAAGTGTTGAGAGAACCATTTTTGAGTTTGCATCCATCAGGGTAACGGTGCCATCCATTGTATTACAAGCAAACGCCAATGTGCCATCATTTGAAAACGTAACTTCGGAAAGTCCTTTACCTACGTTGATGGTATTTTGAAGTGTCCAATCCGAAGTTTTGAAAACCAATACTTTGCTTTGAATTGTGTCCGTTTGACCAATCCATAGTTCACTTCCTGCACTATTGAAAATGGCATTATGTGGCATTTTGCTGAGTGGAATTTCTTTGTCAATCTTTCCCGTAACAGCGTCAATAATCTGAATCTTTAAACCTGCTATCGCTCCGCCGTGATCAGCGTGCCCACCACTTAAATCTGTCGCTGTGATGGCTAATGCCAATTTGGTTTTTGCAGGGTTCAGGTATATGTGGTGAGGAAAAGTTGCACCGTTCAAACCAATAGTTTCGGTAACTCTGTTTTCAGAAAGCCTGATTACTGAAATATTGTTCGATGTCCCATTTACGACATAAGCTGCCGGATAATTAATATTCAGCATAATATGATCAGATGGGTGCGTTTCATCTTTATGGCAAGAAGTAATTGTAAAGGCTGAAGTTACTGCAGCTGTAATCGCTACTATTGAAAGTAAATTTTTCATTTTAAATGTTAGTGAATTATTTAATAGTTTCAATTGTTTTGCCACAAGCGAGCATTTTAGAACCGTAGTAGGGATTCATTACCGTATTTTCTTTACTCAACCAATTGGCACCTTTTCCGTTATTTGCCATTGGGCAATGTTGGTAAAAGGTGGGGCTTTCATGTTTGGAAACCTTCAAGACTTGGTACAGGTTATTTGATAAAGTGTTGAAATGGACCCGTTGATGCTCAACATCTTTTGTTTCTTCTATATGTTTGGCAGCAAACTTTAAGTCCTTCAATACACTCATCCAAACCCTATGTTCTTCTTCAGAAAGTTTGTCCATTTGCACATCATTAAGACTGATGAGCAAATCTTTTGTTTTGGCAGAAGCCAAGTTTCCATCAGATTTTACCAAAGCATCTTTAAGTGCGAAATAGTTTTCAAAAACTGATTTGAGTTGATTTACTTCTTGCTTTGTTTCTGTTGACTTGTCAGTTGCCCCACCGTGATTGTGATTAGAATGGTTGTCTATCGTTTCTACTTTTACCGTTTCCGATTTTTTCACACGGTCGTATTGACAGCATTCAGGAAGTTTCGCATAGACATCATCAGGTGCAAGAAATTTTTCGCTATCATAACCCGCCAATGCAATGCGTTTCAAAACTTCATCTTGATTGGTCTTGCTTGGGTCGTAAGTAAGAGTAGCCATTTTGGTATCTTTGTTCCAATCTACCTGAGCTACTTTCTTGACATTACCTGCTTTTTCAATGGTCGTTTTACACATACCACAGTTACCGTAAATTTTTACGCTTTCGGTTTTAGCGTTTTTGATTTGAGCGTTACACGCTGTAAACGATAGCAATAGTGTTATTGCCATCAATATTTTTATTGATTTCATTTTTTTAAAATTAAATGTTGAATGAAAAATTGTGATTGAAAGCTAATAATTGCGTTCAACTGGACAGACCTTTGGCTGTCAAGGCAAGAAATCAGCCTATTTTTGGCGGTAGCCAAATAGAAATGAAACCTGATGAATAAAAGCTTTCTTGGTAATAAAAATTTGGCTTGTTGGGGTTTAACTTAATTCCTGAAAATTGGACAAAAAATGGAACAGTAAAATTGGCGTAATATGTAGGGCAATGACAATTTGGGTTACCGCATTTTCCATCACAATCTTTTCCGTGGTTATTGCATTGTCCCTTTTCAGTGTCGCAAAACGCTTTATTTTCTTTTTCAGTGTCGGATTTTTTGCTATAAGTATTTTCTGTGTTTTCAGATTTTGACCCACAAGCATAAGTTTCTGATGGTGTCAAACAGAAACCAATCAGGGATAATAATGCTATGTAAATAAATCTCGACATACTGATTCAAATCGCAAATTTACAAATTTTTTCGGTCAAGCGTTGGCAAAAAACAGCTCTTTTGGTTTTTAGGGTTGGCTTGCGTATCGGCAAAAACCAAATGTGCTGTTTGTGCGGTCGGCTTTTTACAATGAGGCACAACGTTTTGCAGCTACCCGAAGGGCGGGACTTTTACCACAAAACTTGATTTGAAAAACTAATGTTTGATTAACCACAAAACTATCTTTGGAACACGAAACCCCGCCTTTTGGGTAGGTGCTGTTAGCAGTAGTTTTATTCAAATAATTCATTCGTAAATAGACTTTGATTTAAAATCGCTTTGTCTTCTAAGCCTTTGTCCACAAGCCACTTTGTAAAACTTGATACTCTTTCTTGTTCCATTATACCACAATTAGATTCGTCACCAAAATGAGGTATTGAAAAGGATATTGCTTTTTCTAAATCCATATTTTTAAAATCATACTCGGTTACGTAACGACTTAAAATCTCTGTTGCTTCAGTCAGGTGATTTTTTGCGTATAAAAAACCGCTTTTTGTGGCTATTATAAACTTAGAATAAAGCTCCTTTTGCTTTGTTACATTTTCTTTTTTTGTCAAAACAATAGGCGAATAGCTATAAGGAATATTAAACTCAGCTAAATTAAACTTATTTAGTTCGATACTCTTACCGCTTGCCTCAATTCCCTCCCAGTTGTCAAAAATCCAAGTAGAATCTGCTTTACCACTTAAAAGAGTATTCCAAATACCAAGCTTTTCTGGATATATTATATTCAAATCACCTTTGCCTCCATCATTTTTAATCATCTCTTTTACTATATGGTCTTCATAACGTGCCTTATATGAGGCATATGTCTTGCCATCAAGCAATTTTGGTGATGTAATATTTGAAGAATTTAGAGTAGCAATACAACTTAAATCTCTTTGTAAAATTGCGTAAATAGCCACTGCTTGAACTTGATTCGCTTTATTATTCAAACTTATAACAGTCTCAAAAGGTGCAATAGCAAAGTCTGCTATGTCAAGTTCTAGTTTTTTTCCTGGTGTCATTGAGTAATTATCATCTTTCGGACTAAGAATTTCAAGGTCTATCCCTTTTTGGTTATAAAACCCTAATTCTTTCGCAATTATGAATCCGATATGATTGACATTTGGAGTCCAGTCAAGTGCTAATTTTAATTTTATCATTATGATGTCTGTGTTTTGTTTAAAAATTATGACTAACGTTTTTGCAATGTTTTGTAAATGAATAGTTTGTAAAGTTTGATTTTTCTCATTTTCTTATGGCTTTTTTATTTAATTTCTATTCAATTTCCCGTTAGCTTGTGAAGTCAGTCCAGCTTCGGGGGCACAGGGGGAATTACTGCTAACGGAAAAGGCTTTGCGTTGGGCGGCCTACGAAGGACAAATTTACAATACATTTTTAAGTTTTATTAGAAAATTCTTCCCTTGAAATAACACTTCCGCCCGCCTAATCGTAAAGCCATTGTTATATAAATGTTATTTTATCTGCCTGCAAGTTTATACTTTCCAGATACTTTAGCACAACAGTCGGCAAACGACTAACCGTGCTGGCCGAGTTAATAGTTCCGGAAAACTACTAAGTTTTCAAGCGACCTACAAAATTGCAAATTTTCACCGTGTTTTCCTATAAATTTTTCTGATAATTTTATATAACGGTTGTATAAACGCAAGTTTGCGTTTATTTAGTTCAAAACTTGCGTTTATTTCCGCAATAAATGCAAAAATTAGCTGCATATACGCCACTTGTTTTAAAAAAACTAAGTTTTATAAACCATAGTTCGGTAAAAAAGGCAAAATATTATTTTTGGATTGCCAACAAAAAACACAATTTTACCTTATGAAAGTAGAAACCTTCACGGCTGCAATATTACAAAATGATTGGAACAGGCAAATGCCAAACAAAATTTATAATACCTAATAGATAGTTTATAGTTAAGCGTGCTCTGATTTTTTTAAACTTTTTATTTCAAAGTCAAATACGCTACAAACTTAGTCGTTTTATTGAAAAGTCAATACCCATCAGTTTGCCTTGCTTCAATGGCATACACATGTGCAGCTGGCATTAAAAAAATATCCGGATAAATAAATTTGGATGTAACTATTTTATCAAGCCATCTATCTATTTTCAAAAAAACTTATTGTAGCTTTGCCAATGCTTATAAACCGAATTTTACGGTAGTCCGGCCTGCTTTATCTCTTGAAATTAATTAACAAATAAACATAATGTCATGCAAAACAAAATGAAACCCGAAAGTCTAATGATGTCTTACGGCTACAAACCCGAACTTTCTGAGGGGGCAGTTAAATGTCCAATTTTTCAAACTTCAACTTTTGTTTTTAAGAGTGCCGAAGAAGGCAAAGCCTTTTTTGAAATCGCTTATGGCCACAGACCACAACAAGACAATGAAGAGCTTGGGCTGATATATAGCCGCATAAATAACCCCGACCTCGAAATTTTAGAGAACAGACTAACTCTATGGGATGAGGCCGAAGAGTGCGCCGTTTTTGAAAGTGGAATGGCGGCCATTTCAACGGTATTATTAGAGTTTTTAAAACCGGGCGATTTATTGCTAATTAGCAGCCCGCTTTATGGTGGCAGCGACCATTTTATAAAAAAGATATTGCCAAAATTTGGAATTCATGTTGCCGAGTTTGGGGTTGGCCAAAGCAAAGAGACGATAATTAACTTGGTTAAAAATACCGGATTAGCAGAAAAATTAGCACTAATTTATATTGAAACTCCTGCAAACCCAACAAACGACCTTATTGATATTGGTTGTAGCAGCGAAATTGCTAAGTTTTTTTCAACTCCGGACAAAAAAGTATTACTTGCCGTTGACAATACTTACATGGGGCCTGTTTGGCAGCATCCTTTAAAACATGGTGCAGATTTAGTTTTATATTCGGCTACAAAATATATCGGTGGGCATAGCGATGTTATTGCCGGGGCCTGTTTAGGTGGTAAAGATTTATTAACAAGGGTAAAAGGGCTTAGAACTTTTTTAGGAAACTTGGCAAGCCCAAATACCGGTTGGCTTTTACTGCGAAGTTTAGAAACATTAAAAGCAAGAATGGACATTCAGGCAAATAATGCCAATAAAGTAGCAGCATTTTTAAGCACCCATCCTTTAGTTGAAAAAGTATATTTTATAGGCAATATTACAGCCGAAAATGCCGAACAATATGCCATTAAACAAAAACAATGTTTAACAAACGGAGGCATGATTTCTTTTGATGTTAAAGGCGGGCAACAAGAAGCATTCAAATTTTTAAATGCCTTAAAATTGATAAAATTAGCTGTAAGCTTGGGCAGCACAGAAAGTTTAGCCGAACATCCGGCAACAATGACCCATGTAGATGTGGACAAAGAATTGCGAACAAAACTATCTATTACCGATAAAATGATTAGGTTATCTATCGGCGTTGAATATTATGAAGATATCATTTTTGACCTCAACCAAGCCTTAAATGAAATAGAAAAATAATAACAGCGCTTAAAAATTGCAATTTTAAACTAAAAAACCATGAAAAAGTTTTTCCTTATTCTGGCAGTGGTTTTCGTCTTTAAAACAGCCCACGGGCAAATATTAAACGGAAGTTTTGAAAATATTTCCGGAGCTGATTTATCAAATTGGGGTTGGATTTGCAGCGCACAATCATACAAAAGCGCGCCGGCAAGCGCCGGTAATTGGTGTATAGAAGTAGAAGGTGGCAACTACCAAGGGTGTTTTCCCGGATGCGCCTTTCAAAAAATTCCTTCCATTACAAATGGGCAGCAGTTTTATTTAAGCGGCTGGGCTTTTTCGCAGGCAGCTGCCCCAATTGGAATTTATTTTGGAAAAATAAAAAACGGTATTATTTCTAAACAATTGGGCGACACTACTACGGCTGCCTCGTGGACTTACCTAAGCATTCAAAGCAGTTTTTCGCTTGAAGAAGGCGATACCGCCTTAGTAATCTTATCTGCCGGAAACACATCGGGGCCAATTTTTGGTGGCTACGGTTACTTCGATTTAATTAACCTCGAACAAGTTACGGCAATAAATACTACCATAGAACAAAACCAAACGATTGAAATTTACCCAAATCCTTGTACAAATCAAGCAGTTTTGCAAGCAACCAAACAAATGCACAATGCAACGCTAACAATAAGTAACTGTTTGGGCCAGATTGTTGCACAAATAAACAACATCGAGGGGCTGTCAGTTACTTTTAATTGCAACAATAAAGCAACCGGCTTGTATTTACTACGGCTTACAGAAAATAATCGAATTATAGCAACAAAAAAAATACTTATAACCGACTGAAATGAAGGATAACAGCAACTAAACCCTTCGTTTAATGTCCGGATAAAAATTAGGTTCCGGAAATTACATGCTGGCAGTTGTCATTTTAAGGAAGCCGTTTAAGAATTAAACCATATAATTAACCACATAGATACATAGAAATTGTTTAAACTTTAAAAGGTGTGGTAGTTTTAAACACTTGATACTAAGAAACTATGGAGGCAAAAAAATGCTACAAAAATATAAAACAAATTTATTGGCGACTTAGTCTTGCAATTACTTAAAAAGTACATAGTTACAAATTAGTTCAAGAAACTAATTTTTAAACAACTGCTATATTTTACTTGGGCAATAAAAAAAACTATTTGTCAGATAATAAAAAATACCCTAACTTTGCAGTCAGGTTTTTTAACGTTTATATTTAAACTACAAGCAGTTTTTGTATTTGCATTAAAAATTCAGGGCCCATAGCTCAGTTGGTTAGAGCATCTGACTCATAATCAGAGGGTCACAGGTTCGAGACCTGTTGGGCCCACTTTTTTACAAATCTTATTTGTTTTTTAGTTTAGTTAATTCGCTAATTATTAGTTTATCCGTTTTTCTTGGTCGGTGGTTGCTTCTTTAAAATAAGTAAGTAACCACCGATGTTTTTTTATATTTATCATAGCATCTGTTATTTTGTCCGTTCAGCTTAATAATAACAAAGCGGTTATTAAATTACATCGCAACTTAGTGCTGGCTGTAGCCACTACTTTACAGCAAATTTTTGTAGGCAATACCCCCGCCGACAAAGCTATTGAGCAAGTGCTAAAAAGCAACTCGCGCTGGGGCGCACGCGACCGGGCATTTATTGCCGAAACTACTTACGAAACCGTTAGGTGGTATAGGCTTTTATGCCATCTTGGGCAAAAACAGCCGCCAACAACCCCAGAACAATGGTTGCCTATTATTGGCATTGTATTATTGCTAAAGTACGAAACCGAAACAAGCGCCGCCGCCTTTAGGCTTCCGGATGATTGGCCCGAGTTTGCCGGTTTACATCCGGAAAAAATTTATGCAGCCAAACATATCTTGCTAAACACAACAACAGAACGCGCCCTTGCCGCCTCTATACCCGACTGGTTAGACGAAATTGGCTACAACGAATTAGGCGACCAATGGCAACCTGTGTTAAATGCCCTAAACCAGCCTGCGCCCGTAGTGTTGCGCACAAATACCCTGCGTATTACAAGAGAAAATTTAAGGCAAGCCCTACACACCGAAGGCGTTGAAACACAAATATTTGGCAACGATGCCGCCTTAATTGTAACACAAAGACAAAACTTGTTTAAAACAAATGCTTTTTTGCAAGGCTGGTTTGAGGTGCAAGATGCCGCCTCGCAATTAGTAGCCCCCGCCTTGCAGGTAAAACCCCATTTGCGCGTGGTTGATGCCTGCGCAGGTGCCGGCGGAAAAACCCTTCATTTAGCCGCCTTAATGCAAAACAAAGGTCAAATTATTGCCTTAGATACCGATGCACACAAACTGCAAACCTTGCAACAACGCGCCCGCAGGGCTGGCGCCTTTTGTATTGAAACGCGACCAATTGCACACTCAAAAATTATAAAACGCCTATATGCCACCGCCGACCGCCTGCTGTTAGACGTGCCCTGCTCGGGGCTGGGCGTGCTGCGCCGTAACCCCGACACAAAATGGAAACTTAACCCCGCTCGACTAACTGAATTAAAGCAAATACAACAACAAATTTTACGGCAATACAGCCCAATATGCAAACCCGGCGGCTTATTGGTATATGCTACCTGCAGCATACTACCCAGCGAAAACGAAGCTCAAATTGAACAGTTTTTATCCGAGCAAACTACAACCCCATTTACTTTGTTGAGCAGCCAACACCTTTGGCCCCAAACTTACGGCTTCGATGGCTTTTATATAGCTGTGTTGCAACGCACTGCCTAACTGAGCGAAAGAAAAAAGTTAGCGATACAACAAGCTTATTTCGTTTAAAAAATTAGCTATTTTTTGCTTGTTGGTTAAAATAAAAATATGTTTATTTGAGTTGTTTAATTTTTGGTTCTGCTGCGTACCTATTAAGTGAATAGTTTGCAAATAATGCGGCTCGCGACGGGTTTTGTATTGCCAAACATATTGTAAAAATGCCCAATCGAATCGTTCGGGGCAATTTTTTGCCATATCTGGTCGAATGTGGCCATAGTTACCGAGTATCCGCTTTACTACGCGCCACAAACAAAGCAATCGCGGCAACTTCAAAAAAACAACAGCATCGGCGCGTTGCAGGCGGTAGTTAAATAGGCAATTGCCATAGTTGCCATCCATAACCCATTGTTGGGTATTAGCAAGCTCAAGCACTTTGTGTTGCCATGTTTCGCGGTTTGGCTCGATCCAGTTTGGCAACCAATAGTATTGGTCTAAATGAATTAGGGGCAATAGGGTAATATTTGCTACTTGCTGTGCTAAGGTTGATTTTCCGGAGCCGGGACACCCCAATATCAAAATACGTTGCATGGTGTTTTTAGAGGTAAAATTAGCAATTCCGGAGCCAATTATAGCTTTATCTTACACTGTTATCGTTTATATTGTGTTTAAAACCCATTAACCTTGTGTATCTTTGCACACCCATCAAACAAATATCTAAAAAAAACCTATGCCTCATTTGCCCCCCAACGCCCCCCAACTATCGGTAGTAATACCTTTATTAGATGAGGCCGAGTCGTTGCCCGAACTTGTTGCATGGATAGAGGCCGTTATGCAAAAACACCAGTTTACCTACGAAATTGTGTTGGTTGACGATGGCAGTACCGATACCTCGTGGCAAGTAATTACCGGTTTGGCCCAAAAAAACACAGCGGTTCGGGGTATCAAATTTAGACGCAATTACGGCAAATCGGCAGCATTAAACGAAGCATTTGCAACCGTTACCGGCCAAGTAGTTATTACAATGGATGCCGATTTACAAGACAGCCCCGACGAAATTCCCGAATTATTCCGGATGATAGTTGAAGAAAACTACGATATTGTATCGGGATGGAAAAAAACGCGCTACGACCCACTGAGCAAAACCATTCCAACAAAAATTTACAACTGGACAACAAGGCTAATAACCGGCGTTAAACTGCACGATATGAACTGTGGCTTAAAAGCATACAAAAACGAGGTAGTAAAAAATATTGAAGTATTTGGCGAAATGCACCGCTATATTCCCGCTATGGCAAAATGGCAGGGCTTTAACCGCATAACCGAAAAAATTGTTCAACACCGGGCGCGCAAATATGGCCGCAGTAAATTTGGTTTAGACCGTTTTATAAAAGGCTTTCTCGATTTGCTGACCATTAGTTTTATAGGAAAATTTGGAAAACGCCCTATGCACCTGTTTGGCACCTTAGGTTTAGTAGTGTTTTTTATTGGGTTTTTATTGGCCGGATATTTGTCGTTCGAAAAATTAATACTGTCGCAATATGGCATAGCTGGGCGACCTATGTTTTTTTTAGCTATTTTATGTATGATTATTGGAACCCAACTTTTTTTAACCGGATTTATAGGCGAATTAATTGTCCGGAGCTCGCCACACCGCAACAGTTACCAAATTGAAGCCTTAACCGAGCCGCACCAAACTATTAACTAAATTCAAGCTAAATATATTAGAAAACAACAGTTATTAAATTTAACAATTTTTGGTCTTGATTTTGTATTTTTAAATAAAATACAAACAAATATTTTGCTTAGGCAACTTAATAGGAACTAAATTTGTTTTAATTGTGTTGGTGCAGCCGAATACCAGCAAAATAGGTATATTAACTAAACAACACTAAAACTTAACCAAAAAAAGGACTGCATTATGTTACGTCAAATTAAAATTAGTCATCAAATTACCAGCCGCGACAGCCTGGCACTTGAAAAATACCTGCAAGAAATTAGCCGGATATCGGTATTAACCCCCGAAGAAGAAGTTGAGCTTAGTGTGAAAATTCACGAGGGAGACGAAGACGCACTTGCCAGCTTAGTGCGAGCTAATTTGCGTTTTGTTGTATCGGTAGCCAAACAGTACGCAAACTCTGGCGTTTCGCTAATTGACCTTATTAACGAAGGGAACGTTGGCCTTATAAAAGCTGCCAAACGTTTTGACCACACCAAAGGATTCAAATTTATATCGTATGCTGTATGGTGGATTCGCCAGCAAATTATGTTAGCCATGACCGACTCGCGCCTTATCCGCTTGCCGCAAAATAAATCTGAAGCATCGTCAAGGCTAAATAAAGTGCAAAATGTATTTATGCAGCGCGAAGAACGCGAACCAAACATGTCTGAACTGGCCGAGATGGCCGAGATGAAGTTAGAAGACGTGGAGAACATTTTGCGCCACAGTATAAAAATGGTATCGTTAGATGCACCCGACAACCATAACGACGAAGAATCGAGTGCCTTAATAAACCGGATAGGAGACGATGCAAACACTACGGATGATGAACTGATAACCGACTCGTTGCGTACTGAAATTCAAGATGTTTTGCGCGTACTTTCGCACCGCGAAGTAGAAATTATTGAGCGATATTACGGCCTAAATGGCATTACCCAAATGTCGCTCGAAGATATTGCCGACGATTTAGACCTTACTCGCGAGCGCGTACGCCAAATTAAAGAAAAAGCACTGCGCCGCTTGCGTAAATCGGCAAAAAGTACCATACTTAAAAATTATTTATAATTTTTGAAACTGTTACTTGTTGTTGTTTCTATATTTTAAATAACCTACGGCTTATATTGAAAAATATAGGCCGTAAGTGTTTTTGGGCGCCACAAAAAGCCAACTAAACCATACTTTGGCGTATTTGAATTTATTTTGGTAGTAAAAAACAAGCAATCTAAGTATTACAACAGTTTAGTAACCTAATTATGAGCCAAATTGCGTAATTTTGTGGTCTATTATGCTTAACCGCCGTATTTTGCGCGTTAAAGTGCTACAAGCCCTTTACGCATTTGACCAAAATGAAAAACTAACACCCAAAGGGTTGGCTGCTAATTTAGACCGCAGTATAAATGCCATAGGATTCTATTATGCCTATCATTTGTATATCATTCAGGAAATAGCAAACTACATTATTAAATATAACACAATGCAAGAGGGTAAATTTTTAACTAAAAATTTACACCCTGTTTTGTTGCTCGAAAACCCGATAATTGTAGCTATTAAAAACGATACCAAATTACAAGAAAAATTTGCCAAAGAAAAATTCGAACTTTATGCCGACGATGAGTTTATTAGGCAATTATTTTACCATCTTCTAAAAAACCAAACTTACAAGTCCTACATTACTGCACCCGAGCGCAATTTAAACCTCGAAACCGAGGTTATTAAAGTATTGTTTCTTGAAATATTATGCCAAAGCGAGGTTTTTGAAGCACATCTCGAAGAAATTGGCACTACCTGGCATGACGACGATGAAATTGTTCTGACTGCCATAGGCAATAAACTAACCTCTTTTGCTAAAACAAAGGTCAAAAGCTCAAATGAAAACAGTGGCAACAATGCCTTTTTTTCAGACATGCTTCAAAATTGGGACGAAAAAACCACATTTGCCCACGAACTATTGCAAAAAACCATTACCCACCGCAATAACTTTATTGAGCTAATAAAACCGCGCTTAGAAAACTGGGAACTGGACCGCATAGCCCAACTCGACTTGCTAATACTGCAATTAGCACTTTGCGAATTGGTGCATTTTTCGGCGATTCCGGTAAATGTAACCCTTAACGAATATATTGAAATTACCAAGTTTTACAGCACTCCCAAAAGTAAAGACTTTGTAAATGGCATACTCGATGTCTTATTAAAACAACTACAGACATCCGGAATAATTAAAAAATTAGGACGAGGTCTTGACCAGTAAATAGTACGAACAAGCGTGTTTTTCCGGAAAAAATACACCGCTCCACTATAATTTAAACTACTAAGTGGCGTTATAATAACTAACGCAGGTGCGGCAATCATCTGCACGTCTGTTCATTAATTAATTAATAAAAAAAAATGTATTTGCGCTGGTAATGATGATGGTTCTATCTGTAAAAGTTTGCCGTTTTATTTTAATCCGGACTTTATTTTTCTTTAGTTTTGCCTTGTTTTTTTCCGGATCAGGGCTAATCAACCAAATTTGTGCCCAAAAACCTCAAACGCCTAAAAACCTCAAATGGCCTTTGGGCAATACAGCAACACACCACAAAATTGCAACCGATACCGTTATAACAACCGCCTCAGCAACCCAAAGCCCGCCTCAGGTAACGCCGACTGTTTATACCGCCGCCAACGACTCGCTGCTTATTGACAATACTTATTGGGGCACCGATAGTTTACAAATCAGAACCCAATTTTTACAATACCGCGACTATTTTAAACACGACGACTACGAGCGCGCCCTCCCCTACTGGCGACAAGTGTTTACCCACGCACCCACTGCCCGAAAAATAACCTTAATTAACGGCGAAAAACTATATCTATACCTTCTTACGGCACAAATTGAGGCCGCCGTTTGTGCAAACGGTACTGCCCCCAGCATTTTACCAACCGACTGCGCTAACGATAACAGCTATTTTGCCCGATGGAAATACCGAAATATGCCCTTAACTAAAGGATATTTAGATACTTTGTTGCGAATTTACGACTATAGAGCGGTATATTTTGGCGAATGGGGGCTGGCATCGGCACAGAAAGCCAGGTTAATGCAGCAATATTTTCCGGATAGTATTAAAAGCATAAATGCCTACTTAAATGATGCCGTAAACTTTTATGCCGAAGATGCCCCGCCCGATATTTTATATCATCATTTATTATATCTGTTAAGTGCATACACCAAGGGGCAAATAAAAAAGCAGCAAATACTAAATCAATATTGTTATAGCATAGATGTGCTGCAATACCAGTTAGCTACCGACCAAATAAACAACACTGCTAACCACGCCACAGCCCTGCGAAAACTTTACAACCTAATACAACAATACTCGGTAATTAAGCAACAACCTGCCGATACGCTGCAAAACTGCCAAAAAACTGCCCAATATATTGCTCACCTTTGCCAAACAAACGCCAATAACCTCGACTCGCTGCAAACCGCCTTTAACACCATGATGCTTACCCAGTGCAAAAACGATACCCTTTATTTAATGGTACTTAATGCCATGTTAAAGGTTAAACCTACGGCTATGCAACACAGGTTAGCTGCCCGCACCTATGCACAGCGCGGCGACATGGTAAGCGAAATTTTACACCTGCGCGACGCCGTTCGACTCGAAATATCGCCGGTATTTAAAGCACGCACCTTGCTTGAGTTGGCTAAAACCGAACAACTGAACGATAATTTTGAAATTGCGCGGGGTTATGCTAAACAAGCCATAATTGCCCAGCCCGGATGGGGCGACCCCTACCTTTTTATTGGTGACCTTTACCTTAAAAGTCGCGATTTTTGTACTACCGATAGCTTGTCGGGTTGGTCAGTGGCGTGGGCTGCCGCCGATATGTATGCACGTGCTTTTGATTTAGACCCCTCGCAAAAAGCAGCCGACAAAATAAATGCCGTCCATACCTTGTTTCCGAGTTTGGCCATGCTGCGCAATGCCCGCAAAAAAATAGGCGACAAAATTGTAGTTCCTTGTTGGGTAACACAAACGACTACCGCTCGATAAAATTAAGTAATTACTATTGCGAGTTTAGGCATGTTAATTCATCCGGAAAATTGTATTTTTGCCACTTCAATCCATTCATCATCCTGCTATTAATAATTAAATCAACTTGTTAAATTGAATTTATGTCAGTCGAGTACCGGCAAAGCGGCTGGATAGAGGTTGTTTGTGGCTCTATGTTTTCGGGCAAAACCGAAGAGCTAATTCGGCGAATTAAACGGGCGCAAATTGCTAATTTGCCTGTTGCTGTATTTAAACCACTTATTGACCAACGTTATGATGCTAATGATGTTGTTTCGCACGATGCCAAAACAATTAATGCCATACCCGTTACAAGCGCACAAACCGTGCTAAACGCAAGCGAACACGTAAAAGTGGTGGGCATTGATGAAGCACAGTTTTTTGATATGGGCATTGTTTCGGTTGCCGAACAGTTAGCCCTAAATGGCAAAAGGGTTATTATTGCCGGATTAGACTTGGACTACTTAGCCCAGCCCTTTGGCCCCATGCCAATATTAATGGCCAAAAGCGAGTATGTTACCAAATTACATGCTATTTGTATGTTATGTGGCAATTTAGCCAGCCACTCGTTCCGCAAAACCAACAGCGAAAGCCTAATTGTAATTGGCGAAAAAGACCTTTACGAGCCTCGCTGCCGAATATGCTACCATAAAGGAATGAACGCCTAAATTGCACCCAACAAAGTTAAATAAAAAGCAAAATCGGCACAACTAAACCTGTAAATTGGTTAATTATGCCGATTATTTATTGTGCTTCCAAACAAATAAAGTAGCCCCGAAGGGAATCGAACCCCCATCAAAGGAACCGGAATCCTCCGTTTTATCCATTAAACTACGGGGCCATCTTGTTTTTGACCCACAAAATTACAACTTATTGCGCATAATGGCAAATTATAGGCGTTTTATTAATACACTACCGCCATTTATGCCCTTGCTTTTTTTGCCAAATTACCGACGGGGCTAATAACAGATAATAAATGGTAAGCAACCAATCGTACACCATAAATCCCCAACTAACTAATTGAGTGTCCATATTATTATTGCGCTTAATGCCCGCATGAATGATGCCCTGCACTACCCAACGCATAAAAAACAAACCCAAATACAAAAAAAGGTAATTAGTATTTTGCCCTAAAATTGCCAAATAAATGCCAACCAACCCAAGCAAACTCACCAAAACCTGCGAGGTCCAAAATGCACCTAAAAAAATTTTGTGTTTAGCTGTATATTGATGGCTGGTACTTAAATGCCGCGTTTTTTGCCGCCACCATGCCGCAAAGTTTGTTGGCGCATAGGTGTAACAAGTTGCCTTTTTATTAATACAAATGGATACAGCATATTGGCCTTTTGCTACGGCTTGTACCAACAAATCGTCGTCGCCAGATGTTAGGTGGCCATGCCCTGCAAACCCGCCCACTTGTGCATAAAGCGTGCGTGTATAACACAAATTGCGTCCAACGCCCATATACGGTTTTTTTGCTAAGGCCCACGACAAATATTGCACCCCTGCTATATATGTTTCGATGCGAACCAAGCGGTTTAACCATCCGGATTGTTTAAGGTATGGCGACCAACCAAGTACTAATTCTGCTGGTTTGTTTAAGGCTTGTGTCATTAAGGTTATCCATTCGTTTGAGGCCGGATAGCAATCGGCATCGGTAAACAGCAATATAGGGTGCTTAGCAGCGGCAATACCTTGGGCTAAGGCCTGTTTTTTTCCGGATGCTGCCGCCTCGCCACCGTCCTTTCGCTGTTCAGTTATATTTACTACGGTTAAGTGCAAATATTGCTGCGCAAATTCCTGCAAAACTGCCGCCGTTTGGTCGCTCGATTGGTCGTTTACCACCACAACTTCGAAGCCCGCCGCATAATTTTGTTGCAAAACCGCAGGTAAAAACTTAGCTAAATTGGCTGCTTCGTTGCGTGCGCATATTATTACCGATACCGGTTGTGGTTGAGTTAAATTTGTAGTATTTCCGGATAAAAAAGGGTTAAATTTCCACGCCATCCGGATAAATAGACCCACCCAATATCCCATTTGTACTAACCAAACAAATATAAAAATGCCAATCAATACATTGCTACCATTTATCAACATCATTTTATTTGCTCAAAACAATAGTCAAAAAAGGTTAGCAAATGGGTCAATAATGCCTCGGGTGCTTCGAGCATAGATACATGACCGGCATTGGGCAGCAAACCTGCATAAACGGACGATTTTGCTTGTGCAATTTCGGTTAAGTTTTGGGCATAAGGCACAAAAGCATCGAGTTTACCCATAATAAAGCCCACTTTAAGTTGCGGGTTGTTTAATATATTTTGCCGGTTTTGGCGTTCGCGTATGGCGTTTAATGACCCAACAATGGCCTGCCAATTAAAATTAGCGGCATTATTTGTTAATTCGGTTAGTTTGGCGGGGTTTGCTTGAGCGTATTGCGGGGTTAAAAATTGCTTAAAAAATGGCTGCAAATAGGGCAATAATCCATGCGATTCAATAAGAGCCATTGATTTTAGCCTTAGCTTGCGCCGTTCGGCAGTATCGGGCAAGGTAGTGCTATGCACAAACAATAGGCCTGTTAGGTGCTGTGCATGTTTATAGGCAAAATTGGCAGCAATATATCCTCCCATGGAATGGCCTGCCAATACTGGCTTTTTTGTTGCTGGGGGCAAAGCCTGAAACAATGCCTTAATCCAATTTGCCAACCATTGCATTGACCATGTTTTACGGGGTAAAAATGGTGTATTGCCGTATCCGGGCAGTTGCGGGGTTAAAACGTAGTATTTTTGTGCTACAGTGGGCAAAATGGTGTTCCATATTTGTGCATCTTCGTTTAGGCCATGTAATAACACTACGCAAGGGTTGTGGGCTTGGCCGTAGGTTGGGCAAAGCAGGGTTGTGCGCTCAAACTCGAAGGGTAGTAAAACGGGTGGAGCTAAAAGCATGGCTGAATTGAACTAAACTAAACTTAGGTTATTTGTTAGGCAAACACCTGCCCTTCTAAAAATGAAGACGATAATACTTGCTCGGCAATTTGTGGGTTTACTAACACTACCTCGTTGGTGTTGGGTATGGTTTGATAAGCCTGGGTAATTGCATGTAGAATATCTAAAATTTGGCTTAGGTGGTTTGTAGTAACTAATAAATTGCGCCATGCTTTAATTTCCGGAAAGCCTTTAAAATAGTTGGTATAATGTCGGCGCATTTCTAAAATACCAAGCTTTTCGCCTTTCCACTCTACTGATCGCAAAAGGTGTTGTTTGGCTACGGCTACCCGTTCGGGCACAGTAGGTGGCGGCAAATAGTTTTTTGTTTGTAAATAATGTTTTATTTCGCGAAAAATCCAGGGATACCCAATAGATGCCCTGCCAATCATAAGGCCATCAACGCCGTAGCGGTTTTTATAATCGAGGGCTTTTTCGGGACTGTCAATATCGCCGTTACCAAAAACCGGAATGTGCATACGTGGGTTGTTTTTTACCTCGCCAATAAGCGACCAGTCGGCTTCGCCTTTGTACAGTTGTTTGCGGGTTCGGCCATGAATGGATAGTGCTTTAATGCCAATATCTTGCAGGCGTTCGGCTACTTCAACAATGTTTTTGGTGTTTTCGTCCCAGCCCAAACGTGTTTTTACCGTAACAGGCAACGAAGTACTTTTTACCACGCGCTGGGTAAGTGCTACCATACGTTGAACATCTTGTAAAATACCGGCTCCGGCCATTTTACATACCACTTTCATAACGGGGCAACCGTAGTTAATATCTAATAAATCTGGATTTGCTGCCTCGACCATTTGCGCTGATACGCTCATCGCGTCTAAGTCCGAGCCAAAAATTTGAATTCCAATAGGCCGTTCATCCTCGTATATATCTAATTTTTTAAGGCTTTTTTGGGCATCGCGTACCAACCCTTCCGAAGATATAAACTCGGTGTACATTAAATCGGCGCCATTTTGTTTGCAAACTGCCCTAAAAGGTGGGTCGCTTACATCTTCCATGGGTGCTAACAGCAACGGAAATTCGCCAAGTTCAATATTTTCTATTTTAACCATTGAATAATTAAAGTCAAACAACAAGGTAAGGGCAAGTGGCAAAAAAACAAGGCATAGCTATATAATTAACCACATAGACACATAGAAATTGTTTAAGCATTAAAAGGTTTGGCAGTTTTAAACACTTATACTAAGAAACTATTGAGATAAAAAAGGCTACAAGAAGGTAAATCAGATTTATTTACGACATGGTTTCGCGATTACTTCAATAGTATCCTAGTTCCAAATTAGTTCAATAAACTAATTTTAAACAACTTCGTTGTTCTAAAAGAAAGCAAACCAAAACAAGAAAAAATAAATAATAGCAGTTTGTGCTATTTATTAATATATTTTTCCAACTCAATTATCTCTTCAACTTCGGGGTCAACTAAAATGCGGCCACAGTGTTCGCATAAAATAATTTTTTTGCGCTGTTTGAGTTCTAATTGGCGTTGAGGTGGAATTTTGCCAAAGCATCCACCACACGAGTCGCGCTCTACGGTTACAACGGCCAAACCATTTTTATAGTTGCCACGTATGCGTTCGTATGCTGTTAACATACGGTCTTCAATATCTAAAACTGCGCGGTCGGCAGCTTTTTGTAGTTTTTTTTCTTCAATTTCGGTTTCGGCGGTAATGGTTTTAAGTTCTTCGCGTTTGTGTTCAAGGTCAACTTGTTTACTGTTTAGGCGTAGTTGGGTTTCGGCTAACAGGCGGCTTTTTTCGGCAATATCGGCCTGGGCTTCGCGGGTGCGGCGGTTAGCCAATTCAATTTCGAGGCGTTGCATTTCTATCTCTTTGGTTAGGGCGTTAAACTCACGACTATTTTTTACATTGTCGGTTTGCTCGGTATATTTAGAGATATAGGTTTCGGCTTCCTTTATTGTATTGGCATAGTCATCGGCTTTTGTATTAAGTTCGTCCATATCGTGCTCTAATTTTTGAATTCGCACATTTAAGCCGCTAATTTCGTCTTCAAGGTCTTGTACTTCAATAGGCAGTTCGCCCCTTAAAGTACGAAGTTCGTCAATTTTTGAATGTATGCGCTGAAGCCGGTACATTGCTATTAGTTTTTCTTCGGGGGTTTGTAGCTCTTGTATTTTAGTCATAAACAATCTAATG
This sequence comes from Sphingobacteriales bacterium, assembly GCA_016706405.1. Taxonomy (NCBI): domain Bacteria; kingdom Pseudomonadati; phylum Bacteroidota; class Sphingobacteriia; order Sphingobacteriales; species Sphingobacteriales bacterium. Next base: position 53,790 of record JADJJT010000001.1, read on the forward strand.
CAGATTTGTTATTAAATTAATAAAGTTTTAAAATGTAAATTCGGGCAAAAAAATACAGATAGATTATTAATTAGTTGCTAATTAATTAATAATAATGTATTGGATTGGTTTGTACGCTTGTTAAAAAACATGCAAAGTTAGCAAATTTTTGGGTAAGCTGTTCTAAAATTAAATTTCCGGTAAATTGCTCGCTTTCGTAATGGCCAATATCAGCTATCATAATACGATTATCGGCATCAAAAAACTCGTGGTATTTAAAATCGGCACTTACAAAAACCTGTGCTTTTTGGGCTATGGCCTGCGGGCAACAAAAAATGGCCGGCTCCGCCACAAACGGCTACGGTTTCAATTAGCTGATGCGTGGGGGCTGTATAGCGCACACAACTTGCTTTTAGGGTTTGTTTTAAATGGCTTAAAAATTGTTGGGGGTTTAGTGCGGTTGGCAGTTGCCCTATCATACCCGACCCTACTAATGGGTGTGCGTTTTGTAATGGCACCAAGCTATAGGCTATGCCGTATCCGGGTTGTGTAGGTTCAAAAAAACGTGTTATTGTGTTTTGCTGGTATTGAGGCACTACCGTTTCTATTTTCGTAATTGGTACGCTCTCGCCTAAGTTAGTGGTGGTTTTGGCCTCGCTAAAAATGGGTTCGGTTGTGCCAAACATTTGTGCCATTGCCTTGCTAAGGTCTAAAACTTGCGGTGTAGGGCAGTAGGCAGTTAGTTGTAGCAATATTTGGTTTTTAGGCTCTAAAATTTGACAATTTTTTAAGCCAATAAGCTGGCAAATTTTGGCATTGACGCCGGTATGAATATTGTCTAAATTCGTATGGATGGCATATATAGCCACTTCGTTTTTTATGGCTTTAAGCACGGTACGTTCAACATAATTTTTACCTGTTAAACTTTTAAGTCCCTTAAACACTATTGGGTGGTGTGCAATAACCAAATTACAATTTTTAGCAATCGCTTCGTCAATAACGGCTTCGGTAGCATCGAGGGCAATCATTGCGCCCGTTACAGTTGCCATTCTGTTGCCTACAATAAGGCCGGCATTATCGTAGTTTTCTTGCCAGGCCATAGGCGCCCATTGCTCTAAAAAGTGTAAAACCTCATTAATTGTTGTTGTCATCTTTGGTAAAAAAGCATTATTATTCAAATATAAAGTATATGTTTTTTAAGCACTGCCTAATTTGCCCTACAAATATACGGCTTTTAATGGCCATAACACTAAACTGAACGTGCAACAGATACAGATGGTTTTGTGTTGGTGCAAAAGTTTGATTTTATATTTGAATTTTTTATCCGGATTGATTTAAGTGCCAACAACAGTTGCAGTTAAAAAATAATCCGGATTTTTATGCTACCTTTGTTTTACTAATCTATTTTCACTTCCCAAATTTATATTAATTAACTTTTACTGAACGCAATTCTATTGCCCTTGTAATAGTATTGCTATTTTAAAAAACAATGAACCAGCAACGCAATTTTAGTTTCTTTATTAAGTTTTTATTCGCCTTTGTTTTGGGTTTTTGTGCCAATTTGCATAATCAAAATATTGTTGTAGCACAAACGACTAATTTTGACCAAGTAGTTGACATTTTAAAAACCAACGGCTGCACCTCGGCGGGTTGCCACGTTAAAAGCTCGACCAACAGCCTGAAATTAGATGGTACCGTTGACGAAGTGTATAAAGCACTTATAGACATAACGCCCAATAACACTACTGCCGCAAACAAGGGCGATAAATTAATTAAACCCGGCCATCCGTACAATAGTTTTTTACTGCGCAAAATAAATAATGGTCTTATCCACGCTTTAGATGCCAGCCTTGATGATACCGAAGGAAGTATGATGCCTCCTAAAGATATACTGCCAAATGCTATTGACAATATTGAACTTGAATTTATAAGGCAATGGATTATTGCCGGCGCGCCCAAAACAGGTTCTCCCGTAAATTTAAACCTTATTGAAACCTATTACACCGAAGGTGGCGTAACCCCCGTTGAGCGCCCCGAGCCCCCAAGGCAGGGCAAGGTTTTCAGCTGCATTTTGCCTATTTTTATTGCCCCCGACAGCGAAGCCGAATATTTAATTAAAAACGAAATACAATTAAACGCCACTACCGAAGTAAAACGGCTAAATGTAGCCATGAACGATTTTTCGCACCATTTTATCTTGTATAAATTTGCCGATGGTAAAGCCAGTAAATACAAACAAGGCCTGCGCGAAGTAACACTGGGTAGTAATGCCTTTGGCAATGAACATGAATTAGTTGCCGTTTGGCAATACAACGACGATATAAACCTGCCGGCTGGTACTGCTTTTTCGTGGCCTCAAAATACCGTGCTCGACTTAAATTCGCATATTCGGAATTATAGCACCACCCAAGTGCTTCCGGTAGATGTATATGTTAATATTCATACCCAACCATCCGGAACAGCCCTGCGGCAAATGAAATCAGATTTGTTAATTTATGACCCATTTTCATTAATTATTCCTCCCGGAGAAACAAGTTTTTCGGGCAATATTAATAATGCGCAAGATTGGAATATTTGGCTACTTAGCTCGCATACCCATAAATATGGCACCGACTTTGACATTTTCCGGAACAAGAACAGCAAAAAAGGGGAGCAGCTATACGAAGGGTTTTATGATTGCAAAAATGACCTAAATTTTGGTTCGTATAACTGGGACGAGCCCCCAACCTGCTACAACGAGCCTTATATTAACCTTAAAAAGAACGAGGGACTTATACAAGAAGCAAAATTTGATAATACCAGTAGCAAGATAGTAACTTTTGGCCTCACCACTAACGACGAAATGATGATTTCGATAATACAATATTATGAAGGCGAACCGTTGCCCTTTGTAGGCATACCTAAACTGCGAAAAACTTACTGCGTAACCGAAGGTGAAATAGCTTTAAACTTGCAGCCCGCAGGCGGTATTTTAGCCATCAATGGTGCCGAAATTACTAATTTTAACCCTTCAAAAATTGGCGAAGGCATACACAACCTCACATACACTGCCGAAGGTTTAACTGCCGAGTACGAAATTTTAATAACCTCTGCACCTGACTTGCAAATTGCCATAAGCCATACAGGCCAAACCCTTGAATGTGCCACCGGCTTCGACAATTATCAATGGTACAAAAATGGCATTGCTCTTAAGGATTACAATAGCCCCATATTTACACCAACCGAAAATGGCGTTTACACCGTTGCCGCTTGGATGGGCTACTGCCAATACACCTCCGAGCCATTTGAGGTAAACTTTGTAGGCATTAATCCGGTTTTACCCAGCAACACGGCAACAGCTGTATCGGTACAGCCCAACCCGTTTAATAATACGTTTACCATTTTTGTAAACAACGCAATAAGTAATAACGAAAACAATATTACCCAAATTAACCTATACAATGCCGTTGGCCAATTAGTGCAAGTACCCTTTGTGTTAAATAACCAATTCAACGACAAAATTATAACAGCAACAGTTAACACAACCGCACAGCCTTTGCCTGCCGGTTTGTATTATGTGCAGGTTATTAGCGGTCAACATATTACTACGCAAAAAATAATAAAAGCATTTTAATTGTCATGTAATTGTTCTTTCAAAGTGGTAACAATAGCATGAGCATGAAATCTTTTACCTTTTTGATCGTTTATAGAGAAAGTTTTATGGAGATAATTTAATGATATTTTAAATAATTCCTGTTACTGGTTTTCTCATTGCGTCAAGATTTTCAGCCACCTCCTCCAGCATTTTCCATTGCACGGGAGCGCCTTGCAATAATTTTTATATGTAATTTATTTTGTATTTTTAATTTTTTTGAACTATCAACATCTTCGGGGCGAATTGCAATTCGTCTGTTTTTTTACCATGAAGTTGTTTAAGAATTAACCCATATAATTAACCACATAGAGACCTAGAATTTGTTTAAGCATAAATAAGATGTGACAGTTTAAACACTTGATACTAAGAAAATATTGAGGTAAAAACAGGCTACAAAAATGTAAAACAGATTTATAGAGGACTTAGTTTCGCAATTGCTTCAATGGCATATAGTTCTAAGGCATATAGTTCTAAACTGTTTCAATAAACTAATTTTTAAACAACTTCCAGGCGTAGCATTTAAAATTAAACTGTTGTTTTAAATTTTGTTTTAATTAGTTTTGGGCTTTCCAAATTTATACATTTGCTCTAAAGTACTTTGGTTAATACTTACGGGGTATTTAGTTTTAAGGTTTTTAACCCATTCTTCTTCTAAAGTCCGCTGAAAGTCGGATATTACAAAACCTCGTGCCTCGTTAAGTTGTTTGGGGCCGGGGGGTATAATTGTTTTTATTTGTATAAATTTAAAGCTTGTACCTTCTTCAATAATTTCGGAAATGGCATTTTCTTTCCATTCCATTTTGTCTAAAAGTGGTATTTGGCCTTTTTCGTTAATGGTTTCGTGGGCGGTGGGGTGTTGTATTTTGGTGTCGTTGCTTGGCGGGGCAATTTTGGCAATAGTTTCGTTGGGTTTTTGGTTGGGGTTAGCCTTAACGGCGGTTTGTAGTTGTTGGGCTTGTTGTTTGGTGTTGGCGGTAAATTGTATTATGCTGGCGCGTTGTGGCCATTGGTAGTTTTTTTGATTAGCTTGGTAAAAGGCTTCCAATCCGGCTTCGTCTTTTTGGGCTTTTTTCCATACCTGGTCAATGGCTTCAAACAGTATGGTGCCATCTCTAAACTCTTTTAGCAAGCGGGCATATTCGGGTTTTGTATATACCATTTGGTGTTTTTCGGCATCGGTTAAAATAGTTTCGATATACATTTTGTAGAGGTTCGAAAAGGTTTGTTCTTTGCTTGCACCGCGCCCGCGAGCTTGATTTTTTTCGATGTAATGGGCAAAATCTTGTTGGGTATAGCTTTGTTTTTGGGCATTGCCTTTGCCGTCGGCGTTGGGCAGAGTTAGCTCGCAAATAACGGCATTTAATCCGGATAATTCGATGGCTAAAAATTTTCCGGAATTAATATTGGCACTAATTTTACGCTCCATTTCTTTGCGGGCATCGCTCATCTCTTTAAGTTTATACACCTCGCGCATTTGTTGTATAAACACCTGTTGGGGTATTTTGCTTCGGTTACTGCGTTCAATGCGGCTTTTTATTTTGTCGTGCATTTCTTGGTAGCTGCTTAAGGTGTTGCGTTTAGTTAAATGGATAATGTACCAGCCTAAATCTGTTTTTATAGGTTTCGACACTTGGTCTATTTTAGTGAGGGCAAAAAGGGCGTTTTCAAAGTCGGGCAAGGTGCTGCCTACGGTAATTGGCTGGTCAAATTTGCCTCCTTTTGCTGCTGTTTCTTTGTCTTCGGAGTTGGTTTTAGCTGTTTCTTCAAAAACAGATAGGGGTTGTTTTTTTAGTTTTTTGTAAAGAGCTTTAATTTTTTTCTTGGCTGCTTCTTGTTTGGCGGCATCGTCTTTGGCAGTCGATTTTATAAAAATGGTGGCTGCCTCAACACTTTCAACATCTAATTTTTTTACATCGGTTACCTTTATTAAATGGTAGCCATACTTGGTGCGCACTGGTTGCGAAACCTTCCCCACTGGGGTATTGTAAGCGGCTGTTTCGAAGGCGTAAACGGTGCTAAAGGCGGTAATATAAATGCCCAGGTCGCCCCCTGCATTGCGCACGCTTTCGTGGTCTTGGCAATGTTGTTTGGCTAATTCGGCAAAGTCGGCGCCTTGGTCTATTTTTGTTTTTAGGTCGCTAATAATTGTCCAAGCGTTTAGGGTATCGTTTGGGCCTGCGTTTTCGTCGCATTTAATTAAAATATGGCTTACGCGCAGGCGTTTATGCAGGCGGTCGTATGCCTCGCGAATAAGTTGTTCGTTAATTTTATCGTCACGCATATAACTCGACTCAAGCTGTGCCCGGTACTTGTCTAAATCGGCTTTAACCGAGGGTAAAGTGTCTAAGCCCATGGCCTCGGCCTCGCGCACCTTTATTTTAAAATTAATATAGAGGTCTAAATAGTCGTCAATTGATTTTTTGCTGTATAAGTTAGCATCGTTGGCATTTTGTTTTTCGTAAACGTGTTTAAACTCTGACAATGTAACCGATTCTGAACCATAATTAAATAAAACCGGACCGTTGTTGCTATTATTATTGGCTGTTTTTTGGGCAAAGGTGTTGGTAGTGTTAGCACCAAACAAAAAAACATTAAACAACAGCACAATGGCGTAAAATTTTAAATGACATTTCATAACTTACTATTTTTTATAAATATATATAGATAAACAGATTTAATGGCTTAGAATTAAGTTGTAAACAAAAATATAGGATTTGTTTTTATCCGGATATTTTGACGGGTTGAAACTAAATCAGAATTTAAGTTTAAATAGCCGGCAAAATTAGCTATAATTATAAGTATAATACCCATTTTATTTGGGTTGGCAAAGTCATTTTTAAACAATATTAACAATTAGTACAAAGCGATACTTTATTTTATTAAAGTTACAAAGCTATATTTTAAGGTTGTTTTTGGTATTTTAATTAGGTGTGGGCAAACTATAGAGCATAAAAATAATTTAAACGAACTACCTCTTTAAAGCCTTGCTGACAAGCCTTTTTGCGTCTTTACCTGCCATTTTTTTTAAAAATTGCTGCGAAATGTGCTGGCATTGGCAATATAAAATATTGTACTTTTGCTGCATCAATTATAGTTAAACACACGTATACACTTGCTCAAACAAGTTTACAAACATGAAACTACCACTACAACACCTTATTGCCCGTGCTTATGCCACTTTATTATGCTGCTTTTTGTTTTTTGCCCCTTCGGCTGGGCAGTTAAAACTTTGCGCACAAATAATTCCCGACCAAACTGCCGTAACCCCAACAGACGAAGTAGTACCTAAAAGTTTATCTATACCACCCACGCCCGCCTTTGCTTTATTGGGCATTACCCCCTCGGAGGTTATTAAGCCCGGCACCGTGCGCGATTTTAAAGTAGATTGGAGTCTTAAAAGCTATAGATTAGCGCCAAACCTTGCTTTAGAAGCACAGCCTCTTTGGTTATTGTACCGCTATAATTTAGACCGTTACAGTAAAGCGAGTTGGATAGAAAAAAGTCTTTCAACCCTTAGTGTTTCGGCAGGCACAAATGTAAACACCTTCACAAACAAAATTACAAAATCAGACAGCTTGGTATATCAACTGGCTTATGCTTTAAAATTAAATCTTTTCCACGAAAAAAATAAATTAGTCGAAAAAGTTTACGTTGATTCACTGATGATGGCCTATAAAGATGCTCGCAAAAATTATAAATTGAAAGAGCGCGAAGTAGCCAAACAACTCAAAAAAACACGCGATAAAAAGAAAATTTTTGAACTTGAAACAGAGTTGGCATACGCTAAACGCGAAATGAAAGAAACCCGTAAATCTATTAGCGACGAATACCTTAGCCATGCCGACGACTACTCGAAACGCCGTTGGAATGCCTCGATGTTAGAAGTTGCCGGTGGCCAAGTGTTTAGTTACCAGCGCGAAACTGTTGATAGCCTAAACTTAAAACGTGCCGGATATGGTGTTTGGCTAAATGGCGGCTATGGCGTTGGCAATAATTGGTATTTTACAGGCATGTTAAAATATGCCGCTTTTCCGAAAACCGACACCTTGATAGTATCATTACAGCCGGTAAAAGATATTTTAGCCGGCATAAATATACGATATGGGTCGTTAAAATATAATTTTTTTATGGAGTGGTCAATGGACACCAAACTGTTTGACCCCGACCTTGAAATTGATGGTTTACGCCGCAACTCGCTTAGTTTTGGCGGCGACCTTAAAGTATCGCCCATTGTATTGCTTAGTTACGGCATTAGAACCGACTTTAATAAAAAACTACAGTTTAAAAATTTTATTCCAATAGCCAACGTTACTTGCCTTATGCGATAATTGATACTGTATTTTGAGCCCAAAACCAAAGTTTACAGGCGCTAATATCCGGATAAAATAAGTATAAATTCCACCGCTTGAAATCTTAAATAAATCCGGATATTAAAAAACATAATAAAAAAATAAATATCAGATCCGGTTTAAACAAACAAATAAAAAATAATCAAACAAGTTAGCACTTTTTTTTCTTTTTTAATTTTTCAACTTAAACATACCAAAACCAAACATGAAATCACTTACAAAAACAACTCGCGCATTTGCCTTTTTACTAATGTTTTCCTTGGCAAACTTGTATTTTTTTACTTTTAAAGCGGCAGCTCAAAATAAATCGCGGGATATTGCCCTTGCCGGCGATGTCAACAACGACAAAATTGTTAACCATTTAGACTATTTGCAGGTAGGTTTGTACTTTGGGCAAAAAACGACACAAACACCTCCGGCCGATAATGCTAACAACAACAACAAGGCCAAACTTCAGGCTATTATTAAAGCCGACCTCAATAAAGATGGCACGGTAAACGCCGCCGATACGAGTTTAATAAGCAAAAACTACGGAAAAAAATTAAATTTTTCGACTAAAGCACCTAAGGGCAAAACTATTAATTTTGGCGGGGCAAAAGCCCGGTTATTAGGCTATGTCAATACCAATAATGCAGCCCCTTTTAACGTATTGCCTACGGCAAAAAGCGCCGACTTGCCTATGGTTTTTGAAATTAAAAACTTAAAACAGCAAAATCTTAAAGATGTGTATGGACTGGCTTTTTCGGTAAAAGTAAATACCGATTCGGTTTTACAATTCATGCCTAATTTTAGCAACACGTTTTTGGCAAAATCTGAAAACGAAAATATTTTAACTGCAACCAAAAAAACATCGGCCAATAGTTGGGATGTGGCAATAGTGCGCACCAATCAAGAGGGAGTTTCGGGCACGGGTGGTCAGGCTTTTAGGGCATCGTGTATTGTAACGGTAGATTTTGGCTTACCGCAAAACCCCGGTCCGGCAGGTTTGCCCCAGCAGCAAAAAATTGCTTTTGAAGTAGAAAATTTGCAATTAATCTCAAGCGAGGGTATAATAATTCCTGTTGAGCAACCCAATATTGAAGTAACCATACAAGCCGCCGAATAATAATATTGGCATACTTGTTTTACTGCTTGCCAAAATACAAAATAACAACCCATATAACAAACAAACCCATTTATGAACGTATCAAAATTAAACCTCATAGTAACGGGCTTTATTTTACTGCAATTAGTAGTTGCTTGTAGCCAAACCAACAATACAAATACTAAAACAGAGGAAAAGCCAACAACCGCAACTATTGAACAGCAACAACCATCGCAAGCGGCTACCGCACCAGTACCCGACAGCACTTACACAGACGAAGATGGCAACGATGTAGCAAAATTTAGCGATTATAACGATGCCGCCGACCATTCTATTAAAGATATGCCTCGTACAACATTGACCGTAGTAGGAGGCAACGAGTACGATTTTGGCAAACACAAAGCCGGTAAAGAATTAACACACGTGTTTAAAATAAAAAATACCGGAAACGAGCCACTTGTAATAAGCAGCGCTCGACCCTCATGCGGTTGTACCGTTCCCACTTTTTCAACCGACCCCATCGAACCGGGCAAACATGGTGAGGTAAAAATAGCCTTCGACACCTATAGCCGAGATGGAATGCAAGTAAAAACAATACGGTTAAACACCAACGCCACGGATAACCCTACTACGCTAACCATTAAAGCCGATTTAGAGTAGAAAAATCCGGATGAACTTAGGTTTAAAATAAATCCTAATTATTTGCTTACACTTGTTTTTATGGCAATACTTACTCCGGATACCTAATTTTAAAACAAGCAAATGGTTAATTTTTAAATTCAACTAATACACGCAGCCAGTCAGCTAACAAATCAAATGCTTTGACGTTTTAACACACCTATTTTGTTATGATTATATTTCGACCGGTGTATATGCTTATAATAACACTAACTGCCCTATTTGGTGTTAGTAGCTTTTGTTGGGTGTTTTCCAAACCATCGGATAATACGACTTATGCTACGCCGGCTGAGGTTAGCATTAATATCCCTCCGTCTTTACCATTAATTAAAATGTTGCCCGATCAATTATACGATACGGTAAAACAAACCAACAGTTTTGCCTTTGTATTTGCCCACTCAAACAAATGCGTTAACTGCCAATACTTTTATTCTAATTTTAGCAATATTGAAGAAAACAGTTTTTATAAAAAGCATTTTATAAATGCCGAGTTCGACACAAATACGCCCGAATTATTATATTTCGACAAGCTATTTCAACTTGAAAACAACTCGAAACTTTTTTACATGAACAGGCTTGGTTTTTTTCAAATATGTTATATAATGCCAAATAACACAATTGATTTAAAAAACTTAGCCGAAAATTTTACTTATATTAACGATAGGCAAAACGCCGATACGTTGGCTGTGTATGGCAATATGCGTACTAGGTTTATTAATAACACCTTAAGCCAAAATGATTTAAGAAACTTTTTATATTTATCGTATAAATTAGGGCAGTCGTACCGAAAACCTGCCGAAATGTATTTTCAATCGCTTACCGAGCAACAAATTTACCAGGCCAACAACGTAAACCTGTTTTGGAAAATAGCCATTAACCCCGAAGCTTTCGATTTTAACCAACTCCTTCAATACCAAGAAATTTACAAACTAACAGCAGCTTTACCCCCGAAGCGGTAAATGATGCCATTATACTGTCGTTATACAATGGCACTATGCTGGCAGCCATGAATCCCCAAAAAACTGCGTTTTGGAGCGATATTAAAGGCCATTTGGAAAGCATTCCTATGGAACAGCGCCAAAACGAAATAAAATTTTGTTTAACCGCCGAGTACTACCGTTTAACCAAAGATTGGCTGAAATTTGCCCAATTAAACGAAGCCTATTTAAATATAGTAAAAGACGACCCGCGTTTGTTACACGATATATCGGCTATTTTTTATAATAATTTAAAATTTAACCGAAGCAGTTTCCGCCCCAAATACCTCCGGAAAGCTTTTGAATGGACAAAACAAGCCCTTGACCGCGCAGGCACCGGCTCGTACTATGCAATAACGGCTGCTAAAATTGCTATTGAATTGCGCGACTACGAGGCCGAAACATTTGATATGTTAGACAAGGCCTTAAAATACGCCGAAGATAACAAAGATGATGACAAGGTGAAAATTGTTGAAGATTTACGCCAACAATTTTACGAAGTTTTGAGCATTCCAAGATAGCCGCTGCACATCAAACAAACAACAAAAAAAATTAAGCCCTATCTTTGCAGAGTTATTTTTTTAAAATTAGCGCGAGTTGCGTAAATAGCTCAACTTATGGCAAACTTACTTGATAAAAAGAACCACTTGTTTTTAGTAGCATATTGGTTTTTTTGCGTTATGGTAATAGTAGCCAATTATGTGCCTTATTTTAGTAGCGCGGTATGGATGTTTAAACCTCTTCTAATGCCCTGTTTGGCAGTTTGGTTGTGGCAAAACCTAAATCACTACCAAACTAATAATATACCAAAGACTTTTAAATATTACCTTTTTGCTGCCCTGTTTTTTTCGTGGGTGGGCGATATTAGCCTGATGTGGTCAGCTACAGAATCCGGATTTTTATCCGGATTAGTTGCTTTTTTAATAGCACAACTTATTTACATCGTGCTGTTTAATAAAACAAGTCGCCCTTATCGAAAATCAGAACTACATAAAAATCCCTGGAAAGTTTTTCCGTATATTGCCTACGGTTTAGGGCTAATTTATTTTTTATACCCCAATTTAGTGAAAAATAATTTACTTTTGCCTGTTATATTTTATGCCGTTGCCATTTTAACTATGGCTACTATGGCTGTTAACAGGTATGGGCGCGTACCATATCAAAGTTTTAAATTTTGTTTTGTTGGTGCGGTTTTATTTGTTTTTTCCGATTCGATAATTGCTGTTAACAAGTTTTACGCACCCTTTGACTTTGCAAATATTACCATTACCTTAACCTATTGTTTAGCACAGTACTTTATTATAAAAGGCCTGATTTTACAATTTTCGCTTAAAATAGCCAATTAATATTTATACATTATAAAAACTGAAACCCATGAAACGTCTTTTTATAACACTTATAAACAAACTGCTTGTATTGGCAATGCTATATGCCCTTACAAGTTTTATGACCATAAGCCATCAATTCTTAAAAGCCCAAATGGTTTGGACGGCTTATGCCGACTCAGTTAGCTGTTTTGGTTCGCCCAAGGCCCACGACCTTAACAAAGATGGTACTGACGATATAATTTTTGGGGCTGGCGTTATAGATAGTGTTCGTTCTAACGGCGTTTTGGCTTACGATGGCGCAACCGGAGAGCTTTTGTGGAATGTACCCGCACATACCCAGGTTTTTGGCAACCCACTATTTAAAGACCTAAATAATGATGGCACCGACGATGTAATAATAACTGGACGGCATGCCCTGATGTGGGCTATTGACGGCAAAACCGGCAACAAAATTTGGGATTTTTACCCCCAAAGTGCCTTAATTGACCCTGCTAAAGACACTATTTTTAATTTTTTTAGTCCACAGTGGGTACCCGACCAAGATGCCGACGGTTTTGATGATATATTTTGTGTTAATGCCGGCAACCACTACGCCTCTCCGTTCGACTCGCTCTCGCGCCCACCTGCCCGACTAATGATTATTAGCGCAAAAACTGGCAAAACACTATTTCAAATGCGCTCGCCCGATGGCGAAGAGACCTATATGTCGCCATTAGTTAATGATATTGACAACGATGGCGTTTTAGACATTATTTTTGGCACCGGAGGTGAAACTTTTGGTGGCAAACTATGGCGTATTACACTTCCAGACTTATTGTCGGGCGACTCAACCAAAGCTATTGCCTTGGTTTCCGGAAAGAAAAAAGGATTTATTGCGCCTCCCAGCCTTGCCGACCTTAACAACGATAGCGTGCTTGATATTATTACTTGCAGTTACGATGGGCATACTTATGCTATTGATGGCCAAACCAATGCCGTTATTTGGCAACACACCTTGACCGGCTGCGAAATGTTAGCCAACCCAACCATTGGTCGTTTTTTACCTAACGATTTTTTGCCCGATGTATTTGTAACCTACGCACATGGCATAGGCCCTGTTTTCGACAAGTTTGTACAAGTAGCACTTGATGGCACTACCGGAAAACCCTACTGGCAAGATACACTTGGATTTTTTGAGTTTAGCTCGTCATTGGCTTTTGATTATAACGCCGATGGCTTCGACGAAATATTAACCATGATAAACCTTGCTGGCGGAACCTTTAAACACGATATTTTATTAATTGACTTTGCCAATAAACAAATGGCTTCGTTGATAGGTGGGCCACAAGAGGGTAGTAATCTATCGTCAACGCCACTTTTAGCCGACCTTGATGAAGACGGCAAACTCGACCTTATTTATGTTGCTAATAGTAATGGCAAAGAGTTTAACAGTATTAAAAATATTGCCACCCGCCGCGTTGCCTTAAACACGGCTATAACCGAAACAACAATTGCCTGGGGTGGCTATATGGGCACCAACACAAATGGTGTTTACACCGAGCCAAACACTACTTGCCTTAGTTTTAAAGGTGTTTTTTTAACCAATAACCCTACTTGTAACGACTTAAATAATGGCAGTATAAACGGCACCATATCAGGGGGCGCCCCCCCTTACGAGTTTTCGTATAATGGGGGTACCTACAAAAAAACAACGGGCAACGTTATTGCGGTGCCGGGCTTAGTAGCTGGCAGTTATACCCTTGCATTTAAAGATGCAAACGGTTGTATTATAAGTTGGGAGCATGTTTTAACCGACCCAATTGGGGCATGGCTGGCAAATATTACCGACTGCTCAAACGCCTCAACAAACGATGGCAGTATTACCCTTGCTACCGATGGCAAACCTTATACTGTAACATGGAGCCACGACCCCAATCTTAAAAGCTTGACAGCCGATAATTTGGTACCCGGCACTTATTCAGTTACCCTTGCCGACACCACCTTAAACTGCAGTATTACTTTAAATGCCAGTATAGCAGTGGTAGGAATAAACAACCCATCAAACAACGACAACCAACAATTGATAAATATAAGTTACAATAATTTTGGCGAAGTGCTGCTTAGTAATTTATCCGGATTAGCGTTAAAAGCAAGCTTGTTTAATATACAAGGGCAACCTGTTTTTACCCAGGTTTATCCCAGCGGTATATCAATATTAAACGCAAATGAGCTAAACTTACCTGTTGGTATGTATTGGTTAGTAGCAACGCATCCGGTAACGGGTAAAGCTGTAGCGCAAAAAATAATACGCCTTTAAAGCAGCACAGCAACAAAAATATGCTGCCTTAAATCTCGCAAGTTGAGCTAAAAATAATACCGCTTAGGGCAATATCTAAGGCAATTATGCAATGTAGTTGCCTTTATGTGAATCCGATTCTTATTTGAGATAAAGTTTTTTTATTCTCCGGATAGGCCCTGGGCATTTCTGTTGATGACATGCAATGCAGGTATTTACCATTCGATTGAAATTTTCTTTGCTGTTCTCATTTTCAGAGAAAACACGCTGTTGGGCGGTAATAAAATTATTAGCACACTCCTTAAAAATATCGTCCATATCAGAAGGGTCTGTTAAAACTGCAGAATGAATTTTCAAATAATCTGTAGGGAAGAACCCTAAATTGGAATTTCCTTGTTCGATTTGTTCTTTGATGATTTTATTTTCAAGGAACATACGTTGCATCAAAGCAGACATCTCTGACCTAAGGGGCTTCTCTAACTCCTTCTTACTTTGGTTTTCAGTTTTTGGAACTTCCTGACAACTGAAGATGAGTGTTGAGATAAACAGACATACTAAGAGTTTTTTCATTGTTATTTGTTTGGTTCAACAGTAAATTTACGCAATTAACTTAAAATAAAAACGATTGCTGTAATATTTTTTTGTAGTTAAAACGTGAATTCGGAAGATATTGTTGAGGAAACTGTTTAAGAATTAAACCATATAATTAACCACATAGACACATAGAGATTGTTTAAGCATTAAAAGGTGTGGCAGTTTTAACTCAGACAATAAGTTTTTAACTTAAACAGTTATTGAAATACTGTCTAATTTTTAAACAACTTCATTTTTAGAGCCGGCTATTTAAACAGTTTTTACATTTGCCAGCAAAGTAAGGTAGTAGTGATTTTTGGATAGTTTGCTTTTAAGCCACACCATATAACTTATAAACTCATTTGAGCCGGGCCTAAATACAGGCGAGCTACTAATATATTGCTCAATTTTTGCCTTAATTTTTGGATCGTTAAAAGGTTCGTAGGCCATACTAAAAATAGATAATAGTTTAATAAATTGAGCTTCGTGCTGGTAGTTTGCTTGTTTCAATAGGGCTTTGTTGCTTTGTTTAATATCGCCTAATCGGTAGGCAACATATTGCCAGTCGTTATTATCGAGGTGTAAAATAACTTCGAGCAAAGAAATACGCAACTGCAACTCGCCCGATAGCTTATTGTAAATATCTTTTGTCAGCAAAGGGGTAATGGCTTGCATTGCCAATGGCAACTGTTGCCTGCAATACAAGATAACAGCCAAGTTTCCGTGTATAAAAACTTTGTAATACATATTGGTTGTATCGTGGCGGGTTTGAGCCAAGTTTTCGAGCAGCAAAATACCGTCTTTAAGGTGGTTGGTATAAAAATACTGCGCAACTATGCATTGGTAATAAGTCCATTCGAATTGCGGATAAAAAAGTTTATTGTAGGCAAGTAAAGCCTCGTAAAGTTGTTGTGTGTAGGAGGGCATAAGGTTAATTTTGCCATTTCGCAGCAAGGTATTAATTAGCCACACCAACTGCACTATTTTATTTTGGTGGGTATCGCGTTTATACATTTTACGCGCTTCAAACTCGGCAAGATTTGCTATTAAAAAACTTTCGAGTGCTTCGTAATCATTGTTTTGGAGCAAAATACGCCGTATTGTATTGCTAACATCAAACTGAACTTTGGGCGCAGTGGCAACTGTTTTATTAATATTAAGTTGTTCGCTAATTTGTTGCAGGGCGTATTCAATGTCGGTGTTATGCCGTTCGTAGTTGGTTTGTAATAGTGCATGAACCGTTTTATGAATAAGTTGGGCAATACTTATGCGGTCGGTGTAATTTGTTAAGTTTTGCCGTTGTTTTTTAAGGTAGTCTTCAATGTTTATTTCCGGATGATAAAAAGAAATACTAATTATACCCGCATATATATTTGTAAGCATATCAAAATTGCCACCTTTTAAACCAATTTCTTCTGCTTCAACCAGGGTTTGGTAAGCAAGTTTGTACAGCGATTTTTTAGTATATATTTCGGCCAAACGCATTAAATTGCTCATTATTGCGCGGTCGCTTGCAGTATGATGAAGAAGCAATAAACTTTTTTCGAGCGATTCGAGCAACCGGTTTTTTAGGCGATAGTAAGCGTTTTTATTTTCCGGATAAAAATACTCGGCTATTTCATTTTCTGTTTCAAATTGTTTTTTGTTTATGGCATCAAATAAATTGACAACCAAATTTTCGCCTTCGTAAGGTGCTACCCGATTTAAGTATAGTTTAAAGTGGCGCTTTTCTGCTTTATTTAAACCCGCAATAATTTCGAATAAATTTTTCATTTTTTAATTTTGAAAGCGTAAGATACGACTAATTTTTTATTAAACGCAACTTAATAGCATAGCCTATTTTTGCATTAGTTTTTTAACGGGCAACAGCAAACGCATTACAATTACCAGCTTTGGCTTTTGTTTTGTTGCCTTATTAAAATGCCATAATTATTATATACTATTTTTTAACTTTTTAAATTAAAACTACTTGTTTATGTTACAGAAAAATTTTTTAGTATTGCTTGCCGGATTTTTTCTTGGGGGTTTTGTTTTATTGAACAATGCCTGTAAGGACGAAACCGAAACTTTAAATGCCGATTGTGCAGGCAATACCGCTACTTACGATACCAATGTTAAAGTCATTTTGCAAGCAAAGTGTATGCCCTGCCACACCGCAGGCGGCATTGGGTTAGCATCGGCAGATTTAACCAATTACACTACCACTAAAAAATTAGCTGACCAAGGGAAAATTTTTGAAATCCTCGAAGCTAAATCTATGCCCCCAACAGGTATGGGTGTTGACCCGCTTACTGATGTCGAATGGGCCAATTTAGCTTGTTGGCACAACCAAGGGTACCTCGATAAATAAAAAAATTAAGGGCAATTTTTCCGGATATTTTACTTTGTTAGTCGGGTATCCGGAAAATTTTAAAGCTTAAATCCGGAAAATAAAGTTTTGAAACCGTAAGAAATGCCTTTAAAATAATTTGCAATGCCCATATCAACCGCCGTATCTTTGCACTATCAAAACAGTAAAACAATTTTAATCACCTCGATTATGAAAAATATATCAATCTTTTGTTTAGCACAATTTTTATTGTTAGTGCTATGCTTTCAAATAAGCTGCACCAAGGAACCCATTGTTTTAAACAACCCTACAAACAGCAACTCAAGTAATGCATGGAACAACCAATTTCCCGATGCTATTAATAATTATGTGGCAGCAAATTACCCTTCGCTACCTATTAAAGCAGTAGAGTTAAAAGATGGCACCACCAAAATGTGGGTGGCCGAGCTAAGTAATGGCACTATTTTATATTTTAATGAAGATGGAAGTTTTGCTTATATTGGGCAAGACACAAATATTTCGGCTGCCGAATTGCCAACCGTCGCCACTAACTATATTACAACCAATTACCCAACTGCAACCATACAAGAGGCAAACCATAAAGCTAACGGCAATTATGAGGTAAAACTAAACAACGATTTAGAGCTAAATTTTAGTCCACAAGGAAACTTTTTATTTGCCGACATGAGCGGTAACGACGATGGCACCGAAATAAACTTTAGCCAACTGCCAGGTAATGCGCAAAATTATATCAACACAAATTTTGCCAACGAAACAATAGATAAAATTAGAATTTTAGACGACAACGGCAACTATTTTGTAAAATTTGACAGCGATACAAAACTGTGGTTTAGCCCAACTGGCCAGCATTTGTTTACCGATGTGGATGAAGTTTTGCTGCCCGAAGAAATACCGGATTTTGTTTTAAATTATATAGCTACAAACTATCAGGGCGCAACCATAATTGAGGCCGAACTTAAAGATAATGGCATCATAAAAATTGAATTATCTAACAATATTAAATTGTTTTTTACCCCAAGTGGCGAAATTTTATACGACGGCGAAGATGCAAGCGGGTTGGGCATTAATACCATCATAAATACAAGCAATCTTCCGGATAAAATTGCAAATTATATCGAATCAAACTACCCAAGCCTAACGGTTGTTGAGGCAAAAACAAAATCTAATGGCGATTATGAAATTAGACTTGAAGGCGGTATAAGATTGCGTTTTGATGCGCAAGGAAATTTTTTGTACGAAATTACCGAGTTTGAACTTGAATTTACAGACATCGTTTTTCCGGATACAGTAAAAATTGGCGAAACAGTTGTGCTTTCGGGAAAAGTTCGCAATGCAGGAATTACCCCTGTTCAAAACAATCAAATTGCACTTAACATAGGCATAGAAGATGTTATGCCAACCGAGTTAAAAAATGTAGAAACTGACGGAACAATTATTGCCATGCCTCAAACGGAGGTGTTGTTGCCCGCCGAAAGTAAAAACTTTGCCCTATCTATACAAGTAACGGCGGCAAGGTTTAACCCTTCGACAAAAGATATTGCCGTTGTTTGGCCAGACATACCTACTTGTTTAAAACCCATTATTACCTCGCCCAATAGTGGAATTATTACCCTCGAAACTTTTGTAAAACCGTAGTAATTTACTACTACTAACAATAGTTTATCTCCGCGCTGACTGCTTATTTTTTTAAAATTCTTGCCACTAAACAGGACAAACCCTATTGCTATGCCTTTAAAATACAAAATGCTGTAAAAACTAAAAAATTCTTTTGCTTTTGTTATAAAAATCCTGTTGCAATATTATTAACAATTAAATTATAAAGTATCATGAAAAAATTATTTGTTTTATTGATGGTCGCTTGTTCGGCTATGTTTTTTGTTGCCTGCGAGCACAACGTAATAGATGACGATTTGTTATCCGGGCACAACACTACCAATTCGGGTGATGATAATATAACTCAATACCCCGATGCTATTAATAGCTACGTTGCGGCAAATTATCCCGGCGCAACTATTACCGAGGTCGAAAACGAAAACAGCCCCATTAACCCAAACGTGGCATTTAAAGTGCATCTTAGTGATGGCAACGAACTTTATTTTGATGCTAACGGAGGCTTTTTATTTGCAGACGACAACGGAACCGATGACAATATTTTAATATCGAACCTGCCTTCAGTTATTATAACTTATGTGCAAACCAATTACCCCGGTGTAACCATAACCGAAGCCGAGCAAAACCCTGCCACCTTAATTTATAAACTGCATTTAAGCAACGGTTTAGAGTTGTATTTTCAAGGCAATGGCACATTTATTGGCGCCGATACAGACGACAACGGTAGCGGCGGAGGTAATAATATACCAATTGCTGATTTACCCCAAGCTGCCTTAGATTATATTGCCGCAGTTTACCCATCGGCTACTATTGTTGAGGCCAAATTGTTAAATAATGGCAATTATAAAGCCGAACTTAACACCAATATAGAACTCATTTTTGACCCCAATGGGCAGTTCTTATTTGTTGACGACGATACAAACGGCAGCGGGTCAGGCATTCCAATTAGCGAGCTACCTGCCAATATTATATCGTACATTGAAACAAACTACCCAACTGCTACCATTGTAGAAGCTGATATTGAAGACAACGGATTTTATAAAGTACACCTAAACAATGGCATGGAACTAATATTTGATGCAAATGGCAATTTTATCGGCTCAGACAATGGCACCTTGCCCCAAGTAATTGTAGATTATATTGATGCCAATTATTCCGGAATTAGTATTGTTGACAACGAACAATTTGCTACCACCGTTTATAAGGTAGATTTAAGCAATAACTACACTTTGTTTTTTGAAGGCGATGGCACCTTTATTTTTGAAGATGCCGAAAATGACGTAAATATTTCGTTTAGTGCTTTGCCAACGGCTGCACAAAACTATATTAACAGCAATTTTGCAGGCGTACCCATAGACCAAGTTAAAAAATGGAACAACAGTAACCACTACCGCGTAAAATTAGACGATGATGAAGGTACGCGCGTATATTTTCGCCCTTCGGGCGCGCATTTAGGCACCGATAATTAAAGTGGCAACACGCCTATATGGCAATTAGCATAGGAATTCAATCCGGCAGTAGATAATTGGTTGTTAAAAAATCAAACTGCTGCCGGTTATTTCAAACCCAAACCAAACTTAAAGCAAACAATAAATCTAAATTACAGACAATAAAAATGAAACACTTATACCATAAAATTGGGCTTTGTGCATTATATGTAGTGCTTTTTTCAGTAAAATTAAGCGCGCAATGTCATTTGCAACCCCTTAGTTTAAAAGAAAGGGTACAAAGTGCCGATTTTGTTTTTGAAGGTAAAGTTATCTCCAAATATAGCTTTTACGATACTAATCAATCGCATATATATACAGCCCACGAAATTGTTGTTTTTAAAGATTTTAAAGGCAATTTAACTTATAAAACTATTCAGTTTGTAACAAAAGGCGGTATAATTGATGGCGCTGTAGAAGTGGTAAACCCTAACCTGACAATAGATTTAGGAGAAACAGGTGTATTTTTTGCCACTGCGCCCTACGCCATGGACCCCAATAATATGATGCAAAACAAGGCAGTACTGTCGCCATACGCCGAGGCGCAAGGAATGGTGAAGTATGACGAGCCAACAAATACAGCCTATGATAATTTTAACGAATATGGAGGTGTTGAATCCGGATTGTATAAAGCAATTAAAAAATATACCGCCACAAATTTTATTGTTATATCGGTAAAAGAAGAAATACCTGCACCAAAGGGGCTTCCTACAATTTTATCGTTTACCCCTACTACTGTTGAGGCCGGAAATAATAAATTTATAACCATTACCGGCGATGATTTTGGCCCTTACACCGGATTAGCTACTGTTCAGTTCCGGAATCCGGATTACTACGGTTTAACTGTTGCCTATCAAAATGTTGCCTCGTCTAAAATTGTTCAATGGAGCAATACTTCTATTGTTGTTTATATTCCCGGAAAAGACCTGGCCTTAGGAAAAGCTGGCGCAGGCACCGGAAAATTTAGAGTGGTAAACAGTATAGGTGCTTATGGCGAAAGCGAAGAAGACCTAAACATTTTATACAACAAAACTAATATAAACAACCGCGAAATTGATTTGGTAAATGACAATGGGTCCGGAGGTTACACCCTTGCCTATAGCACCAATTTTACGAACACAAATGCCAAATTAGCTTTTGAAAACGCGCTAAACAATTATCATTGCCATATTGGGTTAAATATGTTTGTATCAAATACAACATCATCCAAAAAATGCCCGGCCAAAGATGCCGTAAATATTATTGCCTACGACAATGCTACTTGTCCATTGTCGGCGGGTCTGTTGGCGCAATCTACGCAGTGGTATATTGCCTGCGCTAATGGCGATGCTTATTTTGAAGAAATGGATTTAATTTTTTCAAGCACTGCGCAGTGGCATTATTTACAATCGCCTCCGAATATTGACAAAAAAGATTTTGAATCTATTGCTGTGCACGAAATTGGGCATTGTATAGGCATGGGGCACGTTTTAGATTATGGCAAACTAATGTATCCTTCCTTAACAGATGGGGCTTATATTCGCCATTTAGACACCGACGCTATAACCTGCGGGCTGGCAATTAAAGCCCATTCAACCGAAAATAATTCTTGTAATGGCAGCACAGCCATGCAACCAACGACAGCGTGTGATGTTAGGGTAAAAATTAAAATGTTTCTCGAAGGGCCCTACAACGGGGCTGGGCAAATGAACACCAATTTAGTATCGGCAATGCCAAAATCACAACCTTTTAATACCACACCATGGAATTATGCCGGAAACGAAACTACAACAACCATTCCTGCCAATATAGTAGATTGGGTTTTGGTTGAAATACGCAATGACGCAACTATTGTAGAACGCCGTGCTGCCTGGCTTCGCAAAGATGGAATAGTAGTTGAATTAGACCAAAGCGAAGGCGTAAAATTAGCATTAACAGCAGCAAACTATTCAATTATAGTGCGTTCGCGAAACCATTTGGCAGTAATGTCTAAAAATCAGGTAAGTTTGCCCAACAATACCCCTTTTGATTTTACCTGGGCACTAAACGTAAAAGGAACAGCGCAGGTAAAAGCGGTAAGTGGTGGGTATTATGCCTTGCATGCCGGCGATATAAACGCAGACGGCGTAATTACTGTTGCCGATTTTAATTTATATTCAACAGAAACGAGCAAAATAAACGTTTATTCGCCTGCCGACCTTGATATGAACAAAAATGTAACTGTTGCCGATTTTAATTTGTATAAGGCAAATTCAAGTAAAATTGGTATCCCCGAAATAAAATATTAACAGCTTGTTTTAAGATTTATTGTAAGTTTGGTGCCCCGCTTTTTATACAAAGGCGGGGCTTTGTTTATTTAGTTGAGCCTTAAAAGGGCTTCGGAGGTTTAAAAACCTTGGCTTGTTTGTTACCTTTTTCTGTTAATGACCTTCTTCTTGTGTTTGTGCAGAAGCCTGTGGGTCTTTTACCTTTGAGAAAAAGTAAGCACCCAATAAAAATAGTATAGAAATAACGGTAATACTCATGCGCGAGGCTGTATCATCCGGATAACCCATTTTTAAGAAGGTTAATCCGGCAAAACCCATTAAGGTTGGGCCAATTACGGCTGCAAATTTGCCAATCATATTGTAAAATCCAAAATACTCGCCCGATTTTTCTTTAGGTATTAAGCCGGCAAAATACGCCCTGCTTATGGCCTGAATACCACCTTGTACCAAGCCTATTACAAACGCCAATACATAAAAATGCCATACTTCGCTTATAAATGCGCCAAACATTGACAAGCACAAATAAATAAAAATAGCCAGGTAAATGGCCTTCCGCGAGCCTATTTTTTGAGCTAAAAAACCAAAGGCAAAAGCTGCCGGAAAACCTACAAACTGCACCATTAACAAAGCTGTAATTAAATCGGTGGTTTCAAAACCAATACTTTGCCCATATTTTACGGCCATGGTAATAATGGTATCGATGCCATCAATATATAACCAGTAAGCCAGTAAAAATAAAAATATATTTCGTTGCCCTCGTATTTCAGCAAAGGTTTGGCGCAATTGGTTAAGCCCCGCTTTTACAGCCTGTAAGCCGGTTTGCGGGTTTTCTTCGGGGGGCTCTTTAACGTTAAGCATAAGCGGCAGGGTAAATAAGCCCCACCAAACAGCCACCATTACAAACGAGTATTTTACAGCTTGGGCAGCATCGGCCAAACCAAACCAGGCAGGCTGTAGCGTCATGGCCACATTTACCGCCAATAGCAAACCACCCCCTAAATAGCCCACAGAGTAGCCATAAGTTGAAATTTTATTGTACTCGCTTTCGTTGGCTGCAACGCTGGTAAGCAGCGAGTCGTAAAATACAATAGACCCCGAAAATCCAATGGTAGCCAGTATATAACAAAAAGCCGCCATTTGCCATTCGCCTTGATTAATAAAAAACAAACCAAACGTCATAATTACCCCTAAGGCGCAAAAAAAGCCCAAAAATCGTTTTTTCGACATGCTGCGGTCGGCAATAGACCCCAAAACAGGTGCCAACAAGGCAATTACAATAAAAGCAAACGAGTTGCTAAAGCCCAAACGAGCCGTGCTAACTGTTTCTTCGACCCCCGAATTCCAGTACGAGCCAAAAAATACCGGAAAAAATGCCGAAATAACAGTTGTATTGTAAGCTGAGTTTGCCCAATCGTACATAGCCCAACTTAGTACTTCGCGGCGTTTATATAACGACTTTGACATAAATATTTAGTTTAGAATGATTGAAATGAGATGCAGTGGCAGAAAAAACAGTTTTGCGTAAGGCGCAAAGTTAGCAATATTATGTTAGGTGGTAATTTTATCCGGATTTGTTTGCCTTTTCCGGATAAAAAAACGTTGTTCAACTCTTTGGCCAAAGTATTAACTCTTTTTTAACCTCATAATTAGTTTACTGGTCTTAATTGCTTCAAAAAATGTATCTTTGTTGCTAAATTTACCATATATTATTGCAATACTGCATGTCGAAAATTAATATACAAATAAAAAGAAATGAGTAAAAAAATAAAATCGGTTACAACATTTACTACCGAAATGGCAAACCAACAACCCGCACACACCTATAAAAGCGACTACGAAGAGTACGACCTAAACAGCAACGTAATTAAAGATATATTTTGGGACGAGATGGGGCATGTGCTCTCATCGAATAGTTTTTTATACGATAGCGAGGACAATTTACTTGAAGAGTCGAGCTACGGCGAAGAAAATAAATTAATTATGCAAGTATATTACTACCGCAACACCAACGGCAAATTAGAAGGCTGCGAAACAACTTATGAAGATGGCTCGAAACTGTTTACCAAATATAGCTACAGCGCCGATGGCCTGAAACGCACCGGAAAGGTAACTACTGAAACCGGCGAATCGGACGGCCACGACGAAGAATGGCTTGACGACCGCGGCAACGTGCTGCAACTTAATCAATTTGACCCCGACGGCCACTTAGAGTACCGCGAAGAAAACCGCTACGACCAAGAGAGCCGATTGTTGCAAAGCGAACAATATGACGAAGACAGCAAACTAATGAAACGCTTAGAATTGCAATATGATGAACATGGCAACTGCACTTCGGAAATAACCAGCAACCCCGACGGCGATGTTTTAGAACGCATTACCCGCAAATACAACGATAAAAACCTGCTGGCCGAAGAAACAGCCGAAGATTTTGGCGTTGGTACCCAAACAGTAATGGAACGCACTATATACAAATACAACGAGCAAGGGCATTGCAACAAAGAAGAAACCTATAACGAACATAACCAAATTATTGCCAGCCGAATTAATGACTACAACGCCGACGGCCAAATTATTGCCGCCGAAAGCTTTGAACGTGGCTACCCCTACAACCTTGAGCCGGGAATACCGGTTAGCACCGATTTTCAGCATTTGCGGTTTACTTACGAATATGAGTTTTATGCCTAACAACGAATAAGCTTGGCCCGGCTATAAATAAATTTTATTCTTTTCCGGATGAAAATATAGGCCACACCAACCTAAAATGGCCAAATAGTATGCCTACGTACTGTTTTTATAGATGTTTGGCGACTCTA
Source organism: Sphingobacteriales bacterium (assembly GCA_016706405.1). Taxonomy (NCBI): domain Bacteria; kingdom Pseudomonadati; phylum Bacteroidota; class Sphingobacteriia; order Sphingobacteriales; species Sphingobacteriales bacterium. Next base: position 79,174 of record JADJJT010000001.1, read on the forward strand.
ACTAATTTGTTATTTACAATAAATTTTATTTTTTATTTAATTGTTAATTGCCGTGCCTCCCGAAACAACAACTTACGACTACAAATTGGCCAAACTTATTGACCATACCTACCTTAAACCTAATACTTCGCTTGCCGACATAAATCGCGTGTGTGCCGAGGCAAAAAAATTTGATTTTGCCGCCGTTTGCGTGCCGCCCTGCTACCTTGAACGCTGCACCGAAATTTTATTGGGCACTAATATTGGTATTGCTACTGTTATTGCTTTTCCGATGGGTTATGCCGATGGCGTATCAAAAATTGCCGAAATAAACTTTGCTGCCGACAAAGGAGCCACGGAGGTAGATGTAGTTATTAATTTAGGTTTTGTTAAAGACGAACGCTGGAACGACCTTTTTTCGGAAATAAACACCCTTTGTGCCTTTGCTTTACATAAAAATTTGCTACTTAAACTTATTATTGAGGCCGGCACTCTAAATCCGGATGAATTATTGCGGGTGTGCCAAATTTGTACGCAGGCTAATGTGCCCTACGTAAAAACCTCTACCGGTATGAACGGCCCGGGCGCAAACCCCGATATGATACAAACAATGCGAAATGTATTGCCTTCGCATATACAAATTAAAGCATCGGGCGGTATTAACAACCGACAACAAGCCCTCGACTTGGTTTATGCTGGCGCTAACCGCTTGGGCTGCTCGCAAAGTGTAATGGTTATAACTGCCAACTAAATAACTCGGCAGATAAACAAAATAAAAATCAACAATGCCCCAGCTACTGCCCACCGATTTTTTATTAATTGCCCTTTTTATGGCATTATTATTAACGGCGGGTTATATTATTAAGCTATGGCGGTATCAAAATAATGCGGCAGGCAAATATTTTATGCGCCTGCTGGCTTTAAAACTTGTAGCCTCGTTATTATATGCGGGCATTTACGTGTATATATATGCCGGCGATACAGTTTCGTATTATCAACACAGCACCTTGTTGTACAACGAAATTTTAACCGACAATACCGGAAAAGCTTGGCAATTATTATATACTTCTAATTACCAACCCCAGTTGGCCACCAAACAAACCACTTTAGCCTTTAAGAACGGTTTTAAAGCGTCCAATACCTATATGGTTGTTAAAACAGCTACGCTTTTAAGCTTTTTATGTTTTAATAATTACTGGGTTTTGTCTATGATATTTGGTTTTTTTGCGTTTTTAGGGCTATGGGCTATGTATAGAGTTTTTTATTTACAGTTTTGGCAATTAGATAAGCATAAAACTATAATGGCAATTTTTTTAATGCCATCGGTGTTTTTTTGGGGGTCGGGCATAATGAAAGATACGCTAACGCTTGGAGCCTTAGGGTGGTTATTATGGGGTATATTTAACGCCTTTATTTTACAAAAGCGCTTTTTAATAAGTAGTATGGTTATGCTGCTTAGTTATTATACGATTGACACACTAAAAGGCTATGTTTTATTGGCTTTTATACCCTTTGCCTTAGTTTGGGTAGTTTTACATTTTTTTAAGTACAATGGCACGCGCTATTTGAGGGCAACGGTTTTTATGCTTGTTTTTGCCGTAGCCAGTTTGTATGTTTACCAAAATGCAAATATAATTACTAACGCAGGGAATATAGTATTAGAAAAAATTATTGACATGGCAATGGGTTACCAATCGTGGCACGAGTTTTTGGCTAATACCAAAGGCCAGTCGGGTTATACATTAGGAACAATTGTTTGGACAATCCAAGGCGTAATCAGCAAAATACCCGCATCTATTGAGGTGGCCTTATTTAGGCCCTATTTTAACGAAGTGCGAAACAGTTTTATGCTATTACTTAGTATTGAGAGCACTTTAGTACTGTTATGCACCATTTGGGTCGTATTTAGGGTGGGGCTGTTATACATCATCCGGATAATTTTTACCAACCCATTTTTGCTGTTTTGTTTGGGTTTTTCGTTAAGTTTTGCCTTTGCTGTAGGTTTTACCAGTTATAATTTTGGCGCACTGGCTCGTTATAAAATTCCGCTGCTGCCTTTTTACATGTTTTTTCTGTTTGCAGTATATCATTATGGAAAAAAACCCTCAAAAGCACAAGCTTTTACGGCTAATAGACCAATTTGAACCAATTTGTAATTTTAGTTAACAGTTAAGAAGTAACACTAAATCAAAATACCTCGACTTGTTAAATGGTAGTGCACGAATTATATGTTTAAAAACCCGCTATCTTTTTCCGGATATTAAGGCGGTAATTAAACCAATTACCAAGCCATTGATTGCACCCGTACCTAAATCGTCCCAAATATTTGTTCGGTCAATAACGGCAACATATATAATTGCCCCTAAAAACAGCCTTGCCAACAACAAGCCAATAGCCACCTGAATACGCGGCTGTAGCCAACCCAAAACTGCCCCAATTACAAGGCAGGCTATTGAAACATCGGTAATAATAAGCTGCGCCGGGCTGGCATTGGCCTTAAACATAAACGACTCGGCTACGCCTATTACAAAGCCAACTAAAATTCCAATAAAAATACTTCTCATAAAAATTACTTCCTTTTTTATTTATTTATGGTGTTTACATTAACAGTGTTTATCTGGTAAACAGTTATTTGTTTGGCTAAAAAGTGCCGCAAGTTAAGTAAACATTTGCGAAACAAGTTCATCTTTTTTTACCTCAATATGTGGCGGAACCTCATACTTCCAGTGTTGCATGGCAAAACCCCATTCGGCAAGTAGGCGGTCAAGTAGTTTTTGCGCCATAAAAAACTGGTTTTTTTTGTAGGTTTTTTGGCTGGTGGCATATTTTTCAAAAGCAGGGGCAGCTTGGTCAAAATTAGGCAGGTTTAATTGATGGTAAATACGGTGCATTTCGGCGGTAGGGTTTTGTTCAAAATCTTCAAACCGTACCTCAGCAAATTGCCCCGGCGGAATTAAATTCCGGGTATTTAAATACTTGCGTATTAATTGATTATAAACCAAAAATATATTGTTTGATATTAGTTCTGCCGGGGCATCTTCTAACTGCAAACTGGGTATCATACTGGTAATAAACTTGTAAGTCGAGAGGTAAACATCAACCGGATTGCGGTAAATATATATAAACCGCGCCTTAGGAAACATTTGCAGTAACAGCTCAATCCGGCCGGTATTGGGTGGGTTTTTTGAGACAAAAATTTTACCATCTGTATTGAGCAGTGCTTTTTTAATGAGCCGAACATATTCTGTTTTCCATGTATTCAATTCATCCGGATTAAGATTTTTAAAATCAATATACCGGTCGTAGTATTGCTGCGTGCGCGTAGGGAAATACCAAAAATTATAATAACAAAGTGCGTGTATATTGCCTAAAGCAAATTCTTCTTCCTGCGGATAATTGGCATCCATTACCACATTATCGCCTTGTCGTTTTTGGGGTAAGGCAAACCGCATAAATTTTTCAACTAAATATCGGGCAGGTTGTGCATATAACATATCTGGAAAAGCCGATTGGTAGGTCGAAACAAAACCCATTTGAGGGTCGAGGCCAAAAAAATTATGCAAATGGGTGGTGCCGCTCCGCCAATGTCCAATAATAAAAATAGGTGCGTTTTCAATCGGCTTTTCATCAAAAAAACGGTTGTAACGCAAGCGCTCATACGTTTTAAAAGGCTGTGTAAGCGCACTCAACAAAATACTTATAAAAAGGCGGTTGTAAAATTTAGGCTGCACCTTCCCCTGACGTATGGTTTTAAGCAAGGCACTAAAATTTCCGCCCACCATGGCAGGCAACGCAATTTCTTTTTTGTAGTTGGCAAAAGATTCTAAAAAGCTCATATAGTATAAAATTAATATTGTATTAATAGGTGCAAATTCGCCTTGTTTCTACCTATTCGATGATACAGATTAATTACTACTGTTGGCAGCAAAACTAACAATTTTGGGTTGTTAATTAGCTATATTTTTCAAAAAAAGAGTAGCGGTAATATATTTTTGCAATTTCGCGCTTGCTTCAAAAATAAAATAGTATTTTTGACGGCACGCAAACGGGTAAATTATTTCATCAAACAAAAAGACAATAAAAACAGCTATGCCGCCCAACCAATTTCCGGATGAATTTGAACAAGAACTTCATAATTTTTTAAAAACCTTTGGCAATTTTGAATCCGATATTACCGAATCAACAACAAAACGGCAGTTAAATTTTTCCGGATGGGGGGGCAACGAACAAGGAGGCAATAATAGCTCGTTTTATCGCAAAGCACCCAATACTCCGGTGCCCGATACCGTTCAGGCACGAATCGAAAAATTAAAAGCCATTATTCAGGCTATCGAAAAAAAATCGGAACAAACGCCCCCAGCCGAAATTCCACCTGGCAAAACATTTAAGCTCAACTACACTGGGCATTTAAACCCCAGCCAATTAGCTGCCGTTACCAATATTAAAGGCCCAATGCTTGTTATTGCAGGGGCGGGCAGTGGTAAAACCCATACCGTTACCTACCGCGTAGCCTATATGCTCGAAAACGATATTAGTGCCGAGAACATGCTGCTGCTAACCTTTACCCGCCGCGCTGCCCAACAAATTATACACCGCACCAACCGCTTATTGCAAAACACCCAAGCCGAGCAAATAATGCGCGGCACTTATCACGCTTTTGCCAATTATAGTTTGCGCCGTTATGCCAACCTCATTAATTTGCCTTCGAACTTTACCATTGTTGATGTGCAAGACTCGGAAGATATTATTGACCTCATCCGGAATGAATTTAAATTTGATGCCACCACCAAAAAAGCTTTCCCTAAAAAAGGCCGTCTGCAAGAAATTATTTCAAAAGCCCGCAACTGCGATATACCCATTGCCCAAGTAATTGACCGCGAATATACCGGCCTATACGAATATATTGAACCCATTGATAAAATAAGCAAAATTTACGCCCAATACAAAAAAGCCAACCGCATTTTTGACTACGACGACCTAATGGACGAACTGCGCAATGCCCTGCGAGACCACAAAACATTTAGGCGCAAAATGGGGCAGCAATACCAATATATTATGGTCGATGAGTTTCAGGACACTAATACCGTTCAAAAAGATATTATTGACCTTATAGCCGCCGACCATCAAAACGTAATGATTGTAGGAGACGATGCGCAAAGTATTTACGGCTTTAGAGGTGCTAATTTTGAAAATATTTTGCTTTTTCCGGAAACTTACCCCAATTGCCGGATTGTAAAATTGGAACAAAACTATCGAAGTACGCAACCCATACTCGATTTTAGCAATATTATAGCTAATAATGCCCGGATGGGCTACCAAAAGCACCTTTTTTCAGTACATAAAAGCCCCAATAAACCCACTATAACCCGCCTTGCCGACCAAGAAGACGAGGCCACTTATATTGTTGATAAAATAATGGCGCTGCACCAGCAAAACATTCCGTTTAGCCAAATGGCGGTTTTGTATCGCTCGTCGTACCATGGCAACTATATACAAGCCGAGTTGTTGCGGCGCAATATTCCGTACATTGTGGTAGGTGGGGTAAAATTTATTGAGCGGCGGCACGTTAAAGATATAATGTCTTTGTTGCGTTTGGTGCTAAACCCATACGACCCCGTTGCCTGGAACCGAAGTTTAAACTTATTGCCCGGCGTAGGCAAAGTAACCGCTAGCAAAATTTTAGCAAATATACGCAGCAACCAAGGACAACTAAACCCCCACGATTTTGAAAAAACTCGCTATGCCAGCTACTTAGAAGACCTCAAACAGGCACTTACCGCTGCCGCTAACCCCCGAAGCAGCGTAAGCAGCAAAATTGCCCGCCTGCGCCAATACTACCAACCTTTATTGCTGCAGTTAGAAGATGATGCCGAAACCCGTATAGCCGATTTGGATGTGTTAGAGCAAATGGCCTTAAAATACGAATCGCTCGAAAAATTTTTATCAGAGTTTGCCCTTGACCCCCCCTCAACACAATTTCAAAACCAAGCCCGCCCGCTTATTGACGAGTCTGAAGAGCCGCCGCTTACCCTCTCAACCATCCACTCGGCAAAAGGTTTAGAGTGGTACGCCGTTTTTATACCCCACCTGCTCGATGGCTTGTTTCCGAATGCACGCAGTATGCGAAGTTTTGAAGCCATTGAAGAAGAACGCCGGCTGTTTTACGTGGCCTGTACCCGCGCTAAAGAGCAATTATGCCTCACCATGCCCGCATGGGTAAGCAGTTTTGACGAGTATTTTAGTATGCCCTCGCGATTTGTTAGCGAAATACCCGACAATTTATACGAACATTAAGAGCAAAAATATTGCCGGCCATAGTTTTGACTTTTTTTTGATTGACACGACTTCTTTTCCTAAATTTTATCCGGAAAATGCTTAGAACTGCCCGGTTTTTCAAATAAAAAGAGCTTTTATTTCAATGCTTTGGTTTTTCCGGAATAAACCGCTATGTTTGTGGAATTGATAAAACATGATCCGTGGTTTCGGGCACATTATATTTACACTTTCTTTCATGTCCAATCCCAATTTTAAACAAGGAGACCAAGAAGAGGCGCAACAAAAATCTTCAAATTTTATAACCGATTCGGGCATACCCATTGCCCGCGTTTACCCGCCCCTACCTCCCGATTTTGAACAGCCGGGCGAGTTTCCGTTTACGCGCGGCATACATCCAAGCATGTACCGCAGCAAATTATGGACTATGCGGCAATATTCCGGATTTTCGACCGCCGAAGAAAGTAATCGCCGCTACCACTACCTGCTTTCGCAAGGAACAACCGGGCTGTCGGTGGCCTTTGACCTGCCCACCCAAATTGGCTACGACAGCGACCACGCCATGGCCGAAGGCGAGGTGGGCAAAGTGGGCGTAGCTATTTGTAGCCAACATGATATGGCCGCTTTGTTTAAAGGTATAAGCCTGCAACAGGTTACTACCAGCATGACCATTAACGCAACCGCTTTTATTTTACTGGCCATGTATGTAGTGGAAGCGCAAAAACAAGGCGCTGACCTGAAAAAAATATCCGGAACGATACAAAACGATATTTTAAAAGAATATGCCGCACGCGGTACCTATATTTACCCGCCGCGCTCCTCTATGCGCATTATTACCGATATTTTTGCGTGGTGCAGCCGCGAACTGCCGCGCTGGAACAGTATTTCAATATCGGGTTACCATATACGCGAAGCCGGAAGCACCGCCGCCCAAGAATTGGCTTTTACCCTTGCTAATGGCAAAGCGTATTTGTTGGCAGCGCAAACAGCCGGCTTAAATATAAACACGTTTGGCAAACGCTTGTCGTTCTTTTTTAATGCCCACAACCATTTTTTTGAAGAAATAGCTAAATTTAGGGCTGCGCGCCGAATATGGGCAAAAATTACCCAAAGTATGGGTGCTACCGATGCCGATGCCCAAAAACTGCGGTTTCATACCCAAACCGGCGGCTCGACTTTAACGGCGCAACAACCGCACAACAATATTACCCGCGTTACTTTGCAGGCTTTGGCAGCCGTTTTAGGCGGCACACAAAGTTTACACACCAATGGCTTTGACGAGGCACTGTCGTTGCCTACCGAAGAGGCCGCCCGTATTGCGCTGCGCACCCAACAAATTATTGCCTACGAAACTGGCGTAACCCAAACTGTTGACCCCTTTGCCGGCTCGTACTTTATAGAAACCTTAACCAACGAATTAGAAGCCGCCGCCTGGGCTTATATTGATAAAATTGATGCTATGGGCGGCTCGGTAGCTGCTATAGAACAAGGCTATTTACAAGACGAAATTGCGAATGCTGCCTACAAATGGCAACAACAGGTTGAGGAGGGCGAAAAAATTGTAGTGGGCGTAAATCAGTTTACTATGAATGAGCCTCCTCCGGCTAATATTTTCCGGATAGATGACAGTATCCGGAAAATACAAAGCGAACGATTAGCTCAAATTAAAGCAAATCGCAACGCAGCTAACGCAAAAAATGCTATTGATACAGTGATACAAGCCGCTAAAAACGATACTAATTTAATGCCGCCGGTAATTGCCGCCATTCAAAATGATTGCACACTTGGCGAAATTGCCGATGCCCTGCGAGGTGTTTTTGGCGAGTTTTAAACAATGGATTAGCTACTGTTATTTTATTGGTACAATTTCTATTCTATCCGGATATTTAAAGTCAGATATCCTTATTGAGCATCCGGGCAATATATTTTCCTAAAATATCGAACTCTATATTAACGGTATCGCCTGTTTTATACAGGTTAAAATTAGTGTGTTGGTAGGTATAGGGTATAATGGCCACCGAAAAATGCGAGTCGGTTGGCTCAATAACGGTTAAACTTACCCCCATCTATGGCTACCGAGCCTTTTGGAACAAGCAAATTTTTAAAGTCCGGAGGGTATAAAAAAGTAAACAACCAACTGCCATTTTGGTCGGCAATATTTACTATTTGGGCAGTAGTATCGACGTGGCCTTGTACAAAATGCCCATCGAGGCGGCCATTTGCCGGCAAGCAACGCTCTAAATTTATTTTGCTGCCAATTGTTAGTTGGCCCAGATTGGTTTTCTGCAGGGTTTGGTCAATGGCGGTAACGGTGTGTGTTGTTTGAGTTTGCGCTAAAACGGTGAGGCAAACGCCATTATGTGCCACACTTTGGTCTATATGTAATTGATTGGCTATTTTTGACGCTACGGTTATTTGTAGGTTTTGTTGCTCTTGCCTTAGTTGGGTTATAATACCACTTGTTTCAATAATGCCGGTAAACATGGTGCTAATTTGCTTTGTAGATATATTTTGTTTTTGAGGGCAAAAATACAGGTTTGCCTTGTATTTATTTTACTTCATCTTATTAATGTACTTGTAACGAAACATAACGTCTTATTTTGGATGTTGTTTATTTTGCTTGGTTTTTATTACTTTTGTACTGTATTTTTAAATTGCATTTATAACCACTAATACTATATCTTTTTTAAATTGATTGAAAAAATGAATAAACAAGTTTTCTTATTGAGTTTTGCTTTAATTACCTTGTGCTTTACATTTACCGGCTGTGGCACTGACGAACCTTCTGGCGACTACCCCGTAACGTACAAATTTAATAAAGTTGACAATGTTGGTAATCAAAAAACTACTGTTTCGGTTGCTGGCGCGCAACAACCAGTAGCCAACCCGCCCAGCAGTGTGGTAAATAACAAAGTATTTACCGAGCTTGCTACTGCCAATGCGGCCTACACAAGTATTGTGCTAACAAGTGCCGCTAACGCTGCCCTTACAAATAGCGACACTACTATAAATATTACCTATACTGTTGATGCCAATGGAATACATACTTTTAAAGTTCCGCTTTTGAGTGGTTTTAAAACCGTAGAGGCGCAGCTAACCGGCAATGATTTGAAAATGCCCATGATTGCTGCTGCCTGGTATTTAAATAATGGCAGCACCCCCTCAATTTTATCGGCTTATGGCATTACAAATAAAATTGACCCTTATGAAGGTATTAAAGATGGCGAAATTACCTCGTACAAACTTGCCGACCACCTATATATAAAAGATTAAGAGCGAAAAACAAGTTCAAAACAATAGGTGCTGTTGGTTTCTTTATTTATTTATTGTACCGTTTGCCGGCCAATACTATAATAAAAAAAACTGTGTTGCTGCATATCTTGAGGGTTAAACACATTGCGACCGTCAAAAATGGTTTTGGTTAATAGGTGTTTTGCAATGGTTTCAATGGGTATTTGCTTAAACTCGTCCCATTCGGTTAAAATTAGCAGGGCGTGGGCTTTGTCAAGTGCGGCTATGGCGTTAGAGGCAAACGAAATGCTGTTTTTTAAATTCGTTTGTTGTTTAATGTTTTCTATGGCTTGTGGGTCGTAGGCAGTAATGGCAGCACCTGCTTGTAAAAGGGTTTCAATAATATCAATAGCGGGGGCTTCGCGTATATCGTCGGTATTGGGTTTAAAGGCTAAGCCCCAAACGGCCAGTTTTATACCTTGTAGCTGATGATTAAAATGGGTTATTACTTTCTGTGCAAAATCTTGCCGTTGTGCTGCGTTTACGTTCATTACAGCCTCTAAAATCCGGAAATTGTAGTTGTTTTGGTTGGCCGTTTCTGACAGTGCCAATACATCTTTAGGGAAGCAACTTCCGCCGTACCCAATTCCCGGAAACAAAAATTTTGGGCCTATTCGAGTGTCCATACCTATACCCAAGCGCACCCAATCAATATTTGCACCTACTATTAGGCAAAGGTTTGCCATTTCGTTCATAAACGATATGCGGGTAGCTAAATAAGCGTTGGCGGCATATTTGGTAAGTTCAGCCGAGCGAATATCCATACATAAAATATCGGTTTCGGCATTTTTTACAAAGGGCGCGTATAGCGTTTTTAATAAATTGGCGGCTTTTGAGGTGTCGGTGCCAATTACAACCCTGTCGGGCTGCATAAAATCTTCAACGGCTGCCCCTTCGCGCAAAAATTCGGGGTTCGAGGCCACATCAAAAGGTTGTTTGGTAATGCTGGCAATTAAATTGGCTACTTTTTGGGCGGTATCAACCGGCACGGTACTTTTATTAACAATCAGCTTGTAGGATTTCATGTGTTCAGCTATTTGCCGGGCTGCCTGAAGCACGTATTTTAAATCAGCCGAGCCATCTTCGGTAGGTGGTGTTGGAAGTGCTAAAAATATAATATCGGCAAAATCAACGGCTTGTTCAAGGTCGGTTGTAAAGGATATTTTGTTGTTTTTAAGACACTGTGCCAGCAAGTTGTCAAGCTCGGGTTCGTAAATAGTAATTTGGCCCTTTTGCAGGCGTTCAACTTTGGCGGCATCAATATCAACGCCCATTACCTGATAGCCTTTGTAGGCAAAGCAAATACCCGTTACCGAGCCTACGTAACCTGTTCCGATGACGGCAATTTTCATATTAAGTAAAAAAGGGCTTAACCACTTGTTAGGTGGCTACAAATAAGCCAAAATGTAAGAAAACAAAAAGAGAAGAAATACTGAAACTTGTATGTTTTTATACCACAAAGGTACAACAATTTACAAAAAAATTTCCCGTGCATTTTGCTTTACTAACTAAAACAGGAGCGGAAAGAGTATAGATGTCGGCATTTATCCGGAAAACAAGTTTAAGAATAACTTATTGTGCCTTGGTTTTTTCTTATCCGGAGAAATACAGCGTCCCTGTCTTAATAAAATATGGGAGGCTACATAAAAAAGATAGTTTTAAAGTACTAAGTTTTGCCCTACTACAATGGTATTGCTGCGCAAGTTGTTTATTTGTTTTATCTCGTGCAGGGGTATATTGAACCGCTTCGAGAGCGAAAACAAGGTGTCGCCGGATTGAACGGTATAGTTGCCGGTGTATATTTCTTGGTTTTGTGAGAGTTGTTTTTTGTAGTTTGGTTGCTGTTTTTTAGCAGGCCGTACCTGTGCATAATAGGTTTGTTGGGGCTGGGCGGGCGAAGTGCCATAAAAAACACTTGGCGTATTGATTCCGTAAAGTTGGGCAATATCGCCAAGCCCGTCGGGGCGATTTTTGTAGGTGGGCTGGGTTGGGCTAAGGCGTTGAATTTTTGCAGGCGATTCGATAAATATCATTGAATTGGCCGGAATGATGTCTTCATCAACCAAATCGTTCCAGTCTTTTAAAAGTTCGGGGGCCAAGCCATAGCGTTTTGTAACATAGTCGAGTGCTATATCGCAGTTGAACATAATAATTTTAGCGCCTCTAAAGTCGGCCATCATGCCCATTACTACCTCCTCGCATTGGTCGCCTTCTTTCATAAAAATATCGAACTCGTAAAGGTCGTATTTTTCAACAATATCAATCAGGTACGATGCGTAGCGGTTATCTGTGGCATATCCGGCTTTTTTTAGCCCCTTAGCCCAGTTTCGGTAATCAATTTGCTGGCCTTCAAATAAAAAACTGTATCGGTCATTTCTTTGTAAAAAATTGGTATGGTCAACAAACGATTCGTAGTCGCTGGCGTATTTTCTAAAACATTCTTTTGGTTTTTCGTCTTTGGCGTAAATGCGTGGGCCTTGCCAGCTTCGGTGGCATTTAATGCCAAAATGGTTGTTTGCGTTAAGGGCAATATTGCTGTTACCCATTTGCGACTCGAGGATACCTTGCGCTAAGGTAATGCTTGCCGGCACCCCCGACCGTTGCATTTCGGTAACGGCTATACCTTTGTATTTTTCAATGTAGGTTTTTACTGCAGTGGGGCCGGTGGTGGGTTTTTGGGCTAAGGCGTTCAGGTTGTTAAACAATAAACAAAACAAGGCCAAACATAATGCTGCCAATACGTTGGTCATTTCTTTTTTCATAAAAGTGGGGTACTAAAATAGAGCTGTATGTGGTTTAAAAAAATAAGTTTTTGTGTTAGAAATTGATTTGAATAGGTATAAAATGTTGTTTTATTAGGATGTCTAATTTGTTTCTTATTTAATGGACTTAATCAATAATTGCTGGCCATTGCTTATTGGCGAGTTGCCTAATTTGTTTAATGCTCTGATTTGTTGTGGAGTAACGCCATATTTTTTGCCAATTTCGTTAAGGGTTTCGTTGGGTTGTACTGTATGGTATATATTGGCATTTATTAAATGATTAACTTCACTTTCTGTTGGGTTGGGGTTATTGGTTGTTGTAGGGGTGGTTGTATTTTCGGTGGGCAAGGGTTGGGTTAGGTTTGCAGATTTATTGTTGTTAGCTGGCAAACTGATATTAGCGGTTATAAGTGGCGCTTTTTTAGCTGATTTACGAAGTTGCAAGGTTTGCCCAGGCAAAGGTTGGTCGGTGGGGTTTAGTTTGTTAAGAAGGGCTAACTGATTAATACCCATACCATATTGTTGTGCAATTTGCCATAAGGTTTCGGCTTGCCTAACGGTATGCTTTTTGTGGTTACGTGCTGCCTTGTTTTTCTTTGGCTCTAAAAACCAAATTGTATTGGAGGGTAATAGCAAGTCGGGGGTGTTTATTTCGTTAAAACGGCATATTTCGGCAAGTGGTATATTGTAGGTTGCCGCTATTTGTGCAGCGGTAGTTGACTGGTAATAGCTTATGCAATGTAGGTTGTTAATAATAGTTTTTTGTTTAACCGTCAATTTTTGTGCCGAATTTGTAGCTAAAGGACTTGTTAGCGTATTTGCTTTATATTTTGAGCCAGCCGCCATGGCACTAAAATTAGCAGTTGGTTTGGAGTGTATCTTTCCGGAGGTCGTGGCATTTGCTTGTTCTTGATGGTATTTATTGTTGTTGCTGTTATTAATTGTTTGCGAGTAAACAGTCGCCTCGTCCGGAGGCCAGCTGATTTTGCCAATTAATGCAGACATTGTATTATTTTCGGGTTTACCCGAATAAATGAACGATGGCACATCAACGCTATTGCGGTTTATGGACTGGTTGTGATTTGAAAAAGAAACAGGTTTATAAACACCTTTATTACTTGATTTGATTTGGTTTTGTTTTTTAATCATTGCCTGACTAATGGCCTCGTCAATCGATTTTAGGTCGGTAATGGGTATGCCCGATGCCGCAACAGCGCGATGTTGCTGCGGTTTTATACTACCTTGGGGGGCATTTGCCTCTTTTCCTTCAGCAGTGGTGGCGGCGGCGGGCTTGTTTACCAGCGAAGATTGGCTATTTGTTGCTTGTATTGACTCGTAAGTCGGAATAGCGGCATATTCCGGAATTAGGTCGTATTGGTTGAGGTTATACCGTTCAATAATCATAATCAATTTTTCCGGATAATTGACGGCGGTGGCGTATCCGGCCATTTTTAGCCCATTTGCCCACGCTTTATAGTCGGTTATTGGCAATTCAAACAGAGCGGCATATTTTTGTCCACTGCGCAAAAACAACGACCTGTCTCGGTACGAATCTAATACGGTAGCGTATTTCCGGAAACATTCATTTGGGGCATCATCATCTTTATATACCACTTCTCCTTTCCAGTCGCTTTTACATTTTACCCCAAAATGGTTATTTGCTTTAAGGGCTAACTCGCTATTGCCAAACCCCGACTCGTACATGCCCTGAGCCAGGGTAATACTTGCGGGTATGCCGGCCTCGTGCATTTGCAAAACAGCCAGTTCGTTGTAAGTAGCAATATAGGCACGGGCTTGTTCGTCGCGGCTGGTTAGCAATTCTAAAAATGAATTGTCAAACGATTGCCAAAAGGCCATGAAGCTAAGGAGCAAAAGTTTCATAATAGTAGTTTTTTATGTTGCTATGTAGTAGAATATAGTTGGTAGGTGCTTAGTATTGTAAAACGGGTGGCTTTTTATTTGCTTTGGTTGTTTTGTTGTTTTTGCGCGATTTGTTTTTGCCACGTAAATATACTTTTTCGCCTTCGGTTAGTTTGTATCCGGTGGGCATATAATTGCGTTCAGCTAATTTTATTAAGTCAACGCCATAGTGTTGCGACACATCCCATAGGGTTTCGTTTGGGGCGGCATGGTAATATTTGTAGTTGCGTTTAGTTTTATTGCGTTTTGGTTCTAAAAAAATAGGTGTTCCGGTTGTAAACTGGTTTCCTGCCGACAGGTTGTTGTATATATATATTTGGGCTACGGTTAAATGGTATTTTTTGGCAACTTCGTTGGGGCTAACGGCGGCGTTACACTGTGTAACTAAACAATTATTAATTTGGCGTTCAAACCATACTAACCGAATTGGTTTTTGAGAGGGTTGTTGCTCGGCATTAGCGGCAACAGAACTTTTGTTTATTAATTGGTTGGAGTTTTGCCTTTGTGCTGTTGTTGTTGTTGGCTGTTGATATATTTGGTTTGGTTGGCTTTGTTGGTTATTGCCCTGTGCTGTTGGGGCAGGTAAAATGGCTATAAATTGGGTATTATTGTCGTTGATGTATTGCTGATTTTGCAATTGTGCTAAAGTTTCTTCGTTGTAAGCATCATATTTAGCTAATTCATAACGGCTAATTAAACTAATTAAAATTTTGTCGTAATTGGGGTTGGTGGCATAGCCTGCCTTTTTTAGCCCTATGGCCCATTCTTTGTAGTTGTTGGCTGGCAGTTCAAACAGCGAGGTATAGTAGCCTTTAGGGTGGTTAAATAAAAACTCTGAATGGTCGGTGTACGATTCGGCTACCGAGTTGTATTTTCTGAAGCATTCATTCGGCGAATCGTCTGTTAGTTGTATGGTGTCTCCTTGCCAATAGCTTTTACATTTAATACCAAAATGATTATTTCCTTCCGTCATGAGGCGGCTTCGGCCAAAATCTGTTTCAATTAATGCTTGTGCCAGGGTAATACTGGCCGGAATTCCGTACCATATCATCTCTTGAATTGCGTATATTTTATGGCTTTCAACGTAGGCATTTGCGCGTATATCTTTGTCGTTGTTGTTATTATTATTGTTATTGTTATTTAAATAATTGTAATGGGTAAAATTAATAGTTGTATAAATAGGGCTGGCGGAGCTTTCGAGTGTTAAAATAGTAAGAACTATAGCAACTGTAAAAAAATTTTGCCGCGGCAAACAAGTGTTTACAAGTAATATTAGCCTGTCAACAGGAAGTAAATAAAATGGGTTGGGCATGAAAACTTAAAATGTGTAATAAATTTAATAATTTGACTTTATGTTTATATGAAAAATGAATATTATGCGCCTAACTAACAAAATTGCAATACGTTTAATAACTAAAATAAATCCGGCAAAACCTATATATAAAATGCACCAACTATGTTTTTTTACGAATTAATGTCATTCCATCCCGAAGCGGCAACATTAAATTTTCTACCTGAGGGTCGGCTTGAACGGCATCATTAAATTGGCAGATGGCCAACGTGTCTTCATCGTTTGGTTTGGGGCTTAGCACTTTACCGCTCCACAGCACATTGTCAGCAATAATTAACCCTCCGGGCCGCAATTTGTCAATTACTAATTTATAATAATTTAGGTAGTTAATCTTGTCGGCATCAATAAAAATAAGATCAAATGTTTCGTTTATAGCAGGTATAAGGTCTAACGCATTGCCAGTTAATACTTTAATTTGATGTTTGCACCCTGCTTTTTCAAAATATTGCTCTTGAATTGGAGCTAGCTCTTCGTTAATATCAATAGTATATAAAAGCCCATCCGGATGGTTTAGCCCCTCGCATAAACAAATAGCCGAGTAACCCGTAAAAGTACCTATTTCAAGCACGCGCTTAGGTTGCACTAATTTCGACAACATGGCTAAAAACCTGCCCTGTACCTGCCCCGATAACATTTGAGGTGCTAATACTTTTAAATTGGTTTCGCGGTTTAAAGCTTGTAAAACGGCATTTTCGGGGCTTGTATGTTGCTTTAAGTAGGTATCAATAGCTTCGGAAACTAAATTCATATAAAATTAAAATATAATAATAAATATACTGTTCGGTTTAAAAATAACGAGCAAATTTACTAAAAATATCATTAAAACTAAATTTTGCCTTAAAACCATGCCTATTAATTATACAACAAAGACCTAAAATGTTACAATTTGCCTGGCTTGATTTTATCTTTAACTAAAGCAAAACTTTGCAAACTGTTTCTCCAGGGTTAAACAGCTCATCAGCAAAGTAAACACCCAAACATAGTAGCGTAAATCTAAATAAATTCTAAAGTAAATCTAAATAAAAACCGAATTAACATTTATAACACAACTATTTTACAATCTATTGCGTTATCTGTTAAATTTTGTTCAAAAAAATGCTTATTTTTCGAGCTAATTCAACTCATTAAACCCTTTCATAAATTCTGCATCTAAAAAAAAACAAAGGTAACCTGCCTGGCCAAATAAATAAAAAATTAAAAGTTGGACATAGATATAGCTGTGTGCGAAGCCCAAAGTAAAATTTGGGCTTTTGCTTTTTTTAGTCCTAATCAAAAGCGACCTGACAAATAATATTGCAGTTTAGTTTATTTATTGCACTGCTACTTTTACCGTGTTGCCATATTTGCCACCTGCTTGTATATAGTAAATGCCTGCGTTTAGGTTTTGGTTAGGCAATTGAATAATGTCGTTGTTTTTTGGGTTGGCAACTTCGTATTTTTGTATCAACTGCCCTTGCGCATTACTTACCGCAATAGGCAGCGTAAAGCTCGAATTAGTGTTGTTTTGCCCATACTTGTCGGCAATTAGTAATTTGAGCGCAATGTTTTGCCCCCGCGCCACATTAACCGGATTTTGTAAAACCACCCCTTGCACCGGCTCCATATTATTAACGCTGCTATATTGGTTTGCTATCCCGGTTGTGAACGCTTCGGCACAAAGCCAAACCTTATAATTACCTGCATTGGTTTGAAGACTTAGGCTGGCATCAAAAACGGCGTTGCCGGGCGGGTAAAAACGCACTTGCAAATTATAGGTTTGCCCTGGCGGTATAGTTATTGGCTCGTTTGCCCAGTTGTCGAACAAAAAAGCATAGCTTACAATATTGAGGTTGTTTAAAATTAAATCGGCGGTGCCGGCGTTGGTAATGGCAATGGTTTTTATTTCGCCCAAATCATCTAAAGGCAGTTGTACGGGCTTAAAGCAAAGGGTGTCGGGGGTAATTTGCGCCACAGGTTGGGCGGGGGTGGCGTTAATAGCGTATTTATACAAAGTTTTGTAGGCATAAGCACTTGGGCCAACACGGTCGGCAATTAGCCAAAGGTATTGCCCGTCATAATGAAGCCCTTGTGGGCGTTGGTCGCCGTCAGGGTCGGCAAGTGGCCAGGTAAACAGCGTGTCTTTTTTGGTGCGCGAGTAGGCCCATATCCGTTCGGGGTCGTCATCTAAATTATCGGTAACATAAAAAATGGTATCGCCCTTGGTGGCTATGCCATAAACCTGTTTGCCATACAGCGGAATGGTGTCGGTAATTTTTTCGGTAGCCAAATCAATCCGGTAAGCATGGTTGTAGGGGTACACGTCAAAATCCGGATAATAAATTGTAAACCACAAGCCATTGCCATCGGCATCAAGGTCGCCCACGCCGCTGGGTTTCCCTTCAATTACATTGGGCAGTTTAAGTGTATCGGTTGTTTTGCCATCTTGGTTTACGGCATACAAGGCTACGCCCTGAGTTTGGTAGTCTTGTGCCAGCCAAAATTGGTTGTTTACCCATGCTAAGCCGTGGTTAAAATCGAAGGCTGTTTTTATGGTTTTTATAGTGTTGCCAGCTTCGTCCATTTTAAGGATGCTGCCCGTAAAGTCCGAGCCTAAGTATAAAAAACCATCGCTAAGGCGGGTAAGCCCCCAAGTGTAGGTATATTCGTTTTGGCTTGGCAACGGTATAGTGTCTATTAAAGTTTGAGCAATACCATTAACACTAAAGACAATAAAAAAAAGGGCGGCTATAATTGTTGTTTGAAGGGAGTTTTTCATGCGATTTAAAATAATATGTGTATGCAAATAGTTGTAGGCCGTAGTTAGTATTTATCCGGATAAATTTATATGCCACCCGCGCTCAAACCATTAAAACTTTGTACTATATTTAAGGTATTTATTTATCCGGATTTTCTTTTGCGTCATCTTCCTTTGTTTCAGATTTTGGTGGCGGAGCGTGTAAATTGGTGTTGTTTTTATAAGTATCCGGAAAAATTAACACCCTGTGCGGGTACGGAATAAGTATATTATGTTGTTTAAAAGTTTTAAGCAGGGTATAGTTCATGTCAAAAGTAAGGTCAATGGCATCGTTATTATTGGCTGTCCATGCCCAGGCGCGCAGGCGTATGCCCGACTCCTCGAGTTGAATTATTTTTACCCGCACTTTGGGTTTTCCTTTTACAATGTCGTCGGCATTGCGGTTGTCAATACAAAGGGGGTGGTTGGTTATAATTTGCTGTATCAATTGCATGGCAAGGTCAACATCTTCGTTATAGCCAATGGTAATTTCAATAAATTTACAAATTTTTAAGTCGTTAAGTTGGGCGTTTACAATTACCTGCTGGCTTATTAACGAGTTTGGCACTACCATCCGGCGGTTTTCGGGGGTGCGCAATATGGTGTGGCGCAGGGTAATATCTTCAACAATGCCAAAAATATCGCGGTCAATAAACAAATGGTCTTTAACGTTAAAGGGCTTAAAAACAACAATAAACAGCCCACTGATAATATTTGACAAGGCCTGCTGCGAGGCTAAACCAATAGCCAAAGCCAATATGCCCGCCCCTGCCAATAACGATTTTGATACGTTGCGCAGCGCCGGGATATGGTAAACGGCCACCATAATGCCAATAACATAAATAATGGCTCTAAGGCTGTGCTTTATAAAATGGTACGAGCTGGTATTTAACAAGTTCGTTAAACGCGAGATGCGCAAAATGCCGTTAAAACTTTGGTTGACAATGGCCGCCACTAACCAGGTTGAAAGCAAAATAAATGCCTCGAACAGCAAAAACCAAGGCATTTCTAAATAGGTTTTTTGCTGGTAAAACTCAGTTAAATCTTTCCAAAAATTTTGCAGGGCATCCATAAACAGTTTTAAGCGGGCAATAAATGCGGGTAGCGTTTTTTGCGTTTGTACTGCAAAGATAACATAAAACCAAACACTATTTGAGTTACAAACCTTTTGTGTCCTTTGCGGTAAAACACTAACCGCAGAGTTCGCTAAGATTTCAACCGCTAAGTTCCGCTAAGCCCTTTTGTGTCCTTTGCGGTAAAACACTAACCGCTAAGTTCGCTAAGATTTCAACCGCTAAGTTCGCTAAGTCCTTTTTTGCCCTTTGCGGTAAAACACTAACCGCTAAATTCGCTAAGATTTCAACCGCTAAGTTCGCTAAGTCCTTTTGTGCCTTTTGCGGTAAAACACTAACCGCTAAGTTCGCTAAGATTTCAACCGCTAAGTTCGCTAAGCCCCTTTGTGCCCTTTGCGGTAAAACACTAACCGCTAAATTCGCTAAGATTTCAACCGCTAAGTTCGCTAAGTCATTTTGTGCCCTTTGCGGTAAAACACTAACCGCAGAGTTCGCTAAGATTTCAACCGCTAAGTTCGCTAAGCCCTTTTTTGCCCTTTGCGGTAAAACACTAACCGCTAAATTCGCTAAGATTTCAACCGCTAAGTTCGCTAAGTCCTTTTGTGCCTTTTGCGGTAAAACACTAGCCGCTAAGTTCGCTAAGATGTCAACCGCTAAGTTCGCTAAGCCCCTTTGTGCCCTTTGCGGTAAAACACTAGCCGCTAAGTTCGCTAAGATTTCAACCGCTAAGTTCGCTAAGTCCTTTTGTGCCTTTTGCGGTAAAACACTAACCGCTAAATTCGCTAAGATTTCAACCGCTAAGTTCGCTAAGCCCCTTTGTGTCCTTTGCGGTAAAACACTAACCGCTAAATTCGCTAAGATTTCAACCGCTAAGTTCGCTAAGTCCTTTTGTGCCTTTTGCGGTAGAACACTAACCGCTAAATTCGCTAAGATTATACTCCATTAGCTACACGTTTTATTCCTTGCTTTAAAAGTGCTACATTAAAGTTGATGAGCAATCCCAACTTAAACTCACCCAGCTTCAAATAGGTTAGGGTTTGTGCAAGATGAACATCATTTAGTGCTTCAACGCTTTTTACTTCAATAACTACTTTATTTTCTACCAGTAAGTCCATTCTATAACCACAATCTAATTTCACTTCTTCAAATACCAATGGCATAGGCTTTTCCTTTTCTACCTTCAGTCCTTCTCTCTGCAAAACATAATAAAGGCACTCCTGATATGCACTTTCAAGCAAACCAGGACCAAGCGCCGTATGTACTTTAATCGCTGCACCAATTATTTTATTTGATATTTCATTTTCTGTCATACTTATTTATATTATTCTTTTTGTTTACTTTGCGAAAACCTTTGTGCCCTTTGTCGTACAACAAAACGACAAAGTTACACAAAGTTTATTCTTTAACAGCGGTTAAACTTAAAATTTCAGGTTAAACGCATTAAAATAGTGGTTGGATTAATTTGAGGAGATACATATCGTTCCAAGCGGCGATGTGTCTTCGTTTTTTAATACTGTTTTTGTCGTCATTTTGGGTTAAGATTTGTAGGGCTATTTTTCTGAGAGTAGCAAAGTTTTCAGCAGCATATTTGGTTCTGCTACGATTATGGTCTTCATTAAAGACAACATCGAGCATCCAGTGTAGGTTGTTTTCAATACCCCAGTGGTTTCGGCAAATTGTCAAAGCGTTTTGTGGACTTATATCGAGACTGGTGAGGTAATAGCGAACTTCCTGAGTAGTTTTTTCGGGTTGGTTTTTCAAAGTTCGCTCGGCAATAATACGAATAATTGATTGGCAATCCTTGAATTTTGCAGCCGAATCGACAAAAAACAATTGATTTAGCACCGTACAGGTGCGTTTTTCGATGCGTCCGCCGTTGTACTCCACTTTTTCGAAACTTGGCAGTTGAGCAGCTAATGATGAAAATCGGCTGACGGTTTCTTCAAACAAAACACCTTGGTTCTTTTTCAGTGCCAGTACATAATCTGCCTTTTTATTACGGATTTGCTCGGCTATATGGGGCTGACAAGCAATGGCATCTATACTAACTATGCTGCCTGCCAGTTCGAGAGCATCCAAAAGTTCGGGGATTGCCGTCTTTTCGTTGCTCTTTGCTGCCACCTTTTGCTGCCCCAACACCAAACGCTGCTCACACGCCCAAGCAGTTACAATGCATATACCGCTTTTTTTTGACCCTGAACGGTCGGTTCCGCATAAAACCTTGCCATCAATACAGACCTGTTTGTCGGCTAAAAAACCTAAAAGTTCCTTCGACCAACGATATAAACTTGACGAAAACGCATCTTTGTCTAAGTGCTGAAATACTCGGTTGAAAGTGTCGTGAGAGGGAATGCCGTTGGGTAATTCCATAAATGTCTTTAAAAAAGACAATTTTTGACGACCATACTCGGCTATTTCCTCAAAATCCTCCGCACCACTTACCACTGCACATAAACTAATAAGCAATATCTCAGGCAGGCTATACAACTTCTTGCGGTTTATACGAAAATCCTTTACTTCGGCGAAAAATTTAATTGTTTCCATGCCGCAAAAATAATTCCTATCTGGCTTTCTTTTATTTTTAATGCGTTTAACCTGTTAAAATTTCGTCAATCTCTTTTTGATTAAAAATTCCTCTGATGCCTTCGGGATGGAGCATGGTAAAAAGAGGTTCAATCAGGTTTCGTTTGTTCACATCGCCTTTATTAGCTGTTAGGCATTGCCTTCAAGATGCACTAACGAAAACAACCTAAATTCCGGAAGCTAAGTTTTTCCTCCGGAAAGCTAAACAAACCACCCTCCGGAAAAAAACAAGAAAAATTTTGTCCCTGTCTGTGCAACCTTTTAATTAACAACTCACCTTTACGGCATACAAAGCACTGATAATTGTTGCGCAACGTTTTTTTATTTTATGATAGATAATAGTGCTGTAATAAACCACATTAGTTCATTTAAGTTAAAAAAAGTAAAAACAAAATTTGTATGAAAAAACTATTGATTGCCCTTTTTGTAGCAGCCACGTTTAGCTTGCTATGGGCGTGCCAAAAAGATTCTTTTTTGCCGAACAACAACGACGCTGCTGACACCGAATTGATGACCGAAATTGCCAACACAAGCCAAAAAACCGAGATTGATGTAACCACAATGCCAAACGAACTTAAACAATTTGTAGCAATTTATTATAACCCAATACAGGCCGCTAATGCCTATATAGCACCTCAGTTGGGTTACGAGCTAATTTTAGAAGATGCCACAACTGTTTATTTCGATTTAAATAGCAATTTTTTAGGCAACGACACAAATTACAAAGGAGGTAAACCCGACTTGTTAAAAAATGGAAAAGGTTGCCACTGCTTAAAAGGCGACTCGGTAGCACTCGAAACCCTTCCCGCCACTATTACCGATTATATTACAGCTAACTATCCTAGCCAAACCATTGTTGCTGCCGTAGTAAAACCAAGCGGAAAATATGGCATCAAATTATCGGGCGGCGACGTACTGCTTTTCGATGCCGAAGGCGGTTTTGTTAAAGTGTGTGGCCCACCACCCGGCGACCACCCCCACCACCCCAAAGATTCGACCGTTGTTATTAACCACTGCTTAAAAGGCGACTCGGTAGCACTCGAAACCCTTCCCGCCGCTATTACCGATTATATTACAGCCAACTACCCCGGCCAAACTGCGGTATCGGCAGCCACTAAACCCAACGGCAGCTTTGCGGTGCTAATTTCGGGCGGTCAGGTGCTTATTTTTAAATCCGACGGCAGTTTTGCTTTTGAATGTACTGCCATGAAACCCAAATGACACGGACCCGGACACGGCGGGCATGGGCACGGACATGGAAAAGGTAAGGGAGGCTAAACCAATAATTTTAGTCTTAACTCATCAGTTGCCTTGTAAATTTAAGACCAATCAAAAAATAAAAAGAGATAGCATTTTTTAGGTGTAGCACTAACAAGGGATTTTTTTAGGCCTGTCGGGATAAAAACCGCAGGCCTTTTTTTATTCCGGAATATTATTTTTAGAAATACCGAAATTTAGTTGGCTTTTATCCGGATAATTAGCTGCAAAATACCCAAATTTGCAACTTGCTACCTTTTTAATTATCTGGAGGTAGTTTTAACATTTATTAATCATTATTTATTTTGTGTGTATGTCCAAAAAATTACGCTTTTCGTATTATAGTGTTGCACTATTTGCCCTTGTTTTGTTAACCACTTTTAACGCCCAAGCCCAAATACAAGGCGAGGTAAGTGGCATTTGGACAGCCGCCGAAAGCCCAATTTGTGTTACCGGCGATATTGTGTTGCCAGCCGATAAAACTTTAACTATTGAACCAGGTGTAGAAGTGGTTTTTCATGGCAACTACGCTTTTAATATTGATGGCGCACTAAACGCCACAGGCACCGCGCAAAACTGGATAAGTTTTGTACCCGTTGATACCGAAGAAGGCTGGGGCGGTATTCGCATATCGGGGCTACCCACCGATACCCTGCAATTTGCTTATTGTTATATTGCCTATGCACGCCAAACAAGTCCCAACAAAACAGGGGGCGGCATGTTTGTGGGCTGCAAATACATTGCACTTGACCACTGCTGGTTTGACCATAACTACGTACAAACACATGGCGGCGGAATGCAAATTACCAACAACCTTTCGGATGCTTATTGCACCATAAAAAACTGTATTTTTAGCTTTAATACTGCTATTGATGATGGCGGCGGCATAGCTACCATGCACGGCCATAATATTGTCATTGAAAATAGTTTGATTTACGGCAACTCGGCTGGCGACAAAGGCGGAGCAGTAGGCGGCGGCGGCATTAGGTTTCATGGTTATGGCAGCCCGGTGGTAAAAAACTGTGTTGTTACCAATAATTATTGTGTGTCGGGCGGAGCGGGCATAAGCTCGTACTGGAACACCAACCCTATTATTACCAATTCTATTATTTGGGGCAATAATGGCGACAATTTGTGGGAATCCAGCCCGCCAGTTGTAAGCTATTGCTGTGTGCAAGGCGGCTGGCCGGGCACCGGAAATATTAGCACTAACCCCCAATTTATTGATGAAACCATTAATAATTTTGCCTTGATGCCCTCAAGCCCCTGTATTGACTCCGGAAACCCCGATTTATATAGCGCAACCGATATTTTAGGCTTCGCGCGCCCTGCCGGCAACTATCCCGATATGGGTATTTACGAAACAAGTGCCTCGTATTTTGGTATCTTGCTGTTTCCGCAGCTTAATACCTGCGCCAGCGCTTGTAATGGCTTTATAGATGCCATTGTTACTGGCGGCACCGAACCTTATGACCTTGTTTGGAGCGACGGCAGTACCGGAGCGCAACTTTACGATGTTTGCCCTAACGAATATACCCTTACTGCTACCGATGCTGCTGGTTTGGTGGCAACTTATACCTTTACTATGGACTATATTTTGCCTAATCCGCAAGCATTTTTTACTACCAATAGCACGCAACAATGTTTGCAAAACAATAGTTTTAGCCTGCAAAACCAAAGTACTATTAATTGTTTGGGTACACTTAAATATAACTGGACTTACGGCGATGGCTTCGACTCGGATGCTGAAAATCCCATCTACCATTATACCACGCCGGGCAATTACAATATTGCCCTTACGGCTACAAGCAACGAATTCGGCTGCTCAAACACTTATACCATGCCTGTAACTGTTGCGCAGCCCACCCTCGACCTTGGCCCCGACACGGCCCTTTGTGCCCCCGATGTTTTGTTGTACGACCTATCGCAAACTCCCGCCGATAGCTATCTTTGGAGTAATAACTCGGCCAACCCTATTTTATACATAGATACGCAGGGGGTTTATTGGCTTACAATTCAATGGCAAGGATGCACCACCACCGACACCTTAGTAGTAGCCAATAACTGCAAGCCGATTTTACCTGTTGAATTATTGTATTTTTCCGGATTTGCCCAAGCCACCACCAACGAGTTAAGCTGGGCTACAGCCAGTGAAACAAATACGCAACGCTTTGAAGTGTATGCTTCATCAAACGGCCATAATTTTACACTTTTGGGGCAAGTGCCGGCACACCAAAACAGCAGTACGCAACAGTTATACTCCTTAACCCATGCTTACCCGCCTGTAAATACTTACTACCAACTGCGCGACGTTACAACCGAAGGTATTACCCAAATCTTGCAAACAATATTTATTGACAGGAAAAACACATTAACGGCAACAAACAATACTTCCGGATGGGATTTAACAGCAAATACCGATGCTAAAGCAAGATTAGGCCAAACTATTAGCCTTTCAAACTATACGCAGCAAAGTCTTCGTGTTTTAATAAAAATATATACTATTGATGGCCGTTTGGTAGTCAATAATCTAATAAATGTCGAACCGGGGCAACAAAACTTAGACCTACCCTTTTTAGCAAATACTTTGCCCGGCTATTATTTTATTACTGCCACCGATGGGCAAACTAATCCCAAAACAATTAAATGGATAGCACATTAACAATAAAAAAAGTAGCAACTTATTTAGATGGTTTGCCTTTAAGTGAAACTTAATAGCGTACTTTTGCGGCCAAATCAAACTGCTGCTTATTTATAGCACAATCTAATACAATATCCGGTACAAATAACCTTAATTAGCCCTAATTTCAGTGAACCAAACCATGATGAACCAAATTTGGCAAAGTTTGGCTTATGACGGCAATAACCCCATGATTTTTAATAGTGGGCAGTTTTTGTTGTTTTTTTTGGTATTTATGTTGGGCTATTCTTTGGTTTATAAACATCAACTGCCTAAAGTAGTATTTATTACGGCGTTTTCGTTGTATTTTTATTATAAGTCAAGCGGGGTATATGTGGGTTTGTTGTTTGTTTCAACGGTTGTTGATTTTTATTTAGCCCGCGCCATACATGCCGCGCAACATAAAGTAGTGCGTAAATTTTGGTTAGTAGTAAGTTTGGTTGCCAATTTAGGCTTATTGGGTTATTTTAAATATACTAATTTTTTTGGCGAAATTTGGTCAAATTTATCCGGAGGCAATTTTATGCCTTTGGATATATTTTTGCCTGTGGGTATTTCGTTTTTTACTTTTCAGTCGTTGAGCTATACCATTGACGTTTACCGAGGCGAGTTAAAGCCCATAAATAGCTTGCTCAATTATGGTTTTTATATTTCATTTTTTCCGCAGTTAGTAGCCGGGCCTATTGTGCGCGCCCGCGACTTTATACCGCAAATAACCCAAGTGCCGCATGTTACGCAGGCAATGATGGGGCGTGCCGTGTTTTTAATTGCTGCCGGCCTATTTAAAAAGGCAGTTATCAGCGATTATATTGG
Source organism: Sphingobacteriales bacterium (assembly GCA_016706405.1). Classification (NCBI taxonomy): domain Bacteria; kingdom Pseudomonadati; phylum Bacteroidota; class Sphingobacteriia; order Sphingobacteriales; species Sphingobacteriales bacterium. The sequence continues at coordinate 105,929 of JADJJT010000001.1, forward strand.
GGTAAACTTTGTTGACAGGGTATTTAGCACGCCCCTGCAATACACCGGCCTCGAAAATTTATTTGCCATTTATGGTTATGCCTTACAAATTTATTGCGATTTTTCGGGTTACTCAGACATGGCCATTGGCATTGCTTTGCTGTTAGGATTTCATTTCCCGGCAAATTTTAACGCCCCTTATCAAGCGCGCAATATTGTCGATTTTTGGCGGCGTTGGCATATTTCTTTATCAACATGGCTGCGCGACTACCTCTATATTGCTTTAGGCGGAAACCGAAAAGGCAAAGTCCGAACCTATATAAACCTTTTAATTACAATGTTGCTGGGCGGACTTTGGCATGGTGCCTCGTTTAAATTTATAATTTGGGGAGGCCTGCACGGTTTAGCTTTGGCGGCACATAAATTTTATCATCACAACAAAAGGGCTATTTGGGGCAAAGCCATTGCATCAAATCATACTAAAGCCAATACTAATAGCGCAATAAAATATTTGAACCATTTTTTAGGTATGGTGGTAACGTTTAATTTTGTGTGCTTTTGCTGGATATTTTTTAGAGCGCCCGATTTAGAAACGGCACGACAAATAATAGAGCAAATACTATGGCAATTTCATCCGGAAGTTTTTGTTGAGTTTTTATCCGGATATACTCATATCTTATTGTTTATGGTATTGGGGTATTTTATTCATTTTATACCGCAACCTATTGAACAGTATTACCAAGATAATGTCACGCGGTGGCCATTAATAGCACAAGCATTATTATTAGTAGCCGTTATTTGGCTGGTAGTACAAGTAAAATCAGCCGATATACAGCCGTTTATTTATTACCAATTTTAGTTTTGGTTGGTTAGTTCGCCGGTTATGGATGGCGTTAATTAATTATCCCAAAACACTGCGAGCAATAACCATACGTTGTATTTCGCTGGTGCCTTCGTAAATTTGGGTAATTTTGGCATCGCGCATTAAGCGTTCAACGTGGTACTCTTTTACAAAACCATAGCCGCCATGTACCTGAACGGCCTCAACGGTATGGCGCATAGCAACCTCGCTTGCGTATAATTTAGCCATAGCAGCGGCTTCTGCATACGATTTTTGCTGGTCTTTTAAGTAGGCAGCTTTAAGACAAAGCAATCTTGCCGCTTCTATTTCGGTGGCCATGTCGGCTAATTTAAATTGTATGGCTTGGTGTTTAGATATTTCAACGCCAAATGCTTTGCGCTCTTTCGAGTATGCTAAGGCAAGTTCGTAGGCCCCCGATGCAATGCCCAACGCTTGCGAAGCAATGCCAATACGCCCGCCGTCTAAGGTTTTCATGGCAAATTTAAAACCAAAACCATCTTCGCCAATCCGGTTTTGTTTAGGTACACGCACGTCATTAAACAACATGGTATGCGTATCGCTGCCGCGAATGCCTAATTTATCTTCTTTTTTACCAACTACTACACCGTTCCAGTCGCGCTCAACAATAAAGGCGTTAATGCCCCGGCTGCCTTTGCTGCGGTCGGTATGTGCAATTACCAGGTACACCCCGGCATGGCCGCCGTTAGTTATCCAGTTTTTAGTGCCGTTAAGCAAATAGTAATCGCCCATATCAATGGCGGTAGTGCGTTGTTGCGTAGCATCCGAGCCTGCTTCGGGTTCAGACAGGCAAAATGCGCCAATTTTTTGGCCGGTTGCCAAAAGTGGTAAATAAGTTTGTTTTTGCCACTCTGAGCCAAATGTTTCAAGGCCCCAACAAACCAACGAGTTGTTTACCGACATAATTACCGAGCACGAGGCATCTACCTTCGATATTTCTTCCATAGCCAATACATACGAAATCGTGTCTAAGCCAGCACCACCATATTCGGGCGAAACCATCATGCCCAAAAAGCCCAATTCGCCCATGCGGTGCATTAGTTCGGTGGGGTGTTTTTGCAGGTCGTCTCGTTCAATTACACCCGGTTTACATTCGTTTTGAGCAAAATCGCGGGCTGCCTGCCGTATCATCAAGTGTTCATCGGTAAGGGTAAAGTTCATAAGCGGTAAAGGATGGCTAATTATTTAGGAACTGATTTGTTTATTTGTTAGGCCAACAAATTGAAGCTACAAAGGTACAAAAAAAACACAAAACAAGATGATGAAATTTGTTTTAATATTATTGATGGGCCATTAGCAGCAAGGCGACGGTAAGGCAGAGTGGTTTAGGCGATATTTTGGCCGGAGCTATGAATTTGGGGTAAATTTAAAGTCCATTCCGGAAATTGCTGGGTGTAAACTTTTAGGCTCTTAAAGGCCTCAAACAGATAGTAAAAACAATACGCCCTGCTAATTGTTATTAGATGTGTATGCTTAAAACAACCGACCTAAAGTTTTCTTACCCCAGTTCAAAGACAAAAACCAAAGATTCGACTTTGTTTGCTTTTCCGGATATTTTTTGTGCCGGAAAAGAGGCTTTGCTTATTTTGGGGCCTTCGGGATGCGGAAAAACAACCTTGCTCCATCTTTTATCCGGATTATTAACGCCACAACAAGGTCGCATCGAAATAGGTCAAACACCCATTAATACTTTGTCGGCAGCAGGTTTAGATCAATTTAGAGGGCAACATATTGGATTGGTTTTTCAGAAACCACATTTAATAAGCGCCTTAACTATTACCCAAAACTTATTGCTGGCACAAAATTTGGCAGGTATGCCCCAAAACGCGGCACAAATTGCCAAACTACTCGAACAATTACAATTAAGTCATAGAGCCAACGCCAAGCCGCAAGCACTAAGTCAGGGCGAGCAGCAAAGGGCAACCATAGCCCGCGCCGTGTTAAACCGCCCCCAATTGCTGTTGGCCGACGAGCCCACCGCCCATTTAGACGATGCCAACTGTTATGCCGTAGCACATTTACTTAAAAACCACGCCCATAATGCCAATGCTGCGCTGGTAATTGTAACCCACGACACCCGGCTAAAAAGCATTTTTACAAATCAGTTATTGTTAGCGTAATTTGGTTGTATTTTATGGCATAATATTGTATTACTATGCCATGCTATAACTATACCAACATTCGCATAGGATTTTCGAGCATTTCGCGCAAACTTTGCAAAAATTTAGCCCCCGTTGCCCCATCTACTACTCGGTGGTCGCACGAGAGGATAAGTTTCATATGGTTGGCAATTTTGATTTCGTTATTGACAACGGCTGGTACTTGGGCAATTTTACCTACGGCTAAAATGCACACATCGGGCGGGTTAATAATGGCGGTAAACTCGTCAATATCAAACATACCCAAGTTCGAGATGGTAAAGGTATTGCCTTGCATTTCGTCGGGTTGTAATTTTTTTGTTTTAGCTTTTTCGGCTAAGGCAACCGTTTGGGTCGAAATTTGGCTTAACGATTTTTGGTCGGTATTGGCAATTACGGGTACTAAAAGACCGTCTTCAACCGCCACGGCTACACCAATATTTATATTACTATGATACCTAATAACATCGCCTAACCACGAGGCATTAATTGCCGGATGGTGGCGCAGGGCCATGGCTGCCGCTTTTACAATAAGGTCGTTAAACGATATTTTAACGGGCGACATTTCGTTTAGGGTTTTGCGGGCTGCCATTGCCGCGTCCATAGTTACGGTTGTTTTGAGGTAAAAATGGGGGGCAGTAAATTTGCTTTCAGCCAATCGGCGGGCAATGGTTTTGCGCATTTGGCTTACACGCTCATCGCGGGCATTTGCATCGTTAGTGGCGGCGGGTGCAGCAGTGGTTTCGGTTTCGGGGGTGGTGGTGGTAGTTTGTTGTTGTTGGGTTTGAACAAATGCTTCTACATCGCGCTTTACAATACGGCCTTCGGGGCCGGTGCCGGCAATTTGGTGTAAGGGTACTTCACTTGCTTCGGCAAGCCGTTTGGCAAGTGGCGATACTTTAAGCCGTTCATTACTTGTTGTTGTTGTTTCGTTGGCAGGCGGCGACACCGTGGCAGGCGTAGCAGCAACAGCAGCGGGGTTTTCAGTAGTTTGGGTGGTGGTGGCAGGGGTAGGCGGGGTAGCTGTTGGTTGCCCGTTGGCAAACGAGGCTACAATAGCGGCTACATCTATGGTTTCGTCGGGTTCGGCAATAATAGCCAACAGCGATTTTACCTTAATTGGCTGCCCTGCTTCGGCATGATACAGCAAAACCCCATCTGAAGGCGCTTCAAAATCGAGGGTTGCTTTATCGGTTTCAATTTCGGCCAACAACTGGCCCGATTTTACAGTATCGCCCACTTTTTTATGCCAAATGGCTACAACACCCTCAGTCATGGTGTCGCTTAAAAGGGGCATGGGTATAATTTCAGGCATATTTAACAAAAAATAAACAAACGGTTATTTTACTATATTATATTGGGTAGTAAGGGTAATTTGGGCAAAGATAGGGCTTAATTATTGTGTTTTATAGTGCGTAGTGTAAATATATTGTACTAAATTGACAAAACTTGCCGAAATTTACCCCTTGAAAGCCAAAATTATGCCGGCTTTTGTGTTGTGAACGCAACCACGTTGGCAAAACAACCATCTTTTTCATCCGGATATTTTTATTATGGATACATTGTTTTAGTATCTTTATTTTTTTATCCGGAACAAGTTTATTTTAATCTCGGTATTATAATTTTAACCATATTACCGGTAAGCAAACTCACTAACCCAATAATTATTTTCATTTGTTTTAAAAAATGTCAGTCGAAATACAGCTTCCTGAGTTAATAGACAGTTCGCGTTTGCCGCAGCATATTGCTATAATTATGGATGGCAATGGCCGTTGGGCAAAACTACAAGGGCAAAACCGAGTTTTTGGCCATAAACAAGGGGCAATTACCGTGCGCGAAATTACCCAGGCTTGTGCCGAATTGGGAATAAAATACCTGACGCTTTATACTTTTTCGACTGAAAACTGGGGGCGACCAAGTTTTGAAATTACCGCTCTAATGGAGTTGTTGGTACAAATGCTGCGCTCGGAAGTAAAAACCCTGCGCAACAATAATATAAGGCTTAATGCAATTGGCAACCTAACACTGCTGCCCGACCGCATTCAGCGCGAAATTGACCAGTCTATACGCACTACCGCCTCGAACACCGGCATGGTGCTTACCTTGGCGCTCAGCTACAGTGCGCGGTGGGAAATTACCGAAGCGGCCCGCCAAATTGCCCGCGACGTGGCTGCCGGCGAACTTAAACCTGCCGATATTAACGAAAATATTGTAGGCAATTACTTAACCACCCGCAATATGCCCGACCCCGAACTGCTTATACGAACCAGCGGGGAATTGCGCATTAGCAACTACCTATTATGGCAAATTGCATATACCGAGTTATATTTTACACCCCAGTTTTGGCCTGCCTTTGACAAAATGGCCCTCTACGAGGCTATTTATGATTACCAACAGCGCGACCGCCGGTTTGGCAAGGTGTAATTATAATATTGTTATTCCTTTGCAAATATTAGCTTGGGGGTTTGTTGCGTTGCAGATTGTTGTATATTTGTTAAAAAAATCACCGTTTGTTCAGTAAACTATTTTACCCTAAGGAAATAAAAAATGATTGTATTGCGCTACTTGTTTACGGCTTGGGCTTTTTTATTGTTTATAGCCTTTATTTTGGTAGGTATTGTTGTTTATTTTTTTCTGTCTATATTTAAGCGGCAACATGCCCAGCGCGGTTACATGGCGTACAACCGCTTTTGGATGCGCTCGTGGGCTTTTTTGTGCGGTGTGCGTTTAAAAGTAGTGCCAAACCCCTTGATTGACCCCAACCGGCAATACATTTTTGCCCCTAACCATACTTCGCTGGGCGATGTTGTAATGGGGCCAGCCGCTTTTGGCGGTGCTTGTACTGCATTGGGTAAAATTGAGCTAAAAAAAATCCCTTTAATGGGGTATTTATTTGCTAAATCTTGTATTTTGGTTGACAGAAACGACCCTGAAAGCCGCCGGAAAAGTATTGAGCAAATGCGCCAAATAGGTAAAGATAATATTTCGGTTGTAGTTTTTCCGGAAGGCACCCGCAATGCTTCCGGATTTCCGCCTTTGCTCGATTTTCATAGTGGTGCTTTTCGTATTGCTATTGATTTGCAAATTCCGTTGGTACCATCCGCCATAATTGGCGCACGCAATTTAATGCCCAACGAAAAACCCCCGCTTTATCCTTGCCAAATAACCTGTATGTATGCCAACCCTATTGACACTGCCGGCCTCACCCACGATGATTTGCCCTGGCTGTCAAACAAAACCTATAATGCTATTTTACAACTGTTGGCAGAGCACGACCCTTTGTATGCACCACAAAAAGAGCAGATTTTAGCGCAATACCACAAAAAAAACGATAAGCCACCTATAAAATAAGCGCCTTAAATTTACTTTGCATATTTAATTACCAAACCCTAAAATTATTCTACTACAAATTTACCATTGCCAATAATTGTATTTTCGCTAAGCAAGGTAAAGAAGTAAAGTCCGGATGGCAGCCCTGAAATTTCAAATTTGGCCGCTGTGCCGGTTATAGTTTTGTAAGTTTGCACTTTTTGCCCCAAAGCATTATAAATTTGAAGGCTATGAAGGCGGTTTCCGGCATTTGAAAAGCTTAATATTGTAGTGTTTTTTGCCGGGTTAGGGTGTACCTGAAGGGTGCCCTCCGGATGATTTTCAGCAAAATCGGAAATGCCTACTGTTCCAAGTTCGCACAAGGAGGAAGTTCGCCTGATGTTTCGTTGAAACATCAGCCAGTCGGGGCCTGCGCCAACGCCTATTGAAAGGGCATAAGCTCTGCCATAATTATTCTGAAAGTCGGGGTATTTGGTGTCGCCGCCAATAATAAAAAGGTCAAGAATGCCGTCGCCATCAAAATCGGCAATTATTGGGGCATGGTTGATATCGAGGGTGTCGCCGTAATGTGCTGCAAGGTCAATAGACCAAATTGGCGCTCCGGTAGTACCTTTCAGGGCAATAACTGTTCCGGTGCTGGTGCCAAAAATCACATCGGGTTTATTATCGTTATCTACATCTGCCAAGGCGGCCCCACGAAATGCGCTTGCATAATCTGGAATTGAATATTGCCACAAAATACTGCTGTCGCTTTGCAAGGCTGTCATTTGAAACCATGCTGCAAAAACGACTTCACACGAGCCGTTGTCGTCTAAGTCGGCAATGGCGGCAGGGCAGCCGATATAGTAATCTTTGGGGGCGGTATGTGTCCATAATTCGGTTCCGTTTTCTCCGTTCAAGACGTGGAGTTTTCCGCTGTAATCGCCAATAACCAGTTCGGGTCTGTTGTCGCTGTCGAGGTCGGCTACGGCTGTTCCGTGGTAAACAACGTCTTCAACCTTGTGTTTCCAAAGCAGGGTGTGGTCATTACCTCTGTACGCATATACATAATTAGTATCTTGAGAAAATGCCCAGCTTGCCACTACAAAATCAAGTTGCCCATTGTTGTCAAGATCTACTATAGTGGGAGCGGTTTGTATCCACGAATTGCTGTTTACGGTTATTTCCCAAGCTACAGAGCCATCTTCGGCGTTAATACATATTACGTATCCGCCAAATTCGCCATGCAGTATTTCGGGTTTGCCATCCTTGTCAATATCGGCAATTGTAGGGGGCGAGTCGCTGCCGTGCGTAGTTGTTTGCCATTTTACCGCCCCGGTTGCGCCGTCAAAACAATAGGTTTTTGCATTGCACGAGCTTGGAACAATTACTTCCATGCTGCCATCATTATCTACATCGTAAATAATAGGTGCTACGTCATTGCAGCCCTCAAAACCTTCGGGGTGGGTATTGTATTTCCAAAGCAGGGTTCCGTTTTCGGCATTCAAGGCATACACCGAGCTGTCGTTGCGGTAGCACCCGAAAACCAGTTCAAGTTTACCATCGTTATCTATATCGGCGGCGGCAGTTTGACCAAATGAGGCATCATTTAAATTGTACCACCATTTAATTGTGGGTGTTTGGGCGGAAACCTTAGCCGAAAGGCAAACAGCGCAAATTAAGGCAAATAAAATTAATACTTTATTTGTTGGCATATAGTTTAGATTGAAACACAAATATAGCAATAAATCTTCGGTCAAATATTCCGGAAGTTTACTACTATAATGCCTCAACTCAATATTTTTTAGGTCAAGAATAAACAGTATTTTGAATAAAATTTTATTCAGTTCCAGACGGCTCGATTTCTACCGCTTTCCGGAAATTGTAAAGTATTAGCAGTGTCGATTTATAATATTTGTTTAGTGCGGAAGTTTTTCGCTAAAAAATCCGTAAACCCAAACTCCGGCAATGGCACTCAAAAGTGTAATAACAATAACTGTTACGCCGGCTCCGATTTGAGCAAAAAAAGGTCCGGGGCAGGCCCCGGTAATTGCCCAGCCAAAACCAAAAATCAAGCCGCCATAAATTTGTCCTTTATTGACTGGTTTGGGTGTAATGACGATGGGTTCGCCATGAATGGTTTTGATTTTAAATTTTTTAATCAGGAAAACGGAAATTATACCAACTATAACGGCAACGCCGATTATTCCGTACATATGAAACGACTGAAAGCGAAACATTTCCTGTATGCGAAACCAACTTATTATTTCGGCTTTAACAAGTATAATGCCGAATAGAATGCCTACAATCAAATATTTTAAATTATGATACCATTTAGGCGCTAAGCTGTTTTCGTTTGTTGGCGTTGCGTTTAATTCAGTGTTTGCTAAGCCTTTTTCTGTGTTTATGCTTTGTTGCATTTGTTTTTTAGGGCTAAAGTGAAAGAATAAGCGGTAAAATAAAATTTGCCATAATAAAGCCACCAAGCATAAAAAATATGGTTGCTATTAAAGAGGAAGGTTGTAAATTAGACAATCCCATAATCGAATGTCCGCTGGTACAGCCATTTGCATAACGTGTGCCAAAGCCCACTAAAAAGCCACCAACTACCATAATTAAAAAGCCTTTGAGGGTAAAAAGAGATTGCCAACTGATAATGTCTACCGTCACTAAATTATTGTAGTTTGTAATGCCGTAGGTTGTTAACTCTTCTGTTAATTTTGGGTTGATTTCAACGGGGTTTGGGTTGGCAAATAGGGCAGCGGCAATTACCCCGCCTAAAAATATGCCAAAGACAAAAAATAAATTCCACGCTTCTTTTTTCCAATCGTATTTGAAAAATGAAATATTGGCGGGTATGCAAGCCGCACAAATATGGCGTAAAGATGAGCTGATGCCAAATGGTTTATTTCCTAAAATCAATAAGGCAGGAACAGCTAAACCTATTAATGGCCCCGCTACATACCATGCCCAGGGTTGTTTTAAAAATTCTATCATGTTTTAGTTTTATTATAGGCTTTCGTGAATAAGTCGTTCTAATTCGTTTGCCGGAAAAACGCCAGCTTGTCGCCAGCGAATTTCTCCGTTTTTAAATATAATAATGGTGGGTACAGCGCGTATATTATAGGTGTTTGCGACTTGCGAGTCCTTGTCTATATCAATTTCGATGATATTTGCCTTGTCGCCCACCCGATTTTTTAATTCCTCTAAAACAGGTAAAATCTTTACGCAATAGCCGCACCAATTGGCTGAAAAATTTACTAATACGGGTTTATTTTGATTGATTAGCTCCTGAAAACTCATAGCGCTTTGTTTTTATCTTTCTGAAAAATTGAAAATAAAAGTCCGCCCATAACTGCACCATAAAGGGTGCTGTTTACAGGGTTTGACGTAATAGCGCAAGTGCCCGAACTACAACCTATAAATTGCCAATAGAAATAGCCCGCTGTTGCTCCAAGTAAAAGACCTATGATGCTTAGTAAATATTTTTTTAAAAAGATTTTCATTGTTGTTTGTTGATTTTTATTTTCCACATGCCTCTTAAATCGCCCATTTTGTAACCAGTGGCTTTATCATCCGGATATTTTTGGGCGATAATTTTTTGCGTGCTCTCAATGATGTCGGTCTTGTTACCGTGGCATTTGATACAAGTTGGCATGGCAATGGAAATTGGTTTGAAATAAACTACTGCTCCATCTTTGTCTTGTTCAATAAAGTGAGTTTTTTCTGTTTTTATTTTCTCCCAAGCCAAACTGTCTGCTTGTGTTTGAATAGTATTTTCCGGATTTCTGTTTTTATCACTCAAGCGCTGGATTTGCACTTTAAAATTTTTAGCAATGCTATCGGTAAGTGGCATGGCCCTAATATTACAAAACTCAACGGCAAAATCTGTTCCACCTTTTTGTATAGCTCCGGATACATTTTTTAGCAGTGTGTTTTGCATATCAACAGAAATACTGTCGCCCAAAAGTAGCCATGTATTTTTTTCTTCTTGAGATAAAAGTTTTTGTTTGTTACTGCTACACGAAGAAAATACAATTAGCGCCAACGAAAAAGCGATGCTTTTCAATAGTAGTTTTTTATGGTAGTTCTTCATAGGTTATATCATTAGTTTTCTTATTGCTTTTTGCTATGGGTGTGTTGCAACCCGAAGTACTACAACAGCCCATGTTTAGTAATGGCATTAATGTTAATAGCGCGCCCATTGCAACAAATATCCACTCTTTTGATAAAGCACCTTGCACCATAATAATTATACCTAAGGCCAATCGAAGTAGGCGCATAAAATTCCAATTTTTGAGATAATTGTCCATTATTTCATTTTTTTTAAGGTATTGATACCAAAAAGCAAATACAACGGGCAAAAACTAATGAAAGACGTGAGGGCAAGTACGAAGGCAAAAATGCCCAATACTATGGCTAATGTTCCGGAAATAGTGTTTGTGAAATATAAAACAACTATTAAAATTGCTATTAATATCCGGATTCTTTTGTCGGTTAATCCTATGTTTTTTTTCATTATTTTTATTTTTTTAATGATTAGTTAATTAATTGGTTTACATTTTGCCAGGTTCCGCCATTGATTACATTTTGAAAGCCGTTTTGTTCCAAAATACTTTTTGCCTGGCTGCTTCGGTTTCCGCTCCGGCAAAAAACAACGATGCTTTTTTTATTTTTAAATTTTGATAATTGCTTTTGTACATCGTCTAACGGAATGTTTACTGCGCCGTTTATGCTACCCCCCGAAAATTCGGCAGGCGTGCGAACATCTACTAAAAACGCACCATTTTTTAAAGCATTTTTCAGTTCGTTGTTGTCGGTTGGTGCGAATATATTTTTAAATAATCCAAACATTGTTAATATGGTTATTGAGATGAAAATTAGTTTAATACTTTGCTTTGACATACAAAATTGGTTGTTGGAATATTAGTTTTGGCAATGGCGTTAAAACCGCCGTCCACTTCGGTAAAATTGCGGTAGCCACGTGCCTGTAAAATACTTGCGGCAATCATGCTGCGGTAGCCGCCTGCGCAATGCAGGTAAAAATGTTGCTGCGGGTTTATGTCTTTAACCCAGTCGTTAATATTGGCCAATGGTTTGCTGTAAGCCTGTTCAATGTGTTCGGCGGCGTATTCGCTTTCTTTGCGCACGTCAAGGATGGTGTTTTCGGGTATTTTTACTTCGCTGGCAAATTGTTCGGCAGAAATACGGTTTACGGTATCAATTTCTTTTCCGGCATTTTTCCATGCGTCAAAGCCTCCGGCCAAATAGCCTAAGACGTTGTCAAAGCCCACTCGGCTAAGGCGGGTAATAGCTTCTTCTTCGCTACCTAAGTCGGTAACAAGCAAAATTGGTTGTTGCACGTTGGCAATAAGTGCGCCCACCCAAGGGGCAAAATCGCCGCGCAGCCCTATGCTTATAGCCTGTGGAATAAAACCATTTGCAAAATTGGTGCTGCTGCGCGTGTCTAAAATTAGTGCGTCTGTGGCCTCGGCGGCGGTTTCAAATTCGTGTGCCGATAGTGCTTTCATGCCTTGGCTCAACACGTTTTCAAAACTTTCGTAACCTTTTTTGTTCATGGCTACGTTCATGCCAAAATAGGCAGGCGGCGGCAACAAACCGTCTGTAACGGCTTTTATAAATGCTTCTTTGTTTGGTTGATTGAGGGCATAGTTCATTTTCTTTTGATTGCCCAAGCTGTCCACCGTTTCTTTCATCATGTTTTTACCGCAAGCCGAGCCTGCTCCATGTGCCGGATAAACAGTTATGTCGTTGGGCAAGGGCAAAATTTTGTTGTAAAGGCTTTCGTAAAGTAAGCCCGCTAATTCTTCTTGTGTTAAGTTGGCGGCCTTTTGTGCGAGGTCGGGTCGGCCTACATCGCCCAAAAATAAGGTATCGCCGCTAAATAAAGCGGTTTCTTTTCCGTTTTCATCAATTAATAGATAGCAAGTGCTTTCCATGGTGTGCCCGGGCGTGTGTAAGGCTTTAATTTTTATATTGCCCAATTCAAACACCTGATTATCATGGGCAATGATGGCTTCAAATTCGGGATTTGCCGTTGCGCCGTAAACAATGGGTGCGCCTGTTTTTTTGCTCAAATCTAAATGTCCGCTTACAAAGTCGGCATGAAAATGGGTTTCAAAAATGTATTTGAGTTTTGCACCGTCTTTTTCCAAACGGTTTAAATACGGTTGCGTTTCGCGCAGGGGGTCAATAATGGCTGCCTCGCCATTTGAAGTGATGTAATAAGCACCTTGCGCCAGGCAGCCTGTATAAATTTGTTCGATATTCATGTTAATTTACTTGTTTTATGGTTGTTTATTTGTTTGAGCTTACAAAATTCGGATTAGATTTTTTGGGTTCAGCTACTGTTAGTTACAAAATTAGTTAAAAGTTTAAAAATAGATATTTAAAAGTGTTTTTAATATCCGGATTTTTTAGTTTTTTCTCGTTTAATTCAACGAGTAATTTAAGGTGGATTCTGTTTTCATTGAATTGGTAACAAGGCATGCAGATTTAGCTTTTTCGGCTGCACGTATTGCTTTTTCGGTATCTTTTTCCGGATTTGCCAATTTAATTATGGGCAAAATTTCGGCCTGTGTTATTAGGTATTTGCCTTCTACCATTTCTAATTTTACAATGGTTTTGCAATTGAAATCTTCTAACTCTACCTTTAAGTTGTTGGCAATTGCCAAAAATGTTGCCATATAACAGCTATTGATAGCCGCTGCATACAAATGTTCGGGCGACCATATATTGGGTACGCCGTTAGGAAATTCGGGCGGCGTAGCACATTCGATGGTTGATGTGAGTGATGGGGAAGATAATTCGCCAATTCGCCCTTCTTTCCATTGAACGTTTACTTCGTAAAAATGTGTTTGTGACATAAATGTTTATTTAAAAAAGTTTATAATTTATTATCAATTGAGTAAGGTTTCTTTTATGATGATGTAAATGCCCATTACCAATACAAACCAACCAAATGCGGGCTTAAGTTTTGAGCCGTCAATTTTTTTAGCCAAAGCCATGCCGATAAAAATTCCGGTTATGGCAAAGGCAGTAATTTTTGCCAAAAAAAGCCAGTCAATTTGGGTTTCACTGCTTTCGCCCAAAAAACCAATCAATGATTTTGCGGCAATAATTACTAATGAAGTTCCAACGGCTTCTTTCATGGGAAGTTTGCTTAACACTACCAATGCCGGAATAATTAAAAATCCACCGCCCGCACCCACTAAGCCTGTAAGCATACCAACAACAATACCTTCAATAAAGATTAACGGATAATTGAATTTTTGTTTTTCCGGAGCTTTTTCGGTTGGTTCTTTCTCTTTTTTAATCATATTGTAGGAGGCAAAAATCATCAGCACAGCAAAAAGCAGCATCAGCAATATACTTTTTGTAACGATAAAGCTTGCGATGGTAAAAATTTTAGCCGGAATAGCTGGAACGATAAGTGCCCTTGTGAGAAAAACGGAAATGATTGAGGGAATACCAAAAACGACAGCAGTTTTGATATTAACTAACCCTTTTTTGAAGTAAGAAAATGAGCCTACAACACTTGTTGAGCCGACAATAAAAAGAGAATAGGCAGTTGCCAAAACCGCATCTACATTGAAAAGGTAAACTAAAACAGGGACGGTAAGAATACTGCCACCGCCACCGATTAGCCCTAATGCCATACCAATAAAAATAGATGCTAAACAGCCTGCAATATCCATAGATTTTTGAAATTGATGCTGCAAAATTACACTGTATCAAAAATCTGTACAGCTACTTTGGTTACACAAGGGTTATTTTATTTCGGCCTAATTTAAGTATCTTGTTTTCTTCAAGCTGTTTTAGCAGCCGGGAAACAACAACCCGCGCGGTTCCTAATTCATTGGCTAATTGCTCGTGGGTTGTTTGAATGGTTTTTGACTGGGCTAATTCGGCCTTCTTTTTGAGCAAATTCAATAGCCGCTCATCTACTTTTTTAAAGGAAACTGCATTGACAATTTCTAACAATTCTTCAAAGCGTTTATGATACAAACGGAAAATATAATCTAACCATTGTGGGTATTCTTTTATGAACAAGGAAACTTTATCAACGGGCAAAAACAAAATTTCGGCATCTTCTTCCACTTCGGCTCTTACTTTGCTTGTTTCGTTGTGTATGCCGCCCAAAAAAGACATAATACAACTTTCGCCTGCTTTGATGTAATAGAGTAATATTTCTCTGCCGTCTTCTTCTGTCCGGATAACTTTTAAGGTGCCTTGTGTAACAATGGGAATAGAGCGAATAGGTGCATTTTCGTTAAGTATTACGCTCCCGGACTGGTAGTTTTTTTGAATACCGTATTTGTATAGTTTCTCGACCAATTCGGGCGAGGATTTAAATTCGGTTATTTGGCGTAAATCTTCCATTTAGCGTAAAAATTAAAGGGGAGGCATCGCCATAATGATATAATGCAACATAAGGTCATGATGAGTGGTTTCTTTGACTATACTGTTTATTGTTGTTATATTTGGGCTGCTTGGTATTTTTTTTTCTCTTAAAACCCATGATGCAGGTTTTGCGGGTTTGAGTTTTAATCCGGTATGTTGTGTGGCATACCTTGAAATATGTTCTATCACTTCATCCGGATTATCGGAAAAAAGAATGAGGTTCAAATCTTCCTCACTAATTGCTTTTTCGTGCCACATGCGGTCAATATGGTCTTTAATGTGTTTGTAATATTCTAAGCCCATAACTACAATAGGCATTTTTTCAATTTTTTTTGTTTGAATGAGGGTAACGGTTTCAAAAAACTCGTCTAATGTTCCGAACCCACCCGGAAGGATGATAAAGGCAAAGGAATATTTGCGCAATAATTCTTTCCGGACAAAAAAATAGTCGATGGTTACAACTCGGTCTAAATAGGGGTTTCCTTTTTGTTCGTGCGGCAGTACTATATTGCAGCCAACAGATACGCCTCCGGCCTCTTTTGCCCCTCGGTTGCCTGCCTCCATAATTCCGGGCCCGCCGCCGGTCATAATTGCAAATCCTTGTTTTGCTAATTGGTAAGCTACTTTTCGTGCCAACTCGTAATACTCATTACCTTCGTTAAACCTTGCCGAGCCAAAGATGGTAATTGTAGGTCCTAAAAAATGCAAAACGCGAAACCCTTTTATAAATTGCACAATTACGCCTAGGGTGTATTTCAGTTCGGCCCAACGAGAGCGCGCACCTTTCAAAAAATCGCGTTCTTCTCTTACAAATGGATTTTGTTTAGTCATTAGAATTGATGTTTTTTTTTAATTGGTTTTCTTATAATTCAAAATTGCAAAACTGTTTAAAAGTACGGCAAACCCAATCATTATTAAAAAATGATTTTTGATGTCGGCAAAACTGCTTCCTTTTAGTACAATCATTCGCACCACTTCAATAAAATAAGTTACCGGGTTGCCTTTTGCTATCCTATAAGCCCAGTTGGGCATTCCGTCAATGGGGGTAAATAAGCCGCTCATTAACATAAATATCATCACGAAGAAAAATGCTACAGACATTGCCTGTTGCTGTGTTTCGGCAAAAGTAGAAATAAGTAGGCCAAATCCCAAAAGTGCAATTAAATAAATTGCCAAATAGCCATACAGCAGCCCTAAACTGCCAACAGGAACGATGCCGTAAACAAAACGCGCAACAAAAAACAAGCCAATGCTAAACACAAACATACCAATTACCCAAAACGGAATGAGCTTGCCCAATATAAATTCATATTTTTTAATAGGGGTAACGTTTATTTGTTCGATGGTGCCGACTTCTTTTTCTTTTACTATATTTAAGGCGCACATGTAGGAGCCTATCATTGTTACTAATATTACTAAAATTCCCGGAACCATAAAAAACGCATAGTCCATAGTTGGGTTAAACCAGTTTGATGAGGCGATGGAAATAAGGGGTGTGGCGTTAAATTTAGTTGGCTGCATCCATTGTAAACGAATATCGGCGTTGTAGGCGGTAATAATTTCACTAAGATAGGCGCCACCTAAGCCTGCTTTTACGCCATTGATGGCATTGATGGCAATAAATAATTTTTGCTCGTTTTCGCGCGTTAAATTTGCTTCGAAACCCTGGGGTATTTCTAAAATTAAATCAGATTTATCTTTTTCAATTTGTTTTAATGCCGAGGTAAAAGATGGGCTAAAATCTGCTAATTTAAAATATCCGGAAGCAGTTATTTTTGAAATTAGCTGTTGCGAATACGTTGAATGGTCGTGGTCAACTATTGAAATATTTATGTTTTTTACTTCGTAGTCGGCGGCCAGCGGCAGTAAGAGCAACTGTACTATTGGCACAACAAAAATCAATGGCAACAGCGCTTTGTTGCGGAATATTTGTTTGAATTCTTTTTGGAGTAAAAATTTTAACGTTCTCATGCCAACCGGATTTTAAATTTTTTGAAGCTCACTACCAATAAAAAGCAAGTCATGCTTAAAAGTACTAAAGTTTCTTTCCATATAGCACTAAACCCCAGCCCTTTAATCATAATTGATTTTACAATGGTGTAGTACCATTTTGCAGGAATAATATTGCAAATAAGTTGTAACGGAACAGGCATATTTTCGATAGGAAACATAAAACCTGTAAATAAAATAGTAGGTACTAACATGCCCATCATTGAAATAAGCATGGCCGTTTGCTGCGACTCTGTTACGTTTGAAATAAGCAAGCCCAAGGCCAGTGCCGTAATTATTAATAAAATACTCTCGGCAAACAGCAATAATACGCTGCCGTTAATTGGCATAGCCAAAAGGGTAACGCTTAAAACAAGTATTACACTAAGATTAATTAGCGATAAAAAAAAGTAGGGAATAGCTTTTGAAATGATAACCATAATAGGGTTAAACGGCGAAACCAAAAGTACTTCCATGGTGCCCATTTCTTTTTCTTTAACAATAGAAACAGCGGTCATCATTACACAAACCAACATCAAGACCAAGGCCATAATTCCCGGAACAAAATTTGTTGCCCCTTTTAATTCGGGATTATACAACATGCGAAGTTCGGGAACTATCCGGAGTGGCAGTGTATTGTTCTCCATCAACTCCCGCTGATAATCCATAATAATATTGGTGGCGTAGCTTGTTAAGGTATTAGCCGTATTTGGGTCAGATGCGTCGGCAATTAACTGCACTTGCGCCTTGTTTAAGTGTAACAAATCTTGGTTAAAATTAGCCGGAAAAATAATTGCTAATTTTATGTTTTCTGCTTTAAATGCTTCCTCAATTTGTTTGTGGCTCATTAATGTTTTCGTAATTTGAAAATTTTTACTTGCTGCAAATTTGCCAATAATTTGTTGTGTGGCTTCATCTTTAGCATAGTCGCAAATTACAATTTTTGAATTTTTTATTTCGTTAGTCAAGGCAAAACCAAACAAAACAATTTGCACAATGGGCACACCAAATAGCATGAGCAAGGTCCTGCTGTCTCGGAAAACGTGATAAAATTCTTTTCGTACAAATGATAGAAACTGTTTCATATTGTTGGCTGGTGGCTATTGGCTATTGGCTATTGGCTGATGGCTATTGGCTGATGGCTATTGGCTGATGGCTATTGGCTATTGGCTGTTGGCTGGGGGCTATTAGTCGCTGGCTCTTTCCGCGCCTCGGGCTAATTCATAAAATACTTCACTCATTGAGGTGGCCGAGTATTGTTGTTTTAAGTTTGCAGGCGAGTCTAATGCTTTTATTACGCCGTCCACCATCATAGAAATGCGGTTACAGTATTCGGCTTCGTCCATATAGTGTGTGGTTACAAAAATGGTTATACCCCTGTCGGCTGCTTGGTAAATTAAATCCCAAAACTGCCGCCTTGTTATTGGGTCAACGCCGCCGGTGGGTTCGTCTAAAAAAACAATTTTTGGCTCGTGCAAAACGGCTACCGAAAAAGCTAATTTTTGCTTCCAGCCTAAGGGCAACGAGGAAACTAATTTTTTTGCTTCGCTTTTTAGACCTAATGTTTCAAGGAGTTCATTGCTTTTTTCTTTCAACTGCTTATTGGGTAAACCGTAAATGCCGCCAAAAAAATGTATATTTTCTATTACCGTTAAATCTTCGTACAATGAAAATTTCTGACTCATGTATCCGATGTTTTTTTTGATTTTTTCGGTTTGCTTGTAAACATCAAAGCCTGCAATGGTTGCCCTTCCGGAGGAGGGTTTAGAAAGGCCGCAAAGCATTTTCATAGCAGTTGTTTTTCCGGCACCATTAGCGCCAAGAAATCCAAATATTTCGCCGGCATAAACCTCAAATGTAATTTCGTTGGCAGCTATAAAATTGCCAAAGCGCTTGGTAAGTTTATCTGTTTTTATTACTATTTCGTTTGTCATGGTTAACTATTTGCTTATAGTTGGTGGTTATTGGCCATCAACCCAATGAAACAATCTTCAATACTTGGTGCAATTTGTTTTAATTCAACGTCATAAAAATCATTATTGCGCAAGGTTTGTAATAGTTCGTTTTGCGTGTGCTCGTTGTCATTTTGAAGGGTTATATGATGAAAGTCGCCAAACGAAAAACAAGTTTTTATTTGAGCGTTGCTTCGCAAGACAGCAAGAAGCCTGCCCATATTTATTGCCTTTATTGCAAATAATTTATCCGGAAACTGCTTTACAATAATATCGGGCGCATCAATAGACATTATACTGCCGTTTTGTATCAAGGCAATGCGTTCGCAAAGGGTAGCTTCGTCCATATAAGGTGTAGAAACCAAAATGGTAATGCCCTGCTGCTTTAAGCCTTTTAGCATGTCCCAAAACTCTTTTCTTGAAACGACATCTACGCCTGTGGTTGGCTCGTCTAAAAATAAAACCATTGGCCTGTGAATTAAGGCACAACACAAGGCTAATTTTTGTTTCATGCCACCCGACAATTTTCCGGATTTGCGAGTTTTGAACGGCTCTAACTGAACATAAATGTCTTTTATTAAATCGTAATTTTTTGCTATGCTTGTGTTGAATAAGGTGGCAAAAAAGTTTAGGTTTTCTTCAACGGTCAAATCTGTATATAACGAAAATTTGCCGGGCATATAGCCTACGTTTTTGCGAATAATTTTATAATCTTTTACCACATCGCAACCATTTACCGAGGCCGTGCCGCTATCGGGTAAAAGTAAGGTGGTAAGTATCCGGAAAATGCTGGTTTTGCCCGCCCCGTCTGCCCCAATTAAGCCAAACAGCTCGCCTTTGTTTACTTCAAAAGAAACATTATTTACTGCTTTTACTTGGCCTTTATTGTAGGTTTTTACGATATTAGATAATACAACGTCTTTCAAAATTGACAAAGTTCGGTTTGGAGTTAATAATTATATATTTATTTGTTGAATATTATTTTTAACCACTCTGCCTCAAAACCAAAAGTGAAGTAACGAAAAAGTATTTTGTTTTCGCTTATAAACTTTCATTTTTTTCGTTTCAGCCATTTATATATTTCAAACCATAACACAACTGCCGATGCAATACCTGCCGCTAAGCCCAATTCCCTGATATGTAATTTAGTTAGATGGAAAAAGTTGGCAAATGGCGGAACATAAAGAATGGCAAAAAGTAAGACCAGCGTTAAGCCAATGACCATTAAAAATAAGTAATTTTTGTTTTTAAAACTTTCAAACATGCTGTAATAGAACGAACGATTGGCCAAACTCAACAAAATATTAGCAAATATTAAAGTTGTAAATACTATTGCCCTTGTTTTTTCTTCGCTGCCTCCATTTTGAACAGACCATTGATAAGCAAATAACACCCCTGCAGTAATCATTAAGCCCTGAATAATACTAATAGCAAGTTCTTTCCGGTTCAAAAAAGTATCGGTCATTTTTCGGGGTTTTTGTAGCATGGTGTTTTTTTCCATAGGTTCGTTTTCATAAACAATAGAACAGGTTGGCCCCATTATCAACTCGAGAAAAATAACATGAACGGGTGTAAAAATTTGCGGAAACACCCATCCCAGAAACAAGGGCAGAGAAACCGTAAGTATAATTGGTATATGAATAGAAATAATGTACTGAACAGCCTTTTTAATATTGGCATAAATTCTTCTCCCGGCGGCAATTCCAATAATTAGTTTTTCCAAATCGTCATTAGTAATTACCAAAGCAGCGGCAGCTTTTGCTATTTCTGTGCCTTTACTGCCCATTGCCACGCCAATATGAGCTGCTTTAAGGGCGGGGCCATCGTTTACACCGTCGCCAAGCATGGCAACCACTTCACCGTTTTTTTTCAGCGCATTTACTACGGCAAGTTTGGCTTCGGGAAACATTCTTGTAAACAATATCTTTTCTCCGGATATTTGCTGTACTTGTTCTTCTGAGTAGTCCATAATTTCTTTACCTTCAATGGCATCGGCAGTATTTATAATTCCGGCCTGTGCTGCAATGCTTTTTGTGGTTTCAGTATTGTCGCCCGAAATTACTTTTACTTTTATTCCGGCATCGTAAATTTGTTGAAAAACCTTTTTAATACCTTTTTTGGGAGGATCGTAAAACACTACTAAGCCAAGAAAATCAAACTTAAAATCCTGTTGCGAAGCTGGAAACTTATCGCCTTCAAAATTAGATTTGGCTACACCTAAAACCCGAAAACCTTTCTGCCCAAAAGTTTTAACAAGGCTTCTTAGTTTGGTTTTTTCGTTCTCAGATAGGGTAGAAACATTAAGAATGGCTTCGGGAGCACCTTTTGCCGCAATAATCCGTTTTCTTTCCGGATTTTCAAAAATATGTGTCATCATGGGAGGCCTACCTTCTAACGGGTATTCATAAAACATTTGGTAGTTTTTTCGCTCATCATATTTCTGTGTTTGTTCATATACTTTGTGCAGTATTTTTTCCATGGGGTCAAAAGGAACCGGCTCGCTACCCCACATAGCGTAATTAATCAGCATGGAAAGGGTAGGGTCATCAAAATTATTTTCATCGAAAACCTTATCGGTATTGTACGCATAAAGGTGCTTTAATTGCATGGTGTTTTCGGTAATAGTGCCTGTTTTATCGGTACAGATAACTGTTGTACTTCCTAAGGTTTCGACAATAGTACTTCTTTTTATGATGATGCCTTCGCGCATTAATTTCCAGGCACCCAAGGCCATAAAAGTTGTAAAGGCTACCGGAATTTCTTCGGGTAAAACAGACATGGCCAGGGTAAGACCTGCCAATAAACTTTTAAGAATATCGCCCGATTGTAAATAACTAAAGCTCCAAACTAATAAGAAAACAACAATTCCAATAATTGCCATTGACCGAACAAATTGTGTGATTTGTTTTTGCAAGGGCGAAATTTCCTCTTTTATATTTTGTAAAGATTGCCCGATTTTGCCTATACGGGTATTTTTGCCAATTTTTTCTACTTGAAAAACAACTAACCCCGAAACAACTAAGGTGCCACTATATACATTTTTATCGGCTGTTTCGGGATTTTTAAAAACAGGCAGGCTTTCTCCGGTAAGCGAGGCTTCGTTGACCGAAAAATCATTACTTTGTATAATAAGTCCGTCAGCGTTAATCACTTTCCCTTCTTCGGTAACGCAAAAATCGCCGACAACAATTTCGTGTGTGGGTATTTGAATTGATTTGCCATTTCGAATGACGGTACTTAGCGGCTCATTCAGTTTTTCCAAGGCTTCTAAGGCGTTCTTGCTCCGGTTATCCTGATAAAAAGAAATCGCTGAAACGGCAATAATTGCCAAAAACATAAATAATGCTTCGCCGTAATTGCCAACAATTAAATAAATACTCGATATGGCAAAGAGCAAAAGCAGCATTGGCTCTTTTAAGGTCTCTAACAGCAATTTTAGCCAACTGGCTTTATAAGCGGCTTCCATCCGGTTGTCCCCATATTTTTTACGGGCAGTGGCGACCTCGCTGTCATTAAGCCCTACAAGGTGGGAAGCAATACTGTTTTGCATAGCTATTTATTTCAGTTTTAATCGTTTTTTGTTTTAATTGTTGGGGTTCAAAATTTCATTTTTTGTATTCTTACTGCGTTTAAAATAGCCAATAAAGCCACACCAACATCGGCAAAAACGGCCTCCCACATGGTTGCTAAACCTCCGGCACCAAGCGCCAAGACAATTGCTTTTACCGCAAAAGCCATTACAATATTTTGCCATACAATTTTTTTCGTCTGTTTGCTAATATGTATTGCCATTGGAATTTTACTCGGCATGTCGTCTTGTATTACCACATCGGCAGTTTCAATGGTGGCATCGCTTCCTAAGCCACCCATGGCAATGCCTACATCGCTAAGGGCAACAACAGGCGCGTCGTTTACGCCGTCTCCTACAAAGGCTACGGTTTCGTTTTTTGCTTTTATTTCTTTTACCTTGTTTACCTTGTCTTCGGGCAGTAAGTCGCCAAAGGCATGGTTAATGCCCAATTTTTCGGCCACATATTTTACTACGCTCGATTTGTCGCCACTCAGCATGACGGTTTTTACCTGAAGCGTTTTCAGTTCGTCAATGGTAGCTTGTGCGTCTTCTTTTATGCTGTCGGCAATGGAAATATAACCGACAAATTTTTTATCGTAAGCCACCGCAATTGTAGTGTAAACAATGCTGCTGGGGTCAAGGTCGTATAGAACAGCAAACATGTCCATTAACTTAAAATTTCCTACCAATAACTCTTTTCCGTTTGCTTCGGCTTTTAATCCGTGCCCCGATATTTCTTCTATATTTTGCAGTTGGATATTGATATTTGTGCTACCAACATATTGATGGATGGCTGTTGCTACCGGATGCGAACTGTGGCTTTCCAGCGCATCTACCATTTGCAGCATTTCTACTTGGTTAACTGTTTTGTCAAAAACAATTTCTTGTACTTTAAATACCCCTTCGGTTATGGTGCCAGTTTTATCCATCACCATATTTTGCACTGTGGCAAGTATATCTAAAAAGTTGCTTCCTTTAAACAAGATACCATTTTTTGAAGCAGCGCCAATTCCGCCAAAATAACCTAACGGAATACTTATAACCAAGGCACAAGGGCAAGATATAACTAAAAAAATCAATGCACGGTACAGCCAGTGGGCAAACACATAATTAGCTGTCAGAAAGTACGGCAATACGGTAATTAAAATTGCCAAGAGGACTACAATTGGCGTATAAATTTTTGCAAACTTCCGGATGAATAATTCCGTAGGTGCTTTTTTAGTGGTGGCATTTTGAACTAATTCTAATATTTTGCTCAACTTGCTATCTGTATAAGCAGTTGTAACCTGTATGTGGGCAACGGTATTTAGGTTTATCATGCCTGCCAAAACCGTTTCGCCTTTAGTTTTAGTGTCGGGTGTACTTTCGCCGGTAAGTGCTGCGGTGTTAAACGATGCTTTTTCCGATAGTAATTTTCCGTCTAAACCTAATTTTTCGCCCGGCTTTAATTGTATAATTTCGCCAATTTTTACACTTGCAGCATCTACTGTTTGTGGCTGATTGGCAGCGTTTAAAATTGTTACTTCATCGGGTCGCTGGTCAAGTAACGATTTAATATTTGATTTGGCTTTTTTTACAGCCAAGGTTTGCAGCACTTCGCCAACAGCATAAAACAACATTACGGCAACGCCCTCGGGATATTCACCAATGGCAAACGCTCCGATGGTGGCAATGCCCATTAAAAAAAATTCCGAAAAAACTTCTCCTTTGATAATGCTTTTGAACGCTTCTTTAATAACAGGAAAGCCAACCGGAATATAGGCCAATACATACCAAACAATTTTTAACCAGCCAGCAAACCATCCGGATTTTAGAATATGGTCAAAGCAAATGGCGGCAAGTAATAAGGTTAAGGAAATGATACTTGGTAAAAACATCTTTATCGTACTACTGTCGCTGTGCTCGTGGTCGTGGTCGTGTCCGTGATGATGATGATGATGTTTTTCTTTTAATAATGCTTTTGCTCCGGCATTACTGTATATCTTTTCTTCCTGCGTGCAACAAAGTTGTTTGCCTTGCGCATCGTACGTGTGCTTATGATTTTTATCTGCATTTATCATTTAATCTTATTTAATATGTTTGCTTGATATTTGTTGCCACAAAAGTAAAAAAAATGTACCTTATAAAAACTAAATAACAAGGTTGCTGTCCTTTGTTACTTGGATACGCCAAACAAAACAAACTGTTAATAGGGCTTGGTGTATGTTTCGATGCTGTTGAAACTATACCACTTAATTTGAAGCAAGGAGTCATAATTTTTTTTTAGGGGCCATGGCCAACGGGGTAAAATATAGACATAGACGCAACCGATTATTGTTTGCTAATATGTTAATAAAAAGCATTTAACATTATTTCACAATTTATTTCATCTTATTAAAACAAGCCTGTATATTTGCCGGTAATTATTGTATCTTATAAAATAGGATATTTACTTTGTGTTCTTTGACCATCTAAAACAACAATTTTCAACTTTTCCGGATAATAGAAAATAGCAACGCCCCCGTTCAGACTGAGCCTTTGGCTTACCATACTGATATAGCAAGCACCCTTGGATGAAAAAAAAAGAAGACCAAGCAGCCAACCCATACTTGCATATAGTTGCCTACCAAAACCGAGTATAGTTAGTAAATTGTACCTATAGTGCAGCAGAAACTAGTGGCAGTATCCATATTATATTATTTGTAAACTTATTTAACGGGTACAAAGCCCATTGGATAGTTTATTTAATAACAAAAACGCGAAATAAATTGCGCATAAATAATAGTTGGCATCGATACCCCCTCCTAAAAACAAGACGCGCGTAGTTTGCAGGGGACGGGAGTTTAAGCCAACGGCGGGAGTTTCATCAGGATTGCGAACCGCCTTTGAATGTACGAACTTGGCACAGATAGCCGAAAATGGATTTAAGAGTAGGCAGGTTTAAATTATTTTTTTATGAAAAAGCAACTACTTTTGTTGTTTTGCTATTTGTTTGTTTCGAACAATTTGCTTATGGCACAACAACCTGCCTTATTTTCAGATAGTGTAACCTACCATAAACAACCAGTTGACTTGCAAACAGATAGCTTACTAATGGTTTTTAGAAACCCCATCCCTTTGACAACCTTGCAACTAAACAGCATAGGCAATATACAATATGTAGAATCGGTTGCCACAATAAACAATAACGACAATAGGTACGCTGTACGGTTTATGGCCGTTGCAATGCAAGCAAATATCGACCTGGCAAAAACACAAATAAAGCAAATAGCTCCACAACTAACAGAGGCACCTGTACTATTAAACTATGTACCCGATAGTTTTGCTTTGGCACGGCACAATTTTTATCCGGAAATGTTACACTACACCGAAGCCAAAAATAGCGTACTTGCCAATAATCACCAACGGCGATTTTTACCTGCCAAACGCTATACCATTGAGCTTACACCCATTGAGGGCATCGACGATTATAGCGCGGCATTTACAACCTTAGCGAACACCTATAATTTAACAGCCATAACCGACACCAACAATATTTTACCCGCTAATGTAAAGATATTCAATTTCGTTAGTTTGCAAAATTACATGGCATTTGCAAATACGCTAAACGCCATAAATAGTTTGCCTCAGGTAAACAATGCCTACCTACAACTCGAAAACGACAATGTTTATACCGAAAACAAACCTACCCTACCCGTAGGCACAAACACTTGTAGCCCCCAAAACGAAGGCTTTGTGTGGCACAACGATGCCAACGGCAAAATAGGCTCGTGGGCTATTGGTGCTAACGACCTGCAAATAGGTTTCGATAGCGACGGCGATGGCACCGACGAACTACTTAGTATTGCCGACAATGGCTGGGCAACCATACAACGTTATAACGAAGATGAATGGGAGTATGTTTGGAGCAATTACGGCAATTGGTGGCTTGGCGAGGTCGATTTAGGACGTTTAGCCGGATATGTAGTAATGCAAAATGGCGACTCGCAAGGCAAGGAACATATCTTGTTTCTTATGCATCCGGAAGGAGGCGGCATTGGGCAATTTAATAAATTAGTAGCCAAGCTATTGCGCTTTGGCACTACTAAATGGACAACGGCCGCATGGAGTTCGGGCTTGCAATTCTACGACATCAATAATAATGGACCCTACCAAATAAACATAAACCCCCGTTTCGCCGCCTTTGACCACGACGGCGACGGCAAAGATGACCTTTTTTACTTAGATGCCCAAGGCAACCCCATACTTTGGTATTTTACCCCCGGCAATGCCGGTAAATGGCACTTAAATACCCGCTACAACGGCAATGGCAATACTTTGATTGGCAATACCGACTTAAGCAATATACAAGCCATTTATGCCCTAAAAGCCGACTCTTTAGATACCGCAGACGAATTGCTTTGTATTAATACACTGTGGGCAAATATGGAAAACTACAACGCTAATTCAAATACTTGGACACAAAAATATACCAACCAAGGTAGTGGGCATTTAGATGATGTTGTAACAGATGTTCATACGCCCCGATACCATAAACTAAGTGATTTAGATTTTTATTTAGTTTCAAACTTAGATGGTAATGAAGTAGCTGAAGAAATTTTCAGCTTCGAGAAATATGCTAATAATAATTGGATTCAAATACAATCTTTTAATACACATCCAGTAAGAATTAAAGATGGGTTTAGCTTTAAATGGTGTAATTGGGGCGAAGGTAGCATTTATGATATATTTAAACTAAGTGATAGGCTAAACATTGTTTCTATTAAACTTTGTAGTTCGACAAATAAAGATTTAACACTTTTCTGGAGTTCGGAATCATATACAAAAATAAATGTTTTCCCTTTTACTTTTACCAAAAAAATTAAAGGTGCTGCTACTATTTTCAAGGTTTCTGATAAAGTTCATTATTACCTCAGTCACAAAACAAATTATGCTGAGTATGCTAACACTTTAATAAATAGCAATATTTACCCAAACCCTGCTATTAACTACACTAAACTAAGTCTATCTACTACGGTTTACATAAACGAAATGACTGTGCAAATTGCCAATTTGAGCGGGCAGGTATTGGTTAAAAAGACAATACCCATAGACCTACACCCCAACGAAGAGGCTACCTTTGGCTTAGATGTTAAAAGCTGGTTACCCTCCGGAAACTATATTATGAGTTTGCACTACCAAAACTATACCGTTGGTAGTCATAACTTAGTGGTTTTGTAAATTTTGTAATAAAAAACATATACAATAATGACTACAAAGGTATTTCTACCCCTCGGATTTGTTTTGCCTTGCATAATATTGCTTGCTTCAATAGCGTGCAATACACGTAGCAACCGCCAATCGTACTTAAATATACCCTGCGACAACGACAATTTAAACTTTGTTTCGCCCGAAGATAGTATAGCCGTTTTTAAACTAATGGACGAATTGGGTATTCCACGAGTTTCTAATATTAGAAACCCAGATGAACAATATATAGGTTTTGCCTTAAATTATTTGCTGCCTCGAGTTAAAAATGCCGATAATATTAATAAAAAAATTTATGATAGTGTAGCTCGCTTGTATTTACCATACAATTATACAATGTTTAATAAGACAATGTATGACTTAACGGTTGAAAGGTTTTTTACTATAGCAAACGCTGATGCGGTTTTTATCGGAAAAGTAATAAATATTACTGATACTTACGACACTATTAACTGTAAACATTTTAACTTAGACTATGAGGTTGCCATTGAAGAGGTTTTATATAGTAATAATAATATTGTTTTAGGCGATAAAATTGTTATAAAAAATACCTGGGGAAAATCGGCAGGATGTGCTAATGATAGGTCTGGTTTTAATAATATTACAAGGGCGGCAGACATTAGGTTAACAAAAAAAAACGATAAAAGACTCTTTGCTATTAATCTAAATGAATCGGCAAGATTATTTACCTTATACAAACTATCGGGCAGAATACCTCATAAATATAAAGATAAATACTGCGAAACAAGATTTATCCGCAATCATTTTTTAATAGAAAACAGCAATAGCGATACAATTAAAAATGTTAAAAAATTATTAAATATAATACATTTAAAATGAAATACAAATTCTTATCAATTATAGTTTTTTTTTCGCAATTAGTTTATGGACAATGTGATTATGAAATAGTTACCTCTGACCACGATGCTTTTTATATAGGAAGATGGGTTGATAGAACAGACCCTATAATGAAAAACTTTGGCCATCTGCAAATGCCTACAGTATAGCATTCTCAATTCATGAAAATTTGCTCTTTCCAGATAATTTTATCGAAGCAATAGACCGAGCCATGCAAAAATGGAATTTTGCAATTTATGATGGCGAGAAAGTGGCACCGAATTTAATTAGAAATTCGCCTACTGTTCAACTCAATGACTTTGTAAATGATTCAGATGGATTGAATATTATAGGTATAGACAATTTCGAAGAAGTTGAATGGATAGAATTTGATCCGGAACCATTAGCAATTTGTCATACTAAATTAAACAAGTGTGGCGAGTCTGATTTTGCCCCTGTCATTACAGACGCTGATATATCGTTTAACCCAAAATTCTACTTTCAAATTATGCAATCTATAATTATAGATGAATGTGTTGATATTTATGATTTCGAAACTGTATTGATACATGAACTGGGACATAGTTTCGGTTTAGGACATATTGAAAATATAAGTCTAAATTACACAGTTATGAATCCTTCTACTCGAAAGAATTCAATTAATTCTGATTTGTGGGGGGAGGATTTATGTTTTGCTTATGTTCTACATAATCACAATATACCCTGCGAGGATTTTGGTGACCCAGAGATAGACAAAGCTGAAGAACCCTGTGTTTGTAATTTACCCACTTGCAAATCTGGATATGCTGCTGCCTATAGTTCCAAAATTATTAGTGCTATTTTATACTTCGAGCGCAAATACCTCAATAATAAAATCCCTAAAATCAAAAAAACAATATTATACAATATAGACGCGTTAGAGAATACAATTTACAACACCTCGCCGCAAAGTAAAGCTTTAGCTACTAAATTAGATTCCTTACTATATAGTTACCTCGATAATGTAACCGAAGCATTCACAACAACACATAAAGGCGGTCTTTTAAACGAAAATGATATCGCCATTTTATACGATTTCTTGTATTCGCTACAACAACAAACTAACAATACCGAAATTATAGCCGCTTGTGAGTATATTATTAACTACCTGCCATATTTAAAAGGTAAGCCACTTAAAGAAGCACTTATTATTTTAGATAAAGGCGAAATACCCAATAATATTGGCTTTAAAGACCCCATTACTATTGTTGGCTTGCTAAACAACCATGTCCGCAGTACAACGCTATATTTAGATTATTTTTTAAACACCCAAGGCGAGTTTAGCTATCAAATTATAGACCTTAATGGTAAAATTGTAAACTCGTTTACCGAATATCAATATGCTGCCAAACACAGCCAACCCATAAGTATAAACAATTTGCCCAGTGGCATTTATTTTATACAGGTATCGCATAACAATAATCCGGTAAATGCTAAAAACAACAACCTACGCTTTATGGTTTCTAAGTAAGATAATTACCATCCTGTTTTTCATGTCCAATTTTGCAAAATGGTTACCACAGCAAACAGCCGATTGGTATATGTTTATGATGGGAGTAGCGGCATTTGTTAGTAGTTGTTTTTTACTTTGGTACCTAAAATATAGGCTAAACAAGGGCGTAAACCCAATTGCTGTCTTTGGTGTAGTTTTTATTTTAACAGCTATTGGTTTTATTGGCGCAAGGGTTTATTCGGTATTAGAGGATGTTGTTTTGCATGTAATAGATGGTAATAGAATTACAACCTACCCATTTTATGACAAACTTGCCAACAACGGTGGTTTTAGGTTTTATGGGGGGGTGCTCTTTGTTGTTTCGTTTTTACTTGTATGTTCTAAATGGTTCTCTATTATTAAAATTTTAGAACTATTAGATGCATTCGCTATAACAATTTGTATTGCCAGCATTCTCGGTCGTGTTGGCTGCCAAATATCCGGAGACGGTTGTTATGGCACCTATACCACATTGCCATGGGGTATGCACTACACAAATGGTGTTTACCCCAGTCTTTTACCTGTTCACCCCGTACCAATCTACGAAATGATTATAAGTTTTGGCTTGTTTGTTTATTTGTTTAGGCTCGAAAAACAGAAACAATTTGCCGGACAATTATTTTGCCTCTATTTAATCTTTAGTTCTATATCGAGGTTTTTATTAGAGTTTATACGCAACAACACCTCAATAGCTTTTGGTTTAACATTTACCCAATTAACTGCCCTACTATTTATAGTTTTGGGAACAATGCTATTTACACGTTTAAGTAAATTTTTAGCTCATTAGGGGTATATACATCATAAGAGTTTACCCCAACGAGCAGTTGGTAAAAAAATCAGATATTAACAAAAGCGACACCGAAAAATACCTATATTAAATGCCCGAATAAAAAACATTGCACAAAAGCCTTATCAATCCCATAAAAATTACCGTATATTTGTAGCACTAAACTTCTAACAAAAAACCCAGCAACGCTATCATAAAAAGAATAATAAGAACCTGCTGCAACAATCCGATTGAGCATACATGCTGCCCCCAATTTGCCGTATTTTAATTTGAAGCATTTTGTAAGGAAAACGAAGGGAAAAGGTCGCGTTTTCAAGCGTTTTGTAGAAGGAAAACTAATACCTCCAAAAATCCACACCGCTGCCAACAATGGCTTTGCGGTTAGGCGGGGTGACGTGTTTTTGGAGTGAAAATTTTTTAATAAAAGTTAAAAATGTATTGTAAATTTGTACTTCGTAAACCGCCCAACGCAAAGCCCGGGCATTCGCCGATAAATTAGCAGAAATTTTAGACAACGTAAACTATTTACATCCATTCAGAAAAGGAAACGGAAGAACGCAAAGAGAGTTTTTAAGACTGTTGGCATTGGAAAAAGACTTAACGCTACATCTTAACCCACCAGACAGCAAATTAGTTTACTACCTTAAATTAATATCTCAACTCCAATAAAAAGTTTTTCTGATTTAAAAAAAGAGTGCAAGCCACTTGATTTGTTTTACAAATATGATATTAAAACTATTGAAAATAAAACATATAACACATAAAGCAAGAATCATTGCTTTTTTGTTGGCAGCAATTTTTATTTCCGCCCATCATGCCGGCGCACAAACGTGGTGCCCTAAGGGGGCCGAATGGACTTATAACTTTTATAGTATGGCGCTTTCGGGCTATCAGAAATTAGTTTACGAGAAGGATACCATCATTTCATCTCAGCCATGTAAAAAAATTGTTGGAAACCTGATAATTCCTCATTACGATACATGGGATTCTCCACCAACAGGCGTTGATACGATACCAGTAAATCCGGTTTTTACTTTTTCGCAAGGCGACACGGTTTTTATGTTTTCTAACAATTCATTTCAACCTGTTTATTACTTCAATGCCCAAGTTGGCGACACCTTGCCGTATTACAACATCATGCTGCCCAATTTCACGGGCTGCGATACAATTCTAAGGCAAGTAGTAGATGACGCAGGAACGATTAGTATCAATAATGAAACATTGCGTTTTTATATAGCCCGGTTCATTGATTTTGATGACTATTTTTTCAGTCCTGAAACTGTTGCCGTTATTGAACGATTGGGGGCAACAAATAACTTTCTTATTCCGGAGTTTTATTGTTTTACAGATGCAGAGACGTACACACTTCGTTGCTATGGTGACGACAATTTCGAAACGTATCAAACAAAATCTACAACTGCTTGCGACTATATTTATACAGGCCTAACAGACCTTGAAAAGAGCACTATAACCATTAGCCCAAACCCTACACTCAATATACTAAATATTAGCAGTTCGTATAACACGAGCATTGAGCACATTAACATTTATAATATTGTTGGGCAATTACAAAAACGAATGAGTACCGGTAGCGGTCAAACAATTTTAACTATTGATGTTAGCAAGTTTCTATCCGGAATATATTTTATTCAACTTGTTACAAGAAATGGACAAGTAATGACAACAAAATTTATTAAACAAACACCTTGACACAAATAAATAAAACTGCCAACCGCTAATGCCGGATAACCATTTCCTTGTATCGTGTTTATTTTTTTATCCGGAAAATGTGTTGTTTTTTATGTTATTACTGTTTTAACACCGAGCATACTTTTTCCAAATCGGCTTCGGTTATATCTAAATGGGTAACTAAGCGCACTGTTTTAGGGCCAAACGCAATGGCTTTAATTTGGTTTTTTTGTAAATAGACCAAGAAGTTTTCGAGGGCTAATTCTGAGGCAAAATCGGCTACAATAATATTTGTTTCAACGGGGTGTATAGCAACAATATCCGGATAATTTGCCAATACCTGCCCCAAAATTTTAGCTCGCCTGTGGTCGTCTGTTAAGCGGTCAATATGGTTTTCTAAGGCATAAATGCCGGCGGCTGCCAATATGCCTGCTTGCCGCATACCGCCCCCATAACCTTACGCAAACGCCTTGCTTTTTTAATAAATGCTGCTGTACCTAATAACACCGAGCCTATTGGCGCGCCCAACCCTTTAGACAAACAAACCGAAATACTGTCGAACAGAGGGCCAACTTGTTGGGGTTTGATGTTTTGGGCTACCATGGCGTTAAAAATGCGTGCGCCGTCTAAATGGGTAGCCAATTGTAAACGTTTGCTTTCATTGCTAAGGGCTTGCATTTGGCTTAGGGTGTAACAAGCGCCGCCTGCTTTATTTACGGTATTTTCAAAACAAATTAAACGAGTAGCAGGCAGCCAGTCGTAGTCGGGGTTAATGGCAGGTGCTAACTGATGTGGCTGTATGCGTCCGGCGTTTCCGGAAATTAATTTAAGCGCCACTCCCGAATGGAAAGCGTAGCCGCCGGTTTCGTGGCAATGTATATGCGAAATTTCGTGGCAAATTACCTCATCTAAAGGTTGAGTATGTGTTTTAATGGCAATTTGATTGCACATGGTACCTGAAGGGCAAAACAAGGCCGCTTCTTTATTAAAAAGGTTGGCTATTTTGGTCTCTAAGGCATTAACAGTGGGGTCTTCGCCAAATACATCATCGCCTACGGGGGCAGCCATCATGGCTTTTAACATGTTGGCAGTTGGGCGGGTTACGGTGTCGCTTCGCAGGTCTATAAACATGTTTATTTAAGGGTTAAAGTTGTTGTTACGAGAAAAAGCTAAAAATGGTGGTGCCGTAGTTGCGGGAATGGGTAAAACGGGGATGCGCTGTAAATTTGTGGTTGGGGTTGTGTTCTAAAATAAAAAGCCCATCGGTAGCCAATAAACTGAACTCAAAAATTAAATCGGGAAGGGTGGCCAGTTGGGGCATTGCGTAGGGTGGGCCGGCAAAAATAATATCGTATTGCTGCTGGCAATTGCCAGTCCGGATAAATTTTAGCACATCTTGGGCCACTATTTGAAGTCCAAGCTGATATTTTTGGTTGTTGTTGTGTATAAATTTAAGGTTGCCCTTGTCAATTTCGACTAATGTAATATTGTTGCACCCGCGCGAGGCAAACTCGTAGCTAATGCTTCCGGTGCCACCAAACAAATCTAATACACGCAGGGCGCTAAAATCGTAGGTATTGTAGAGCATGTTAAACAGCCCTTCTTTAGCCATATCGGTAGTTGGGCGTGCGGGGGTATTTTTAGGTGGGGTAAAGCGATGCCCTTTTAGTCGGCCTCCAATTATACGCATGTATTTGTGTTAATTTTATTTTATTTTTATTGCCGTTATTTCCGGAGAAAAAAACAAGGTCAAATCTTGTTAACTACTCTTTGAAAAAAGTATGGTAGTTGGTAATAAATTTATCCCAGTCTTGTAACGAACTGCTAAAGGCAAACTGTGTTTGCTTATGGATGCTTGCAATATTTACATCTTTTATAAACGGATAAGCAAATTTAAGTAACTCGGTTATATTTCGTTCAAATTTAAGCGAGGGCAGGCACAACAGCAGTTGGTTGGCGGTAAAACAATGGCGTGTTATATTGTTTCTAATAAAGTCCATGCGCTCAAAATCAAATGTTTTTTTGGATAGTTCCTCTAAAAAAATGGCCATTTCTTTTTCGGAGAAAGGGTTTTGGCAGTTATTGCTATTTGCTATTTCCAATGGTTGTTTGGGCGCTGTGCGCAATTGGCGCACCAACCTTGTTGCTTCCTCTGGGGTAGTGGGTGCTTTTATGACTGGATTGCCCGTAGTTTTGTCGTTACTTGTGTTTGTTGTTGTGTTTTTTAATAAGGGTTGGTAAATTGTTGCGGCTCTGTTCGGCGGGGGGGCTAAGCCAGCTCGCCCGCGTACACGCCCGCGCGATATTGTTTTTTCGGCTACAAATACTAACTGCAAAGGGCCTTCTACGGCTTTGTGTTGAATTTTGAATTGCCAGTTACTGCCTTCTTTGATATACAACCGCTGAAACAATACTTCCGGATTTGGGCCATTTACAACTAACACAATATCGCAAAATGGGGCGGGTATATTGCGTATTACTATGCTGTCGTTGGGTGCATTGCCTTGTAATGCCTTGTTTACCCAAACATCAAACAACGGAAGGTCCTTTTCGCCACTTACAATCGTTAGGGTAGCTAAGGGCTGCGGCCCAAGCGATACTGTTTTTGCCCATGCCGGTAAATTTAATTGCCACCCCAAATATACTAACACTATTGTTGATACTACTAAAAAACGAAACTGCATACCTTGTTTTATTATTGTTAATAACAAACTTCAACAGCAAAATTAGGGCAATTTGCGGTAGAATTAATCATAACCCCATAAGCTAAACAATAAAAATGTACTGCCGTAAATTTAAAGGGCAAGGCTTATACTTTAAAAACTTATGGAAGCACCAATTAAAAAAAGTTAATTTTTGTGGTTTGTTTAACTTTCGCATGAACATTTTAAACAAATATAACGTTAAACAGAGCTAAATTGGTATTTAACCAAAAATAAAAATTATTATATTAATATTTTAAAAACTATGTTTAAGAGCAAAAAAAATCTTTTAGTTCCTTTTTTATTAGCAATTTTTGTATTAACAGCCTGCACACAAGCCCCCGATGCCCCAAAAGCAAAAGGCAGTGACCCACAACCAGTTGCCAGCACAACAACACCTGCCACAGCTACCCAAGCCACCTATAAAGTTGATTTGGCAAAAAGTGTTGTAAACTGGGTGGGCACAAAACCCACAAGCCGCCATAATGGCACTATTAATATTAGCGATGGAAGTTTTAATGTTGACAAAGGCGAAATTAAAACTGGCTCGTTTACCCTCGACATAAATAGTATTGCTGTAACTGACTTAACCGGCGATAAAAAAGCTGACCTCGAAAGCCATCTTAAAGATGCCGACTTTTTTGACGCGGGTAAGTTTCCGGCTGCCAAATTCGAGATTACAGGCATTACAGCCCAACCTTCAGCCGATAAAAAATATACCCATAATGTATCGGGCAATATGACAATTAAAGATATTACAAAAAATATCAGCTTTCCGGCAAATATTAAAGTTTCTGATACTGAAATCTCTGCTCAATCGGAGTTTAATATTTTGCGTACCGATTTTGGTATGACTTACAAGAGCGATAAATCTTTGGGCGATAAATTAATTAATCCGGAAGTTAACTTGGCTTTAAATATTACGGCCCGCAAATAAATTGAAGGTAATAGCTTGTTTCTTTTTTATTGGCAATAATAATATCTAGCTAAAATTAAAGAATACCTCGTTGAAAAATTAGCAGATTAGCCCTACCCGTCTCTTCGGGTACGCCATAATTTACTAAACCAATTCGCATCCTTTAAGCCTTGATTTCAAGTTTAAAGGATGCTTTTTTATTATATTCTTATGCTATAAGTTGTCATTACCTTACTGTTCAGACTTTAATAAAAAGTACTGCCATTGTAAATTAGCCTGTTGGTAATTGTTTATGCTTTGTAAAAATGCAACTTTTATGGCAAAAGCATCGCGCAGGGTTTGTAAATACACCAGGGCATCTGTTTCTCCGGCCATAAAAAAGCGGGTGGCCATAGTTGCAAGTTCGGCGGCATTTTGGTTGCCACTGCTTAAATAATAATTTAGCTCGTTTGCGCTTTGTTGTAATTGGGTTTTAATTTGAAGCTGGGCAATTTCAAGTTCAGTTTGGGCGGCAGCGCTTTGTTGTTGGGCTATGGCAATTTGGGTGGTGGCAGCCTGTATATTATTTTTGTATTGTCGCCACCATAAAGGCACACTAAGCCCTAAACTAAACCGGTTTTGTATGCTTGTATTTTTATCGCTTGGGTTTAGGTAGCCTATGCTAAATCCGGGCAATGCTTGCTTTTTGGCTAATTTTTTCTGCCAGTTAGCTAATTTAATATTTTGTGCGTGTAATTTAATTATCGGATGATATTGCAACGAGGCCGAGTCGGGGGGGTATTGCTGGGCATCGGGTGGCAGAGATATAGCAGTATCCGGAATAACCAATGGTTCAACGGCTTTTATTTCAGCTAATCCGGTATAAACGACCAAAACGGTTAAAGTATGTTTAACCTCGGCTTGTGCTGTTATTAATTGGTTGTGTATTTTGCCATATTCGGCAGCAGCATAGGTTTTCGCTAAAGCGGTTATTTGCCCCGCCTCGAATTGGCGGGTGGTGTTTTCTACAATTTTTTGGTAAATCGAGTCGGTGGTGCGGTATAACTCAACCTGTGCCTGCGCAAACTGGGCTTGCAAATAAGCAATTCTAAGCATTAAACTTATTTGCGCTTGGGTAACTTGCTTTTGAGCAGTTTGAATAGCTATTTGCTGTTTTGCTAGTTTTTTTTGCGTTTTATAAACTGTTGGCAGTTGAAACGCCTGACTGACCCCAATGGTATAAAAATCTCCGGTTGGGTTGGTAAAAGTGATTTCGGGATTTTGTAATGCTGCCGCGGCTTTAGCTTGTTGCTGACTTTGTAAAATGGCCAAGTCGGCGGCAATTATTTCCGGATGTTTTTTTAAACACAATTCTAACGCATTGGCTAAACTTAATGGTTGGGCGTTTGCTACCAAAATTTGAAATGATAAAACAAATATCAATGGCAACAATCTGAAACGAAAATATATTAATAAAAAATTATATTTGCTACTACTTTTAGTATTCATGATGCAAAATTAAATGGGTTTGTGCAGCAAATGGCATAAAATTTGACCTTTTTTTGTTCAAAACAGCGCGAATGACTGCAACATTGTTACAGGCAAGGAGCAAAAGTAAATATTTAATTGGTATGCATAATCAACTATCCGGAAATAAGAACACATAAACGGCTGTTTCGTTTATTGCTTATTTGAATAGTTAATTGGGTGTTTAGGTTTTCTTTTTTCTTATAAAACCCTTGGGCAAGGTTAAGGTGTATTCAATACCCCAA
Source organism: Sphingobacteriales bacterium (assembly GCA_016706405.1). Taxonomy (NCBI): domain Bacteria; kingdom Pseudomonadati; phylum Bacteroidota; class Sphingobacteriia; order Sphingobacteriales; species Sphingobacteriales bacterium. The sequence goes on from JADJJT010000001.1 coordinate 143,610, forward strand.
ACATGTAAATAGGTTAATTCTGGTTTATTCATATTGCCGCTTAACTGGTAAAAAGTTCGCAGTTCGTTTTGCCTATTAAATATATGCGCCGCACCTAATTGATGTCTAAATTCGTCGAAGCCAGTTTCGCCTTTGTATGTGTTATAAAAATATTCTATACGCATATAGGGTTGGGTTTTTAAAGATTTTGGGCTATAGCGCACTATCAGGGTGCTTCGTATATGTGTTTGGTTGTGTGCCTCAAAGGGCAGTTTAAGGCCGTATTGAAACAGTTCGCGCAAACGAATATCTAAATTAACAGGTTTAATCCGGTGTTTAAGCGTAGCACCAACTCTAAATTGATGCGAGTTAAAATAAACATCGTTTTTTACCTTGAGACCAGTACGGTAAATTGCATGTAAAATTAAGGGCTTAACCGGATTGTAATTAAGGCTAAAATAATGGTAAAAGTTTTTTACTTGCGAAACGTTTTTGTGTGTCCTGAAATCGACTTGGTAAGTAGCGGTAAACCTGTTATTAATGGGCTTGTTTAAATAAAAGCCCGTCCAAACGCCAAAATCATTATGAATAGTTGTGCTTGTTTGGGCATTTGCCAAGGTATTAGCAAAAACGAGCGCACCTATTACAACAACTACAAAGCAAAAAGCTGTAGTTTTTGTAAAAATTGCCATAAAGGTTTAGAGACTGTCTAAAAATTAAAAATTGGCATGCCAGTCCTAAAAATTGATAGGAAAAAAGTTATTAAAAGAGATGTGAATAAAAGACTATCAGTTTGACGTTTAAATAATAATTCATAGCTTTATGAAAATCAAACACATAAAGTAAAATGAAAACCTACCCAAGCAGTCTCACCGATAGTCAATGGAGTGCAATATTAGGCATTTTAGACGACAAACGGAAACGAAAACACAGTTTAAGAGAAATTTTTAATGCGCTGTTCTATTTGCTTAAACTGGCTGTCAATGGCGCATGCTGCCGTTCCATTTTCCGTCATGGAAGCTTGTTTACTACTATTTTACCAAGTGGAAGAAGGATGGGACGATAGAACTCATCCATGAAATACTCAGGGATAAGACTCGAAAGCAAGCAGGCAGGGCTTCATCGCCAAGTGTTGGTATAATTGATAGCCAGAGCGTAAAGACAACAAGCGTCGGAGGCTTGTGCAGAGGGATTGACGGGGGTAAAAAGTTAAAGGCAGAAAGCGGCATATTATTGTAGATACAATGGGACTACTTTTAGCGGTTGTGGTTCATGCGGCAAATGAGCATGACAGTAAATCAGCCCCAATGGTTATAGCTGACCTCAGAGGCAGGTTTTGCAGATTGGTAAAGATAGTAGCTGATGGCGGGTATAGAGGCGAGTTAATTGAAAATACCCGCAAAACGTTTGGGTGGGTGGTTGAGGTTGTAAGTAGATCGAATACAGCCTCGAAATTCGAAGTATTGCCAAAAGATGGATTGTTGAAAGAACTTTTGCATTGCTCGAAAGCTATCGAAGATTGAGTAAAGACTTTGAGTTCCAAACCGAAACGAGCCAGACAATGATCCAACTTGCCATGATAAAATTGATGCTTAATAGAATTAGAAAATAAAATTTAGACAGGCTCTTAATTTACAAAGTAAAAAATTATTTAATAAAGAAGCAAATTTTGTTGCGGTATTATTGCTTACTTAACCAATAGTGCCTTAAAAACGTAAAATAAAAAGGCTGCCCCCGAAATACATACCGGAAGCGTTAAAACCCATGCCAGGGCAATATTGCGTACTGTTTTAACCCGCAGGTTTCTTAGTCCGCCTTTGGCTACCATAGTTCCGGCAACCCCCGAAGACAAGACGTGGGTAGTGCTTACCGGCAATTTAAAATTAGTAGCCAGCCCAATAGTCATGGCGGCAACAATTTCGGCACAAGCGCCTTGTGCGTAAGTTAAGTGTTCTTTGCCAATGCGTTCGCCAATGGTAACTACAATACGTTTCCACCCAACCATAGTGCCAACACCTAGCGAAACCGAAATAAGCAATACTATCCAAAACGGTGCAAACTCAACATAAGGTTTAAGAAGTTTAATGTCGGTTTTTAATAATTTTGTTTCGTCGGCATTAAGGGGCAATATTTTGTCTTTTATAATTATATCTAATTGTTTGCGCAATACACTAATATCTTTGCGCATCGTATATTTATCGCGCGGCTCTATATTGGGCTTTTGCAATACGGTTTCCATTTCGGTAACAACTTTTAAGGTCGTTTGGTAAGTGCCAATTTGCTCCGAACTTAATGTGCTTGCATCAAATTTGGTTAAAACGGGTTTTATTTCGGCCATAATTTTGCCCACCTCTTGTATGTTTTTAGTGTGATTAAGGGCGTAAGTACCCGGCAAAAAACAAATTAAAACCAATAAAGCTAAACTAACCCCTTTTTGCCCATCGTTTGAGCCATGGAAAAAACTAACCAACGAGCAGGTGGTAATTAAAATGCCCCTAATCCATTTGGGGGGCGTTGAGCCATCCTTAGGGCTTTGAAAAATTAAATGCGCCCGCCCCAATAACCGTTTTAAAATAATCATCAGTAGCAAGGCCATACTAAACCCAAATACCGGAGATAAAAGTAAGGACAGAAAAATCTCTTGGGCTTTTTCGGTATTAACTTTTGAGAAACCATCAAAATAAGCAAACGAAAAGCCCATGCTTGCCCCTATAAGCGAGCCAATAAGCGTATGCGAACTTGAACAAGGAATACCAAAATACCAAGTGCCTAAATTCCAAACGATAGAAGTAATAAGTGCTGCTAAAATTACCGATATACTAACCATTACACCCGTATCGAGCATATCGTTTACAGGCAATAACTTAATAATACTGGTAGCAACGCCTATACCTTCGGTAAAAACACCTTCGTTGAACGAGTTTATTAAAATTTGAAACCCTTTGTACGACAACATGCCGCCGGTAATTACACCTAAAAAATTTAAAAACCCCGACCATATAACGGCTGTAGTAGGGTGCAACGATTTGGTATAAATTACAGTAGCTACAGCATTGGCTGTATCATGAAACCCATTAATAAATTCAAAAAAACAAACACAAATCAGGCAAAATACAAGTAAAATAGCTAACCCGGTAACAAGTCCAAACATATAAAGTAATTAGTTTATTGATAATATCACGTGCAAAATTACGAGGTATTAAAAATACCTACTTCATTGCGCATATTAAGTTTATGTTAAGAAATACCTTTGGAGTATTGTTGCCCTGTTTTGCAATTTGGCGTTTAAAGGATAGTATGAACTTGTAGCCGCAACATTTTAATCCGGATATTTTTTAAGCAAGACCAAAATTAATCTTATTATGGTTTTTTCTATTTTATCCGGAATAAAGGAATTTAACAATTAAAAACGCTCCAAGTTTTTTCTTAATTCTTGCTACTTCATCTGTACCTTTGCACTATATTTAATAAAAAATTAGTGTTTTACTAACTTTGATGTTTTTACATGAAAATTACCCAACATTTGTTGCGCCGGAAAGGCTCACTGTTCTCCTTTGAAATTTTACCCCCCCTAAAAGGCAAAAGTATTGAAAGTTTATACCGGATTTTAGATATTTTAATGGAGTTTAAACCGCCGTTTATAAATGTTACCTTCCATAGAGCCGAACAAAAATTCAGACAATTAGATAATGGCTACTACGAGAAAGTTTATGTGCGCAAACGCCCCGGAACCGTTGGTATTTGCGCCGCCATCCAATACAAATATGGCATAGATGCCGTGCCTCATTTGGTTTGCGGTGGATTTAGCCAAATGGAAACCGAAGATGCCCTTGTTGACCTTAATTATTTAGGTGTTGATAACGTTTTATTGCTGCGCGGCGACCCCGTTAAACCCGATACCCGCTTTGTACCCGAACCCGACGGCCACCAAAACGCCTTAGAACTTGTTAAACAGGCTGTTGCCCTAAACCAAGGACACTACTTAGACCCCGAACTATCAGACGGAGGCAGTAAAACCGATTTTTGTATTGGTGTGGCCGGCTACCCCGAAAAACACTTTGAAGCGCCCAATATGCAACACGACCTTGAATTTTTAAGGCAAAAAGTTGAGGCAGGTGCAAATTTTATTGTAACACAAATGTTTTTCGACAATAAATATTATTTTGACTTTGTTGCTGCTTGTCGAAACGCCGGTATAGAAGTGCCAATTATTCCCGGAATAAAACCTATTACCAGTGTAAACCAAGTACAAAATTTGCCCAGCACGTTTCATATAAATATTCCTAACGATTTAGCCCAAACTATGCTGGCTTGCGCTAATAACAAAGAAGCTGCCGAGCAAGAAGGTATCAAATGGACAATTAACCAATGTCAAGAACTAATAAAAGCAGGCGTGCCGTGTATCCATTTTTATACCATGAGTAACCCAAAACCTTTACAACTTATTATGCAGGGGCTTGCATAAATATTGGTTGCAATATTAACAAAATGTAATAAATTAGTGTTAACTATGTCGTTGCCGCCTTTGCCGCCTGCTATCACTATAAAACCTGCCAAACGAATAGGTTTATTCTTTGGCTCGTTTAACCCTATTCACATAGGGCATTTAATTATTGCCGAAACCGTAGCACAACAACCCAATATAAACGAAGTTTGGTTTGTAATATCGCCTCAAAACCCCTTTAAAGACGACTATAGTTTATTAGATGCTTATGACCGCCTGCATTTGGTAAATTTAGCGATCGAAGATAATCCAAAATTGCGGGCTTCAAAAATTGAATTTGATTTGCCGCGCCCCAATTACACCATTGATACGCTTACCCATTTGTACGATAAATACCCCAATTACGAGTTTGTATTAATTATGGGCGATGATAACCTACAACAACTACATAAGTGGAAAAATTACGAACAAATTTTGTTGCATTACCATATCATTGTGTATCCAAGAATTGGCCACGCTACCTCGCAATTTGACGAGCACCCTAAAATACAACGCTTGGCGGTGCCGCTGCTTAATATTTCGGCAACTTATATCCGGCAAGCCTTAAGCCAAAACAAATCGGTTCGTTATTTGGTACACGATAAAGTTTGGCAATATATTCAAGCATCGGGTTGGTGGAAAAGACAACAAAAAACCAAGAAACAAAAAACCGATTAACTAATATTTGTTTTTTCATTAAATAGATTCGTTGATGGGTACAGGCTTATTTAACCACCATTTTGCTGTAGCCAAGCCCTTTTTTATTGCCCAATTCAATTTGAAGCACGTAAACGCCTGGCAGTAATGCATCCGGAAGATATAACTGCTCATAACACAAACCCATTTCTTGTGGTACAATTTTTTTGCTGAATACTGTTTTTCCCATCACATCTTTTAAATAAATATTGCCCGCCAAATTAGGCTGGTAGCGGTAGTACTGCACATATAGTTTTGTGGTAAAAGGGTTTGGGTAGGCGCCTAAAATTAACACTTGCGGTTGCGCTTGTTGTGAAGGCGAATTTATGCCGGTATATCCATAAGGGTAAACAGGTGGTATAATGGCTAAACTGTTTGGTGGTGGTGCCAAAGTGTCGGCGGGTTGTAAATGGCTTTGATTTTGGGCTACAAAATAGCCGGCGGCATAATATCCGGTATCACTGGGGCTTGCAATAGTATTAACATAATACCAGTCGCCTTGTGCGCGGTCGGGGTTAAGGTCGAGTAAAATATAGCCGTGCTGGCTTAGGTTAGCGTATTTAATATGTGGGTTGAGTAGTTTGGCCAAGCCCTCGCCTCCCGGAATAGGCATTCCGGGCGAGGTTATGCTGGTGGCTACCATTTCAACGGCTACCGAGCCTTCTCCGGTTGCGGGCACATAGGTCGTATCATTTTTATAGGGCAAATCGTTGGCAAACGAAGAGTGTATATCGCCTGTAAGTACCACAACGTTTTTTACATTATTATCTAAAATAATATCGTAAAAGCGTTTTCGGTCGGCGGGGTAGCCATCCCATTGGTCGGGGTTTAAGCCAACGCCGTTAATACCTAAGGGGGCCATCATTACTTGCTGGGCAATAATTTTCCATTCGGCCTGGCTATTGGCCATTTGGTTGGTTAGCCAGTCTAATTGTTGTTTGCCTAAAATAGTTCTATCTTCTAAAAGTGCTATGGAGTCGATGGTAGTTGGCGCTTGCATATCTCGGCCTTCTAAACGGGTGTCAAGCAGTATAATATCGGCCAATTTTCCGTAGTTGGCAGTGCGGTAAATTCGCTCTTCGTCTGTTTGGTCGGGTGGGTTAATGGGCATCCACTCGTTATAGGCTCTAATGCCTGCGCTTTTGCGTTCAAACCAGTCGCCTTCGGTATCGCTATTATGGTTGCCAGCCCCGCCGTACCATGAGTTGTTGGCCGTTTCGTGGTCGTCCCAAATGCTCATAAACGGGTATAACTGATGGAGGCGGCGCAAATCGGGGTCGAGTTTATAATGCGAGTGCCTTATCCGGTAGTCGTCTAAGCTAATAATTTCGGTTCCGGGCTCAACCATCCGGATATTTCCGTATTGGCCATCGGCATACTCGTACAAATAATCGCCCAAGTGGATAATAGCATCTACATCGTTGCGGTTGGCCAAATGGCGGTAAGCATTAAAATAACCCTGCCCAAACCCCGCACACGATACTACACCAAAACGCAGTTGTGTTACGTCATCGGCAGTACTTGGGGCAGTTTTGGTGCGCCCTGTCAGCGACCAAGCATTTTTATGTTTAAAACGGTAATAGTAGTAAGTGTTAGATGCAAGCGAGGTTATAGCAACCTTTATACAATAATCGGTTTGGGCGGTAGCATTTACAGCACCTTTATCAATAATATTAGTAAAAGCGGTGTCGGTGGCTATTTCCCAACTAATTTTTTGGCTGGCAGTATCGGTTGTGGTTAAGCGCGTCCAAATGATAACGCTGTTAGCGGTTGGGTCGCCCGATGCTACGCCATGATAAAACGGTGCTAAGGCGGGGTCGGGGTCAAGGCGGTCGGTGCGATATTGAGCTTTTGTTTGAAAGGACAAAAAAACTGTTAGCAACACTACAACAAAAAGTAAGCGAATTGGCAACATAACACAACTATTTTTTTAAGAAACAAGTGTAGCAGCAAGCACAAACTTAAGCTTGGTTGTTGTTTATGCTTCTAAAGGCTAAAAGTACAATTTTACCCTAACAATATTGTATTTTTAGCTCACTTCTTTTTTTTGCATGTAACAAACTTATCTTGCATTTAAAACTCGCCCGTAGCCAACATAACAAGTGTGCAGGCAATAACTGGCACAATACCGTTTTGAAGGGCAATTTTTTCTAATTCAGGGTTTTCGGTTCCGGGATTAAAAATAATGCGCTTGGGCTTTACACTCAAAATAAAAGGATAAAATTCGGTTTGGTTTTGGGCATTAAGGTAAAGTGTAATGGTGTGTATAGTAGGGTTTAATGGTAGTTGGGGTAATTGCCTCATAATGGTAACGGCACCCATTTGCCCCTCTCGTTTGCCAATGGCAATAACTGCATGGCCATATTGTTGCAATTTTAGCGCAGCTTTATAGGCATATCGTTCGGGGTTGGGGCTTGCCCCTAAAACTATGGTGGGTTTTGACATTTTATATCTAATTTAATTATCTACTTAATTGCGAGAGGTAGCAAAAGCCTGCTACTATGTTTAATGCTTTGTCTGTAAGTGAAAGAAACAAAATTGCAACCTCAAAAGTTGTGAAACCATGATTGTAGTTAGTTTTTAACTCATTTGCCTTATCTTTGCAGCCACAATTTTAATCCGGATATTTTTTTTGTAAAATCTTAAATTTTGAAGTTCAAACATATTGTACACCATTAATACATGGAAATTTTAACCGAATTATTTGGCATCGAACCATACAGAGCGCTGCTTATTATTGTAAACTTAATTATTATAGAAAGTGTTTTATCTATTGACAATGCTGCAGTAATAGCCACTATGGTGCTTGACTTGCCCAAAAAACAACGCGGCAAGGCTTTAAAATATGGCATAATTGGGGCGTATGTGTTTAGGGCTATTTGTTTAGTTTTTGCCGCCTGGCTTATTGAGTTTTGGTGGCTTAAACCATTAGGGGGGTTATACTTATTATACTTAGGTATAGATTATTTTAGAAATCAAAAGAAAAAAGACAATCAAGCCGAAACCATTAAAGAAAAAAAACAAAGCTGGCTATACCAAATTACCTTAGGTAAATTAGGGCGGTTTTGGGCAACCGTCCTTATGGTCGAAATTGTTGATTTGGCGTTTTCAATTGATAATGTGTTTGCCGCCGTCGCCTATGTTGAAAATGTACCCCACCCCTACAATTTGCGTATTGTAATGATTGGCGTATTTATTGGCATTTTAGCCATGCGTTTTGTAGCACAAAGCTTCGTAAAATTATTGACACGCTACCCCACCTTGGCCGACTCGGCATTTTTGGTAATTGCTTTGTTAGGGTTAAAACTACTTATTGCCTTCCCGTGCCATTTTTTCGACAACTCGCAATGGTGCCAAATAGCGCAAAGCGAACATGCCGACTTAGGCGTCTCTATCATTACGCTTATGCTGTTTTTGTACCCAGTATTTCGGCAATACCTCTTCGATATTCCTAAAAAATAAGAACCTGCATTTTGCCGGCAAGTTAAACTGTTTTCAATTGATTTTTGATGAACCAAAATTTAACTATTCGAGCTCTTGGTAGTCTATTCCAAGCAGGTAAGGTCTGTAAACTTATACTATGGTTAATGTTTTTCCGGATTTTTCCGGATTATTAGCTAATTTTCTGTCTGTTTCAGCCCAAATCATAATAAATAAAAAATAAATTCTATACTACTATGCAAAAATCCTTTTTTTTGTTCTTCGTTCTTGTTGCCACCGTTGTGTTTGGCTGGGGGTGCTCATCGGCCAACCAGTTACTTAAAAATGCCGAAGACGTGTTAAATCAGCAAACCAACGGCAAACCCGTTACCAATTCCGAGATAATAATGGGCCTAAAAGAAGCCCTAAATTTAGGTATTGGCAAAGGTGCCGATATTGTATCGAAAAAAGATGGCTATTTTAAAAACGCAGCAATAAAAATTATTATGCCCGCCGAGGCGCAAAAAGCCGAAAAAACCCTGCGCGACCTTGGTTTTAACAAACTTTGCGATAATGCCATTGAAAGCATGAACCGCGCCGCCGAAGATGCCGCCATTAAAGCTAAACCAATTTTTATTGATGCTATTAAAAAAATGACAATAACCGATGCCCTAAACATATTAAAAGGTCAAAACAATGCCGCCACCGAATATTTGCGCAAAACTACCAGCAACTCCTTAACCAACGCCTTTAAACCCGTTGTAAGCGCCTCGCTTAAAAAGGTAAATGCCACCAAATTTTGGAACGATGCCTTTACCGAATACAACAAAATACCAATGGTAAAAAAGGTAAATCCCGACCTTGAAGACTATGTAACCCAGCGCGCCCTCGATGGCCTGTTTCACATGATTGCCAAAGAAGAAGCCAAAATAAGAAAAGACCCCTTAGCCCGCACAACCGAAATTTTAAAACGAGTTTTTAAACTACAAGATAATTAACACCCCCCCCCAACCTCCATCCGGAAGAAAAAGAAGAGGCTGCCCCAAAAGGATAGCCTCTTTTCTTTTTTGAACATTTTTTAGCCGTTATGCTGCAACCATAAAAAATGCCTAATTTTGTGGCTTCAAACAAATAAGCCAACAAACAAATTTTTGACGCTGCCGATTTTGTTAAATTTATTCCGGAAGAAAAAAGCAAAATAAATCGTTTGCCCAACGGTTTCCTTACCTCCAGAAAAAACTAAATCTTACTTGTTTCATTTTTAACTGCTTATTGTCATTTATTCCATTTACTTTATTTTATATACATGTACACCACCCCGTTTACCCATCTACATATAGCACTTGGCGCTAAAATGGCCGAGTTTGCCGGCTACAATATGCCTATTCAATATACTGGTATTACAGACGAGCATCTTTGCGTGCGCCAGCGTGTAGGCATGTTCGATGTGTCGCACATGGCCGAGTTTATTGTGCGAGGCCCCAATGCCCAAGCCTTTTTGCAATATGTAAGCAGCAATGATGTATCTAAACTTTACGAGGGAAAAATACAATACTCGTGTTTAATGAACGACCAAAACGGAATTGTTGACGATATGCTGGTGTATAATTTGCAACCTAATAGCTATATGTTGGTAGTAAATGCCTCGAACCGGCAAAAAGACTGGGATTGGCTGCTAAAACACTGCCCCGACCAAGGCGTTGAAATGATTGATATTAGCAACAGAACCGCTTTGCTGGCCGTGCAAGGCCCTTTGGCTGCCCAAACATTGCAAGGACTAACCGATATTGACCTTGCCAATATGGAGTATTACACGTTTAAAAAAGGTAAATTTGCCGGAATTGATAATGTTTTGGTGTCAGCAACGGGTTATACAGGCGCCGGCGGCTTCGAAATTTATTTTGATAACGAACACGCCGAGCTTGTTTGGAACGCTATTTTACAAGCAGGCCAGCCCAATGGCTTACAATTGGCCGGATTAGGTGCCCGCGATACCTTACGATTAGAAAAAGGCTACTGCTTGTACGGCAACGATATTAACGATACTACCTCGCCCCTTGAAGCCGGTTTGGGCTGGGTGGTACAACTTAATAAGCCCACCGACTTTTTGTCGAAAGGTTTATTGCAAGCCCAAAAAGCAGCCGGCCTTAGCCGTAAATTAGTGGGCATTGAGCTTACCGATAAAGGTGTTGCCCGCCACGGCTACCCCATTATTAACGAACAAGGCGAAATTATTGGCGAGGTTACCTCCGGAACCCAATCGCCCCTGCTTAAAAAATCAATTGCCTTAGGTTATGTAGCTACCCAGTATGCTAAAACCGGAACCACAATTTATATCGATATCCGACAAAAACCAATAGCTGCCGTTGTTACCAAAATACCATTTGTGTAAACACTAAACAAAATTTAATATTAGTTTAACATTTGCCTAACGTTTTAGTTAAGTTGCTGCCCTACCTTTACATAAAATTTACCTTAGCCATATTTAAATTGTTTAGTGAACCCGCAACAAATAAACATACTTATTGCCGACGACGAGCCCGATACGCTTGAATTTATTGGCTATAATCTTCGCAAAGAGGGCTACAAGCTTGCTACCGCAAATAACGGAAACGAAGTTTTAACCATCGCACCTATTTTCAAGCCTCATTTAATATTATTAGATATTATGATGCCCGAATTAGATGGCATTCAAACTTGCGCTGCCCTGCGCAAATTGCCTGATTTTGAAAATACCCTTATTGTGTTTCTAACAGCCCGAAATGAAGAATTTACGCAAGTTATGGCACTTGACACAGGCGGAGACGACTTTATTAATAAACCAATTAAACCCGGATTATTACTTAGCAAAATAAAATCAATATTGCGCCGACTAGACCAGAAGAATACTGCCGCAACAGCTAACAAAAATAATGCTACTAATCAGTCAGAGGCAAATAACGAGTCTGCTACTATTTATTTTTCCGGATTGGAAATTAACCGCGAGCGTTTTGTTGTAATTCAAAACAATACCACCTTTGAATTGCCTAAAAAAGAGTTCGATTTGTTGTACTTATTAGCAACAAAACCCGGAAAAGTATTTACAAGGCACGAAATATTGCAAAAAATTTGGGGTAGCGAGGTCATTGTAACCGACCGTACCATTGATGTGCATATTCGAAAACTGCGCGAAAAATTAGGCGAAAAACTTATTAAAACAGCAGCAGGAGTAGGTTATAAACTAAACGTATAATGTTTTTCACAAACCTAACAATCTCGAAGAGATTTGAGGTTTATGGAAAAAACATAGCTTAACAAGGGGCTGGCTGTCCAATTAAAGAGACATTTGCCGTTTAAACTCGCTGGTTGTATGAAAAACAATATCCGGATTGTTTTCTTGCTCGTTTTGCAGCATCCAAGGCGATGGTGCTAAATATACCCAGTTATTGTCTTTATCGGTGGCAATATTGCGGATTTTACGTTGTACAAAAGCATCTAATTTTTCGGGGTCGTCGCAGGTAAGCCAACAAGCCTTATAAAATTCAACGGGCACAAAGCGGCAAAGGGCTTTGTACTCAAACTCTAAGCGATATTGAATTACATCAAACTGCAATTCGCCAACAGTGCCTACAATGCGTTTATTGCCAAATTGTTTTTGGGTAAACAGTTGGGCTACGCCCTCGTCGGTAAGTTGTTCAATACCTTTGTCTAACTGTTTGGTTTTCATGGGGTCGGCGTTGATAAGTTCGCGGAAAATTTCCGGAGAAAAACTTGGGATGCCCTGAAATAAAAATTTATCGCCTTCGGTTAAAGTGTCGCCAATTTTAAAATTCCCCGAGTCGTACAAACCCACTACATCGCCCGGAAAAGCCTCGTCAATAATATTCTTTTTTTGTGCCATAAAGCTGGTAGGGTTGCTAAAACGCACCTCTTTGCCCAGGCGCACGTGGTAGTAAAACGTGTTGCGCTCAAACTTACCCGAGCATACACGCATAAAGGCTATGCGGTCGCGGTGGCGCGGGTCGAGGTTGGCATGTATTTTAAAAATAAAGCCGCTAAATTCTGCATCGCTGGGGTTAACTGTGCCTTGTGTGGTAGGGCGCGGCGTTGGCCAGGGAGCAATTTGGGTAAAGGTATCTAATAGCTCGCGCACGCCAAAATTGTTTACAGCGCTGCCAAAAAATACAGGTGCTAAATTTCCAGATTGGTAGGCTTCTACATTAAACGCATCGTAAACCGAGGTTATAATATCGGTTTCATCTCTAAGCACCTGAGCATCGGGTTTACCTATGGCTTTGTCAATTTGGGGGTCGTTAATATTGGTGGTGGTTAAAAGGTCGTCTTCTACACGCTGCGAGCTGGGCCTAAACAGCAATAACGACTGGTTAAACAAATTGTAAACCCCTTTAAATCGCTGGCCTATGCCAATGGGCCAACTTAAAGGGCGCACTCTAATTTTTAATTTGGTTTCTAATTCGTCTAAAAGGTCAAAAGGGTCGCGGCCTTCGCGGTCAAGTTTATTGATAAAAATAATTACCGGCGTATGGCGCATCCGGCAAACCTCCATTAGGCGTTCTGTTTGCTCTTCAACGCCTTTTACGCAGTCAATAACCAAAATTACACTATCTACGGCGCTTAGGGTGCGGTAGGTATCTTCGGCAAAATCTTTGTGGCCGGGGGTATCTAAAATATTAATTTGAAGGTCGTTGTATTCAAATGCCATTACTGAGGTTGCTACCGAAATACCGCGTTGTTTTTCAATTTCCATAAAATCGCTGGTAGCGGTTTTTTTAATTTTATTCGATTTTACCGCGCCTGCAATTTGAATTGCCCCCCCATACAGCAGCAATTTTTCGGTAAGTGTTGTTTTTCCGGCATCGGGGTGACTAATAATGGCAAAAGTACGCCGCTTTTGTAGCTCGGCAGCAATAATATTTGATGGTGAGGACGACATAATTTAATTTGTAGCTGGGGTTGTAGTAGTAGGTGGCCTTAGCATTGAACTGTGAAGGCCGTTTTGTCCGGATTTCCGGATAAATAAGGTGTTAATTAAATGGTTTCCGGAGCTAAAAAACAAATCCGGATAAAAAATTATGATGCAAATAGCTGGCAGGGCTTATCATTGCCTAACCCACCATTAATGTTAGGGCAGTTTACATGCTGCCTACCAATTTAGCAGCCATGCAAAGATGAGCGGCGCAACAATGGTAGCATCGCTTTCAACAATAAATTTTGGGGTATTAATATCGAGTTTGCCCCAGGTAATTTTTTCGTTGGGTACAGCCCCCGAATACGAGCCGTAGCTGGTTGTCGAGTCGCTTATTTGGCAAAAATAGCTCCAAAACGGAATGTCTTCCATTTCCATATCTTGGTATAACATGGGCACCACACAAATAGGAAAATCGCCGGCAATACCGCCCCCAATTTGAAAAAAGCCCACGCCTTGCCCGCCGCTGTTTTTAACGTACCAATCGGCCAGCCAAGTCATATACTCAATACCGCTGCGCATGGTAGTTGGTTTAATATCTTTTTTAATGCAATAGCTTGCAAATATATTGCCCATTGTGCTGTCTTCCCATCCGGGAACAATGATGGGCAGGTTTTTTTCGGCTGCGGCCAACATCCACGAGTTGCGCGGGTCAATTTGATAGTATTGCTCTAAAACACCGCTTAACAGCATTTTATACATAAACTCGTGCGGAAGGTAACGTTCGCCTTTGTTGTCGGCATCTTTCCAAAGTTGGTAAATATGTTTTTGAAGCCGCCTGAAGGCTTCTTCTTCGGGTATGCAGGTGTCGGTAACGCGGTTAAAGCCGTGCTCTAACAATTCCCATTCGTCTTGGGGGCTAAGGTCGCGGTAGTTAGGCACACGTTTATAATGATTATGGGCTACAAGGTTCATTAAATCTTCTTCTAAGTTGGCCCCGGTACAGCTTATAATCTGTACTTTGTCTTGGCGTATCATTTCGGCCAGCGATTTGCCTAACTCGGCTGTTGACATTGCCCCGGCTAAGGTAATCATCATTTTACCGCCTTTTTCTAAATGGGTTTCGTAGGCTTTTGCGGCATCAACGGTGGCGGCAGCGTTAAAATGCAAATAATGCGTTTGCATGAATTGGCAAATGGGGCCGGTTTTAAGGCTCATAACTTTACTAATTAATAGATTTGTTTAAAATAGTTGGCAGCGCAACAAATAAATAGAAACAAGTTAAAACAAAACAAGCCGCAAAATTACAACGATTTTGGGGGTATTTAGCAGGTTGATAGGATAAAATTTACCGGCACTCATATAGGATGCTTCCTTACTATTCATTTTTTAAATCATCCGGATACTATTGGCAAAAATTATTTTCAAGTTTGCCTTCCAATCATTTAGATTATGTTTTTGTCTATCAATAACATTTTACTCGAATCGGCAAAATCAATACCGGCCTCAGTAAGGGCAATATAAGCTGCTTCGTACAAATCGGTTGTA
This sequence comes from Sphingobacteriales bacterium, assembly GCA_016706405.1. Classification (NCBI taxonomy): domain Bacteria; kingdom Pseudomonadati; phylum Bacteroidota; class Sphingobacteriia; order Sphingobacteriales; species Sphingobacteriales bacterium. The sequence continues at coordinate 158,642 of JADJJT010000001.1, forward strand.
ACCGTCGAGCTTGTAGCCGGTAAAATCCAGGGGCGCATAACCAAGTTTACCTCGCCGCTACTTATTCGAATAACCACTACCTGGGGCGGCGGGTCTTTATAAACCAACGAGTTTTTATCCATTACTTGTAGTAGTATTTGGCGCGCTTTTTCAAAATCAACTCCAAGTGCTAAATTAATGGGCAGTTGTAAGCGCAAAGTGCCAAAATGACTGTAATTTATCATGTTATTATTAGCCAGTTCGCCGTTTGGTATGTAAATGGTTGCCTTGTCGTTTGTTTCAAGTATGGTTACCAATAGCTGAATTTCTTTTACAAACCCCTCTTGACTTTGGGCTTTAATGTAGTCGCCCACTTTAATTGGCCTAAAAATCAGCAATAAAAAACCACCAGCTAAGTTCGATAGGCTGCCTTGTAAAGCCAAACCTACCGCTAAACCCGCCGAGGCCAATACGGCTAAAAACGAGGTTGTTTCTATACCCATTGTAGAAGCTACGGCCAAAAACAACAATATTTTTAACAATATAGTTGTAATTGAAGTAATTATAGGTTTTAGCGTAACCTCTAATTTGCTTCTGTTAAGGACATGAATTAATCCCTTCCGGATAAAACTAATGACAAGCCAACCTATTAATAAAAGGGCAAAGCCACCTAAAATTCTAAAACCGTATTGTGTAGCTAATTGGCTAACGGTATCCATAGCTTTTTCAAATGATTGAAACATAGTATTTTACGGGCAAAGATAGGTTGTTTTTCGCTAATGTTTATTCTTGAGTGCCCACCTTAAAAGCAATATTTCTGCCAACCTGAATTACTTCATAGCAATAGTTAGCTGTATAAAAAAATCTTTCAATAGGGTTTTACCCACATAAAGCCTTAAATTTGTGCCATGTTATTAACCGAGCTTACTGCCATTTCGCCTTTAGATGGCCGCTACCGCCGTCAATTAACGCCTTATGCTGCGTTTTTTTCGGAGTTTGGCCTTATTAAATATCGCGTTTGGGTTGAAATTGCTTATTTGCAAGCCCTTATCCGGATACCGTTACCGCAGTTACAGGGTTTTCCGGATAATGCCTGCGAGCAACTAACTCAAATTTATACTTCTTTTACTATCGAAGACGCATTGGCTATCAAACAAATAGAAAAAACGACAAACCATGATGTAAAAGCCGTTGAGTATTTTTTAAAACAAAAACTTACCCAATTAGGCTTAGAAAAATGGGTCGAGTGGGTGCATTTTGGGCTTACCTCGCAAGATATTAATAATACGGCAACACCACTTTTGTTGCAACACGCCATAACGCAGCTATTATTGCCGCAATTAAACACCCTAATTGAAAAACTGCAAACACTTGGGCAAACATGGGCTAATATTCCAATGTTGTCGCGCACACATGGGCAGCCCGCCTCGCCAACCTTGCTGGGTAAAGAAATTTTAGTATTTGAGCAACGCCTGCAACAACAAAAAAAAATGCTGTTAGCCATACCCTACACCGCTAAATTTGGCGGCGCGGTGGGCAATTTTAATGCGCATTATGTGGCTTTTCCGATTATTAACTGGCATGATTTTGCTCACAATTTGCTGCAATCCTTGGGCTTAACGCGCACCCCATTAACAACCCAAATTGAACCCTACGATAATTTGGCAGCCTTTTGCGATGCTTTAAAGCGCATTAATACGATTACTATTGACCTTTGCCGCGATGTTTGGACCTATATTTCGATGGACTATTTTAAACAGCAAATTAAATCCGGAGAAATTGGCTCGTCGGCTATGCCGCATAAGGTAAACCCCATTGATTTTGAAAACGCCGAGGGCAATTTGGGTATAGCCAACGCATTATTAGAACACCTAAGCGCAAAACTGCCAATTTCAAGGTTGCAACGCGACCTTACCGATAGTACCGTATTGCGCAATTTAGGCGTACCTATAGCACAAAGCCATTTAGCTTATGCCAACGCACTTAAAGGCTTAAACAAACTTATGCTTAACCAAACTGCCCTAAACCACGACTTAGCGAACCACTGGAGCGTGGTAGCCGAAGCCATCCAAACTATTTTGCGCCGCGAAGCCTTCCCTGAACCCTACGAAGCATTAAAAAATTTAACGCGCAAAAATGAACAAATTACCCAACAAACTATTATTGATTTTATAGCAGAATTACAAGTTCCCGAAAAAATTAAACACGAACTTCTCGAAATTTCGCCTTTTAACTACACCGGAAAAATGCCGGATTTTAATTAATTATTTGCTACAATATTTAAAAATGAACCTGCCTAAACTTATTGAAAATATACATTACTATATTGACAAAGAAACGGGCTTACTTACATTTACCGAACTATACTTAACCGAACGCAATTATTGTTGTAAAAATGGCTGCCGGCATTGCCCTTACGGATACAAAAAAACAAGTTCGGGCAAAATTAATGACAACAAAAATAAAAGCAAAGAAACCGAAAACGAGCCAACTAACTAATAACAGCTATTTTGGCTACTTGGGTTTGTTGGCCGGTGGCATCCACGCTAAAAACTAAATAAATACCACTTTTAACGCGCCGGCCTTGGTAGTCGGTGGCATACCAAACAGCTTGCGTGCCAAGTGCGTAAGTTTCATAAACTAATTGGCCATTTACATCGGTTATTTTTACATTGGCATTGGCCGACAGCCCATTAATGGCTATGGGGCCTATGTATTGGGGCCTCACCGGATTAGGGTAAACCAACACACCACCGGGGTTTATGGCGCCCTCAGTGGCATCACTTTTAAAAGATATAATGCCTTTGTCGGTAGCAATAATTACCTCGCCCGAATTTGGCTCAATGGCAATTGAAAAGACATAATTTGAGGGTAGCGGACTATTATCGGTGGTGTAATGGGCTATTTGTTGCGAGCCATCGGCGTTTAGTAAAAATAAGCCGCGCTCGCTGCCTATCCATTTGCGGTTAGCGCCGTCAACGGCAATGGCGGTTACGGTTTCGTTTTCCAATAAATAGGCGGGGTAGCCATCAACCTCAATAATGGGTTTTACTGTTTCGCATTTGCCTTCCATAACGGCGTAAGGGCAGTAAATAACACCCACCCCCGATGCCGTTCCGAGCCAAATAGCTCCGTCTTTATCTTTGGCCATGCAGTAAACTATGTCCGAGGGCAAACTGCCTTGGTCTTGCACATTTGTAAGGACGGCATAGTTATCGTCTGTGGTATTTTCAAGGCTTGTGCCGTGGTTAAATACAATAAGGCCTTTGTTGCGGGCAACCATCCATTTTTGGTTGTAGTCATCAACCAACATGCCATACACGCTGTTAAGGCCGGCGGCATCGTCTGCTAACTGATACGATTGCCAATTGCCGTTTGCTTTTTTACAGGCGATAATGCTATAGGCGCCAAAATTTGTAACCCATAAATTGCCTGCCGCGTCATAGTCTAATCCGGATATCCGGAAAGAGTTTGGGTCGCCCAAGGCAGATTCTAAAGTACTCCCTTCGTTATTGGTTATTACTTTAAACTGTATATCATCCGGATTTGCATAATTACACTCAACCAAGCCCCATCCGTAAGTGCCAAAATAAGCTATAGGGCGTGCGGGGTCAAAGGCGGCGCAAATATAGTCGTAGGTGTTTTGTAAGGTGGGCGTTAAGTTTTGGTTATAGGCAGTCCATGCGCCGTTGTTATACCTAAATATGCCCGTTGGGTTAAAGGTGTAGTTCCAACCCGAAGTAATACTGCCACCAACCGTCCAATAGTTTTTGTTGTGTGCATAAACGGCATATACCGAGTTGTTTAAGGGTCCGGGTGGATAAATGCGGTTGCCATACGAGCCATCTTTGGTAACAAATATTAAACTTGCCCAGTTGTCGGCCACCCAAAAATTGCCATCGGGTTGGCGGTATAAACTTGCCGGGCGTTGCATTAACCAATGGTAAGTGGTATCTGCTTGCTGGTTTTGAGGGTTTAGGGTAATTAGTCGGCGGTTTATCACGTCTTTGCCTTTATACAGCCACTCGGCCCAGTAAATTTGGTTGTTAGTGGTGTCGGCGTTTATTATTTTAATGGTGTAGCCCTGTTTCGATTTGTATTGACTGGCCCAAAGTTGTAATTTAGGGTTGTAACTAACTACGTTACTACCTATGGCTGTCCAAAATAAATTGTCAGAAAAGGTAACGCAATGTGAGGTTTGGTTTTTAGTAGTATCTAAAGGGCAGTAAACAGTTTGCCAAACATTAAAATTGCTTAGGTTAGTGCTGTTTAAATTAGCCCTATAAAATCCGTTAGCGGTAGCCGCCCAAATTTCGCCCCCTCCGGTTGCAACGTTTTCAATAGGCAGCGGCATATTGCCATCGTACAAAACATAGGTGTCTTTAAACTCTTGTTTTACCAAATCGAACACTACAATTCCAAAATTAAACGATAAATAAGCAAAATCGCCCGAGGGGTGTACGTGTGCTAATTTTTTTTGAGGCGCTATGAACGAGCGTTTTATGTCAGAAATATTCCGGATAGTGGCGTTGTTTTGCAGTAAGTCAATATTTCCGGAGTCGTAAACAATTAGCAATGTTTTAGTTGGCTCGTGCCAGTTCAGGCCAACAATATTCATTTCTGAAAGGCCTTCAACGGTCGAATAAGTTGTTATTTCGTGGGTGTTAATGTCGTAGCTAAACAAGCCTGTTTGCGTGCCAGCATATACCATTTGGTTGGTAACGGCAATGGCATTTACCAAGTCGTACGCTAAGTGCGAGCGCCATTGCCCAATTTTTAAAGGCTGTGCGGGCAGGTTTAAAACGGTAAAGCAGCCGCCAAAAATTATAAAAATGGCAATATAGCGAACTAAATGTGCGACAGTTGCGCTTGTTTTTTTCGAGCAAAAAAGTAATATCATAAAATACAGAATAGCCAACAAAATTACGGAAAACTACTAAGTTTGGTTTGGTTTAGTTTTTTTCAAGGATGCAATGTAAATACAAAACGTTGCAAATTTGCCCCCTTGTTTAGTTTTTTGTGGCCAAACTGCTTGCTGATTATTTAAATCCAAACCCGGCAAAGCTTAGTTTACCGCAATAAAGTAAGATTGCCTTTTTGTATTTCGGTTAATCCGGATAAAGGATTGGGGTAGGTCAGCATATAATCATAGCACACTTTTACCCAAGCGTGGGCAATATTTCTTTCTTTTTTTGTAACCTTTTTGTTTTTCACTTACTCAAATGGGGTATCAACAAGAAAATTATACGAATAAGGAAAATCAAATACATTTTTATAAAACAAAAAATAATAATTTAAATTCAACATGAAACACTTTAAATTTATTGCACTTCTTGCATTTGTATCGTTAATTTTTTTACAAGGTTGCAAAAAAGAAGAAGCCATTGACCCACTTACCACACCCGCTTATTATTCTTTAAAAGATGCCATGCGCAAACTATGGGGCGACCACATGAAGTGGACCTACTCAACTGTTGATGCCTATTACCACAACCAAAGTGGGTTGCAGGCACAACTTGACCGCCTATTGCAAAACCAAAAAGATATAGGTGCTGCCATTGTGCCTTATTACGGGCAGGCTGCCGGCGATGCTTTAACTGCCTTGTTAACCACCCATATTCAACAGGCCGTTCCTGTACTGGCCGCCGCCCAAGCAAACGACCAGCCCGCTTTAGACAAAGCCCTTGCCGATTGGTACGCCAATGCTAAAGAAATTGCCAACTTTTTAACCGCTGCCAACCCAACAAACTGGCCGGCAGCCGATATGGAACACGCCACCAAACACCATATAGAGCAAACCACCACTTATGCCGTTGATTTGCTGAAAAGCGACTATACAAACGCAGTAACCCACTATGATGAAGCTTTTAACCACATGATGGACACTGCCGATTTGTTGGCAAAAGGAATTGCCCTTCAGTTCCCCGATAAGTTCTAACTCATTCACCTACTCACGTTTATATATCCGGAGGATTTCCGCTGCAAAAAAGAAAAACTCCGGATACTTTTTTACCTCGCAAAACCCAGCTCAAACAAAAATAAATAATCGTTCAGAAAAAAAATTAAAATAATTACAAATGAATAATGCATCTTTAACCCAAACCTTCAACTTATTGAAATATACTTTTGGTATTGTGCCCATTGTGGCCGGCACCGACAAGTTTACCAATTTGCTTACCAACTGGGAGCAATACATTAACCCTTCTATTGCCAGCATCTTACCCTTCTCGGCCTCTGTATTTATGATGATTGTAGGTGTTATTGAAATAATTGCCGGCATTATAGTACTCATAAAAACCGAAATTGGCGGCTACATAGTTGCTGCATGGCTTACCGTAATTGCCTTAACTTTGCTGGCCGGATTTAACTACTTAGATGTAGCCGTAAGAGATTTAGTAATGGCTATTGCGGCTTTATCTATGGCTCGATTATCAAAAATTGTAGCATAATAAATTATGAACACCTATTCCAAATTAACAGAAATAGAAATAATTTCGCGAATTTTACAAGGAGAAAAACCGCTTTACGAAATTATTGTAAGGCGGTTTAATCCGACCTTGTATAAAATTGGACGCTCGTACAACTACAACCACCAAGACACCGAAGATTTAATGCAAGACACCTTTGTTGATGCTTATAAAAACCTTAAACAATTTGAAGGACGTGCCGATTTTAAAACATGGATAATCCGGATAATGATGAATAATTGTTTCCGGAAAAAACAAAAATATAGTTTTAAAAACGAATTATCAACCGATTATAACGAAACCGCTATTCCTATGTTTAACAACTCACAAAACGACGGACACCAATCATTTCAAAATCGCGAATTAGGTTTTATAATTGAAGATGCTTTGGGTACAATTCCGGAAAATTACCGGATGGTATTTTCTTTACGGGAAATAAACCAATTAAGTGTGGCCGACACCGCCACTTTGCTCAATATTAGTCAGGCAAATGTAAAAACACAACTTAACCGCGCTAAGGCTATGTTGCGAACCGCAATAGAAAAATCGTATTCGGCGAACGAAATTTTTGCATTTAACGAAATTTATTGCAACGCCATGGTAAATAGGGTAATGACAAAATTAAACGATTTAGATGGCCAATAATTTTTAAACTCGATAACAATATTAAAAATGAAACAAAAAACAGAAACAGATCCGGAAATAAAAATTTACCACAACCCGCAATGTAGCAAAAGTTGCAGCACGTTGGATACGCTACACGAAAAAGGCATAAATCCTCAAATAATAGACTATTTAAACCATCCACCAAGTAAAGAAGAGCTATTGGAAATACTGGCCATGCTTAATTATAAACCCTTGGCATTGATTAGAACAAACGAACCCCTGTTTCAACAAAAATACGAAGGGCATACCTACACAGACGAGCAATGGATTGACATAATGCTACAACACCCCGAATTAATAGAGCGGCCTATTGTAGTTGCCAACGGCAAAGCAATTATTGCCCGCCCGTTAGAAAAATTGTATTCTTTATTGCAATAAACGCAAGTCCTTGTAGCAAATGCCGCTCTAATAGGTTAAAAACACACCATTTGTCAAAAAAAATTAGTTTTTTTGAAATTTTATTTGTTATTGTTAGGCATCCTAACTATATTTGCACCGGCAATATTGCCACAACCCACTTTAATATTTAATATATAATGACAAAATCAGTTTTTTATCATGCAGGTTGCCCTGTTTGCGTAAGTGCCGAGCACGATATTATTACCCTTATTGGCGCTAACAACGTTGAAATAGTACATATTGGCGAAGCTCGCAGCAGAATAGACGAAGCAGAAAAAGCAGGTGTAAAATCAGTTCCCGCTTTGGTAACACCCAACGGAAATGTGTTGCATATTAACTTTGGCGCTTCTTTGGCCGATGTAAAAGGTTAAAAAAAATTTGCCCCATTAAGTTAGGACAACTACCTTTGTGGGGCATTTTTAATTGTTTATTGTATTTAAATCCAAAAATTAAATTTACCAAAATGAAAGTAGCAGTTTGGGACACCTATGTAACAAAAAAAGACAGCACAATTATGCACTTTGACATTATTGTGCCTGCCGAAACAGAAGATTCGACCGTTATTTACAACTACGGCAAAGAATACTTGAAAACCAAAAACCAAGAAGGGCAACCTCTTACATCAAAAGAATGCAAATTTTGCCACATTCAAGCAGTAAAACCTCAATGGGAAACCGAAATTATTGAAAATGGGTACTTTATTTATGAAATGGAAAATTGTGGCTAACAAAAACCACTTAAATTACAATAGTAGTAAATTAGATAGCGTGCAAAATTAAACCCGGATATGACAAAGTCGGACTTTGACTTAACACACCAAAACCAAACTATAGAAAGCAAAATTATAGCCTCTTTAGAAAGGATAGCTCAATCTTTTAGGGTTTTGTTGTGGCAACAAAGTATAGCGTTTTCGTTAAGCCCTATTCAGGTGCAGGTTTTGATTTTTTTGTTGCACCACAGCACCGAAAAAAGAAAAGTTAGCTACCTTGCCGACGAGTTTAACATGAGCAAAGCCACCATTAGCGAAACCATAAAAACCTTAGAACAAAAAGAACTTATAGCCAAAGAATACGAACAACACGATACCCGAAGCTATATTATTAACCTTACCGCAAAAGGCAAAATAATTGCCTCTAACACCTCGCTGTTCACAAAAGAAATCCGGATACCAATAGACAAATTGCCCCAAAGCGATAAAGAAAATTTATTGCTAAATTTGTTCGATATTATACACCACCTAAATCAGTCGGGTATCATTACCATTCAGCGAATGTGTACGACCTGCTCTTATTATCATCCTGCAGAAAACCAAGAGCAGCAACATTTTTGTAAGTTGTTAAACCGCGAACTGTTTGTTAAGGACCTCCGGATTGATTGCCCCGAACACAACCTCAAAACATGGACGATATAATTGCCAATATCAATCAAATAAATAACCGGATTGAGCTTGCCTGTCAAAAATCCGGACGAAATCGCAGCGAGGTAAAATTGCTTTTAGCTACCAAAACAGTTTCGCCCCAAAATATAAAAATTGCCTTAAACGCCGGGCAAACATTAATTGCCGAAAACAAAGTGCAGGAGCTTAAAGATAAATTTGAAGCCCTTAAAGAAACGCCGCACACCACTCATTTCATTGGCCATTTACAAACCAACAAAATTAAAGATGTTTTAAAATGCAACGTGTCGTGTATTCAATCGCTTGACCGCATAGACCTGGCCGAAAAACTACACCAACGTTTGCAATTTGAAAACAAAACCATAGAAGTATTAATACAAGTCAATACATCAAACGAAAAAAGTAAATTTGGAGCCAGCCCCGACCGTGTTATTGAGTTGGTAAAGCAGGTAGCCCAATTTGAAACCCTAAAAATAAAAGGTTTAATGACAATAGGTTTATTTAGTGCCGAAACCGAAAAAGTGCGCGCATGTTTTAAACTGCTAAAAAATATTCAACAACAAATTATTGCCTTAAATATACCCAGCGTAATTATGGAGGAGTTGTCAATGGGTATGAGCGGCGACCTCGAAATAGCCATAGAAGAACAAGCCACCATTATAAGAGTGGGTACTGCTATTTTTGGAGCGCGGGTTTACCCCGACTCTTATTATTGGAATGAAAATAAAAACTAAACCCGGATTAAATTATTTGGCACTATTGAAGCGGTGGTTATTATTTTACCAGCTAAATAATGGGAAATTACCCATAAAGTCGTTGATATTGTTTCTAATATCGGCCAAAAAGGCTTCATCATCCGGATTTTGAAGCGCGGTATCAATCCAGTCAACTATTTGAGGCATGTGCATTGTCTTAAGCCCGCGCGAGGTTATGGCCGAGGTTCCAATTCTAATTCCGGAGGTAATCATGGGTGAGCGTCCATCAAATGGCACCATATTTTTATTTACGGTAATATCGGCCTTGCCAAGCGCAATTTCGGCCTTTTTTCCGGATATATTTTTGTTGGTCAAATCAATTAGCATCAAATGGTTATCAGTACCACCCGAAACAATATGGTAGTTGCGCTTTAGCAGTTCGCTGGCTAATGTTTGGGCGTTATTAATTACCTGTTGGCAATACTGGGCGTACTGGTTGGTAAGGGCTTCGCCAAAGGCGATGGCTTTTGCGGCAATAACATGCTCAAGGGGGCCGCCTTGCGTTCCGGGAAAAACAGCACTATCTAAAAGGGCGCTCATGGGTTTGGTTTCGCCTTTAGGGGTTGTTTGCCCCCAAGGGTTATCAAAATCTTGCCCCATTAAAATCATGCCACCGCGCGGGCCGCGCAAGGTTTTATGTGTTGTAGTGGTAATGATATGGCAATATTGCAGCGGGTTACTAAGCAGCCCTTTGGCAATTAGGCCAGCGGGGTGGGCAATATCGGCCATTAATAAAGCCCCAACCGAGTCGGCAATAGCTCTGAAAGCGGCGAAATCCCAATCGCGCGAGTAGGCCGAGGCGCCACAAATAATAAGTTTCGGCTTTTCGGTGCGGGCTTTATCGGCCACCATGTTTAAATCAACGCGGCCTGTACTTTGTTCAACGCCGTAAAATGTTGGGCGGTATAATTTGCCCGAAAAATTGACTGCCGAGCCGTGCGTTAAGTGGCCGCCATGCGAAAGGTCGAAGCCCAAAATAGTATCGCCGGGTTTTAGGCAAGCCAACATAACGGCTGCATTTGCCTGCGCTCCTGAGTGGGCTTGCACATTGGCGTAAGCAGCGCCAAACAAAGTTTTTGCCCGCTCAATAGCTAAATTTTCAATTTCATCAACTACTTCGCAACCACCGTAATAGCGCCGCCCGGGGTATCCTTCGGCATATTTATGTGTTAGCACCGTGCCCATTGCTTTCCGGGTTTGTGGGCTAATAAAATTTTCTGATGCTATTAGTTCAATACCGCGTATTTGTCGTTCTTCTTCTTTCGAAATTAAGGAGTAAATTTGGGTGTCGTAAAACAATTCGTTGCTAATTTGCATAATACCTAAGGGGGGCCGGCAAACGGCAATTTGGTGAAAATTATGATGGGTTTATTTGGTGCTTAGTTATTTTTAGGTTTTTGTTGCTGGTTTTTGTAGTTTTCGCTATTTGGTTGTTGTTGGCCATCTTTTGGGGTGTCGCGCATGTGCTCGGGCAGTGTAACAGGGGCTTTTTCAATGGCGTTTTGACTTTTTTTATTTTGTTCTATATCAATAATAGTTGATTCGGCCTCATTAGTGTTTTTATCTAACGACTTTTGAACCGTTTCCAATTTAGTTTTCATTTCGTTTAGTTCCTTTTCAATTTGTGCTATTTTAACTTTCATTTCGTCTTGTTCTTGTTTTATACTTTTACGCTCGCGTTCAAGTCGGTACAAGGCCATGCGCGACTCGTGCAAACGTTCGCTAATTACTTTAAGTGACGATATCCGGGCAAAATTAAAGACATAAGTTGAAAAAGTATTAAATTGCTGGGCATGTGCCATTGGTTCTAAAAATGCGCCACCTAAATCAACATAAATGCGCATAAAAACTCCTTTTTCTAAAGGCCCGTCTGAAAAAGTAGTGTACACATCAAATTCGTGGTCGCTAACTTTAAGCATCCGGCAGTTGTCGGCAAATAGGTAGTTGCCCGATTCGTGTTTTTTTGTGGTTGTTCTTCCGCCCATGGTATCTAACACTTCGTTCCATTGGCTTAGCACCTCCTCTATATTACCTAAGGGTACATTTACCTGCAAATATGGCTGCACACCTTTTATCATGGCACCCTTGCCAATAGTCATTTCAATAGTTGGTGGGCTTTTAAGTTTGCCTATTATGCTCTCGGGCAAGGCCTCGGTTTGTTTTGTTTGGGCTTGTATATTGTTATTATAAGTGTTGCCTATTGTATATAACACCATTAATGTTAACAGCTTACACATTAACAAACAATAATTTTTAACTCTAAAGAACAACATGGTATATTGTAATTAAATTAAACGTGTTAATGACTAAAAGAAATTGGTTTTTTCGTATGATTATTTTTTTTAAACGAGGTAAAACCTATTATAAAACAGTAGGAGAAACGGGTGTAAAGTTAAGTAAATTACTATAATTTGTTTCTTCAGTGATATGTTTGGTTAAAATTAATAAATAGCAGATGGCAAAAGTGGTTTTATCCGGATGGAGATATTGGCAAACCATTTGCGAAACAATTATTAATTCTTAAAATACATCAAAAGTTTAACTATTCTGCTTTTAAGCTCACTTCGGGGAACTATCATGTCTAAAAATCCATGGTCTAATAAAAATTCTGCCGTTTGAAAACCTTCGGGCAAATCGCGTTTTATTGTTTCTTTGACCACACGTGGGCCGGCAAACCCAATTAGTGCTTTGGGCTCGGCCATATTAACATCGCCAAGCATGGCAAACGAAGCCGATACACCGCCGGTAGTGGGGTTTGTCATTAACGAAATATAGGGCAATTTAGCATCGCTAAGCAGGGTTAGCTTTGCCGAGGTTTTGGCCATTTGCATTAACGAAAACGCCGACTCCATCATGCGCGCGCCCCCCGATTTAGAGATAATTAGCAAAGGTAATTTATTTTTAAGGCAATGGTCTATTGCCCTCGATATTTTTTCGCCAACTACCGAGCCCATTGAGCCGCCAATAAATTCAAAATCCATACAAGCCACTACCAATCCATGCCCTTCAACTCGGCCAACGGCTACTTGCATTGCATCATCTAATTGGGTTTTTTGTTTGGTTGCTACTAAACGCTCGGCGTAAGGTTTTGAATCGTTAAACCCTAAAAAATCTACAGGTTGTAAATTGGTAATAATTTTCTCGCACGATTTTTCATCAAAAAGTATTTCAAAATAGTTGTCAGAACTAATTTTATCGTGGTAGCCACAATGCTGGCAAACAAACAAGTTAGCTTTTTGTATGCGGTACATTGTAATTTGCCCGCAGCCATCACATTTTATACTCGATTTGTCGGGAACACTTTTGCGTTCTTCGGCACGGGTGAAAATATTTTTTTGTATGCGTTTATACCAGCTCATAAATTTTACTTTTGGTTTTTACTTTCAGCTAAATGGTGCATTGGGCTAAAAATAGTTTTGTCAATATAAAAAGTGCCAAAGGGCAAAAAGCACGAAATTAACACTTTTATCGTTGTTTTAAAAAATGACCAGTTTTGAAGGGCTGCAAAACGCAGCACGTAAACAACAAAAAGTATTACTAAGGCGCCATGGATAGAACCTATCACTTGCACCCATTTGGGATTTTGCCATATATATTTAATTGGCATGGCAACGCCTAATAATACCAACAACGATAAGCCTTCTAAAAATCCAAGCAGACGCAAACGTCCAATCGCTGAGTTAAAATATCGAATCATTAATTATTTCTTTCAAGATTGAGAATAAAATGTAATTTAATTCTTATGTGCTTTAAATCTTCACAACAATCCGGATATTGGAAAAAAAATTGGCTTTAGATTAAATCACACAAAAAAACCTGCAAAAATACGAGCATCGCGCTTTGTTTTGTTACGAAACGGCAAAAAAATAACAAAATCAGTTAATTATTAGCTTTTTTGCCCTAACAAACTCAAAATTAAGGCAATATAGCTTAAGTTTTACAAGCTGGCACAATATTTTTAGACTACATAAAACATTTGTTTCATTAAAAAGGTTTATTTTTTTAGTCCAAAAGCAAATTACCGTACTTTTACCTTATGAATAGTACTTCTAAACAGCACAAATCTTCGTTTTTTGACCAAGTGTATATGGTTGTCCGCCTCGTGCCTTATGGCAAAGTAACAAGTTATGGGGCTATTGCGCGGTATATTGCTTCGGGTGGTAGCAGCCGTATGGTTGGATGGGCTATGAACAGTGCCCATACTGTGATTGCAAACCCTGTTCCGGCACACAGAGTTGTAAATCGAAATGGGGTGCTTACGGGTAAACAGCATTTTGGGCATCCGTTGGCCATGCAAAATCTACTCGAAAGCGAAGGTGTAAAAATTGAGAATGATACCGTTTGTCATTTTAAACAAATTTTTTGGGACCCATGTGTAGAGTTGCCGCCTATTGAAACCTTAAACAATTAAATAATATACTTTTAACCTACAACAAGAAGGAGATAGGATAATCTAAAACCCAAAGACTTTAGCACTTAACCTTAATCTCAGGGTTATTTTAGCGATAATTTTATCCGGAAAACAGTTTTTTTATATCTTTGTAGGCAATTAATTGCATTTGTTTTCATTTTACCAATTGTACCTTATGCACACTGCACCCGATTCTTGGAACCAAACCGATTTTTTGGCCTTTTTATTGGTTTATGCTGGCCACACCGACTTTGAGTTTTCGGCACGCGAACAGCAATTTGTTATTGAGCAAACCAACGAAGAAGCGTGTATTAAAGCGCTTAATTTATACCGCCTTCAATCTGACTACGATAATATTGAAACGATTGAGCTTAATATAAACCGTTTTTACACCACACAAAGCAGTCGCGAGCAGTTGTTTACCCAAATAAAACAGCTATTTGAATCTGATGCAGATTTTTCGACTATAGAGAAAAATACCTGGCGCATATTGCACCATATTTTAGACGACGAATAAGAAGAAGAAAAACAGGTAAAACGAGTAATACCCACCAAATAAAGCGTTCGCTTAGTTTTTCAGTTAACATAACTTTACTTAACATAGCACTTTAGTATAGTTGTACTATGCTGCGTTATCTTTGCAGTATCAATACAAGCTAACATAAATTATTGCTATGGCCAATGCCAATATACCTAACCCCTTGTTGCCGCCATTGCACCCGCCCCAATACCTGCTACTTTTCGAGCGATTACTGAGCCGGCTGGCACAACACAACGAAGGGTTTATTATTGGCGTTGATACGCATTTGCGCATTCATAATTTATTAAATGCCTTAGCCGATAAACCCACCACCACTTATCAGTTAAAGTACCTGTTGTCGCCAATTTTGGCTACCAATCCCGCACAACAAATTCGGTTTTACCAAATTTTCGACGAAGAGCTTCAAAGCTACAACCTGCATGTAAGCTCTAACGCCCCTGCTGCTCCTCAAAACAACAATTTAAACTATAATCGTAGCAATAATAGTAAACAGCAAGATGCCAATAAGCACTGGTTTGAAAGAATAAGCAGGTTGATACCCAACTGGCGGCAATTTTTATCCGGATTTGGCATTGCTGCCCTGTTTATAGCCGTGCTTTTTTTTGCTTGGTGGTTGTTTTTTAAAAACACATCCGAAAATCCAAACGAAAATCCACTCAATTTAACCAAAGGCAGTACCGCCAATAAAACCACCCTCGAACCACCCCCCAATACCGTACAAAAATTGTTTCATATTGAAGGCATTAATACTGACGATTTTGTACAACACAACGAGTTAGCCGATTTAGATAATAATACTTTTCATAGGTTAAAAAAATATTTTCCTTATTTAAAATGGCTAATTTTATCCGGATTATTGATTTGGTTCATCCGGCGCGAGTTCAATCATTTTAAAAACCGCAAACTTTTAATCAATATTAAACCACATACACGGCATTTGCCCACAGAAGGGCAGGCAGCAAACCACACCAAATCCACTACTGCACAACCCATACAATACCCGCCAGCAGTTTTGCAAAATAGTTGGCCTTCATTTTTTACCCTCGCACAAAAAATGCGTTTAAGGCAACAACACCCCTCCAATCAGTTTGCCATTGAACAGAGTATTGCAGCCACCATAACCCATATAGGATACCCGCAATTGCGTTATAAATTAGGAAGCCGACAAACCGAGTACCTAATTTTAATAGCTCAACAACCCAATACAAATAATAACCACAACAACGACCATTTGCATCATTGGTTTGGGCTGTGGTTGCAACAATTAAACGCAAAACAGGTTTTTTTTGAGACCTTTACTTTTAATTACCAGAACCCACTATTTTGCCAATATGGGCAAAGCGCATCAAATAATAATAAACCCAGCCAATATTATTACCAAACCAATACTATTGCCCTGGCCGAGCTTTGTTACCGCTACCCACACCACCATATTTTAGTGTTAGCTAATGCAAGTCTGTTGTTTAATGAGCCTGTAAGCACAATAGTGCAATGGGCCGAACTATTGGCAAACTGGCCTCAAGCCGCCATTTTAAGCCCAATATGGACGCAACAAGCCTTGCAAACCGCCGCCAAATGGCAACTACCTGCCTTACCTGTACACCCTAACGCGTTGGCATGGCCACATCTGCCCGTACCTAAGGCCATTTTAACGCCAAGCAACCAAGCTTATATACTAAACCAACAACCAAACGCAGAAAGTTTAGAACAGTTAAAACAGCAATTTCCGCCCTTTGTTTTTGACGTTTTATGTGCGTTGGCAATACTTCCTCAATTAAATTGGCAATATTTTAGGCCCTTGGTAAACTTAATTTCAACGCACCATGATAACAATGATAATATTGAGATTAAAAAAAGTGACGAAGCGGCTATTTGGCAAAGCCTGCTGCCTTTGGTTAGTTTGCCCTGGTTGCAGCAAGGCAATATTCCGGAAATTTGGCGTTTGGCGTTGGCACCGCAGCTACCGGTGGAGTTATCGCAATTAGTGCGGGCAAATTTAATCTTATGGCTGGCTCCCAATAAAAACAAGACAGATGAGGCAGAAGGAGCACCAAATTCAACAACCCATTTTTTCAACCATAATTGGTTAATTACAAGCGCCGCAGGTAAAAATCCGGATGCAGCAGCTACCAATAATGAAACGAACCATGAAAATAGCAATTCTCCATCATCATCACCTTCATCATCGGCGGCTTACCACACAAGTTTTTATTCAAATAAGAAAGCCAATAACAATACTTGGGCATTGTTACAATTTCGGTATCTTACGCCATGGTGGTCGGTAAAAAATAAACGCATCAACTGGCCTTGGCAACAGTTGGCGCATTGGTACCGCCAGTATTTTCCGCAGTGGTGGCAGCGGGTTAGCCTTAGAACTGGCTTGTTTTTAGTAGTTTTGGCTTTTATTTGGCAAGGCTTTTCATGGATAGAAGATGGTCCGGCAAAAATTGCTGCCGACCTCGCCAAAGCAGAGCAATTATACCTCAACAATCAATTCGACAAAAGTTTGGCCTATATGTATCACCATCGCGAATCGCCATTTTTTACCAGTTATGCCAACTATTTATGCGCCGATATTTTACTCAATGGTTACGGCAAACTTCCCGCCGACACAACAAGTGCCCTGCCTTTTTTGTTAAAAGCAGCCCAAGCCAACAACCCCGAAGCAGCTTATTTATTAGGAACATGGTTGGCTGACGGCATACATTTTCAAGAAGACCATGTGCAAGCAGATGCCCTGTTTGCTATAGCTTTTTCCGGATTGAGCGAAAAGGTTGGCACCTCGGCTATTGCAGCCAAACTCCTGACCGAAATGTATTTGCGAGGCAGGTATGGCTACGTTGACCAAGAGGCAGCATTGCAAACTTTACAAATTGCAGTAAGTAAAAATTACGCCCAAGCACAGTATTTATTAGGTCGGTTGTATTACGATGGTTACGCCGTAAACCCCAGCGAAACCGAAGCATTAAACTGGTTTACAAAAGCCGCGCAGCTTGGCTACCCGCCCGCAATGCAGGCTTTAGGTACTTATTTAGGAATGGGTATTGCGGGTAAAAAAAGCAACGAAGAAGCCATTTATTGGTTAGTAGCCGCCTTAAAAGCCGGAGACGAGGGGGCGGCAAATGCACTTAGCAATTTTATGCAACAGCATTTAGCTCAAAATGCCAACAACAACGAAGCCCAAATTACGGCCTTATTTGCACAAATTGCCAATGCAGGTTTTGCACCCGCACAAAATAAAATGGGCTTCGCCTACGAAAAAGGGATAGGCGTTGATGCCAATTTAAAAACCGCATTTGACTGGTATCTAAAAGCTGCTGAACAGGGCTATTTGCCTGCTCAAATGAACTTGGGCTATTTTTATAGCCATGGGCTTGGCATTACGCAAAATTATACCGAAGCTTTTAAATGGTACAATCAGGCGGCGGCGGCGGGCAACGCCGAAGCACAAAATAATTTAGCCTATTTATACGACATGGGTTTGGGGGTAGCAAAAAACGACCAACTGGCACTAAATTGGTACATGCAAGCAGCCACACAACACAACGCAGTTGCCCAATATAATTTAGGGCATCTATATTTGCGGGGCAAAGGTGCTGCCTACAACGCCAAAGAATCGTTTACTTGGTATAAAAAAGCAGCCGAGGCGGGTTATGCACCAGCTTTTACCGAAATTGGGTATGCTTACGAGTATGGAATTGGAGTTGAACCCCAATTTGACGAAGCCATAAACTGGTATAAAAAAGCAAAAACAGCCAATCAACCGCGCGCCGCTGCTTTATTAGACAGCCTGACAGAAAAAGTTAATCAAGTGCGGCAAGATGAAACACCAAACTAATTAATTGCCGGATATTTAGCCGGATATTTATTTGTTTAACCACAAACCGTTGCAATTTCGAACCGGTTGTGAACAAAATTATCGCGCTTATTTATTTTATTTAAACTGCGCAACAAAACCAAAAAAAACACCGACAACACGCTAAAAAATAAAATTGCTATTTGCCAACTTGCCGTGATACTTGCGCTTGAAACAGCCATCAATACAGCGACAAACAGCGCCATAAAACAAAGGATAAAACATATAACCAAACAAACTTTTAAGGCCTTACCCGCGTAGGCAGCAAACATTTGCCAGGCCAATTGCCATAAACCCCATACCGAGTAATTTGTTTTTCCGGCCATACGTGGCGTTTGCTCTAAATCTAAAATATGGCTTTTATAACCTTGCAACAAAGAAAGCGCAGCTCTAAAATTAAATTTTGCCCCAGGCGGTAATTCTGTTGTTTGTTGTATTAAATCTTTTATTACTTTTTGGCTATACCAACCAAAATTTGCAAGGTTGGGGTTTTGATTTGTACGTGTTAAGGCGGCAAATAAAAAATAAAAAATTTGACCCCCTAATTTCCTGTATTTATTAACTGTCCGATGCTGCCGGCTTACCCAAACCCAATCAGATGCCGTGTTTTGAGCCGTTTGGTGCAGCAAGGGCAAATAAGCCGGATTGTCTTGTAAATCGCAATCAATAAGGGCAACCCAAAGGCCACGCGCCTGCGTAAGTCCTGTTAAAATAGCGGTATGTTGGCCTACATTTTGGGCTAAGCGAATGCCGCGCACTTTTCCGGGATATTGTTTGCACAGCGCTTCAATTACAGCCCACGAGTTGTCGGGACTATGGTCATCTATTAAAATTAGCTCTACTAAAGGGTTAATTTGGGTGGCGTAGTGTAAAGTTTCGCGTACTAATTGAGGTAGCATTTTAGCACCATTATACACGGGCGATATGACAGTTACAACTAAACCCGATTCAGATATATTGACCATTGCGGGTGCAAAATTGATAAATTTCGGGCATAAAATATCCGGATGGGCTTATTTTGGCGCATCCGGATAAAAAAAATGACAGTGATGATATAATTAAAAAGGCATCATAGGTTAACAGTATTATGTTCTAAAAACCTATGGTAAGGTAAGCAAAAAGCCAATGGTAAAATTGGCATCCCAGTCAAAAACAAATTGTTTGCAATTAGTAGCATCGGCAATAGCTTTGTAAATATTTACGCCGGCCTTAACTTTAGCTGCCGTTTCGCTTGTGTAGGCATTGGGCAGGTTTAAAACGGTATAACGTTCTTTGCCGTTGCGAATTTTTTTGGCCAAGTCAAAGGGCACGCCGCCAATAATAAAACAGGTAGCGCGCTGCCCCGAAGGTATTCCCATAGATTTACTTTTTACTTCACTGTAAACCGTTTCATCGGGGGTATTACTTTGAAAATATTTTGACCCCGACGCTTCAATTGTTTTTATTTTGCCGCCCTCGCTCCAGGCAATTTTAGTATTAGCCGAGCCAATATCAACCGCAAATGATTTGGCGGCATAAGTAGCGGGCACAACGCTTTTGTAGGCCAACTCAGCCTCTTTTTGTGGGGTAACTTCGTTTACAAAATAGCCCATACCTTTTAGTACTTTGGTAATTTTTGTCGTAACATCGGCTTTGGCAGCTCCCGAGCTTACAACAAAATGAATGTCTTTGCCGCTTACACCAAAATCAAGCATTGTTGAAATATATTTTCTTAATCCAGACTTAATGTCCTCGTCAGTTGCCATGTTTTCGTGTACTAAGCTGGCGCCAAACTCCGATTTTTTAAGCTCCCAGTTTTTTTGAGCATCAACATTAATAATAAACGAGTTAAAGCCAGTCGAGCCTAACTCAACAACGCCCTTTAATCGCCCGCCCGATGGTGCAGCGGGGGTATAGGCAAATGGTGTACCGCGTTGCTGTTGCTGCGCAGCTGTGCTGCCGCCGCCTGCATCAGTAGTAGTGGTATTATTGGTAGTAGTAGTTGTGGTGCTGCTTCCCGTGCCTGTTGGCGAGCCTGCATCTGTTGTGGAGTTTGCACCACTGCCGTTAGTTTGCTCGGTTTTTGGGGCACCGACTCCACTTAAGATATTTGGAAAGAATTTGCGCACCAAAAAGAACAGGCCAACAACAATAGCTACAAAAATTAAAAGTTTTGATAGGGGGGTTAAACGACTCATATTTTTTTAGATTTAATTTAAAATACATCCGGAAGTTTTTTCCGTAAATACGCTATTAATTTCCGGATATTGCAAATAGTTCCATAAAAACTCCGGAAAGATACGAAAAATATTCAGGTTAAACCTTAGCTGGGCAGATAAATCTATGATTTAAGCTAAAGAAAGGCAATTTTCTATTTGCCAATACAAAATTTTGAAAAAATAGAGCCTAAAATATCATCCGGAACAATTTCGCTGCCGGTTATACTTCCTAAATGATAAAGTGCATCCCTAAGGTGGTGGGCTAACAAATCGGTGGTGAGTTTTGCCTTGATACCGCTTTGTACTTCGTTAAGTGCTTGGCTGGCGCGTAAAAGTGCTTCGTAGTGGCGGGCGTTGCTAATTACCATTTGGCTGGCATTATTTAAGGATTGATTTTCTAAAACAAGATTGTATAAAGTTTGCCGTAGTTGGCCAAGCCCTTGGTGATTAAGTGCCGATATTTGCAAAAAAACGTACTCAACTGTTTTTTCGGCATTGAGGTTCGTATTGCTTGTTTGCGGCAGGTATTTTAAGGGGTCAATGGCGGCGTTTTGGGGGTATTGCTTTTGCCAGGCATCTAATTTGTTGGCAACAACCAAACATTTTAGCCCCGATACTGATTGCGGCAAAGGTAATTGCATTAAATCGTCTTTTACTTGGGCGGGTGTAGTTAGCACGGCATCAAAAAGGTAGATTAAAACGGCAGCTTGTTCAATTTTTTGGTAGGTTTTTTGCACGCCCATTACTTCAATGGCATCTGTTGCTTGCCTAATTCCGGCAGTATCTATTAGCCTAAACGAAACGCCATTAATGTGCAGTACCTCTTCGATGGTATCGCGGGTAGTTCCGGGAATATCGCTTACAAGGGCACGTTCTTCGTTAAGCAGGGCATTAAGTAAGGTTGATTTTCCGGCATTTGGCCTTCCGGCAATTACGGTATTGACACCATTTTTTAAAGCATTACCCAAACTAAACGAACTCCGTAGGTTTTCAATATTTTGTTGCAAGTCGGTTACTAACTGTTTTAGTTGGGTGCGGTCGGCAAAGGTTACGTCTTCTTCGGCAAAGTCTAATTCAAGTTCAATTAAGCTGGCAAAATGTATTAAACTTTGGCGCATAGCTTGCAGTTGAAGGGCAAACCCGCCGCGCATTTGTTGCATGGCTACGGCGTGTGCCCCTTCTGACTCGGCGGCAATAAGGTCGGCAACGGCTTCGGCTTGTGCAAGGTTTCGTTTGCCATTTATAAAAGCCCGCAGGGTAAACTCGCCCGGCTCGGCAAGGCGGGCACCTTGTTGCAGTATGGCAGCTAAGGCTTGCCGTAAAATGTAGGGCGAGCCGTGGCAGCTAAACTCTACGGTATCGTGGCCGGTATAGCTATGGGGTGCTTTAAAGATGGTGGCAAGTGCTTCGTCTAAAATCTGCCCGTTAGCACTCATTAACAAGCCAAAATGTACCGTATGCGAAGGCAGTGCCGATAGTTCCACGTTTTTTTTGGAGTTGGGCAGTTTAAAAATGGCATCGGCAATAGGCAGGGCTTTAGCCCCCGACACTCGCAAAATGCCCAAAGCGCCTATTCCGGAGGGAGTTGCTATGGCGGCTATTGTATCGTCGGTTAAATTGTGGTAGGCCGGCATATTTTAAAATAAAACAGGGCGAGGTGAAGCATAAAAAATAAATTGACACCAAATATAGAAATTATTGCTTAAAAAGTGTGCAATTCTTTCTGGATAGTTTGTTCCACACTTTACGCTTCAATCAATAAGGTTTATGCCTTATAATAAGGTTATTTGCTAACTAAAGTGCCTATTTTTTCGCCTTGTATTACTTTTCTTAAATTGCCTTTTTTGTTCATGTCGAAAACTATAATCGGTACGTTGTTTTCTCGACAAAGGGCAAAGGCGGCAGCATCCATTACTTTTAAGTCTTTATTTAGTGCCTCACGAAAACTAATATTAGTATAGCGCGTTGCATCGGGAAATTTTTCGGGGTCGGCGGTATAAATGCCATCAACGCGGGTAGCTTTTAAAATTATATCGGCATTGATTTCGATGGCACGGAGGGCAGCGGCGGTATCGGTTGTAAAAAAGGGGTTTCCGGTACCGGCGGCAAAAATAATAACTCGGTTTTTTTCGAGATGGCGCACCACCCGGCGGCGTATGTACGGCTCGGCTACTTTTTGCATTTCAATAGCCGATACAAGACGAGTATATAATCCTAATTTTTCAAGAGTTGCCTGCAAAGCTAATCCATTAATAACTGTGGCTAACATACCCATATAATCTCCGGTAGCCCTTTCGATGCCCATTTTTTCTCCGGATATGCCTCTAAATATATTGCCACCGCCAATAACAATAGATAACTGAATTTGGTCAAATTTTACCACCTCTTTAATTTGCTCGGCGTATTCTAACATGCGCTCCGAGTCAATACCAAATTGCTGACTACCCATAAGTGCTTCGCCGCTTAGTTTTAACAATACGCGCTTATATAAGGATGGCGTGATGTTAGGTAACGATGTGGAGTTTGTGCTGTCCATAAATAGTAAAAAAACAGTATAATGATTAATGATGAATTATAAGTTAGAAAGAAACGGCCAATTAGGCAATTAAATAGTATATTTTTTTATATATTAATATTGCGCCGAACAAAGTAAAAGCAAATTATGCCGGATGATTAAAATGATGACTTTGGCCAATAAACTTAATAAATATAAAAAAAAGAGAACCTGCTTCGTTGTTTGCAGGTTCTCTTTTTAACTTTTTCTATATCAATAAATAATCAGAAATGAAATAAAACAACTTGTTTTGGTGGGTTGGTTCCATTTCCTTCATTCGGATTATTTTTTTAATTACGAGCCAATGGCTACACGGCAAAATCCAGTAGCAGCTAAATCTTTGTCTATGGTTTTTAAATATTGTCGTACTGTTAGCTCATTGTTTTTCACAAACTGTTGGTTAAGCAAGGTGCTATCTTTAAAAAACCGTTGTAATTTACCTTGGGCAATTTTGTCTAACATGTTTTCGGGTTTACCTTCTTGGCGGGCTTGGTCGCGGTAAATTTCCAGTTCTTTTTCAATAGTTTCTGGTGTAACCAAACTTTCATCTAAGGCTACTGGGCTCATGGCGGCAGTTTGCATTGCTATATCTTTACCGGCGGTTATAAATGCATCATTACCTTGTTTGTTTAGTGCAACTAATACGCCTATTTTGTTTCCGGCATGAATGTAAGGCACTACCAATTCGCCTTCTAAACGTTGGTATTTTGATACCTCTATTTTTTCGCCAATTTTGCCAACTTCGGCGGCAAGGCGCTCTTCAAGGCTAATTGAGCCATCGAACGAGGTGGCTAATAGCTCTTCTTTGGTAGCGGGGTATTTTTCTAAAGCCAATTGAGCCACTTGGTTGGCAAAAGCCACAAAGTCGGCATTTTTAGCTACAAAGTCTGTTTCGCTTGTTACAACCAAGGCGATACCCCGTTTGCCGTCAGCAGATGCAAGGGCAATTGCAGCGCCTTCTTTAGCTTCGCGGTCGGCGCGTTTTGCGGCCACTTTCTGGCCTTTTTTTCTTAGATATTCAATTGCCGCCTCAAAATCGCCCGCCGTTTCTTCAAGGGCTTTTTTGCAATCCATCATACCTGCACCGGTGGTTTGGCGCAACTCGTTGATTAAGGCAGCTGTAATTTTAACTTCAGCCATTTATATTTATCTTTGTTTATGGTTATTTTGCTTAATTAAATAAAACTGTTTTTTAGCATTCAAATTGATAGCTTGTTTCCGTCTGTACCTTATTATTAGATGGTTGTTACTATAACATTACTGCCTACTAACCGCGTGGGGGCCTTTTGCCGCCACCACGGTTACCCCCCCCTTGGCGGTCGTTGCTGTTGTTATTGTCTCCGCCACTACGTCTGCGGTTGCCACCTCTGCGGCGGTCGTCTTTTTCGTCGTCTTTACCACGTTCCGAAAAGCGTTCGTCCGAAAATTCCGCTTCAACTTCCTCGTTATTAGGGTTGTCAATTTGGTCTTGTTCGCGTTCTTTAAGGCCTTCCTCAATAGCAGCAATGATATAGTTGGTTATAATTGAAATTGATTTTGAAGCATCGTCATTTGCGGGTATGGCATAATCAACCAAAGTTGGGTCGGCATTTGTATCAACAATACCCACCGTAGTGAGGTTAAGTTTGTGGGCTTCGGCCAAGGCCAAATGTTCGTGCGATATATCAACAACAAACAATGCCGAGGGAGTGCGGTTTAGGTTGGCAATACCGCCCAAAACTTTGCTTAACTTTTCGCGTTCGCGTTCAAGCATTAAACGTTCTTTTTTTACCAAACCCACAGCACCTTCGGCAAGGGCTTTGTCTATTGTGTTCATTTTTTTAATAGACTTGCGTATGGTCGAAAAATTTGTTAACATGCCTCCTAACCAGCGGTCGGTAACAAAGGGCATGTTAATGCGGGTTGCGGCTTCGGCAATTATATCTTTTGCTTGTTTTTTTGTCGCCACAAACATAATTCTCCGTCCCGAGCGAGCTAACTGTTTAAGGGCTGCTGCGGCACGCACTAAACCTTCGTTTGTTTTGGCAAGGTCAATAATATGAATGCCTTTGCGTTCCATAAAAATATAGGGCAGCATTTTAGGGTTCCATTTTTTGCGTAAATGGCCAAAATGAACGCCAGCGTCTAACAACTCTTGTTGTGGTATGCCTTGAGGTAAACCTTCCATGTTATTTTATATAATAAATCTGAAATGACAGATATATATGGTGTTACAAATACGGTTAATAATAAAAAATTATACTAAGCAATGAAATTTGCCAACGGGCGGGGTTAATTAAACAGGCTAACTAATTAACTGTTTGTGAGGTTTTGTTTTTTTTGAAGTACTATACAATTTTTCCGGATAATCAATAATAATATTCAATTCATTGTTGTTTTATCCATCTTGGATTGCACTTTCGGTGTTACAGTTTTTATTCGGGATATATTTATTCTCCGGATAGTAAAAAAGTACAAGGCACAGCACAATATGCTTTTTGTCTGGCGTATTGTATTAGCGTTTACTGTACTGTTCTCTTTTACGTGCTTTGCGCAAGCCCGATTTTTTGCGTTCCACTTCACGGGGGTCGCGCGTCATTAAACCTTTGCTTCGCAGGGCGGGTTTAAGTTCGCTGTCCATAGCTACCAAAGCGCGGGCAATGCCTAAGCGAATGGCTTCGGCCTGGCCTTTAATACCACCGCCGTTAACATTTACTTTAACATCATATTTTCCTTCGCCCTCTACAGTGCGTAACGACTGCATTACGCTTTCGCGAAGGTAGTTAATGGGCATAAACTCTTCAAAAGTGCGGTCGTTAATAATAATACTCCCCGAGCCTGGCGATAAAAATACGCGGGCAATGGCAGCTTTACGACGACCTACGGCTACAAATTGTTCCATAATATAATAGGTGCAATAATTATTTATTTACTTATTTCAAAAATTTGAGGTTTTTGGGCTGCGTGTGGGTGTTGCTCGCCGGCATAAACAAACAGTTTTTTAATGATACGGCGGCCTAAACGATTTTTAGGCAACATGCCTTTAACGGCGTGCTCAATAACAAAATGGGGCTTGCGTTGCAACATTTGAGCTGGGGTAGCAAAGCGTTGCCCACCGGGGTAGCCCGTGTGCGACACATATTCTTTGTCGTGTAGTTTGCTGCCGGTAAAGCGAACTTTTTCGGCATTAATTACAATTACATGGTCGCCGCAATCAACGTGGGGAGTAAACGAGGGCTTGTTTTTGCCCCGTAAAATAGTAGCAATTTGGCTGCATAAACGGCCTGTTACCATGCCGTTGGCATCTATAATCCACCAGTTGGCTTTAACGTCTTCGGTACGAATTGATTTCGTCTTATAACTTAATGTATCCATTGGAATGAGGAAGAAAATCTATTTTTTTATTTCGGGCAGCAAAGATACAACTTTTTATCCGGATTTGTATCTGCGAAATGCCATTTTTTGAAATCTTTTTTTATAACTGCTTGATTATCAGGCAAATTTTGGCTAATTTTTTTTCAACCTATTAGGTCATAAGCTTTTTTTTATCCGTACTTTTGGGTAAATGCCTGCATTATTTCAGTTAAGTATTGCACACTTTTTAAAGGTATGGCATTGTAAAACGAAATCCTAAACCCACCAATGGTTCGGTGTCCGTCAATACCTGTAATTTGATTTTGAGCGGCAAATTGGGCAAAAACAGGTATTAAATCCGGATTTTTACAAGTAAAAACTGCGTTCATTTTTGAGCGATGCTGTGGGTGGGCATGGCCTTCAAACAAGGGGTTTTCATCTAACTCGGTATAAAAAGTTTGAGCTTTTAGCTGATTTTGCCGGGCAAGTTGCTCTAAGCCTTGTTGTTTAACCCATTGCAACATTAAATACGTGCAATACACCGAAAAAACGGGAGGGGTGCTGTATAAAGATTTGGCTTTTATATGTGCTTGATAGTTGAAGATATTAGGTAGTTGTTGGTTAGTTTGCGTTCCGGATTTTTGACTTTGCTGCAAAAATTCTTTCCGGATAGCTACTAAGGTAACACCTGCAGCGCCAATATTTTTTTGCACGCAGGCATATATAAAGCCTAAGCGTTCTATATTTTGCAGGGGTGCAGCCAATAAATCGCTCGAGGCATCGGCTACAATTGGGCAGTTTACAAGGGGCAGGGTTGCCCACTGCGTGCCATAAATGGTATTATTGGTAGTTAGGTGAAGGTAGGTGTATTGTTGTTTGTCGTTAAAATTTTGCGGCAGTTGGGGAAGGCATCGGTATTGTTGTGCTTCGGCACTATCAATTATTTGGCAGTTGGGGCGTATGCGTTGTGCTTCTAAGGCGGCCAATTTTGCCCAATGCCCCGATACTAAATAAGCGGCCTGCCCTTGAGGGTGCAGCAAATTTAACGGAACCATGGCAAACTGCTGACTTGCACCGCCAGGCAAAAGCAGTAGCTCAAAATCGGCGCTGGGTAATTGCAATAACTCTCGTGCCGTGTTTAGTGCTTCGTAAAGTATGGCTTTAAATGCTTCGCTTCGGTGCGATATAGATAAAATGCTAACACCGGTATTGTTAAAATTGGTAATTGCGGCTGCGGCTTGTGCATAAACCTGGGGCGGAAGGGCTGCCGGCCCAGCACAAAAATTATGAGACTGCATAAACTTGGAACAGGTAGTTGCAACTAACCGAATTAAGGACTTTAGATGAGTTGTAAGAAAGTGCCAGCAAAATTAAAGCATTTTTTTGAGCTTCTTAGAGGAGCAACCCGTTAAGATGTTTTATTTAAATCTAAACTAAAAAATAAAAGCCGAAGATGAAATTTATCATCTTCGGCTTTTATTTTTTTCGCTATTTAAATTCCGGATGTTTCCGGATAATAAATATTGTTTTGTAGTTCAGGTAAAAGAGCATCAAAATGCTGGCATAAATTATTTACCGGCAGGGGCTTTGCCACCTGGTTGAACTTGAATTTGCGGAGCACCACCAGCAGGAGCAGCAGCGGCAGCAGGGGCGTTAGGATCTGGAATAACGTTCGATTTGATGGTTAAGCGGGTTGGGTTAGGGTCGGTGTTGGCATTAATAGTAACGGTTTTGGTTTGTTGGTTCTTTTTGCCTTTCGAGTTAAACTCAACTTTAATTTCGCTGGTAGCGCCGGGGGCAATAGGTTCTTTGGGGAACGAAGGAACGGTGCAACCGCACGAGCCTTTAGCGCTGCTAATAATTAGGGGTTCTTTACCGGTGTTTTTAAATTTAAAGGTGTGGTTTACTACTTCACCTTCTTTAATATTGCCCCAGTCGTGTTCCATACCGCCTTCAAACTCAATAGTAGTTTTAGGCAAATTGGGGTCAACAGCATCTTCGGCGGGGGTAGCGGGGGGGGTAGCAGCGGTTTCGCCGCCGGGGGTAGTGGTGTTTTGTGTAGCAGCAGCATCGCCAGTTTTTTCTCCGCTCGATGCACCCGATTGGTTACAAGCAACGGCAAAAATGGCAACAACGGCCAATACTAAAAGGCTGAAAAATGATTTTTTCATGGTTGAAAAAAAGAAAATAAAAAATGATTTTGAAAATTGTTGTTAATAGCATAAAAACCGCACTAATTATACTTTGGTTCGGTTTCGTAGCACAAAGGTACGATGAGATTTTGGTTTTTCAACTAATCTTTTAGTTAAAAAACTATAAGAAGATTATTTTTTTCAAAAACAGCATATTTTTAACGATAATTAACAAATGAAACAAACTGAATTCCATGTGGTAACGTACAACGCGGGGCTGCTTCCGGAGAATAATAATTTCACTGTAATCACCTCCGGCTTAAACCGGCTTTACTAACAAACATCCGCTTCAACAGCCGTAATTTCTTAAACACAACCTTAGAAATTACCGCTGCTTGAAAAATTTATTTTCAAACCAATAAAAGTATTTGTTTACTTTTATTAAATATTGCCGTATCTTTGTGCCCGTACAACAAATTTATCATTTCAAAACAATAAATTCAATGGACACAATTGAAGCAGTAGCCAACAACGTACTTAACGTAACCTTATTAGAACCAAGAATGAAGCACCCAACCATTTTTGCATGGTTCGATAAACTTAATGAGGGCGAAGATTTTACCATCCATAACGACCACGACCCCAAACCGCTCTATTACCAATTGCTGGGCGAACGCGGAAATATTTTTACCTGGGAATACCTTGAACAAGGGCCAGAATGGTGGAAAGTAAAAATTGGCAAACGCAAACTCCACGATAACGATGAAACAATTGGCCAATTGGCTGCCAAAGATTTGCGCAAAGCTCAAATTTTTAAAAAATACGGCTTAGATTTTTGCTGCGGTGGAAAAAAAACAGTGAAAGAAGCCTGCAACGAAAAGGGTTTAGATGTTACCTTAATTGAACAGGAATTACAGCAGGCCGATAGAGCGCAAGACTTCCGCCCACTGCCCTACAATGAGTGGAATCTTGATTTTTTGGCCGACTATATTATTAATACCCACCACGCTTATATCCGGAAAAATCTTCCCGATATCAGAGCCTATGCCAACAAAGTTTTTCGTGTTCATGGCCAAAGACATCCCGAATTGGCAAAAGTATATCAATTAGTTGAGGCAGTAAACGCCGAACTTACAACACACCTACACAAGGAAGAGCAGATTTTATTTCCCTACATCAAACAGTTGGTGGCAGCCAAAAATAAGGTGCAAAACTTTGAACAAAGCCCCTTTGGAACGGTGCAAAACCCAATTAATATGATGGAAATGGAACACGAAACGGTTGGAAACGATTTAAAAGAATTGCGCCATTGCACAAATGATTTCGAACTGCCCGAAGATGCCTGTGCAAGTTACAGTTTGTTATACCGGATGCTCGATAAGTTTGAAAACGATTTGCATTTACATATTCACCTCGAGAACAATATTCTTTTTCCAAAGGCCGTTGAACTGGAAAAATCATTCGGCAAAAACTGATTTTACTTGTAAGCAATGGGCAAAATAAAGCATGTTTTTACAAATACAGCGTCTTTGTTTTGCCTATTGCCTGCTTAAAACAAAACTAAATGCTTTAATATGGACACAATAAATGCCAATACAAAAATTGCCACTATTTTGAAACAACACCCCGATGCTTTAGAGGCCATCATCAGCATTTCACCTAAGTTCAACAAACTCCGGAACCCATTGATGCGCAAACTAATTGCCTCGCGGGCTTCCATTTCTATGGCCAGTAAAATTGGTGGCTGCACAGTGGACGATTTTTTTAAAAAACTTCAACCACTTGGGTTTAGTGTAGATAAAACAACCACCGCCGATGATAATACCGAAATGAAAGAAATGCCCGGATTTATGAAAAACGCCTCTGCCGATAATATGGTTGAATTAGATGTGCGCAGCGTACTCGAAGGCGGTAAAGACCCGTTAAAACTTATTCTTGAAAAAACCAAGCAACTAAAAGCACAGCAAATTTTAAAGCTAATAAATAGTTTTGAGCCGATACCGCTTATTCAGTTGTTAGAAAAACAAGGCTACGAAACTTACTCCGAAGCCATTAACGACAATTTGGTTTATACGTATTTTTTTAAAACAGCAAATTCAAATAATGAAACGCCACAACTGAATAATAATTTCCTTGACTGGGATAAAATGGTAGCAAAATTTGAAGGAAAATTGGTAAATATTGATGTGCGTGCGCTTGAAATGCCTTTGCCTATGCTTACCATTTTAGATGAACTCGAAAAACTGCCATCCGGATACTGCCTGTATGTTTACCACAAACGCATCCCCGTTTTTTTGCTGCCCGAGTTAAAAGAAAGAAAATTTGAATATCGTATCAACGAAATAAGCGATGACGAGGTGCACCTTTTAATTTTCCGCACGTAAAATGTTTGCACCACAAATAGGAATGCCTACAACTAAAACTACTTCGTATAAAGTTATACTGCCGTTTTACCTGTATGCTTCGCTTTCGTTTTTGGCCGGATGTGTTTTGTTGTTCACCTCTAACCAAGCTTTTCTAAATCACTACTTCCACCCGCATATATTGGCCATTACACATACCATGGCCTTGGGCTGGGCCACCATGATAATATTAGGCGCAAGCCATCAGCTTGTACCGGTATTAATTGAAGGAAGGCTTTACAGCGAAAAACTTGCCTTTATTTCGTTTGTTTTTGCCGCAATCGGTATTCCCTTGCTTGTTTATGGATTTTACGTGTTCGATATGGGCACGCCAGCAAAATGGGGGGGGCATTTTATAGTACTTGCCGTGCTTACCTATCTTGTAAATATAGTGATAAGTATCCGGAGGGGTAAAAGCGAAAATGTTCATGCCATGTTCGTTTTTACGGCAACACTTTGGCTGTTTTTTACCGTGCTGCTGGGACTTTTGTTAGTTTATAATTTTACCACCCCAATACTTAATAAAGATTCGCTGCATTTTCTTTCCTTACATGCTCATGCCGGAATAGTTGGGTGGTTTTTGTTGTTAGTTGTTGGGGTTGCTTCGCGGTTAATTCCAATGTTTTTAATTTCAAAATATACCAATACCCGTTTGTTGTGGCGCATTTTTTATTTGATTAACGCCGCCATCGTCCTTTATTTGTTTGTTTTTTATAATGATTTTGGCGTAAAAGCAATTATTTTTGTTCCCGGATTGCTTGTGTTGAGCGCAGTTGGGCTGTTTATTTACTACTGCCGGATGGCCATCAAACAACGACTTCGCAAACAAATAGACGAGCAAATGAAAATGTCCCTAACATCGGTTGCCATGCTTTTGCTGCCGGTTGTGCTGTTGTTTATTTTTATTGGCATCTTGTTTTTTACTTCCGGAAACAAAATAAATCTGATTACAGCTTATGGCTTTTTAACCTTTTTCGGTTGGCTTACGGCCATCATTTTGGGCATGACCTTTAAAACATTGCCTTTTATTGTATGGAATAAAGTTTACCACCAACGCGCTGCATCCCAAAAAACGCCCAACCCCAAAGACTTGTTTAATCATCCGATATTCAAAATAATGAGTATCGTTTATCTATCCGGATTTTTACTTTTTGTTGTGGGCATTTTAGCATCGTGGCTCTTATTTTTAAAGGCAGGCTCCGTTTTTTTAATCGTAGCTGCCGTACTCTACAACTTGAATGTTTTTAAAATAATCACACATAAAGCCGTTATATAATGAATGTAATTACCAATTTTGAAATTAAGTGCAATATAGCCCTGGCAGGGTTAGAAAATGTTTACGACCCCGAAATTGGCCTTAGTGTTGTTGACCTTGGGCTAATCTACGAAATAAATTTTGAGGAAGACGGCAAAAAAATAATTTGCACCATGACGCTGACCACGCAGTTTTGCCCTATGGGCGAGTCAATTACCGATAGTGTCCGTCAATCTTTGCAGGCCTCCTTTGCTGACTACACCATAGAAGTAAACTTAAGCTTTGACCCCCCTTGGGATTACGAGCGAATTTCAGAAAACGGTCGCATATATTTAGGCAGATAAGCGTATGTTGAGTTTAACCTGTAAAGCCGCTGTTAAGGCAGTCGTATATTTAGGCGCTAAAACCTATCCGGAAAACAAAGCGAGCATAAAAGAAATAGCCGAGTACATCAATGAAAATGTGCATACAGTTGGTAAACTTTTACAAAAATTAGTAAAAGATGAAATTATATACAGCGTAAAAGGCCCATCCGGAGGTTTTTACATTACACCCAAGCAAAAAGAGCTGCCCGTAATCAATATTATTTATGCCATTGACGGTAAAGACGTTTTTAAGCAATGCGGTTTGGGGCTAAGTAAATGCAGCGAAATAAGGCCCTGCCCTTTTCATAACGACTTTAAACCCATTCGCGAGCTTTTTGAAAAAATGTGCACCGAAAAAAAAATAAGCGACCTGTGCGAAAATATTAACAGTGGGCTTGCCTATTTAATTGGATAAATTTTCGCCGAAACAAATAATCCTTCCGGAATTTGTTTGTTTGCCGGCATAAACACTTGTTCTCAGAAGAAAAAAAATAGTTTTACCTGAACCGACCCCACGTCGGCAATTTTATCTGAAAACTGAACAAAGCAAAAACGCATATTCAAAGCGGGCTAACTATAAAACAACCATCGTGCTGGCAAGCACATAACTATTGGTTTTAACGCTTACTTTGTAAGTGCCGGCTGTTAATGGCTGCGCAAGGTTTATAGTTATGCTTTGCTGCTGTGTGCCTCCAGTATTGTTTATATTTTGGGTGTAAATAATGCGCCCTGCCGAGTCAGCTACCTGTAAAATGGCCATCTGTGGTACGGCAGTAGCGGGCAAGCTAATATTTACGGCAAATTGCCCGTTGTTTGGGTTGGGTTGCACCTGTAAATAGCCTTGTTTGTGGCTGTTTGTATTATTGTTATTGGGTGGTTGGTTTAAGGCCGTAAGGTTTAAACAATCGTTAGGGGGCATGGTTAAAGTATCGGTGCGGTTGGGGTCGTTTATGGCTAAGGTATATTCGCCAAATTGCAACGAGGCAACCGTAAAACTGCCCATTTTGTCGGTTGCGCTGCCGCCTTTGTTAAGGGTGGCCGAGTTTAGTTTTTGCCAGTTAGCCGCGGCATTAGGCCTGTATAACAGCATTAGCGAGTTTTCGTTTAAGCCGCCAAACAAGGCAGCATCTAATAATCCGCCGTTATTAGAGCCATTATAATAAAAGCTGGCCTTTGCTTTAAAACTGCCCAAATTAACGCCGCCTATACGCCAATAATGGCGGTCGCTTAAAATCCATCCGGGCGGGGGTGTTTGTGGCCTGTCGGGGGGTGCCCAAATATGGTAAACATGCAGCAAATTAGTGTCCGAAACGGCATTAACCTCTAAATCTACTTGTGTATTGGGCAGCGTATAGTTGCCTGTTTTGGTTATCCAGCGTTGCGCTTGCAAACCTGCTAACGACAGCGTTTCGTTGGTATCAATGGCGGCGTAAATGGGGTAAAATGGCAGTTCAATATTTTGGGTAAAACTACAAGCCCCGCTCGAAAACACGCGGCGGGTAGTACTGTTAAGGTTTTGGTCGTAAAAAGTAATATCAACGGGTATGGCATTAAAATAATGATTTGTTTGATGCGTGTGCTGCCGCAAATAAACGGTAGCTACGGCATTGGTTCCTGCAAATTTAACGGCCATACTGTCTAAGGTTACGGCCACAAATCCGGGCTGAAAAACCCAGTCGTCAAAAAAATCGGTCAAATCCATGCCCGAACAATCGCTTAAAAAATCGCGCAGTTGGTAGCTGTTGGCGTTTTTAAGTGCAAAGGCAGCCGTATATTCTTTTAAACATTTAAAAAAGGCTTCGTTGCCCATATAGCCCCGCAGGGCATTTACCACTACGGCACCTTTGCGGTTAACGGTATTGCCATACGTGTACTCGGCAGGCACGCCCGCAACAGCGCGGTAGCCGTCGTCGGCAAGGTGGGCTTGGCGCAGCACATCTTCAAGGGTGGTGCGGCAGGCATCGCGGTAAGCCTGTGGCCCATAAACAAGCTCGGTAAAATAGTTTTCGCACCAGCTTGCCCACCCTTCGTTAAGCCACATATCGGCGGCAGTTTCGCAGGTTACTAAGTCGCCCCACCAATGGTGCGATAATTCGTGCGCCATTATAGCAGCTTCCCAGGTTAGGGTGCCATCAACAGCAAACAAAGGGTAGCCAATATTGGTGGCATGTTCCATAGCACCCGCATTAAAAGGTACTACGGTAAAACCTACGCGGGGCCAAATATAGGGGCCAAATGCCTGCTCGAAACCGCTGAACGCTTGGGGCAAATTTTGAAACGAAATTTTTGCATCGTCTAAATTTGCATCCGGAGCGGCAATGATGGCAGGAATTTTTCCGTTCATGCCCTCGTATTCGCTTTCAATGGTCGAAAAAGCACCTACGGCCACCGAAGCCAAATAAGTTGGTATGGGTACATCTAATTTCCAATGGGTAATTTTGGTGCCATCGCCCAATAAATCAATATTTTGAAGGGTGCCATTACAAAAAGCACTCATATTGCCTTTGGTGTGGATAGAAAATTGGTAAGTAGCGCGGTCTATAAAATTGTCGAGACAGGGAAACCAAGCACGCCCAAAATTAGGAGGGTCAATACCAATGCCTACGCCCATATTATAGGCGGTATTATTGCCAAAATAAAAGCCACCATACGTAGCAGTAGCGGGTTTGCCTTGGTACGATATGATAAAAGTAGCGGTGTCGGCGGCGTTTAGTGTTTTTTTGGTAAATATCCGGAGGAGTTCGCCTTGCTGCTCGTAATTTTCCGGATTTGTTTCATTGCCCCGGTAAACAGCACTAACGGCAAGGGCTTTAAGGTCGAGCAATATGGTATCTAAATTATTTATTTTTGAAGCCAAATGCACGGCGCAGGTTCCCGAAAGCTCTTTGCTGGCAAGGTCGGTCAGGTTTAAATTAAGGTGATAGTTTACTATATCGAGCGTATCGGAGCGCGAGGCGGCTGCCTGGGTTTTATTTGACTGGGCTGTAAATTTATGGTGGTTGTAAGCCGCAGAATTTTGATGATTGTGCTGGCAAGCGCCGGATATTGTTTGTGCATTTGAAGCGGTTAAAGCAAGCAGCAAAAATCCGGAAAAAAGGGCGGTAAATAGCTGTTTTTTCATGTAATTACATCTAAGTGTACGGTGGGCTGGCAAATTACGGTATTTTTTTGTTGTTCAGCCTATAATACTTGGTATTTGCGGGTATTTTTTTCGTTCAAAATTGCACTAACTTTGCGCAACATACAAATCAATTCCTTAGCTATAACTACTATTCAATTAATCAATAAATTAACGATGTACTTACTGCTTGTTATTATTGCTATTATTTTGGTGCAGTTTATTGTGCATAGTTGGCTTACGCGCCTAAATTTTAAGCATTGGCAGCCGCAGGTTCCCGAGTCTGTACGCGATGTATATACCTCCGAAGCCTACGGGCGGGCCCGCGAATACCAAGAAGACAACTATAATTTAAGCCAAAAATTAGGCTTTTTAAACTTGGCTTTAATGTTGGGCATGTTGCTTACAGGTGGGTTTGGCTGGTTAGACCAAATTTTATTAACCCAGTTCGGGCTAACTAATGAATTGCTGCGCGGGTTGGTATTTTTTGGTCTTATTGGGTTGGTAAGCGCAATTATATCGTTGCCGTTTGAGTGGTATAGCACTTTTACCATAGAGGCAAAATATGGATTTAACCGCAGTACGCCCAAATTGTTTTTTATGGATAAATTGCGTGGTATAATTATAAGCATTATAATTGGGCCTGCTATCTATTATTTACTGTATAAGTTTTATTATACCGCCGGCAATTTGTTTTGGCTCTACACATGGGCAGCTGTTACCATTTTTAGCTTGTTTATGTCTGCTTTTGGAGTAAAATTGTTTTTGCCCCTGTTCAACAAACTAAGCCCTT
The DNA here is from genome assembly GCA_016706405.1 of Sphingobacteriales bacterium. Classification (NCBI taxonomy): domain Bacteria; kingdom Pseudomonadati; phylum Bacteroidota; class Sphingobacteriia; order Sphingobacteriales; species Sphingobacteriales bacterium. The sequence continues at coordinate 195,262 of JADJJT010000001.1, forward strand.
TAACCGACGATAATTTAAATACCTCCATTGAGCAGTATGCCAAAAAAGTACAGTTTCCGTATGGTAAAATTTTGGTTATAGACGGCTCGAAGCGCAGCACCAAGGCCAATGCCTTTTTTACCGGAATGGGCAGCACCCGCATGATTGTATTGTACGACACGTTGTTGGCCACCCAAACACACCCCGAAACCTTAGCCGTATTAGCCCACGAAGTGGGGCATTACAAGCGGTGGCACGTGTATAAAATGTTGTTAATAAGCACCCTTACAACTGGTTTTGCTTTGTTTGTTTTAGGTTATATTTTAAACAATTCGCAGCTAAGTACAGCCTTAGGGGCTGCGCAGCATTCGCTGCATGTAGGTTTGTTGGCTTTTGCTTTATTGTATAGCCCCATAAGCGAAGTGCTTAGTATTATTAGCAATATTTGGTCGCGGAAACACGAGTTTGAGGCCGATGATTACGCCAAACAAACTTATGGTGGAGAGGCTTTGGCCAGTGCGCTCAAAAAATTAACCGTTACAAATTTGGGCAATTTAACACCACATCCGGCATACGTTTTTGTACACTACAGTCATCCGCCGGTTGTGGCACGGCTGGCTGCTTTGGCAAAATAAAAAGAGTTGTTTGAATTTATATTATGGCCTATAGTTGTGCCCTATAAAATTAGGTAATATAATAAGTAGGCATCTTTTTTCCATTATCCAATAAATTATAATAACCCAACCTGTTGTTTACATGTAATTTTCAGTATTTTTGACAAATAATGAAATTATTTCAAAAAAATAAGAGCCTGTCTAAATTTTATTTTCTAATTCTATTAAGCATCAATTTTATCATGGCAAGTTGGATCATTGTCTGGCTCGTTTCGGTTTGGAACTCAAAGTCTTTACTCAATCTTCGATAGCTTTCGAGCCATGCAAAAGTTCTTTCAACAATCCATCTTTTTGGCAATACTTCGAATTTCGAGGCTGTATTCGATCTACTTACAACCTCAACCACCCACCCAAACGTTTTGCGGGTATTTTCAATTAACTCGCCTCTATACCCGCCATCAGCTACTATCTTTACCAATCTGCAAAACCTGCCTCTGAGGTCAGCTATAACCATTGGGGCTGATTTACTGTCATGCTCATTTGCCGCATGAACCACAACCGCTAAAAGTAGTCCCATTGTATCTACAATAATATGCCGCTTTCTGCCTTTAACTTTTTTACCCCCGTCAATCCCTCTGCACAAGCCTCCGACGCTTGTTGTCTTTACGCTCTGGCTATCAATTATACCAACACTTGGCGATGAAGCCCTGCCTGCTTGCTTTCGAGTCTTATCCTGAGTATTTCATGGATGAGTTCTATCGTCCCATCCTTCTTCCACTTGGTAAAATAGTAGTAAACAAGCTTCCATGACGGAAAATGGAACGGCAGCATGCGCCATTGACAGCCAGTTTTAAGCAAATAGAACAGCGCATTAAAAATTTCTCTTAAACTGTGTTTTCGTTTCCGTTTGTCGTCTAAAATGCCTAATATTGCACTCCATTGACTATCGGTGAGACTGCTTGGGTAGGTTTTCATTTTACTTTATGTGTTTGATTTTCATAAAGCTATGAATTATTATTTAAACGTCAAACTGATAGTCTTTTATTCACATCTCTTTTAATAACTTTTTTCCTATCAATTTTTAGGACTGGCATGCCAATTTTTAATTTTTAGACAGTCTCTAAAGGTAAGTTTGCACTTTTTGTAGCATTTTTACAATACAAAATCATATTTGTTCGTTTACCTTGGCAAAATATATTTAATAATTGCAAAATAAATCATATTAATTTGTTAGGCGAATAGCAAATAATTTCGTAAAAAAGAAGGCTAAGAATTGTATTTTCAATGTAAAAAAATTGTCATTATTTTGTCCTAAAAACAGGTCAGATGAAGAAAAAATCCGGAAGTTTTTGAACTAATACTTTCAAAATAATGTTTCCCTTTAATAGCAAAATGTTCAAGCTTTTTATTTTAGATGATATATTTTATTGATTATCTTGGAATCACGTTTTTTGGTATGTTTTTTGATGTAATAAATAGAACACAAACACTATAATTTAATACTCACAACTCTATTTTATTAAAACCTCCACAAGATTTAAATACATCGCAGTATGCAAAAAATATTTAGAAATAATGCTTTTTTAATGGTGCTTAGTTTTTTACTATCTCAGCCATTTTTAAGTGCCGACTCGCTTGAGTTGGCAAAGGAAAAGCATAATACCATGGCAGAACAATCGACAGCAAACATAGAAGTGTATAGTCATGTGGTAGTGGGTAGGGTTTTAGATATTGTAACAAAAAAGCCGGTAATGAGTGCATCAGTTGAAATTAAAGACTTTTTAAGCGATAATAAACAAGTTGCCTACTCGGATAAGTCGGGGCAGTTTACCTTTAGGTTAGAAGGCGGCAAACAATACCGACTAACAACCTTAAATAATACGGGCGAAATTGAAGATGCAAAAACTATAAGCACAATTGGTGCCGAACCTATAATTCAGGTTTTATTGTTTTGGAAAACCAATATCGAACAACCAGTTGTTTTAAAAAGAGGTACTAAAAACGAGATTAAATCTGATAATACCGCAAGCCCAATAAAAAAAGAAACGGAAAAAGTAAAAAAAGAAAAAGTAGTGTATAGAATTCAAGCTGGCTCTTTTTCAAAAGGCGGTCACAATTCAGCGGCAGCACGAATTGACAAATCTTTGACTATTAAAAGCGAAACAACAAACGGCGGCATGATTAGGTTAATGGTTGGCGAATTTTCAAATGTAAGTGATGCCCGCAAACTTTCGCACGATTTACAGAAAAAAGGCTTTGCAAAAGCATTTGTAGTTGTTTACGTTGATGGTTTGCGCACCAACCTAACTGCAACCCAAGCCGAACAAAAATATGAAAATAGATAGATAAAAGGAATATGTTAAACGAATCCGGATGAAACACCTTGTTGTTTTCTCCGGATTTTTTTATGTTACAATCTTTTGTCTAATTTTGTGGGTATGCTTAACACGCAAATTCTGCTTAACACGGCTGTATTGCACTACAATCAACCAAATTTTATTAATACCGACCCCATTTCGGTACCACATCGCTTTACACTTTTACAAGACCGCGAAATAATGGGATTTTGGGCAGCTATGTTAGCTTGGGGGCAACGGAAAACCATAATTGACAAAAGTTTAACCCTGGCCAACCTTATGGACAATGCCCCCTACGACTTTGTGCGCAACCATACCGCCAACGACCTAAAACCCTTTTTAAACTTTAAACACCGCACCTTTAATGCCACCGATGCCCTGTATTTTATAGCCTTTTTTAGCGATTACTATAAAAAAAACACCTCCCTTGAAACAGCATTTAGCCAATTTTTATTGCCGCAAAGTAAAACTATTGAGCCGGCCTTAATTGGTTTTCATAATTTGTTTTTTAGCCTGCCCGATTCCCCCGCCCGTACCCGCAAACACATCTCTACCCCCGCCCGCAGGGCTGCCTGCAAAAGACTGTGTATGTTTTTGCGCTGGATGGTACGCCGCGATAACCATGGCGTTGATTTTGGCCTTTGGCAGCAAATTAACCCTGCCCAATTATTATGCCCCTTAGATGTGCATGTTGACAGGGTTGCCCGTAAATTAAACTTATTAAACCACCCTAAAACAAATTGGCAAGCAGTACTTGAGCTAACCCAAAACTTGCGACAATTTGACCCCACCGACCCAGTAAAATACGACTTTGCTTTATTTGGCCTAAGCATTAACAACGAAATAATCTAAGAACAAGTTTTTTTCTCACATTAACAGTTGAAAAAGCAAACAAATGGCCAGACAAAAAAATTTAAAAAAGTCCCCATTAATGGTAGTTGGCAAACACCAAAATCGAAGAATATTTTGTTACAATTTTGTACCTTTGCTTGACAGATATTTTTTATCCAAAAACCTAAGAAAACCCTTAACCAAAGCACACCCATGAGCCATTTGCCCACCCTTATAGAAGAAACAGCACAATACCTTATAACCCAAACCAATAATTGGCAACCACGCTTTGCCATTATTTTAGGTACAGGTTTAGGTGGCTTGGTTCAGCAGGTTAAAATTGAATATAGCATAGATTACGCCCAAATTCCGCATTTTCCCGTTTCAACAGTCGAAAGCCACCACGGGCGCTTGGTATTTGGTTGGTTAGGTGGCCACAAAGTAGCTGTTATGCAAGGCCGGTTCCACTATTACGAAGGCTATAGTATGCAACAAGTAACTTTTCCGGTGCGCGTTTTTAAACGGCTGGGCATCGAAAAACTATTTATCTCAAACGTGTCGGGTAGCGTTTGCGAAGATTTGGATATTGGCGACTTTATGATATTGACCGACCACATCAACCTACAGCCCGAAAACCCTTTGCGAGGTGTTAATTATCCGGAATTGGGGCCGCGTTTCCCCGATTTTAGCCAGCCCTACGATCAAACGCTTATAAACAGGGCGCTTAGTATTGCCCAACAACAAGGCATTCCTTGCAAAACCGGCGTATATGCCAGCGTTAGTGGCCCAAATATCGAAACAAAAGCCGAATATATATGGCTTAACCGAATAGGGGCAAATGCCGTTGGCATGAGCACGGTTCCCGAGGCAATTGTAGCCGTACACACCGGATTGCCAATTTTTGCGGTCTCAATTATTACCGACGTAGGCTACCCACCTCACCGCGTAAAATCGCTTAGCCTCGAAGATGTTGTAGCCGTAGCCGCCCAAGCCGAGTCTAAACTTTGTATCCTTATGGAACAACTAATTGCCCAAGAAGAACCAATATAACTTTAACTTAATCGGTGCAACACCGCCAATACACCCTTGCTTGATTAAAAAAATAAAATGGAACTTTTTTAAACAGTTTTTTATTATACCATTTGTCCTTAAACAAACACAACATAATACAAGCAAAATTATTTGATTTATTGACAAGATGCCGATAAAATCATTCACTTTTTTTCCGGATATTTTTTTCCGGATGATTGAATGTGTTATAGGACCTGGTTTTCATTATTTTTAAAATATATTTTTTATTCAACCATAAAAACAAAATTATTCAAAATGGGATTTTTTGACAAATTTCGAGGCGAGTTTATTGATATAATCGAATGGCTCGACTCATCGCAAGACACTATGGTGTACCGTTTTGAACGCCACAACAACGAAATTAAAAACGGGGCTAAATTAGTGGTACGCGAAACACAAATTGCCGTTTTTGTTGACGAAGGCCGTATTGCCGACGTTTTTCAACCAGGTACACACTCGTTAGTAACTTCTAATTTACCAGTTTTATCAACGCTGCGTGGTTGGAAGTACGGCTTTGAAAGCCCCTTTAAATGCGAAGTTTACTTTGTAAACACCAAAATATTTACCGACAATAAATGGGGCACCAAAAACCCCATTATGATGCGCGATGCCGAGTTTGGCATGGTGCGTTTAAGGGCTTTTGGCAATTACAGTATGCGTATCCAAGATGCCCCCAAATTTATTAGCGAAATTGTAGGCACAAATGGCCATTTTACGGTAGAAAATATTGCCGAACAACTGAAGAATATTATTATTACCCGGTTTACCGATACAGTTGGCGAAAGCAAAATTCCGGTACTTGACCTTGCTTCAAATTACGACGATTTATCGAAGTTTATGGAGCAAAAAATTTGCCCCGAATTTGAAGTCTATGGGCTTGAATTAACTAAACTATTGGTCGAAAACATATCGCTGCCCCCCGAAGTGGAGGAAGTGCTTGACAAACGCACCAGCATGGGCATTGTTGGCGACTTAAGCAAATACATGCAATACCAAACCGCCAATGCAATGGAAAAAGCCGCCGAAAACCCCGGAAACGCCGGTATGGTTGTAGGCGTTGGTATGATGGGGCAAATGATGAACCAGGTAAATCAAACAAACCAGCAACAACAAAACACAAACGAGCGCAGCACAACACCACCCCCATTGCCCACTAAAAAATACCATCTTGGCATAAATGGCAATACAGCAGGCCCCTACACCATGGAAGAAATTGCGGTAATGGTAAAAACAGTTTCCAATTTTGAAATTACCCCCCAAACTTTAGTATGGACACAAGGTATGGAAAATTGGGCAGCCGCCGAAACAGTCCCCGATTTTCAGGCGTATTTTGCCAGTTTACCACCCCCATTACCACCACAATAATAGTGATACGTTAGTAATACGCTGCTATTTAGTTTTAATGCCTCCGGATAAAAACAGTAAGTTTCTTCCGGAGGCATTTTTTTTTACAAAAATCAAAACAATTTTTTAAATGTTTAAATAATTAAGCAACGAGTCGTACCGTTCTTGAAGGTCGGTATTAAAATTGCTTTCGGTATAAGCACCGTTAATAGTAATATCGTGGCGCTCAAAAGCAGCTAAAATAGCAGAAATATCTTGTGCATTAACTTTTAACGTAACGTTTAAAAGCATGGTGTCGGGGTTGGTTGTAGTGTAAGCGCTAATAACGGCAGCGCCGCACTCTTCAATAATACGAGCCAAATAAGCCAGCGAATAATCGCGTTGGTGCATTTCAACAACAATAATAGGGCCGGGCTCGTAAGCTGCGGTTAAATTGGCAAAATAATCTAATACTTTTTCAATAGTAACACAGCCTAAGTAGTCGGCATTTTGACTTAAAACAGGTACGGCTGTTATCCGGTAATCAATAAAAACTTTTAATAACTCACTTATAGGTTGATTTTCTATTACAAATGGGCGCAAATTGGCAAAATTCAACTCGGTTAACAAGTGGTGTTCGTGCAAATGCTCTATATCAATTAAAGCGTGTTCTTCAAGCAAGCCCAAATATTGCCCATTTTCGTCCACAACCGGTAAATGCTGCACATGAAAAGCAGTCATTGTTGCTAAGGCTTGTTCAAAATTATCGAGTGGGTTTAGGGTGGGTAAATTGCCAACTATTAAACTTTGTGCGTACATTTTTTGTTTTATTATTAGTTAATAGTAGTTTAAAATTATTGATTGTTGCGTATTATTAACTTAAAAATAGTTGCTTTTAGTGTGTTAAACTGAAAAAACAACAGCTTAATAACACGCACATCATTATGTTATATGTGATGAAAATGTTTATGTTTAAAAGTTAAAAATTAACCATATTTATGGCTGTCAATTAAAAAACATGCTTCAAATATTTTGCCAATAGCTGGCAAATTAGGAAAAATAGCTGGGGCTGCCAAGTAAACTTCATTTTATTTGATACAACAACTACCAAAATAAAAAGTTTTTTTTTCCGGATAGAACCCAATAAATAAACGAATGTACTAATATTATTTCAAACTTAACAATAAACATGACAGACAATTCAAAAAAGGGAAAATGCCCGGTTATGCACGGCGCAAACACCGACACAAGCAATCCTGTAACAAACTGGTGGCCAAATGCGCTTAATTTAGACATTTTGCACCAGCACGACACCAAAACAAACCCAATCGGCGAAGGCTTCAGTTACAGAGAAGCATTTAAACAATTAGATTTAGAGGCCATTAAAAACGACCTTAAAAACCTAATGACAGACAGCCAAAATTGGTGGCCAGCCGACTGGGGGCATTATGGCGGCTTGATGATTAGAATGGCCTGGCACAGCGCCGGAACCTATCGCTTAGCCGATGGTCGTGGTGGTGGCAATACCGGCAATCAGCGTTTTGCACCGCTCAACAGCTGGCCTGATAATGTAAGTTTAGACAAAGCCCGCCGACTATTATGGCCTGTTAAGAAAAAATATGGCAACAAAATTTCTTGGGCAGATTTGTTTATTCTTGCCGGAAATATGGCTTTAGAATCAATGGGTTTCAAAACTTTTGGGTTTGCAGGCGGACGCGAAGATATTTGGCATCCGGAAAAAGATATTTATTGGGGTGCCGAAAAAGAATGGTTGGCAAAAGAAAGATATGCCGACATGTCAAACGAAGAATCGCTTGAAAACCCCTTAGCAGCCGTTCAAATGGGCTTAATTTATGTCAATCCCGAAGGTGTGAACGGAAATCCTAACCCTTTAAAAACCGCCGAAGCCATGCGCGTTACATTTAAACGAATGGCCATGAACGATGAAGAAACCGCTGCCTTAACCGCAGGCGGCCACACCGTAGGAAAAGCACACGGAAATGGCAATGCCGCCGCCTTACAACCCAGCCCCGAAGGAGCACCTATTGAACACCAAGGACTTGGTTGGTATAACCCCAACGGAAAAGGAAATGCCGAGCACACGGTAAGCAGTGGCTTAGAAGGCGCTTGGACAACTTACCCAAACAAATGGAACCATACTTATTTTTATTTGCTGTTTACTTACGAATGGGAATTGAAAAAAAGCCCCGCCGGAGCTTGGCAATGGGAACCAATAAACATGAAAGAAGAAGATAAACCTTTTGATGCCCATTTACCCGGAATTCGCCGAAACCCAATAATGACCGATGCAGACATGGCTTTAAAAATAGACCCGGAGTACCGTAAAATAGCAGAACGTTTTTATAATGACCCCGAATATTTTGAGCAAGTATTTGCCAAAGCTTGGTTTAAACTCACTCACCGCGATTTAGGTCCCAAAAGCCGCTATTTGGGCGCCGACGTACCAAACGAAATTTTAATTTGGCAAGACCCAATTCCGGAAGTTAACTATACCCTGACCGAATCAGAAATTGAAACTTTAAAAACACAATTGCTAAATTGCGGCTTAACGGCCTCTGAACTCATCAACACGGCTTGGGATAGCGCGCGTACCTATAGAGGCTCGGACTACAGAGGCGGCGCTAATGGCGCAAGAATACGACTTGCCCCACAAAAAAACTGGGAGGGCAACGAACCGGAAAGACTTAATAAAGTGCTGGCAAAACTTAGCGAAATACAAGCAACGTTAACTAAAAAAGTAAGCATTGCCGACTTAATCGTTTTAGGTGGAACTGCCGCCATTGAAAAAGCAGCACAACAAGCAGGTGTAAATATTAAAGCTCCGATTACCCTTGGAAGAGGAGATGCAACCCAAGAAATGACCGATGTTGAGTCGTTTGCAGTGCTTGAACCCATACATGATGGCTACAGAAACTGGCAGAAAAAACAATATGCCCCCAAACCGGAAGAGATGCTGCTTGACAGAACACAATTAATGGGGCTTACAGCACCCGAAATGACCGTTTTAATTGGTGGAATGCGTGTTTTAGGAACAAACTACGGCGCAAGCAAACACGGTGTTTTAACTGACAGAGAAGGTGTTTTAACTAACGACTTTTTTGTAAATATTACCGATATGCGCTACAAATGGTTACCCATTTCGGAAGACTTGTACCATATTGTGGACAGAAAAACAGAAGAAGTGAAATGGACAGCTACAAGGGTTGATTTAATTTTTGGCAGCAACTCAATTTTACGCGCTTATGCCGAATTTTACGCACAAGACGACAATAAAGAAAAATTTGTACACGACTTTATTAAAGCTTGGGCAAAAGTAATGAACAACGACCGCTTTGATTTATTAAAATAAATTATGAAAACCAATCAAAGCTAAACTAATTTTGTAAATCATGGATCATGGCGGGGCATAGCAAACGTATTTACGCGCTACGCCCCGCTTTTGTTTCACCTCGCATTTTTCTTAGTAATTAAGGGAGCAAAATTTGCCGTTATTTATATGCTCCGATGATTTTTAGTATGCTATTCCGCTACGTAGTCTGCCGTTTCGTTTTCTATAAAAGGTATTACTTGTACGGTAGCTTGTGTACCCAAATAGCGCTTAACCACTTTTTCCATTAAATGGTGGTGGTTGCGCTTGGGCAATGCCTCGGCAATGGCATAGGGGGTATTAAGCCAGTTGGGATTAAAATAGCCAAAGGCCACCACAAGGCCATCTTGCACCAATACAGCCGATTTTTCATCGAAACTGCGACCTTCGTCAATAACTATAAAATTAATATCTTGAAAAAACTCGCCTCGCAAAGCCTTTTTTAAGCGATGGTTGTAAATGCGCGCTTTTTCTTTGCCACAACAAGCACCTAAACAATTCCCCAAATGAAAACTACTGCACCCCGACTTTGAATTTAATGGCCGCTCGAGGCCACATAAGGCCGGGCACAAATTGTGCTTTTGCACTTTTCGCTCTAAGTATTTTACGGCATCGGGGCGGCGGTTAAATTGCTGTAACGCTTCTTGCGGGCGGGCGGCCTTGTCTAAGGGCGATATTCTTAACTGGGTGTATCCAAACGAGTTGGTAGATTTAAAAATACCAAAATGCGGCATATTTGTACCCATCCGGTTAAAACTTGGCTGATGCTTGTTAATTTCTTCTAACTGTTCTAACTCGGCAATTAAAGTATTACCGCAAACCTCCCAACTTATTTCATTTACATGTTTAACAATATTTTCGCGGCGTTGCGCTTTAGGGTTGCGAAATGTTTTAAACGTTTCGCGGCGAATATCGGCGCTGGCATCAATATATATAATTTTACCTTTTTGATTATAATAGTAAACTTTGCCAGGCTCTTCGGGTATTTGGTTCAAATGTTGTGCCGAAATTTGGGGGGGCAATTTTTGAAAAACACTTTGGCTAAAAACCAATTCGTTTACCCAATGATGCGCTTTTTCGTGTGCAAATAAATATTTTAAAAGATGCAGGGTAGCTAAGGCATCGCTATAAGCGCGGTGGTGGTCGTCTAAGGGTATAGCAAGGTCGGTGCAAAGGGCATCTAAGCCAAAAGTAGTGCGGTGGGGCAACAACTCGCGCGATAGTTTTACCGTGCATAGTTTGGGCATGTTAAAGGCAATACCTAATCGTTTAAACTCCGAGCGAATAAAAGCGTAATCGTATTGGGCGTTATGGGCAACTAAAATGGCATTTTGCGTTATATTTAACAACTCTTGCGCTACTGCATCAAACGTGGGGGCGTTGGCAACCATTTCGTTGGTAATGCCGGTAAGCTGGGTTATAAACGGCGGAATTAGTACAGACGGATTTATAAGCGTGCAAAACTGTTGGGTAATAGTGTTGCCATTAAAACGGTAAACGGCAATTTCGGTAATACGGTCGCGTTGGGCGCTACCGCCCGTAGCCTCAATATCAACTACAGTAAATTCGTAATTGTCAACAAAATGCATAAAGATTTTTTAAAACGGCAAATTGTTTTGCTTAAAATTGTGTTTAATGAACAGGTAATAATGCAAAGGTAGCCAATGTTTTGGGCTGAACTATGTAAATTTTGTATTTTATTTTCAGAATTATAGTTTTAAACTATTTTTTAAATTAAGAGACGGCTGCCTGTATTTAGTTTTATCCGGAAAGATTTTAAAAACCTGTTATCCGGATAATTTTTCTCTGTTTTTACTTGGTATGGCAGCTCGTTTTTTTCATCTTGTTTAATTTAGGTATATTTGCCCAAAATAAGCCCCCACCTTTATTAATCTAATTGTTGTTTGTTTTATGAACGAAGCATTTTTAGCCTATATTTGGAAGTTTGGCTTGTTTGACCGGGCACATTTGACCACCACATCTGGAGAACCCTTAGTTATTGAACACCCCGGATGGGAAAACAAAACGTCTGGCCCCGATTTTTTTAATGCCCGTATTAAAATTGGCAGTACCACCTGGGCCGGAAACATTGAAATACACGTCAATACCTCCGACTGGTTTAAACACGGCCATCAAAACGATGCTGCTTACCAAAATATTATTTTACACTTGGTATTTAATGCCGATGTACCGCCCGTAACTAACGTACAAGGTCAGTCTATACCTACGTTAGCTTTAGAGGGGCGTATAAATCCCAAAGTTTATGCCCGTTTTCAGCAATTACATACCGCAAAAACAACTATTCCGTGCCAAAACCTGTTTGCCGAAATACCTGCTATAAAACGCCTGCAATGGACAGAGCGCCTACTGATTGAAAGATTAGAGCAAAAAATGGAGCCTTTACAACAAAGTTTGCATTTAAACCAAAATAACTGGCAAATAACCCTGTTCGAAGCCATTGCGCGCGCCTTGGGGGGCAACCTTAATGCCCAACAAATGGAAATGCTGGTGCGAAGTGTACCGTATCAGACTTTATTGCGGCAACAACCAACCCAAGCACCACAATTAGAGGCGCTATTATTAGGGCAAGCGCAATTGTTGCCGCCCACAGCCGCCACTACCCGCACCGACCCTTACGTTGCCTTATTGCTGCGCGAATATGAAGCCTTAAAAAACAAATATCAACTAACGCCGTTAATGCCTAAAATTTGGAAAACCAAAGGTTTGCGCCCACTTAATTCTCCAACCATACGCATAGCCCAGTTAGCCGCTTTAATACAACATGAACCACAACTTTTTGATAAAATTATTGCCGCCCAAACAATACAAGAACTATTTGAATTATTAGCTATTGCTCCCAGCGAGTATTGGCAAACTCATTACGTTTTGGGCAAACCAAGTGCCGCCAAACTTAAAACGCCCGGACAAGCCACTCTCGAAATTGTAATAATTAACGCCTTGGTTCCTTTGGTCTTTTTGTACGGTCGGCTTAGGGCAATGCCGCATTTAGAAGAACGCGCCCTAAATTGGCTACACCAACTGCCCCCCGAACAAAATCATATTACCCAAATTTGGCAAAACTTAGGCTGGAAACCTACTAACGCCGCCGACTCGCAAGCCATGATCCAACTAAAAAAGTATTATTGCGATACCAAAAAATGTTTGCACTGTGCCTTTGGGCATCAAATAATTAATTACAACCCCGCATTGGCATAACCGCCGGTATGTAGCAACACCAAAGAACTGTTTTTAGCAAAATAGCCTTGTTGCGCGAGTTGCAAAACGCCGTAAACCATTTTTCCGGAATAAACAAAATCGAGCGGAATGGCATAAGTTTCCTCAAACAGGCGCATAAAGTTCAATAACTCATCGTTTGTTTTGGCATAGCCCCCAAAAGTAAACTGGTCAAAAATAGTGAAATCACAGCCTTTATTATTGTAACCCAGCAATAGCGCATCAACTAAAGATTTTAAATAGCTACCATCATTAAGCACTGCAATACCAAGGGCACGGGTAGCAGACTGATGGCCATCAAGTGCAGTGGCCAAGCCGGCCAACGTGCCGCCCGTACCTACCGGACAAACAAAATAATTAGGGCAAAATCCTAATTGCTGGGTAATTTCGGGTATTAACTCGGCGCAGCCCTTAACCGCATAATGATTTGAGCCTCCATCGGGTAACCAATAGGGGTTAAAATTTTCCGGAATTTGGGCTTGTAGCTGGCTAAAAACATCCGGATAATATTTTTGGCGGTAAGTAGCTCTGTCAATATAAAAAAGCGTCATGCCCGCTTGTTGGCAAAACCTTAAATTTTGGTTTATAATTGCGCTGGGTTCGCCGCGCACAAAGCCAAAAGTAGCCAAGCCCAAGCCTGCACCTGCTGCCGCTACCGCCCTTAAATGGTTTGAGTAGGCGCCGCCAAAACTGGCTAAAGCGTTGCAGTTTTGTTGTTGTGCTGCTTGTAAATTGTATTTTAATTTACGCCATTTATTGCCCGATATGTTTGGGTCAATTAAATCGTCTCGTTTTATGTGAACGGTTAATTGGTGTGCGTCAAAAATGGGGTGCGTCAATAATTGTATTGGCGAGGGCAAATTTAACGACAACATATTATTTTATTTGCAAAAATACAAGCATCGCTTTAAATACAAGTGTTATTGCTTGCTTTTTATCCGGATGTTTTGGAGCGGCTTTGTTGTTTTTTGCTGTTCTTCAGCGAATAGCGCTAAACTAACTGCGGTTAAGCCTCTAAATATAAGGTTTAGTTAATTTACGGCTGCGTATGCTTGTTTGCGCTCGGCAGCTAATTTATTGGCACGCAAAGTATTTAGCAAAAGGGCAGCCACCGTCATGGCGCCAACCCCTCCGGGAACGGGTGTTATATAGCTGCAAAGTGGGGCAACGGCATCAAAATCAACATCGCCTACTAATTTACTACCATTGTCGTCAGTATTTATGCGGTTAATGCCTACATCAATTACTACGGCACCGGGTTTTACGTGTTGGGCGGTAATAAAATTAGGTTTGCCAATGGCGGCAATTAAAATATCGGCTTGTTTGGTGTATAAACTAAGGTCGCCCGATTTGCTGTGGCATAATGTAACAGTACAGTTGCCCGGGTTGCTGCTGCGCGATAGTAAAATGCTCATGGGTGTGCCTACTATATTGCTGCGGCCTACAACAACACAATGTTTTCCGGATGTTTCGATATTATAGCGTTTTAAAAGCTCTAAAATACCCATTGGTGTTGCCGGTATAAACGAAGGAAGCCCCAGCGTCATGCGGCCAATATTTGCCGGATGAAAGCCATCTACATCTTTATCGGGGTTAATGGCTTGTAAAACGGTGTCGGCATCAATATGGGCGGGCAGGGGCAGTTGCACAATAAACCCATCTATATTGCTTGCTTGGTTAAGGCGCTCAACTTGTGTTATTAGTTGGGCTTGAGTGGTGGTTTGGGGCAGCCTGATAACGGTATGCTCAAAACCAACTTCTTTACAAAAACGCACTTTGTTATTAACGTATGCGTGACTTGCGGGGTTGTCGCCAACAAGAATGGCACATAAATGTGGAATTTTTCCATCTTGCCGGGCAATATCGGCTACTGCCTGGCGCAACTCGTTTTTTATATCGTTTGATATGGCTTTGCCATCGAGAATTTGCATAAATAAAGCGATGGTTTTTTTGTTGTTTTGTTAAGTAATCAATTAAATAGTTGTTGGTGTAAAACGCACACAAAAGTACAACAAAATAAGGCAAAATTTACACTCGTTTTGCTTTTTATTTTATGATACAGGCCGAGGGCTTAAGGAGCAAAAAAATTGTGCGGCAGCTTTGCTGCCCAACTATAATAAAACCGGCCCCTGCCCCAGCACATTAGCCAATACCGTTTCGGATTGGCATAAGGGTTGTAAATTTGTTTTGATGAACGATTGAACTTCGGCGGCATAGGCATCCGGATATAAAACGTGTAAATTAGGTCCGGCATCTAAGGTAAAACAAACCGGAATTTTAGTATCACTCCTAAAATTGCGCAGTAAATTAATCATGCTTAAAGTAGTAGGCTCAAGCAAAATAAACGATGGGTTCGAGGTCATCATTAAAGCGTGTAGCATTAGGGCTTCGGCTTCGGTAATATTTATAAAAGTATCTAAATCGCCATTTTGCAGCGCTTGGCACAGCAAGGCCATGTTTTGCTCGGCCAACTGGTATCTGAGCGGTGCGAAGGGGTTGCCTTCCATTAGGGCGTGGCCGGCGCGGCTTGATACTTTTTTTTCGGTGCGGCTGGCAATTAAAATATCGTCATGAAAGCTGGTAAAAATAGGTGCTAAGGCGTGGCCATAAGGCACAGCATACTCGTTATGTGCTGGCTGGCAGGCGGCTGTTTGCCCCCATATAGCTGCCAAACCGTAAACCGACCTGCAAGCACTGCCCGACCCTAAGCGGGCTATATAACTTGCCTGCTGTAAAAAGGCAGCCATGTTTTGGCTTTGGTTTTGATTGTCATTGCCGTTGGTTTGCCCTGCTGTTATTACACGCTGCGCCAAACTGCACAAGCACAAAGCCAACGCGCTTAACCCCGATGCCGAAGAGGCAATGCCCGACGAATGTGGAAAAGTATTATGGGTTTCGATGCGCAGGTCTAATCCGGATAAAAAAGGAAAATAAGGCAGCATCTCCGTTAAAAACTGCTGTATTTTAGTGGCAAACTTTTCGTTTGGTTGCCCATCAAAACTAAACGCTAAGCTAATACCATCTTTGTTTGAGGCTTTGGGGCTATAATATAAAGTGGTATCGGTAATGGCCTGCGACAGGGTAAAACTTACCGAGGCATTGCGCGGCAATTGTTGCCCATATTTGCCCCAGTATTTAACCAAAGCAATGTTCGAGGGGCTTTGCCATCGTATAGCACCCGGCGGTAATTGTTGTATGTGTTTAGCCGATAAAAACTCGGATGAAATATTAAATAGTGGAAAATGCGATGAAACCATAATAAAAATTTTCGCGACAAAGGTACGTTTTTTACACCGCATAATTTTAATATTGCCCATCTGTGTAACAAATGGATAAGTCTTATCCTTAATTTGCTGCAAAAAAGCATTACTTTTGCCTTCGCATACTAAAAAACAAACCAATCTCCCCTCAAAACCACTTTCACTTTATACTAATGATGGTTTTTTTGCGCCTTATTCGATGGCCAAATTTGGTAATAGTGGCTGCTGTTCAGTTGCTAATACGTTACTGTGTAATTTTGCCTTTATACCAGCCTTGGATTAGCAACGAGGCACAACTAATTATTGCCGAACCTTCTTTGTCGGGGTGGCAATTTTTATTATTAGTACTCTCGACTGTTTTAATAACTGCTGCTGGCTTTTTAATTAACGACTATTTCGATTTTGAGTCGGATGCCACTAATAAGCCATATCGCAGTTTAACATCCGGAAAAATAACGGCTAAAACCCTATTCATTTGGTACTGGATTTTTAACGCCATAGGCATCGGTTTTGGTTTAGCCTGCGCCTTGTTTATGGGCAAGCCTATATTGGTAACGGTGCAGTTATTAACCGTTGCCCTACTTTGGTTTTATAGTGCTAAACTTAAAAAAGTGCTGCTTTGGGGCAATTTTTTAGTGGCGGGCGTTATAGCCATGTCTATATTTATGGTTGCATTTTACGAGATTGAACTGTTGCGGTACTTAAAATTTGATTTGATGGGTATGTTGCGCACAGGATTTCAAAATTTAACCGGATTGGAGGTGCAAGCCGTTAACGCTACCAAAATAAAAGCCCCCGAATTTTCGGCCTTAATTATGGAAATTATCGCCGGGTTTTCCTTTTTTGCCTTTTTGGTAACGCTTGCCCGCGAGTGGATTAAAGATGCCGAAGACTATGAGGGCGACTTAAAAGCCGGATACAGCAGTTTGGCCATTAAATATGGAATTCCTATTAGCAATTTATTGACCTCGGCAGTATTGATATTTGTTATTTATTTGCTGTTTAAGTTTCAGTTGGCGCAAATTAAACTACAACAATATGGAGCGGCTGTTGTGGCTTTGTTTGGGCA
Organism: Sphingobacteriales bacterium; assembly: GCA_016706405.1. NCBI lineage: Bacteria > Pseudomonadati > Bacteroidota > Sphingobacteriia > Sphingobacteriales > Sphingobacteriales bacterium. The sequence continues at coordinate 212,388 of JADJJT010000001.1, forward strand.
GTTTATTTTGGGCTATGTAATATTTAAGTTGCGTACGGCGCGGCAAAAAGATGAGTTGCGCAAATTAACACACTGGCTTAAAGCGGTTATGTTTTTGGGGCTGCTGTACTTACCCTATTTTAAAACTACCATTAACTACCAGCCCGGAACTATTGAACTGCCCAAAGGCGTACATGTGGACGATGTTACCGTAGGCTTTGACAATAATAATAACCAAGGCAATAATACACACCAAACAGACACAACCGCCAATTTAGACTCGATAATATTTAACACCCAAGATAAATTAGAAATAGAAGTTCCGGCCGAATCTATTCAATCTATTAATCGGTTTTTATTTAACGGTGTTACCGACTCTTCGCAAATTAAAAAATAACAAATCAGTAGTATATCCGGAATTAATTTTTTTGTTCGCCCATGGCCTTATCACCCCCCCCACCCCTTTCGCCAGTCATTACAACCTATAATCCGGCACAGTTAGAAACCCCCCAACTTTACGCCCTGCTTACCAGCACCATTGGGCCGCGCCCTATTGCCTTGGTTAGCAGTATAAACAATGCCCAGCAACCCAATTTAGCCCCGTTCAGCTATTTTAATATATTTAGCGCCACCCCCCCAATTTTAGTTTTTTCGCCCAATTTATCGGGGCGCACCGCCGCGCCTAAAGATACCCTGTTAAATGTGCGCCAAGTACCGCAGGTTGTTATAAATATGGTGAGTTTCGACATGGTCGAGCAAGTGTCGTTAAGCAGTTGCATGTACCCTGCCGAGGTAAACGAGTTTGTAAAAACCGGACTTACACCTGTACCCTCTGAAGTGGTGCAGCCTGCGCGCGTTGCCGAGTCGCCGGTTCAATTCGAGTGCCTTGTGAACGATATTATTGAATTAGGAAATAAAGGCGGTGCCGGAAACTTAATTATTTGCGAGGTAGTGCGCATACATTTAGCCAATTATATTTTGTTTCCGGATGGAAAAGTAAACCAGCACGCACTTCAGTTAGTAGCGCGGTTGGGCAGTAATTTTTACAGTAAAGCCTACGGAAATGCCTTGTTTGAAGTTACCCGCCCAGTTGGGCAAGGCATTGGTTTTGATGCCCTGCCTGCCAGCCTGCTGCACAGCAATATTTTAACAGCCAATAATTTGGCACAATTAGCCGTTGTAGAGGCCAACCTTTTGCCCACCCCGCCCGATGTTGATATATATAGCCAAACACCACAAGGGCAGGCAACCATAGCACAAGCCAAACAAAGCACAACCGCACTGCACCAAGCCCTTAAAACCCTGCTCGATGCGGGTAAAAACCGCGAGGCATGGCTGTTGTATTATAGTGTTACTAATTTTATTACAAGCAACTAAGTACCCAATTTTCTTATAAATTGCTAAAATTATTTTATATGTGGGCACTTAAATTGCATCCACTTTTCGAGGGTTTTAGCAAATGGAGGTAATAAACCCTATTCGTAAGCTATTCTGATGAATATATTAGCGCACTATAGCCAATTTCCGGATTTTTTTACCTCTACTCCTCCGGATTTATTAAACACAAAAAAACATTGCCTCAAAATTGCCCCTACTTCAAACTGATTACCTAAATTTGTCGAAAATTAACACTCTTTTCCAGACCCTTGTAATTTTGAAATGGATAAATTAAAGATACAAAATGGATAAGTTTCAACAAAAGCTAAATTTTGATTTCAAAACTAATCAGCAAATCGTCAAGCTGATAAGTTTTACCGATTCTTTTAAAGGAAAATGGAACCTTATTGAAAAAAAAGAAAATATTTATTTAAAGGAACTTAGGCGGATTGCTACTATTGAAAGTATTGGCTCATCAACACGAATTGAAGGGGCAAAAATGAGTGATTCGGAAGTAAAAGAACTACTTGATAATATTAAAATTACAAACCTAAAGACTCGCGATGAACAAGAGGTTCTTGGCTATTATGAAGTTCTGGAATTAATATATGAATCATTTAAAGATATTAAACTTACACAAGGACACATACAACACCTTCATAGTGTATTATTAAAATACAGTAAGAAAGATGATAGACATAGAGGCAGATATAAGAATTTGCCAAATACTGTTGTGGCAAATTACCCCGACGGAACACAAAGGATAATTTTTAATACGACTGCCCCTCATTTAGTAGAACCAGAAGTGAATGATTTGATTAATTGGGCGAATGAGCAATTTATATTAGAAGAAATACATCCGTTAATAGTTATAGGATTATTTATTTATGAGTTTCTGTCAATCCATCCATTTCAAGATGGCAACGGCAGGTTGTCGAGGTTATTAACAACCTGTTTACTACTAAAACAAGATTATCAATTTATTTTGTACGTATCTTTTGAAAGCCTTCTGGAACAGAAAAAAAAGCTTTATTACGAGGCTTTAATGGATGGCCAAAAAGATAGGTACAGCGAGAAGGAACGAATAAATTTATGGCTTTTATTTTTTTTACAATCATTAGAAATATTGATACAGCGATTAGAAAAAAAATATGATATTTTTAAAACTCGTGGCGGATATTTAAATGACAGGCAAAAGCTTATTAAGAAATATATAGACGACAATGAGCCAGTAAAACTTGCAGATTTAGATATAGCTTTTCCTGAAATATCCATCAATACCATAAAAAAAGATTTGATCTATTTAAAAAATGAGAAAATGATAAATTCGATAGGAAAAAACAGAGGAACCATATATATATCAATAGAAAAAAAAGAATAAACTTCACTGCTTAGCAACCTTTGGTACCTACACGCAGCTCGTCAAATTGCCTAAAAACTGCGATTTGGCAGCGTAGAAATGGCAAAAGATATTCCCCCCCAACCTCTCTTTCCTCCGGATTTTATAAAACCCAAAAAAATAATATGGTAGCAGAAGGAACAAGCGCAAACCCATTTATGATACATCCAACAAATAATGATTTTTTAACCTAAAAGAAGGGAGGAGAATGTTAATCAGAAAGGCAAAAGTCGAAGATTCTAATATCATTGCTGCTTATATTTTATTGGCAATGAATGACATAATTTATCATTTCATAGGAGAAAACTCCTCCGTAAAAGCTGTCAATTTTTTGAATTGTTTAATCCAAGAAAAAGGCAATCAATACTCGTATGAAAATTGCTGGATAGCAGAAACCGAAAATGAAATTGTCGCTGCTGCAATTGTTTATGATGGCGCAAAACTAAAAGAACTAAGGAAACCAGTTGCAAACACAATAAAAGCAATGTTTAACAGGGATTTCGCGCCTGAAGATGAAACGCAGTCCGGTGAATATTACATTGATTGCATAGGGGTCAATCCCAATCAACAAGGAAAAGGAATCGGCACTAAAATATTACAATTTTTAATCCACGAATATGTCAATCAAAGAGATAAAACGCTTGGTTTACTTGTGGACAAAAACAATCCTAAAGCTAAGCAACTGTACTTGAAAATAGGATTTGAAATTGTTGATGAAGTAATTTTTGTTGGTAAAGTTATGGAACACCTTCAAATGAGAAATAAAAAGCCCCGAAATTGATACATTCAATACTTTTGCCACCTACCGTTCCTCGAGGCCGACTAATTTTTTGTAGGCGTTTTGTTAGGCTTTTATCGCAGTTTTCTTTCCGGATTTTTTCCTCTCAAATCCTATTCCTCCGGATTGTTTAACCATTTAACCGCCACCACGCTTTAAGCCATCGGTTAGGCACATCGTCTTGGCAGGCCTGTTCGTAGTCGGCATACGAGCATGGCACATAATGAAAAACTGTTTTCCCCTTGTTTTTTATCGGTATTTTTAACCACCATCTGTCTGTGCGTTTACTTTTAACAAATAATAAGCGGTGGTCAGAGTTTTTAAAGTGGACAATATACTCTAAAAAATCGTGCTCGTTAAGGGCGTTGGGCGTATCGTTGCGCCGCACACTAACGCCTTCGGCAAAATACCAAATCATTTGCGCTGCTAATTGCGCAGTAATTGGGTGGGTTGGGTTTTCGTTGGGTGGGTAAACATCGTAAATACCAAATGATAAAACGTCGTCGCTTAATCCGGCATAACGCGCCAGGCGGCAGGCATCTTCACTGCTAAATCCATGTGCATAGCTATTGGCTACTGCGGGCGCATCTATTTGCTGTATGGCGGCCATATTAAAAGCTACCATTTGCGCGTGGCGTATTATAGGCTCGGCCTCTTCAATTTGTTGGCGCAAGTGCCCCAGATTATAACAATCGAAATGCAAATTTTCGAGTGTATCTATTACCTTAGGGTCAACCAAATGGCGCTGATAGCCCAAAATGGCAAAATTAAATAGATTGTTGTTTTTAGCTGTTAGCACATCGAACAGCCATGTTGGTTCGAGATTGCCTTCGGCGGGGGTATCTTCAGGAAAAACAGGTGCATACAACGCAATAGTTTCATCAAAAACAACCATATTTAATAACGATTCGTTTTGATGCCCCATAAATTGTCCGGATGTGATATGGTTTGTACCCCCTAAAATTACGGTTATTATATTTTGCACAACTAAGTGAGCTACTACTTCGCGCAAGGCAATTTGGGTGTCGCGCAGGGTTTGGCCGGGTAAAATATTGCCTAAGTCGGCTATTTTAAAATTAGGCAGCCAGTTATAAAACTGGTAAAGTTGCTGGCGTATGGCGTTGGGGGCATCGTGGCATCCGGCAGGGTTGTTAAAGCGGTCGTCGCAAACGCCAACAATGGCCAAACGTATGTTTTCTTGTTGAATTATATGGTTTAAATCATTTTCGTTGCGGTGTAAAATTAGCTGCCTGCCCCATTGATTGATAGGAAGATTATTGGCTAAGTTTACTAAGTGCGCAGGTATAGGCGATAATAATGTTTGAAACATGGGGCAAATTTAATCCGGAAAATGGTAATGCGGGCAAAAAATATGTGTGGCAGCTAACAGGCATTTTCTCCGGAAGTATCATATAAACGGTCAAACTGTTATAAAAGGTCTATATTTGCTTTAATTTGTTTTATCTGAAAAAAACCAATGCCCAAATTACTAAAAAACTGTTTAATAGTATTTGCCCGCAACCCCGTTTTAGGAAAAGTTAAAACCCGTATTGCCGCCACTCAGGACATTCACAAGGCATTACAAGTTTATAAAACCTTATTGGATTATACTTTAAATATGGTTGCCGAATGTAATTTTATTGATACCCGGCTACTGTGCTTTGCCGGAGGTTTTCCAAACCAAGCTTTGCCCCAACCACCCTTTGCACTTGCCCAACAAATACCGAACCCTAATTTAGGCGCGCGTATGCAGGCTGCTTTCGAGCAGGCATTTGCCCCCAATAACCAACACCAACGGGTTTGCATTATTGGCAGCGATTGCCCTTATTTAACACCAAATCACTTGCAACTTGCTTTTAAGGCGCTGCTTACACACAAGGCAGTTATAGGCCCCGCCGCCGATGGCGGTTATTATTTACTGGGCATCAACGGCAGTATGCCAACAGAACAGTTGGCGATTTTATTTAATAATATACCGTGGGGCACAGCTGTCGTTTTTGAGCAAACCCTACTGCGGTTCAAACAGCTAAACATAAAACCTCACCACTTGCCTACGCTTGCCGATATAGACACTTGGGACGATTGGATACAGTGGACAGGGAATGAAAAAGAAGAAGGAGCGTAAGCAAAAATGCCAACTTATACCAATTTGGTAGTTAAGAAATAAATAAATAAAGAGGGGCTTTGTTTTTTAAAACTCATCATCGGTAATAAAAACCTGCTTGGTGGGGTCGGTGTTTACGCCTGCTTTTTTATACTCCGATACCCTGCGTTCAAAGAAATTGGTTTTTCCGGGCAAACTTATCAACTCCATAAAATCAAATGGGTTGGTAACGTTGTATAATTTTTTGCAATTAAGCGCATACAAAAGTCGGTCGGCAACAAAACAAATATATTGTTTCATTAAGTCGGCGTTCATACCAATTAACGATACCGGCAGAGAGTCGGCAACAAATTCGTGTTCGTACTCAACCGCTTCGGCAATAATTTTATGTACTTCGGCTTCGGGCAGGGTTTGTTTAAGCATACTATAAAGCAAACAGGCAAAATCGCAATGCAGGCCTTCGTCTCGGCTAATTAGCTCGTTCGAGGTGGCTAAGCCCGGCATTAGTCCGCGTTTTTTGAGCCAAAAAATAGCACAAAAACTGCCGCTAAAAAATATACCCTCTACGGCGGCAAAGGCAATAAGCCGATGCGCAAAAGTAGGGGCCGACTCAATCCAGCGCAATGCCCATTCGGCTTTTTTAGTTACACAGGGCACGGTTTCAATGGCATTAAACAGGTAGCGGCGCTCGTCGGGGTCTTTAATATAAGTGTCAATTAAAAGGCTGTATGTTTCAGAGTGGATATTTTCGATGGCTATTTGAAATCCATAAAAGCAGCGTGCTTCGGGTATTTGCACTTCTTTCATAAAGTTTATCGTCAAATTTTCGTTTACAATACCGTCGCTGGCGGCAAAAAAAGCCAATACGTGTTTTATAAAATGTTGTTCTTGCTCGTTTAGTTTAGCCCAGTCGGTTAGGTCTTGGGCAAGGTCAAGCTCTTCGGCTGTCCAAAAACTGGCTTCTGCTTTTTTGTAAAATTCCCAAACATCGTCATATTTTAAAGGAAACAGTACAAAACGCTCTTTATTTTCTTGTAATAGTGGTTCGTTTTGGTTGTATCCTTCAAATGGGTTGGCGTTACTCATTGATAGTATTGTGTTAAAAAAAAATTAGTAAAATGGCCGGCAAATTTAGAACAAAATACCAATATTTTAAACTTAAACAGATTTTTATCCGGGAAGAACTTAGTGGGCGCAAAGGCACCCGGATAAAATAAATAAAGGCAAAGTTTTTTTTCCGGATATTGGTTTTCACATTAAACGTCTCCAAACAAAAAATTATCTAATATTGGCTTGAGAATTGTTGAAGCGGCAGACTTATGGTGCAAAAGTTAAATATATAAACAACTGTTGACCCTAGCACAAGTGTTTTACAGTAGTACTTCTGCCGTTATTTTGGCAATACCCTTGATATCGGTAGTGGTTCTTTCGGTCGTGTTGTTTTTCGTGTCGTGTTGTGCGTTTGTTTGGTGGTTTTTTTGCATTTTTAGTTTGGCTTTGTGCGGTTAGAAAAATGCAAATGTGCTACCAAAACCGTTGGCTGTCGTATCGTTCGTTAATTATCATTTCAAAAGTTTAATATTTTTGTTTGGTGTCTGTCTGCTTGGGTGCAAGTTTATACACTGTAGGAAATTTTGTATTGCCCTCAATTTTCGGAATTAAATTTCTCAATGCTTGATTAAAAATTCCGATTGCCCATTTTTTTCTGTCGGTAATGCGAAAAATAAAATCAACTTCGTCAGGTTTCCAAGTTGTTGGTGTGTTTGATTTTACGCCAAACGCTACGCCAATAATTATATTCCTAACATTGTCGTTTTTATCAATTACTTGTGCAACTACCAAAGTTTCTTTCAACGCTTCTTGCAATTTCTTGTCCGTTTTGTAACGCAAGATTTTTGCGGTGTCGTTTTCAATGACGGCTTGTCTGAACATTCCTTTACTTTCGTTTAGCAGCACATCAATTTTTGCGTTTTTACTTGGTGGCAAAGCAATAATGTCGGGATATTCACGAGGTTGTGCTTTTCCAAGTTTGGGATTGGGCAAAATTGCTCCGCCACCTTGCGAACCCGGATAAGAAATTGAAACAATTTTAAACTTGTTTGGAATTAAAACTCTGTGAGCAATCGCATACGTTACTTCATCTTCATCAACTTCGTTGCTTTCTTCAACAAGTGCGGAAGCACTTGTAAATTTTGTAGATGAAAAATAAGTTTTTAGTAAATCAAGCATTTCGCCTTTTCCGTTACCTAAAAGTTTTCGTCTGTCCCAAATAAGTTTAATTCCGTTGTGATTGAGATACATTCCGTCTAACAAAAACGCAATTGTAGCAACAACTTTGTTGTCCGAAATTTTGTTTTTGTGTTTTTCCCAAACCGATTGAAAGTTGATTGTTTCGTTTTGTGTTTTTGCACCTTTCGCAGCTTTAATCAACTCCTCTGTAAACCAACTTGGAACACCACCACTGTCTTTGGAAATCGCTTCTTTTAATTTGCTTCGTAGTGTTGCCAAACTATCCAAATCTTTTTTCAAAATTTCATTTCCTCTCGGACGAACCAAAGCGTAAATGCCGAAAATTTTGTGCGTTTTTGAAAACACAAACGAAATAAAATTCAAAATTCCCCTGTCAGGATCCATTGCGTGGCTGAAACGATTGATTTTTGCACCAACCCAATCTTTGTTTACGAAGTAACGCAACTTGTTTAAGTTGGTTGCTCTCCGGTTTTTCCACGTTTCCAATAATTCCTTTGCACCTGTTGCTTTATCAACTGCTTTACGATAAGTTTTGTAAGTTGTAGTTTGTTTTAATTCTTTGATTGAATTTTCAAACCAATTTTTCTCTGACTTCAAAAACGCTTTTACAATTGCTTGAATTGTGCTTTTTAAAATCGGAATTTCGGGTGGGCAAGATGGAAAATTTGGATTTCGTTGCAAAGTAAATTTGTTGTTTATTTCTGTTCCCCAGTCTGCAATAATGTAGCCTTCATAACCGAATTGGTCAATCAATATTTTGGGTGTTGAAAACGGGTTGTATTCTGCTCCGCCAAAAGCTTTTTCACTTTCTTTATATCCCGAAATTTTGATGTAAAAAGTTTCGGAAAGATACGATGCTGTCGCCCCATAGCTGCGTTGTAGTTCGTGGTCTTCCGTTTTTACGCATTCGGTAAATTCTATAATTGCTAACGGATATTCAATTCCGTTTTTTACTGCTATAATTAAAGCGTCTGGCGTAGTGAAAGACATTATTGAAAACAAAGCCCCACTTGGAAATTGGTTTGCCTTCTTTGGTCTTTTCACAAGTTTGATGTTCGTTCCTCTTGGAACAACTTCGCTAATCATTGGCAACAAATAATCATTGCCCTGTTCCAAACATTCGTAATAAAGCCTTATTTCATTCATTGTTTTAATCATCAATTAAACCAAATTGAAATTCATTGATTTTATAATCAACATTTTCTATTGGTAATATTTCGCCTATAAAGTCAAAACGCACTTTTAAGGCTTCTTTAATTTCGTTAATAGAAGAAAAAATGCCTGCGGGATTAGCAACACCATTGCTTAACCAAGACAACAAATAAACTTTTGATAGTGTATCCATAATTTTAAACTTTTTGTAAAATAATTAAATGTTCTTTTTTGCCTTTTTGGGCGTAAGTAGGATTAAAAATTCTTGAATGTTTTGACAAATCGGAAGATAAAATTTCATTCACTTTAAATCCGATTTTCGGTGCAAAGTCGGAAATTTCTCTTTCAATTTTTATCAATTCCTTTTTTATTACACTGTCGCCAATTACGATAAACGCAAAATGATTTGGTTTCAAAACTCTTTGCATTTCTGCAAAACATTTTATCAAATCTTCATTCCATTTTTCTTTTTTCTCTTTTAAACTTGAATACTCACGCCTTGAACCAATCTCATTGTATTGTGCAAATTTTACGTCAAGGTCAAGCCAACGTTTGCGGAATTTGTGATACAAATAGTAATCATAAGTGTTTGCATAAGGTGGTGATGTAATAATAATGTCAATGGAATTGTCAGGAATAAAATCTAAATTTCTACTATCTGCATTGTGTAAATGCAATTCTGTCGTATCGTGAACAAGCTCTGAAAATTCAGCCATTCGGGAATTATATTCTTTTGCTTTTTTACAAAATGTGTCAAGAGTGTAGCCGTTAGTAATATTTTTTTCAATGGCTGCAAATCTTGTATCGCTGTCTTGATTAGAAACTCTTACAATGATTGAAGACAAAACAATTTTCAAAAAATTCTCAATATCGGTATCTGTTTGTTCTGAGATTTCGTTAAGCAAAAAAGTTATTTCTTCCGAAACATTAGATTGAAACCAGTGCTCTTGCCCCTCAATTTCTTTAATTTTTATTTTTGGTCTTTTTTCAGATTTCCATTTCGGAATTTCGTTTTCAATTTTTGAAATAAACTCTTTTACCATTGAAAATTGTTGCTTGGTTAATGGTGTGGCTTTCACTTGTGAAAGCAAAACAGAAAGCCCATTTACATCAACACCGATTGCGTTTGCTCCAAAAATTCTTGCTTCAACCAACGTAGTTCCCGAACCGCAAAAAGGGTCAAGAACAGTTTGTCCTTTGAAAGCATAATCTTTCAAAATTTTTTTCGGTAGTTGTGGCGGAAACTTTGCAGGGTAAGGGTGCAAAGAATGTGTTAGATACGAAGTATCCTCGCCATTAAAACTAAACTGTGTTTCTCTTGTTTGTGGCATCATTATTTCGGCTTTCTAAATACTACAATAAATGAACAATTTTGATTTACATAAAATACGCTTGGATAGCCAAGCAACACTAATCTTCGTTGCCCTGTTTGGTCCCAAACTATTAAATCTTGATACAACCAACCCGATTCTTCTCCAACTCTTGCAAGGTCGGAGTGAAAAGGAATGTAAGGAATTTTGTTTTTTGTATCTCTGTAATCTTTCACAACCCAACACGAATAACCACCTGCTTTTGTAATTTCTAAATTGTCTTTGAGAATTTTTTTGATGCCTTTTAAAAAATCCTTGTATGGCAAATTACCAAAATCGTTTTCGTGTTCGCTGTATTGTTTTACAGTGCTGTTATTTTCGTGTTTGATAATTGATGTTTTATGAACCGTTGCACGGTCTTTCAAAGATTTTTGAATAAAGTCTGCATAAGGTGGCGAAGTAACTGTAAGTTGAATTTTGTCTTTGCGAATATGTGTTAGCATATTTCGGCAATCGTCATTTATTATTTTATAGTGGTGGTTGTTTGCAAAAAGTCCTTGCACATCGTCAAGCCATTGTTGGGCAATGTTTGCGAATTTTGGATTGAGTTCTGTCCCAACTCCGTGTCTATTCAATCCTTGAGCTGCGATAATTGTAGAGCCAATTCCCAAAAACGGGTCAAATACTGTGTCGCCCTCTGCCGAATACATTTTAATTAGTCGTTCCGCAAGTTTTACCGGATAAACTGCTCCGTGTTCAAGTTGGTATTTATTTCTTGGCGATGAAAGGTCGTTCCAAACAGGATTTAAAACGTCATCTTCGCACACAACATTTTTTGAAAGCAAAGCCCATTCACTTGGTGTTAGTCCATTAAAACCAAGCTTGGTTTTCTTTTCTTCTTTTTCAATTTCTCGTTTAACCAAATAGGGTGATTGTGGTTCTGCAACTATGTTCGTTTTATGTTCTTCATGAATTTTTTCAACGAAATTGTCCCAAATATCATTTTTAATTATTCGTCTTGCCCCCCCAATTTTTACAGATGGAATAACTTCTTTTGAAATGTATCGTTTGACAGAAATTTCCGAAACTTTCAGCAATTCGGCTGCTTCTTTTATAGTCAAAAGTTCTTCTCCATGTTCTGCTATTGCTTTTTTGTAAGCCATATTTTGTTGTTTTTATAAAAGTATCAAATAGTATCACAAAGATAATACAATGATACAAATTGATACAAATTTTTTACAAAAATTTTAAATAAATTTAGGGCGTGGAGGGTTTTGGTGCTGTTGGGGCAAAATTAAATGGGGTGAAATAGCGTTGGCTTTAAGTGTTTGCTTGCAACTCGTATAATTTTGTTACAAATAGCTAATCGGTTTTGCCGCAAGTTGTCAGGTGCTCAATTGTCTATTCAAAATTTTGATATGAGAACAGTCGCATACCACACCCAATATCACCTGTTTTGCTTTGGGTTATTGCGCTTTTGCGGTATAAATTATTTAAACTGCCGTTTTGCTACTGCATTCGTAAGGCTAATTTTGCAAGCTAAAATAAAGCTGTATGGGTATAGCCTTGTTAGCCTGTGTCAAAAAAATTGTAACTTTGCCATACATTATATAATATGTAGTGTAACTTTTAGTACCTAAACTTATTAACTGGTTTTGGAAGCGTTGTCAGATGTGCCTTTAGGATGGGCGTTTAGCCCTAATTTGTCCTATCATTTACCTATAAATTTAGCTTGGTTTTACTACTATATTTGGCCCGGATGGTGGATTGCCGCTTTGGTGCTGCTGCTGTTTAGTACTGCCCTTGCTTTTGCCGAAATTGCATTTTTTGGCCTCTCGCCCTATGTGCTTAGGCAACTGCGCAAAGAGCCAACCGCCGAAAACGAAACTTTGCGCTTGCTGCTTGAAAAGCCCTACCGCCTTTTAGCTAATTTGTTGCTTGCGCAGTACCTTTGTAATGCCGCTTTTGCTGTGTTGTTGTTCGAGGCGTTAGCCCTTTCAAATCCTTTACCTTTAAATTGGTATAATTGGGTGCTTTATGGCCTTATTGTGGCCGCTTTATTGGCATTGTTTACTAAACTATTGCCTCGGCTGTTAGCTGCCAACCAATCGGTACATTTGCGTTTGGCGCAGGCGGCAGCCAATCCGGTATTAGTAGTTAGCAAAATTTTATTGCCTTTTGCTGCCCTGCTCGAAAAAGCCATGCAGTGGGCCGAACTTCGAATTAATAACGCAATGGCCAACGAACCTTTAGACATTGATTCAACCTTAGACCGCGTTGCCGGAAGCGAAAACGTAAACCCGCAAAATATTAATTTACTAAAGGGTTTGGTAACCTTTAACGATATTTATGTGGCACAAATAATGCGGACACGTACCGAAATGTTTGCCCTTGATACCAACCTTAATTTTGAAGCGCTGCTGGCCGAAGTTGTGGACAATAGCTACTCGCGAATTCCCGTTTACACCCAAAGCCTTGACCATGTTACCGGCATTTTATACGCCAAAGCGCTGCTCGACCACCTGTCCGAGCCTCCCGACTTTAATTGGCATGTCTTGTTGCGCCCTCCGTTTTTTGTACCCGAAACTCAAAAAATAGCCGACCTGCTGCGTCAAATGCAACGAAACCATATTCATATTGCCATTGTAATAAACGAATATGGTATTACTTCGGGCTTGCTAACCCTCGAAGATATTTTAGAGGAAATTGTAGGCGATATAAACGACGAATTTGACGTGGCCGAAATTAAACACAAACAAATAGACAGCAACACCTTCGTTTTTGAAGCCAAAACTTCGCTGCAAGATGCCGCCCGAATTATGAATATTGATAGAGCCGAGTTTGACGACTTGGGAGGCGACTATGAATCGGTAGCGGGCTTGGTACTGCAATTAGCCGGATACCTGCCCGAACCCAACGAAACGTTTACCTACAAACAATTTAAATTTACCGTTTTAGAAAAATCTGAAACCCGAATTTTGCGCCTTAAAATTAAGATAAAAACGGCTAAATAATTAGCCGTTATCTTTTCTTTTTAAGGCAAGCCAAGCCATAGTTTTTACAGTAAAAACCCATTTATGAAAAACCGTTTCCTTGTTTTATGTATATTTTTTTTAATGGCCACCGCTATTGCCAGGGCGCAGGTAATTACGGTACAACCCGCTTTTCCAACTGCCAATGATGCCGTTGTAATAGTTTTTGATGCCAGTAAAGGCAGCGCCGGACTTAAAAATTATTCCGGAACCATATATGCACATACCGGCGTAATTACTAACAAAAGTGTTAATAACAGCGATTGGAAGTACGTTAAAACCTCGTGGGGGCAAAATACACCCGCTACCCAGCTAAAGAGTATTGGCAGCAATTTATGGCAGCTAATTATTGAACCCGATTTGCGCACCTATTACGGCGTACCCGCCTCGGAAGATATTTTGCAAATTGCCTTGGTTTTTAGAAGCGGCGAATTGGTAGGCAACGGCTATTTAGAGGGCAAAGGAGATGGCGGTACCGATATTTTTTATCAGGTTGAGCAAAACGCTAAGTTAAGCGTAAAAATTACCGCCCCTTATGCCCAGCCTACAATTGTTGAGCCAAATACCACCATTAATTTAAGTGCCAGCGCCTCGTTTGCAAACAATTTGCAGCTATTTTTAAACGGCAACCTGCTTGACAAAACCACAAACAATACCCTAGCCCAAACTTATGCCGCCGCCGAAAACTACGGACTACACTGGTTAAAGGCTGTTGCCCAAAACGATACCGCTACCGTAACCGACAGCATCTCGTTTTACGTGCGCCCACCTGTTGCCAACGAAGCCATGCCCGCCGGCCTTCATCAAGGGGTAAACTACCTAACCGATACAAGCGTAGCTTTAGTACTTTATGCGCCCTACAAAAACCATGTTTTTGCCATTGGCGAGTTTAATAACTGGGTAGCAAGCGATTATAACTATATGAAACGCCACACCGACGGGTTTACCTGGTGGACAATTTTAACCAATTTAACGCCCCAACAAGCCTACGGCTACCAATTTTTAATTGACGGAAACCTGCGCGTTGCCGACCCTTATGCACAAATGATTTTAGATAAATGGAACGATGGCGCCATTGATGCAGCAATCTATCCGGATTTAAAACCGTATAATTTTACCAAAACATCCGGATTAGTTAGCGTGTTACAAACCGCACAACCCGTCTATAATTGGTTGTATCCCAATTTTAAGCCCAAAAATCCACAAAATATGGTGGCTTACGAACTGCTAACCCGCGATTTTACCACCGAACGCTCGTTTAAAGCTATTGAAGACACCCTCAACTATCTGCAAAACTTAGGTGTTACGGCCATCGAACTAATGCCGGTTATGGAGTTTGAAGGCAACGATAGCTGGGGCTATAATGCCTCGTATTTTATGGCTTTAGATAAGGCTTACGGCACACCCAACGCTTTTAAAAAATTAATAGATGCCTGCCACCAGCGCGGTATAGCTGTAATTTTAGATATTGTGGTAAACCATGCTTTTGGGCAAAGTTCGCTGGCGCAAATGTGGTACAACGGCGATAAACCCGCCAATAACAACCCCTATTTTAACGTTACTCCCAAACATGATTTTAACGTGGGGAACGATTTTAACCACGAAAACAACTGCACAGTTACCTATTTTGAGGCGGTTTTAACCCACTGGCTCACCGAGTTTAAAGTGGATGGGTTTAGGTTTGATTTAAGCAAAGGATTGACTCAAAAAAATACCTTGGGCAATTTAAACGAATGGGCTAAATATGACGAATCCCGGATAAAAATTTTGCAAAACTACGCCGATACTTGCTGGGCAATAAACCCCAGTGCTATATTAATTTTAGAACATTTTGCCGAAAACAAAGAAGAAAAAGCCTTGGCCGAGTACGGTTTTTACTTGTGGGGCAATATGAACAGCCCTTACAACGAAGCGACAATGGGCTATAATAACAGCGGCAAAAGCGACCTTGCCTGGGCTTACTATGGGCAGCGCGGCTGGGCTAACCCCAATTTAGTTACCTACATGGAAAGCCACGACGAAGAACGGCTAATGTATAAAAACTTACAATACGGGGCAATTTCAGGAAACTACTCGGCTAAGGAAATTGGCACGGCATTAGCACGTATGGAGGCCGCAGCAAGTTTATTTATGGCCATTCCGGGACCAAAAATGATATGGCAATTTGGCGAGCTGGGCTACGATTATAGCATTGAATACGATTGCAAACTTTGCCCTAAACCCGTAAAATGGGATTATTTTGCTGAACCAAAACGTAACCGCTTGTACCAGGTGTTTGCCGCCCTTAACCATTTGCGCCAAACCGAACCGGCATTTAGCCCCGAAGCTACCGTGCAGCAAAGTGTTTCGGGGGCATTAAAGCGCATCAATTTAAACCACGCAAGTATGGATGTGGTGGTAATAGGCAATTTTGATATAAAAGTGGGCAATATTGTTCCTAATTTTAACCAAACAGGCATCTGGTACGACTATTTTACCGGCACAACTATAAACGTAACCGATTTAACGGCTACTATAACCTTAAATCCGGGCGAATACCATATTTATACCACTAAAGCTTTGCCCGTTCCGGAGATTAGTACCGGCATAACCATTTTTCCGGATAAAAATAAGGATGTCGCTTTGGGCATCTGCCCATGTACTTTGCAAATATCAAACAACAATAATAGAGCGTGGGAGTTGCAAACATCGGCATACTTGCCTACAAAACCTATATTTGCAAAACTACAAATATATAACCAATTAGGGCAAACAGTTTTTAGCCAAAACTTACAATTACAACAAAATACAAGTACTGCTTTAAACAATATTGAGTTGCCCGCCAATGGTTTTTATACTTATGCAATATTTGCCGCAGAGAATAATTTTCGGTGTAGCGGCCAATTTTTTATTTGGGGCGCCGGACAGTAATTTACAACAAAAACCTAATAATAAAGGGTAGCACTACGAATGGGGGATTATCCATCGGAGAAATAAATAAATCAATCGCCAGAGGTATCGCTGTAGGGGGTTTTGTTGCTACCGTCTGTGGTGGTGCGCGATATAGATTCGCGCATATTGGTATCGGCTTTTAGGTTTTGCAGGCGATAAAAATCAAGTGCACCAAGTTGGCCTTTTCGCAGGGCTTCGGCCATTGCCAGCGGCAGTTCGGCTTCGGCCTGTATTACGTTGGCACGGGCTTCTTGGGCTTTTGCTTTCATTTGCTGTTCTAAGGCTATGGCTTCTAAGCGCTTTTTTCGGCTTGTGTTTCGGCTTCTAAGCGGGCTACTGCATCGGCTTCGCGGCGAAGGCGGGTGCCTATATTATCGCCCACTTTAACGGTTGCAATGTCTATTGATAAAATTTTGTATCCGGTATTTTTATCACAAAAATAATCGCGCTCAACAGCATCGGCAATAACTTCAGGGCTTTCAAGTACAGTGCTGTGGCGCTCGCTCGAGCCTATTTCGCTTACGATACCTTCGGCAACCCTGGCAATAATGGTTTCTTCGCCCGGCGCGCCTAAAAAGCGGGTAAGTTCCGCGCGGATAGTAACTTTTGCTTCTGTGTTTAGCTCAATACCATCTTTGGCAACCCCTCGCACTGTTGTAGTCAAAACTACTTTTGGTTTAATGGCTGTTTGCACTACTTCCAACACATTATGCCCGGCTAAATCAATGGCTTTTAGTATTTCAAATAAGCGTAGCTGCGCTTGGTATTCGGTAGGCAAACTAAATTGTTGTTGAATTTGCCCTATAATATTAGCACTTTTTGCTGCCACCATAGCACTTACCACTTTATCTACGTCTCCTTTTGCCTGGTGGTGACTTTCTAAAGAAGAGCTGGTTATTTCATTTAATCCGGCTTGTTTTGCAGTAATAAGGCTTCGCACTATTTTATCGGGCGGTACGCCTCTAATACGCATACTTAACATACGCAGCGGCGAAATATTTACCCCCGACATAAATGCTGCCAGCCACAAACCCATAGGAACATAATAAAAAAGCACAAACACAGCTAAGGCAATAAGCAAAATGGGTAGGCCATAAGCAAGTAGTAAATTAACAATATTATCCATGGGTTTATGTTAGAAATGTTAACGTTTAGGAAGTAAACAAAAAATTATAGAACCCCTACTTCGTTTTCGACTAAAACAGTGCCATCGGGGGCAATTTGGTGTAAGCCCACGGTGGTGATTTCGTTTACTAAAAGTGGGTCGTAAGGGGTGGTTATTTTAATATAATTGTCGGTAAAGCCGTTCATGGTTTGGCCGTCTGTTTCGGCCTCGAAAAGTACCGGGCGAGTTGTTTTAAGGTGTTGTTCATAAAAAAAGCGGCGTTTTTTGTCGCTTAAAATATGCAACATTTGGCTGCGTTGCTGGCGTTGGCTGGCGGGCACTACCGGTTTTAAGGTTAGTGCGTGGGTATTGGGGCGCTCGCTGTAGGTAAACACGTGTAAATACGATACGTCTAACTCGTTAATAAAATTATAGGTATCTAAAAAATGTGCTTGTGTTTCGCCGGGGTGGCCAACAATTACGTCTGCCCCAATGCAGGCGTGTGGCATTTGTTGTTTAATGCGGGCTACTCGCTGCGCATAAAGCTCGCGTTGGTAGCGGCGGCGCATAAATTGCAAGATTTGGTTGTTACCTGCTTGTAGCGGAACATGAAAATGAGGCATAAAGCACCGCGATTCAGCTACAAAATCAATAATTTCGTCGGTTAATAAATTGGGTTCAATAGAAGATATCCGGATGCGTGGAACCGGCGCTTCGGCATCTAAAGTTTTAATTAAATCGAAAAAATTAGAGGACAATACTGCGGCCTCATCCGGATTTCCGGAAAAAACAGCATGGCCATAATCTCCAATATTTACACCGGTAAGCACAATTTCTTGTACGCCCATTGCGGCAATTTCGTGGGCATTTTTAATAATATTAGCTACCGAGTCGCTGCGGCTGCTGCCACGTGCTAAGGGTATGGTACAAAAGGCGCATTTATAATTGCACCCGTCTTGTATTTTTAAAAATGAGCGGGTGCGTTCGCCAATCGAAAAGGCATCGACAAAAAAATTAGCTTCGGTTATATGGCCTGCTACGGCGCGGCCTTGCCCTTTTGGTTGTTTGGTTAAGGTAGTTAAATGAGCAGGCAAGTTAAATTTTTCGGCGGCGCCCAAAACCAAATCAACCCCTTCAATTTGGGTAATTTCGGTAGGTTTTAGCTGGGCGTAACAGCCTATCACTACTATAAAGGCGTTGGGGTTGTATTTAAGCGCTTCGCGCACTACTTTTCGGCATTTTTTATCGGCATTATCGGTTACCGAACAAGTGTTAATTACATATACATTGGCCGCCTCATGAAAAGCAGCAATTTGAAAACCCGCCTGGTTAACCAACCGTCCTAACGACGAGGTTTCGCTGTAATTTAGCTTACAGCCCAAAGTGTAAAAAGCTATGGTTTTATGTTGGTTGGCAGTGTGCATAGTAGTAGGCACAAAAATACGGTAATTTTGGTGGTAGCAAACCATTAAGGGCGGCTATGCAGGCAAAAAAAGCGTATCTTTGTTTGTTTTTTATAAAAAAACCGGGCAAAAGCCACTATGAAGCCTAAAACTGATAATTTAAAGCCAATAGCAATCGGAATTTTTGGTGTAGGACACTTAGGCAAAATACACGTTAAGTTATTGAAAGAAATGCCGCAGTGGTTCCGGATATCCGGATTTTACGACCCCGATGAATCGGCTTCACAATATGCAAGCCGCGAGTTGGGGCTACACGGCTTTAATCATCCACTTGAATTAGTACAAGCTGTTGATGTCGTTTTAGTGGCATCTCCTACGGCTACACATTTTGACCTGGCTTTGCTATCCATTGAAAACAATAAACATGTTTTTATTGAAAAACCGGTGTGCGCCAACGAAACACAAGCCGCCGCTTTGTTGCAGGCAACCGAGGGTAAAAACTTAGTAATTCAGGTGGGGCATGTTGAGCGGTTTAACCCCGTATTTACTGCGTTGATGCCGCATTTGGGCAGTTTTAAACCCCAAAAAATGGTGGCGCAGCGCATTGCCCCCTTTACTCCGCGTGGTGCCGACGTTTCGGTAGTGCATGATTTAATGATTCACGATTTAGACCTTGCCTTTGCCATAGCGGGTAAAACAGCCGAGGTGGTGTTTATTGAGGCCACCGGCGAGGCCGTAGTAACGCCCACCCTTGACATAGCTCATGTACGTTTAATTTTTGATACCGGTTTTGAAGTCAACCTCGAAGCCAACCGATGTGCCCAGCACCGCGTTAGGGGTTTTAAATTAATGGATAACCAAACTTGTTTTAAGGCCGATCTACTGCATCAAAAATTGAGTTACTGGCATTTAACCGGTAAAAAACCAAATACGCATACCCCGGTTGAAGTAAAAATTACCAACCACAATGCTATTGCCCAAGAGTTAACGGCTTTTGCCTGCGCTATTGCCAACCAACACGAGCCGCCTTTGGTCAATTTGGCAACTGCCTATAAGGCAATGCACCTTTCAGACCAAATTTGCCAAATAATTTCGCAACAAAACCAAGTGCAACCATTGGTGTACAATTAACGTTTAATAATATTCTAATAGCAATAATAACTGAATAAAATGCTTGAAACCAACCAAAAAGTCTTTGAAGATGTAAAGGGAAGATACTATTTTGCCCCTATTAAAAAGAATTTTGAGCAAAAAGTGAAAGAGGTAGGAGCAGAAAAAGCCATCTCGTGTTTGACGGATATAATGCAAAAATCAACTGCGGAAGTTGAGAAAATTATCCAAAAACGTATCAAAAGTGGCGAAATAAATGACGCTTCACAGACGAGAAAAGCGGTTGCAGGAAATGGTTTTCAATGTTTAGTGGCTTATGCGTTAATTTATTTGCAGAATGAAGGTTTGATAAACAAAGATTTGGTGATAACACTTAAACCCAAAAAACATAAACTCATAGAAGATTACGCCACGATACAAGTAGGCGATGACGTTCAAAAACCAGATGTGGATTTGATGATATACCACAACAAAAAATTAGAAAAAGCACCTGTATTAATTTTCTCAATGAAAACATCTTTGAGAGAAAGAGTGGGGCAAACCTACAAATGGAAACTTTTAATGGACATTGCAACATCAAAGGACTGTATGCAAATCAAACAAAAATACGGTTTGAGTTTTGAAGTAAAAGCGGATTTTAGGGTAGGTTTCATCACGACTAATTTTTATGACGAAATTACGCAACCGCAGCAAATAGGAATGTTGAATTTCTTTGATTTTGTGTATCTTACCAAATCGGGTAAGTTCAAATCGCCTATCAACGAGTTTTCAAAAATTGTATCAGACCTCAAAACACTTTACAAATGATACTAACCGAGAAAAAATATACAGATTTTTCGTGGGACTTTGTAGGGGCAAATACCAAGCAATTTACGCATTGCTACCACAACTACCCCGCTATGATGATACCACAAATTGCAGAACGTATTTTGTCAAAATACGGTGAAGATAGTCATTTGCTTTTTGACCCTTATTGTGGTACAGGAACGAGTTTAGTAGAAGCCAATTTGAAAGGAATTAACGCTATTGGTACAGACTTAAACCCATTGGCAAGACTTATTGCAAAAACAAAAACGACCAAAATAAATCTACAAATTTTAGATTTGTATCTCAAAGATTTTAATGATTATATGTTTAGCTTGTTGTTTAATTTCAATACGGTAAGCGTAGTAGTTCCTGAAATAAAAAATATTGATTTTTGGTTTGATAGGGCAGTACAAGAAAAATTAGCTATTATTAAAACTTTCATTGACAAAATAGAAGAGCAAAGCATAAGCAATTTTTTTAAAATAGCATTTAGCGAAACCGTAAGAGAAAGTAGCTTTACACGCAATAGCGAGTTTAAACTTTTCAGAATGACCGCTGAACAGATGCAAAGATTCAATCCGGATGTATTTGGCTTAATGCAGAGCAAATTAGCTCGAAACCATAAAGGTCTAAATGCATTTTTAGGACAAGAAAAAAATGCAAATTCACAAATCTATGATTTTAATACAAGTAATGGAGTGCAGCATATTGAAAGTGAAAGTATTGATATTGTTGTAACTTCACCGCCTTATGGAGATAGCCGCACAACTGTTGCCTATGGGCAATTTTCACGACTTGCCAACGAATGGTTAGGTGTAGAAAATGCCAACCAAATTGACAATAACTTAATGGGTGGTAAAAGACAAAAAGAAGTTTGTAATTTTGACAGTTTGGCACTTAAAGAAAGCCTTGAAAAAATTGCATCGGCAGACGAAAAAAGAGCCAAAGAAGTTTCTTCGTTTTATTGCGACTATCAAAAGTCTATTGAAAACGTAGCCAAAACTATCAAAAAAGGTGGTTATGCTTGTTATGTCGTAGGGAATAGAAAAGTAAAAGGTGAAGTTTTGCCGACAGACGAAATAACCAAAGACTTTTTTGAAAATCAAGGTTTTTTACATATTGAAACTATTATTCGTAATATTCCTAATAAACGTATGCCAAGCAAAAATAGCCCTACAAACGAAACAGGAAAAAAAGACGAAACAATGAATAACGAGTATATTGTGATAATGCGAAAAGAATAAAAAAACAGCACAGGCAATTGCATTAAAAAAAAATTTAAGAACCCACCTGCCGCATATATTGTTATTTGATTTTACGAAATAACATAAATAATTTGCTGCACCGAAACTAAGACCATGCTAACCACAATACCATTTTTTATCCGGATAAAAAAAACACTGACCCCCGTTGCCTTTTTGTTGCTGCTGCTATTGCTAATTTTATGCCTGCCGCAATGTACGCCCAACGAAGACCCTCTGCCGGCGTATATAAAAATTGATTCTACCTTGTTTACCGCCGAACCCACACAAGGCACCGCCCAACAAAAAATAGAAGCGGTTTGGTTGTATAATAACAACGTATTACAAGGTGTTTACGAACTGCCAGCTACCATACCCATTATTGAAACCGGAAACCGCAATATTATTATCCAAGCTGCCGTAGCCAATAGTGGGCGCAACGACTGGCGACTGATTTACCCGTTTTTTACCGCTTGGGAAAACACCGTAAGTTTAACACCGCTTGAAACGGTTACCTTAACGCCAAATTTTACCTATAATAATTTTCCGACTTATTTTGATTTTTTGGGCGATTTTGAATTGGGTAACGATTTTCAAACACTTAATGATAGCGTGCCGCTTTTAATAACTGAAAATCCCAACGAAGTATTTGAAGGTAACCGAAGTGCCAAGCTAAGCCTAAACGCCGCAGCACCCCCAATTTGTAATTGCTACCATTGATAGCTACAATTTGCCCGCCGCCGGAAAACCTGTTTTTTTAGAATTACACTACCGTTGCGAAGCTCCTTTTCAAATATCCTTAATTTTTTTCCAAAAAACGGGCGATGTTGACAATTATCCGGTAATGTTTGTAAACGATAAACTTACTTGGAATAAAATTTATGCCAATATGGGTAACTCGGTTACTGATGTATTGGCTAATGGCGGTAAAAACATCCGGATAGCGATAACGGGCAACCTGCCTGATAGCCTATCAACTGCTAATTTTTATTTTGATAATATTAAATTAGTGCATCAAAACTAAGTCTTATGATGGTATTTTGTGTGTGTTTAAACTAACCATTTTTGCCAGCAGCCTTGTTGCTTTGCTAATATTGACGTGAGTTCGGAGATTTACTTAGTAAATTTTAGCAAGATCTACTTGAGGTTTATTGGGGTAAAACTGATAGGCTACCAAGCTAGCGACTATATGGACAAAAGCATTCTGTGGTTTTCTGTGTCTGGTATGTTCTAAGTCAAAAACCGAGGGTCAAAATATCATTAATGGCTTCAATCATAGGTCTTTTTTTCAATAAGAGCCTTTCTTCTAAGGACATTAGTCTGTTTTTCATATTCTTTTTGACTTTGGTAATTATTTTTAGTCCTTTTTCAAAAAAGTTGTTCCATAAGGTAGTCAAATAGCCTTTATCGCCAAACAATGTGCCTGATATTTTCTCTAATAGCTTGTTTAAGAGGTCTTTACTATTGTCTGCCACCTGTCCTGTAGTCAAAGCAAAGTCCACGATTTGTCCTTTGTGATTGACTATCAGGTGGAGCTTAAAGCCGAAAACCACCCCATAGAAGATTTTCCTTTCGAGGCGGTTTGAGCAAAAACTTTATGTTGCTTGGCTCGCAGCATGTCACAAACAGGTAGCGCTTTGGCATCTATGTAATAAATTCCTTTTTTTTCTGCTTGCTGGCAGGTTAATTTGGCTAAAATCGCCATAGGAAGAGCAACCCGTTCTATTAACTCTATAAAATAGTTGTAGGATGGGGCAGTAGGAAAATAGGTCTTTAAGTCATTCAAAACCAATGCTTTATAGTAATATTCAAAACATTTATAGCCCGAATAGTGGTAGAAAATCAGAATCGTAAGTATCTCACTTTCCGAAATTTTGGGCACACTACGAGGCCAGGCATTGTTTTACCTTCGCTAAGCCAATGCTGAGCAACCCATTGTTGCATCAGCAAACAGGCATTATCTACAAAAAAATAATTCAAATAACATGGACACATCAAATTTTGTATCTTTTGACTTCATAAAAACAGGGGGTAGTATTGTTTGCAGTTTTGGACACTACAAAGATAACTATGCTCCTGTTTTTATTCCTATCAACTATACTAATCCCCCTATTTTTTATAGCTTAGCTCCGAATTCACGTTAATATTGACAAGATACACTACCTTTGCTTTTTATTTATTAATTAATTAACTAATTATTGTAATTTAACACAAATCATGCCCTTTTTTAATCAGTTTTATAAAAAAGTTTTTTTATTGGGACTTGGCGTATTATTCATTTTTAGCGGCTGCGACCCCACCGCTACCACAGACGACACCTGCACCCTTAGTCTTAAATCGGTAACAATAAACCCCAGCACGGTTGCCGCCGGCGGCGATGTTTCAGCTACCCTTACCCTTTCGGGGACTGCCCTAACAAACGCCAACGACAATGTTATAAAAAGCTCAATTTCGGTTTACTTAGACAAAGATGGCAACCTAAATACTAACAGCGACCCTCAATTAGATGCCTTTGCCCCCGGCGCAATATCGGGAAGCGGGCAACTGTTTTTTGACCAAATTGTAATACCTTTTGGCACAAGTTCGGGAAGTTATAGCCTTACTTTTGTACTTGAGCCAGTAAGTTGTGGGTCGGGCAATTTATCATCGAGCGATAAAATATCGAAAAATGTTACCGTAAATTAACGAACTAAACAGGGCTGTGTTTAAGTAACACAAAAGGGACTAAACTGTGCCTGCCTTATTAGTTGTTTGCCTCTCTCTCTCGATTAAATTAAAATTATACTTATATTTTTTGATTTATTTTGCCTCCGACCTGCATTTAGGTAGCCCCAACCATGCCGAAAGCCTTGTGCGCGAACAACTTTTTGTACAATGGCTGCAAAAAGAGGTTGCACCTAACGCTACCGAGTTGTATATTGTGGGCGATTTGTTCGATTTTTGGTTTGAATATAAAACAGTAGTGCCGCGCGGGTACGTGCGTGTGTTAGGTGCGTTGGCACAACTGCGCGATGCTGGTTTGCCTATTTTCTTTTTCTCTGGAAACCACGACTTGTGGATGTTTGGCTATTTTGAAAAAGAACTGAACATACCCGTTTCTTCGCAACCGGTTATTAAAACCATTGGCAATCATAATTTTTATATTGCGCACGGCGACGGGCTTGGCCCCGGCGATACTGGCTATAAATGGATTAAAAAATGGCTTTTTACCAACCGTTTTTGCCAATGGCTTATGCGCGTGTCGCATCCGGATATTGCTATTGGGCTGGCCAATTTTTTTTCGACTAAAAGTAGGCAGCATAACCAAAAAAAAATTGAACAGTTATTATCTGCTGAAAGCAACCGATTAATAAATTATGCGCAAACTACTTTACAAACAAATCCGCACATTCATTTTTTTGTATTTGGGCATCAACACCACCCACAAACAACAGTTTTAAGCCCAACTTGCCAATACATTAATTTAGGCGATTGGATAACCCATTTTACTTATGCTGTTTACAATGGTCAAAACTTGCAACTATATACCTACAAGCCATAAAGCAGTTTTATGGTTTTGATTTAAATAAATAATAACTTTGTACTGAATATTTTTAATACTAAATATCATGAGAACCATTTTTTTCCGGATGCTTTTAGTAAAATACCTTTATTTGGGTGTGGCAGTTCTTTTTTTATCCGGATATAATTTAGCCGCAGGTAGTGATTCTTTTGCCTCAACACAAAAAAATACCGTCATGTCGGCTATTAATATCGGCAGTAATAATGGCAATAGCAACAGCAGCAATAACGACGAATTTAAATTAATAAATACCGTACCGCTAAAAGCTAATTTTATTACGACCGATTTTTTAAAAAACGCCTATTTTATTACGTCTAAAAACCAAGTAATGCGCTACGACTCAACGGGCAACGTAACCGGCGTGTACAGCGAAACCCAATACGGCCCCGCAGCTTTTGTAGATGCCAAAACCCCCTTTAATATTTTGGTTTTTTACAAAGAATTTGCTACCGTAGTTATGTTAGATATGCGCATGAACAACAAACGTATATTTAAACTGCCAAATATTGGTATTAGTAGTGTATCGGCGGCTTGCTTGTCAGATGACAACTATTTTTGGGTGTTTGACCAAAATGAACAACGGCTTAAAAAAATAAATAACAACTACGAGGTTATTCATAAAAGTATGGATTTAAGGCAATTATTGGGTGTAACCCTTAACCCGAATTTTTTAACCGAAAGCAATGGCTTAATTTACCTAAATGTGCCCGAATTGGGTATTTTAATGTTCGATATATTTGGCACGTTCTACTCGTCTATTTCTAATACCGATATTGATGTGTACGACCTTAAAGGTTTTCAGGTAATTAACGATAAATTAGTGTTTTATAATAACGGCGAACTTACCATTATTTCTCCCGCTTCTTTGCAGAAAGAAATTGTACCCATACCCCGAAGCAACAATGTAATAGATGTGCGCTTAGAAGCCGGTAATTTATACCAGCTTGAAAATAACGAAGCTAAATTTTATATGATAAGCAAGTAATAAAAGCACAGCCGGATAATTAGTTTGGCCTCAGCAGGCAAAAAAATATAAACACGTCTATTAACAGTTAAGTGGTTCGCTAAAATTAGTTTATACTACTGTTTGTGGTAAGTGCCTGATAATAAACCACTTCACTTATTGCATTATTCATTGTTAATTATTAATTGTCAATTACTTTAAACGCATCATTTTTGTTTATGCAACCAACCAATTGCCCAAGCTGCAATAAACCGGTACCATTCGAAAATATAAATATAAACACGGGATTTGGCAAATGCGACAACTGCCACTCGTTTTTCAGGCTCGAGCAAGTGTTGCCCCCGTCAGCAAGCCCAAGCGCACCGCTACAACGCCTCGAAGTTTTTTTACCCTTTGGCCTCGAAATTTTAAAACTTACCAACGAGTTAAATTTATATTTTTCGTGGCGTAAATCCATATCAGTTTTTTTGGTGCTGTTTGCCCTAATTTGGAACGGCGTATTGGCTATTTTTGTTGCTGCCGCATTGTTTACCGGCGAATATATTATTTTTGCATTTATTAGCATTCATCTATTGGTTGCAATAATTATAGACTATTACCTTATAGCCAGCATGGTCAATACCTCAACAATTTCGATACGCAGCAACGAAATTACCGTAGTACATGAACCCTTGCCCTGGATAAACCGAAACAAAACTTTTGATGCACGCGATATTACGCAATTATACAGCGAAACATACGAAATGGGAAAGCAAAACAATAATCCGGTATATGCTTTTAGGGTAATGATGCAACTAAAAGATGGCAAAACAACAAAACTATTATCCGGATTAAAAAATGCCGAACAAGCCTTGTTTATTGAACAGGAAACCGAAAAGTTTTTACGCCTTAAAGACCGGTCTATGCCAAACGAACTACCCCGGTATTAAGCCAATAGCCATCAGCCATCAGCCATCAGCCATCAGCCATCAGCTAACAGCCACCAGCCACACCAGCTATAAATTAATGTGCTACCAATATTTTTTGAGACCAGTTGCCAACTTTTATTGCGTACACCCCCGAAGGCCAATCTTGGGTATTTACGGTTAAGGTTTGCATTGGCAAATAGGGGTTACTGTATAGGATTTGGCCCAATACATTTACAATTTGAATATTTGACTGCTGATTTGTACTGGCAGTTTGCGTGTTTGTACTATTATTGGCTTGAGGTGTTGTTATATATAACACTTGGCCAGCCGGATTTGGGTAGGCTGCTATTGGTTGGCTCTCGTCAATAATAGTTAGTTGCGGGGCATCGGTTGAGAGTTGCACCGAGTAGGCATAAACGTTATGCTCGGCACCTGGCGGGTTATAGCTAACCGTATTGTAAGTATTGGCGGCTATTGCGGCCACATAAAAACGAACCCAAGTACCTGCCTCTTGTTCGGGTATTGTTGCGCCAAAAATTCCATCATTTGCCTGTAAATCGTTGTGCATACCATCGTCAAACATGGCGGTTTTGGTAAAATTACCTACTACATTATTACTGTAATACAGCCAAACTCCGTCAATATCGTCATCGGTTGCTGTTACTGTTGCCAGTACTGTTACGGTTTGTGTATTAGTGGGCTGTTGCCATAAATAATTATTAGTGTATGCGGCCACATCGGCAATGGCTGGGCCTTGTTGTTTTAGCTCGGTATTGCCCATTAAATAATCACGGCGGTCTTCAACAAATTGTTTAAGAGATTTAACCTCGCTTGTAAACTGGGTATAGGAATATAATTTTTTTGTATCGTCTTTAACATATTGGTCAATTCTTTGGGCGAAGGCATCCATATCGGCGGCGGCTTTGTCGGGGTCAAAAGATGTCTCGAGGATGGTGCGCATGTGTGCCAAATAGCGTTGGCGCAAGCTTTTAACATTTAGCAAACGGTTAAGTAGCGGATAATTTTTGTTATTAACATTATAAAAAGGCCCCCATTTATCAACTGCCTCTTCAAAATAGGCGCTATTGCCATCGAATTCTAATGGGGTCATCCGGCCGGTTTCAACATCGTGGTATAAGTAATAATCCATTTTTCCTTTATATACATAGCTATCGTCATCGGCAAAAACAATTTCGCAAGCCAAAAACCAAAGCGTGCGGTCAAGGTCAAAGTAGTTTGCCAAAACTGTTTCGGCATTATTGTTTTTAACGGTATCTAAAACATGGCAGGCGGTTACTAAAAAATCCCAAGGGTCCGTTTCCTCGGTGCTTTTTAGGGTATAGTATTTTTGATATTCGGTGGTATCGTTGCCTAAATAGTTAAAAGCGGCGGTGCCGTCTCCCCACGCAGGAAAGCCGCCCCCCATACCGTCTGGAACGTCGGCGCGCCAATTGGTGCCATTATTGGTTAAAAACCACTCTTTAAGAAACTTTTTGTTGAGTTGTTGCACATTGGGGTAAATGCCCCAGCTTTCGCCATTAATATACAGTTGCACGTAATTGGCCTTGGCTGCAGGGATATAATTCCGGATTTGGTTTAGGTAAAATGCTTCGCGCATCATCGAAGGGTCTTCGTAGCAGTTGTTTAGGTTTAGGGTGGTATAGCCCATTAAATCTTGCTTATCATCGGCGTAGTCTATGCTAAGGTTAAACGATTTTTTTTGTTTATTTTTAATTTGACTATATGAAGTTTGCCCTTTAAAGCGCACACCAACGCTATCGTAAACTTGCCCATTTACGGTTAAAGTAGCCGTAAGGTCAATTTTATTTTTATAGTTATTGGTTAAAGTTGTCCAGTAATTAGCTTGGTCAAACTGAAGGTATAAGCTGCGGATACTGTCAATGGCATACAAGCCTTCGGTAGGCGAGGCTCCGCCGTAGCTAAGGGTGTGTTGGCTGGAGTTATAAATTAATTCTTTAGGCCATTTTTGAGCCAAAACATTGGTTGTAGTAAAGATATTTAAAACAAACAAAGTGGCCAAAACATATAAAATTTGTTGCTGTTTGAACATAAGCATTATTTGATGAATTTATTTAATATTTTTGATTTTTTTTCTTCCGGATGAAAAATGAGGGCGTGTATGCCTCTGTGCGGTGTGGTTGGTTTGAAAAAGGGTAAATATAGTTAAAGTTAGGGTTGCTCTTGCTTTATTTCTTATATTTTGCCAGGTCTGTCAATAACACTACAGACCCAATGTTAAGCCCAATTGCCCACCCCAAGCCCATTCGCGAAGGTCTGTAAGGCTGTTGGCATTGTTGCGTTTTGTTAGGTTGGTGGTAAAAACAGGCGCGGCCTCAAGCGAAAGGCGCTTGGTAATATGCCAGTTAGCGCCCACCGAGGCTGCAAAGCCAATATCAACTTTTTTTGCTTCATTTTTGTATGCCTTGGTGTAAAAATATTTTTGATTGGCAATTAACTCGTTGTTTTCTAAGTTTGGCGTTGTTACTTGTAAATTGTTTTTAAGTAAAATATTGGCAATAATTCCGGTTTTAAGTAGAACGCCAAGTTTATGCCCTTGTAATTGATAGCCCACCTGTAACGGAATGCTTAAATTTTGTTGTGTTTCTTTTGTACTAAGGTTCATTTTTATGGGCAAATTTTCATCAATATCTTGGTATGGAGTTTTTTTACTGGCGTAAATATTAACATCAACTGACCCGCTTGGTGTAAACAACTCGTAATCAAAACTATAAACGTGGTAGCCATACGGATAATACCAGCTTTTTTTTCGGTCTTTAAATTTAAGTTGCGGCGTATGGTTTTTTTCGTAAACAGTTTGGGTTAAATTGCCACCCGTTTCAACAAAAAAGTTGTGATTTTTATTTTCTTTTGGCGCAAAATTATACCGTGCAAATACGGCAAACCCATATTTTTGTCCGGTTATTTTATTAGCCGCCAACAGTTTGATTTCATTGTGGTGGTGATGTTGTGGTTTACTTGTGTCTTCTTGGCCTCCGTCGTTGCTGTTCTGTTCATTCATAATAAACTTAATGTTTGGTGACATTGTTTGGGTAGTTTGTAATACTTGCCCATACACGCCTAATTGCCAGTTTGCTTTTTGTTGGGGGGGCAGCTTTGCAAAAACCACATTTTTATTTTCTGAACTAACCTCATCAGCTACGGCCTTTGTTTTATTTTCGGACAAATTGTTTGTTTTTTCGTTGTTGCTACTTACTGTATTGTTGCCGGTACTTGTTGCTGCTGCATTTTCAGTAGTTGTTTTATCAGTTTTCTGAGTTATTTCGTCTAAATTGGGCGTTGCCGGTGTTTTTTCGGGCAGTGTATTGCTGTTTGCTGCTGGCTGGTTGCTATTTATTGAAATGGCATCAGCGTCAATTTCCGGATTTGTATTTGCGGCCTTGTTATTTGACTCGTTTTTAACATTATTGTCTTTGTTTGAGGTGTTATTTTTATTCGAACTGTCGGTACTTATTGGATTGGCAGTTTGTTGTGCTGCCGCAGCCTCGTAATTAATATTAGGTTTTATATTTAGAGGGCTGTAATTAGTAGTTGTTTTTCCGGATTCGGCGGGTGCGAACTGATTTTCTTTGTTGTAATTAGTGTTTTTTAGTTTTTTATCATTAGCCGGATTTAAGAGTTGGGCGGCAGTTGTGTTTAAACCTGTAGTATTGTTGTCGTAAAAGTTGGTTAAGGTTGGTTGTTGTGCTTGCGGGTAGTTTGCTGCGGCAGGCTGTTGTAGCTCGTTTGTAAATGTGTTATTGGGTACATTTTGTTGGCTGGCACTAATACTTTGTTGTTCTTGTTGATGTTCTATTTGTGTTTGTAAATTGGCAATTTTTTGGTTCAAATACACGTATTGTCCCACAAATACGGCTAACACAGCAATAGTACTACCCGCAAGCCATGCTTTGGTTGTGCCAATGGCCTGCCAAACTGGATTATTCGGCACCACATTAGTAGCAGGTGTAGGGGGCAAAAAATCTAATCCGGCATCTATACGGTCCCAAACATCGGCGCTTGGGCTTTGGGTATAGTTTTCTATGGTTTTTTGCAAAAATGCCTCTAACCTGTCAGTTGGCATATTAGAGTTAAAATCAGAATTATTGCTATTGGGCATATTTTGTAAATTATCGTCCATGTAGTTGATTTAATAGTTGTAGGAATTAATTAGTTAGCGATTTATGCAGCGCCTCGCGCAGGTGTTTTTTTGCGCGGTTTAACTGCGATTTAGAGGTGCCAACCGAAATTTCTAATTGGTCGGCAATTTGTTGATGCGTGTAGCCTTCTAACACATATAAGTTCAATACCGTCCGGAAACCTACCGGCATGTTTTGCATTAATTGTATCAATCCTTTTGCCAAATGTTCGTTAAAAAGGTCATTTTCCTGTTCAGTTTGGGTGTCCTCCCAATTGTTGTTGTCCATAAACTCGTCTTCCGATTCAAATTTTAGTTTTCGCTGTTTTGTTACATATTGTAAGGCAACATTTAGTACTACTTTCCGCATCCATCCTTCTAAACTTCCGGCGCCTTTATATTGGTGTAAATCTCTAAAAATTTTAATAAAACCCTCTTGCAAAATATCTTCGGCATCGTCATGGCAATTAGCATAGCGCAAGCAAAGCACAAACAGTTTGTCTTTAAACTGCAAGTACAGTTGTTTTTGGGCGGTGCGGTCGTTGCGCAGGCAGGCTTCAATTAAGTGCAGGGCATTATTCATGCATTTTGATTGCTAAATAACTTCGTCAAAGGGATTTTTTTTGCCAAACAAGTAAACAAATTGCAACTTGTTTTGTGCCATAAAGGTAGTATTTTTAAAAAATGGTTGCATCTCGTTCCTAAAAAAGTATTTCTTACACGAGGCAAAACCGAATAGCACATAACTAGTAAGGCAATGTGTTTCGTTAACTGCTTGTTTTACTCGTCGTCTAACGGTTGGTTATCTAAATTTTGCGAGCGCAGTACCTGTTCAATAGCAGCTATTGCTTCGGCAGTTGCATAACCTTTGCCTACCAAAAAACGCAATAATTTAAGCCGTTTTTGTGCTGTGGTGTCGTTGGTTTTATTTAACGACTCCCATTTTTTTGTAGCAAGTAGTGCTATATTGTTTTGTGTATCGGTTTGTTGCACCACTTCTTCTAATGCCTCCTTAATTAAGCTGGCAGGTAATTTGTGCATTTTTAGCGCTGCGGTAATTTTAGCCGGTCCCCATTTTTTTAGCTTAAAATGCCCGCGCGCAAAGGCTTTGGCAAATCGTTGGTTGTTTACAAAGCCATCGGCTATTAAGTCTCGTAAAACTTGTTGGGCTATTTGTGGGGGCGCATGTAACAGTTTAAGTTTGCGCAAAACCTCATCTTCTGAGCGTTCTTGGTAGGCGCAATATTTTTGCAGCCGTTGCAGTAAATAAGGGTAGGTTGGGATGGTTTGCTGGTGATGATTAGAATTTAGCATGGCGGTAAACAAACAATAATCCGGATATTTTTTAAAATTGTTTCAGCTTAAAACAAGGTTAAAAGGACATCCGGATTAAATTGCGATTTAGATATTTCTTAGAAACAGTTCATCTTTAGAAACAAAAAGCAGTTCTCAATATCAACTTATACAACTACCGCAATAAATACATTTTGCCGTAGCCTTTGGTAAAATAGTCATCGGCAGAGGTTTTATAACGCTCCATATTTTGGCCATTTAATTTAGATATGACGCGGTACAAATATACCCCATTGCCCAGCGGGTCGCCGTATTGGTCGGTGCCATCCCAAGCAAATTCGGTTATGTTATGGCCTACTGCAATATGGCCTAACTCGTTGCGGTTAATTTCGCGCACTACGCGGCCACTGATATTCAATATTTGCAGGCTTAGGTTTTCAGGAACTTCTGAGCCGGTAAGTGTAAATACAAAACGGGTTTGGGTAGTAAACGGGTTTGGGTAGTTTACTAAATTGCTAATACTTGCCTTGGTAATTATCTCGAACAGTGTTTTGTAGACATTTTTTCCGGCAAAAGCGTTATTGGTGCGGTCTTTAGCCCTAACTACGAGGCCGTATTTTCCATCGGTGGTAAACTGTGGGTTAATTTGTATAGAGGCTATATTATTGCCTTGCCCTGCTTGGCCGGGGTTGGCGGGGGTAAACAGCAGCATGGGGCTGTTAAACGGCACTAATTGCTCAATAGTTGGCGTACCATTAGCATCGGGGTATAGCAAAACAATTTCGTAGTCGGTAGTATCATTTAAGGGCAAAAATAGATTTTCGTCTTTCATCCGGATATCAATTTGGGGCTTGGCCGATACTAATTCACCGTTTAAAATATGGCGACCATCAAACGTAATATCAATTACCGGATTTATTTTGTCGGTGGTAACAAAAAACGGCAAATATATAAGGTTGTTAAATTTAAACTTTTCGAGTTGGTTGCCTTCGCCTTCGGGGTTTACCTCGACCATTAATATATTACTACCTGCAAAGCCCTCGGTACTGCACTCAAAATGGCTTATTAAGGTTGTTTTGGGGGAAATGGGTGGTTGTTTAGGGTATTTTACTACGTGCGGCACATTATTTTGGTCTATAATGGTGTAGCGCACCCAAACGCTGTCGGCAGCCGAGGCCGAGGCGTTGGTAATGCCTAAATCGAGTTTAATTTTTTCGCCTTCTTGTACTGTGTCGTTGTAAAAGCTAAGATGTTTTTGGGCATCAACGGCTAATTCGGCGGCCATATCGTAATGTACGCGCCAATGGTTTAATTGCGGAGCGCTGCCTGCAAGGGTGTCGGCGGTGCGCAAAGCTAAGCGCATAAAGGGGTATTGCTCGGCATTTATTCCAGATAAACTTTGCGATTGTGCGCTTGTGTTAAGCAATAGCTTTTCTTGGCCGGCAGTATCAACACCAAAAACATCAACACTTACAATATCGTAATTTACATTGCCCTCTAAATTGCTGTAATCAACTTTAAGGTCGTGCCATTTTTTTGCTGGGCCAATAACGCTGGCGTTCATACTGCCTACATTTAGCCCCCCGCTAAAGGGTATATCCGATTTTACCATCCAAATAGTGTCGTTGCCTTTTTTGCCAAAATACTCTTTTTTTAAATTAACATGCGCGTTATACAGGTAGTTTTTGCGGCTAAAAAACACAAAGGCCTCGTTAGGTTTAATGGTATCAATGGCGGCGGCATTAATATTTAACTTTGTTTTAAAAAAGTTAACTATTTGCGAGTTGTAGTTGTAGAGGGGCTCCTTGTTATCTGTTGTATTAAGGCGGTGATTGCCTACGCTGTACGCCAATACATACCAACCGTTAGGTATTACATTGTTTACAAAATTTAGCATGTTTTCAATTTGGGTGGCATCGCTGGTATTCCATTCAAAAACGTTCACTTCTTTTAAATTGCATTGCAAATTGCCATAAGTGCCTATGCCATTGCATCCGGCAGTTAGGTTTTGGTTTTTAGTGGTCATGGGCAGCGCGTACTCGTCGGGGGCAAAAGCGGCAAACACTATGCCGCCGTTACACGTGTTTACTAAACACGAGCTTGTAGCTACCGAGTAGTTCACGTCAAGGTCAACTTTTATCAACCCAGGCGAGCCATTAGCAACAGGGATGCGCACCGCCAAAACGTGGTCAATATTTTTGTAGGCAAATTTACGGGTATCTGCGTTTAACTCTAATTGCTTTAGTTCATTATTTGTATATTGAAAATAATGTGATTGATTCCATCCGGCGGGTTCTTTTTCTTTGTATAAAAACGAGTTTACAATCCAGTTTGGCTCATCTCCGGGCGAGGGTTCTTGGGCTGCCCGCCATAGTAAACGGTATTATTTTGTAAGGTCAGGTTGGGTTTCCATTGCAATACCCCCGCCGAGCTGGTAATAGAGGTCGTTTTTTTAATGGTACTATTAAACAAGGCAGTACTATCAATTTCTATAATATAGGCTAAGTTTTCGGCATCGGGTTTGCCCGTCGAAGCCATAAGTGTTACATCGGGTTGGGCAACAATACTGTAATTACAAGGAGCAATAGGCACTAATAGTTCCGAAAAAACAAAACCGCTTTTGGCTACAAAATTATTGTCGTAGCAATCTTCAGTAACGGATTTATTGCCGTTTATATAAATGGCAAATTCGTTTTTTCCGGTTACAAGTTCGGGTTTTCCGGTTTCAAAATAAATTTGTAAGGTATCGCTTAATATTACCGGAGGAAACATTTTAGTTTTCTCTTGTTGTGTGCCGTTTGGCAGGGTGCGTACTACGGTGGCCGCCAGCGAGTCGTTGGTGGCTTTGCCTAAGTTGGTAACAACTATATTAACAGCAAACGAGTCGATGTTTGTGTTAAGATTAAGCGGTGTAAAATACACATCGTTATATTGGTCGTTCGATTCTATTATATATTCCGGATTGGGCGAGTTACCTAATTTTATGGCTGGGTCGCCTATGTAGGCAAATCCGTGCGCTGTAATTTTTATGCCGTCAACTTTCGGAAAATAGGTTTGCAACGAGTCTAAAGCAACTTTTATACAGCTACCTACTGGCTGGTAATACATGTTGCGGCAAAAGTTTTTATAAAACCGGCGCACGTAATCGTCCATATAAGTAGGAAACCCCCACTGCACAGGGGCAATAAAGCCAATACTGCCTAAATTGTCGGCCAGCACATAATCTTCAGACATGGTGCGTTTGTAGTCGGGCGCAAGTAGGGGGTTGTAAACATCGCCCACAAAGCACGAGCTTGCGATAATAAACGGAAATTTGCCGTAGTTTTTGTAGCGGCTTGGCGGGCCAATATCCATATCCCAATAAGAACCGCTAGCATGGCCTACAAAACTAATTAAGCCTAAGCCCTTATTAATTAAGGTGTCTAAAATTACGATGTCAATAGGGTCTTCGGTGGCCTTAGTGTAGGTGTGAATTACTTTTCCGGCAAAAGTACTGTCTTCGTAAATTTGCTTGTACTCGTTTAGGTTGTTTAAAAAAGAGGTTGCCTCTTTAATTTCTTTGCCGCCTGCAATATGAACCGCATTTTTGCGCCAAAGCCTGTCGGCGCGAGTACAAGGCAGCGGTGTTTCGTGTATTTTTACCTTTGCCAAGTAATAGCCCACTTCGGCGGCGGTGCGGGCTGGCACCCGCCCTGTGGCTAATTTTGGAACATAACTACCGTAATCGGCGGTAAACAGGCCATCGTTGGGCATGTGTCCCCAGGTAGGTACTAAATTTTGGCCATAACGATTGGGGTCGGTGCGCTGTTGGTTGTAGCTTAAGCCTTTGCCCAGCAGTAGTAAATATTGTGGTTTGTTCGTCCATTTTTCGAGTGCGTAATTTATAAACCCGCGTATAGCCATTGGGTGCGAAAAAATGCCATAAGCATATTGCCCGTATAAATCGTAAATATTGGCAACAACGGTTTTGTAACCTCCTCCGGCATCGCTAGCGCGGTACAACGCATACTCGGCTACGTTATTAACATCTCCTTGCATTAAAGTAGGATGGCTAATAATAATATAATTGCCTTGGTTTTCGGGCTTCGAAAAGTCGGTGAAATTAAACCCTTGCAGGTCGTTTTTAATAGTTGAGTGATATTTTACGGCCAGCGTATTAGTTGTATTGGTAAAAAACAGCGTTCGTTTGCTGCCGTTGCCACTTACCGGATGTAATAAAAATTGATAGGTACTGCCATTTTTTACGGGGGTAATACGCAGTTGATTGGTTAAGTCAAAAAGGATGGGAGCGGTGCCGCCGTCAAAATTGGTAATTTCGAGGTATTGCGAGGTGGTATTGTCTATGGTAAATTTATACGAGCGTTGGTTGTTAAAGTCAAAAGTATGGGGGTATTCGATGGTGGTATAAACCAAAGCACAGTTGTCAATGGTGTAATCGGGTTTTCCGGGTACGCCGGGGTCGCTGGTTTTCAGCACAATCGAGTCTTGCCCTAAAACCATATCTTCGGCGGGCACTAAAAACGAAAATTTGTAGTTTTCATTCCCTTCAAAAATGGTATCGACGTAGCTAATATTGTGCATAATAAGTTCCATGCGGTGGTCGGGTATTTTGGCGTAATTGTCTGACTGCCCTACTACAGATACGGTTAGGCGCACATCTCCGGCTCCGGAAAAAACAGAGGGAGTTTTTATTTTAAAGGTTTTAGGTTTGTCTAACTGAGCATTCAGGCTGATAAAAGTTTCGCCACTTTCAAAATCGCCGTAGTAATTGTTTAGACCACCTACTTTCCGGAAGGGTTCGCCCGGAAAAAACTGGTTAAAATAGGTTTCGGTAAACTGATAATCAAAATGCGTTTGCGCCGGGGGCGGGTTGTCAATAATATTGTCAGTTTTTAGGTAACGCATGTGTTCGCCGTAAGGCACAACAGCTAAAAAATAAATAGATGTATCGGTAAAAAGGCTGCGCTTGTCGGCCAAATGATATTCGGGTTTCAGGTATAGTTGTTTGTCAAAACTACCGTCGTTAATTTCGCCGTAAAATTCAATATAGTCGTTCTTGTCTAATGGCGTGTTCGATACATAAATAGGCACCTGTTTGCCATTTTTAAACAAGGCGTATTGGCTGGCATCTAAGGGTAATCCAATTTTTTCGAGGGTGTCTTTAACAATACGGTGCAAACCATTATTGCCTACCTTAACAGCGTAGTAGGTTAGGTTGTAGTCAATCCACTCGTTGTAGTAGGTCGTTTGTGCGCGGGTTTGGGTGCAAAAACACAAAAAAAACAACACAGATATTGTAGTATAAACGTATTTGCTAATGCTCATATAAACAAAAATATTTTTAAGTAGATGCATTTATTTGGTTGTAAACGAAAATAATAATTAATTTAGCAGGTAAACTAAAAAATTGTAACGGCAGGGGCGCAAAACAGGTAATTGCCCTTGAAAATAAGGCGGTCTGCTTGGGCAAAAGGGGTAGGGTTTATGGTTCGTTAGCTTAATTATAAAACACCAAACAAGAAATTAAGACGCAAATAAAGTGTATTTGGTTGGCAAAAATTTGGCACAAAAAAAATAAGGTTGCAAGTCTTAAAACAAATTTAACCGGCTGTTTGTTGCCCATACAACTAACAAAGGTAGGTATAAAATGGAAAAAAATGGAAAAAACAAGGATTGAACTTTTTTTCGGCTCAGAATATTATAAACCATATTGGCAAAATAGTATTGCCACTGTTTAGTCGCTTCTCCGGAAAATAAAACCGCCGCCCCACAACACATACCCAATGTTTTAACATCAAATAATTATAAATATCCAGCAATGAAAAAATCTGACATTAAACAAATGCCCCCCTATTTTGACCGGTATATTAATTTGGCAAAAGATGTTCCCCTGTTAGAATCGTTAGAAATAAGTTTATATGAGTTGGAACAAGCACCCATTGAAAAGTGGAAAACCTTGGGAAACAAAGTGTATGCCGAAGGCAAATGGACAATTAAAGACATTTTACAACACACCATTGACACCGAACGGGTATTTGTTTACCGGATAACAGCCATAGCACGCGGCGACAAACAAACCATGATTGCTTTTGACGAAGAGGCCTACGCCCAAAACACTACCGCCAACACCCGTACCATTGAAGACCTTTTGGCCGAGCTGATTTTAGTCCGAAAAAGCACTATTGCCCTGTTCAAATCGTTTAACGAGCAAATGCTCCACCAGTTGGGCAATGGTTTTAATGGCATTCAGTATAGCCCACTTGCCTTGGGCTTTATGTTGGCGGGGCATCAACGTTGGCATTTTAACGTGATTGAACAAAAATACCTGCCCTTGCTGGCAGCAAATTAGGCCGACAAAAGCAAAGATTGAACTTTTTGCTTGCTGCCCAACCAATACTCCGGATATATTTTTGCCAAATTTTATTCCGATTTGGCAGGTAATGATAGAAATTATCCAAAATTTGCTTGATTTTTACAAAATAATGCTTAAATTGCCTAACGTTTTTAACCTGTTTGCGTACAACTTTAAATGGAAACACGATTCTTAATTTTTTAACCATTTGTCCCTTTTACCAGACAACAACGACCTTAACATATCGCAACTGCACGATATTGTTAGGAACAAGGTGCTTATATTTTTAGCAAAAAATAAGCCCTTTTTAGAAACCGATTTAATAACTACTGCCGAAGAACTTACTTCGGAAGGCATTGCTTTATATTTAAAGCGGCTCAAAAAAAAAGAACTAAAACTAAAAGCGCCCCCCATTGGCTACGTTTTTAAAATTTGCCGCAACACATTTATCAACCAATACCGCAAACAAAAGAAATTACCCACAACAATAACCGATGATTTTTCGGCGTTTAAATATAATGATGCTAACCACGAAAATACGAATCCCGAGCTACAAGACGTAATTGACAGTTTACAACAAAACCTGCTTAAATTATTTAACGAAAGCCTGACCGACTCATGTAAACAACTTTTTTATTGGCGATATAAATGCGAATGGGATTTTGCCACCATTGCCCAAGTTTTAAATATTACCACAAATACCGCCCGGCAACGCCATTTCGCCTGCAAAACCAGTGTACAAAAACAGTTCCCAGAACATTTACAAAAAATAATTTACGACATAGCACCGCAAACCCTACCCGAACTACTTGAAGCCACACGGTTTTTAGATGACTGGGCAAATGATTTTAATCTTTAACCGATGCTTTATTAATCCACTATCTCAATTTAAGAACTCACATTTTTTAACCTGTTTAATCACCACCTCATTCAGCAATGAATATTGACCCTAAAGATGGCACCTTAATAGAAAAATATATTGAGCAAGCCATGACCCCTAATGAAAAAACCGATTTTGAAGAGCGTTTATCTAATAATACCGAGCTACTTAAAACTGTATTTATGGCCAAATTAGTTTCGGCTATATTTAAGCACCCAAAGGGCCAGCAATATCAGCAGCAACAGCGTTGGCAAAATACGACAACTATAGAATTACCCTATCCAACAAGTATAGCAACCTATACCCCCGATGAAATTAAGGCTATGTTTGCCCCCTTAGAGCACTTAGAAGGTGCATCGGCAACCCGTAATAACAGTGGCGGTGGCATTCAACAACAACAAAGTTTATTAGGTCAGCACATTATTGCCCCACCTAACAATACTAAAGTGGTAAACAAACCGGTGCAATTTGTTTTAAACCAGCCAATAAATTACGCCTTGACACTTATTGTGGTAAACAATACTGAGGTACTACAGTTTACCCAAACTATTCCACCCAATACCTTGGTTTTTGATGTTGATACCACTAATTTAAAACCAGGCCGCTATTATTGGCATTTGCGACTGGCAACCGATACACCCAGCGCAACAAGGCGGCAATATGGCTCGGCTTATGGCTCGTTTTTAGTAATGGGCAACTTGCCTTTATAGTAAAAACAACAATAATTATAGCAGCACAAGAATAGCTTAGGGGATTTGATTTAAAATTAAGTTCCAAGCAATACGTACCCCCCCCATTTTACCGGAGGCTTACCTTGGGCAATAAGGGCGCACTTGGCTTGCCGTAATGCTTCGGGGTAGCTGTATCCGTTGCTTAAAACCAATTCAAAAAAGGTTTTACAAAGCAAATACGATTCGTGGTCGTAAACTTTAAATAAGGTAAACAGTACATTTTGGGCTCCGGCAAATAAAAACCCTCTGTTTAACGCCATAACCCCCTCTCCAACAGCAGTTTTGCCAACACCGCTATCGCAGCAACTTAGCACCACTAAATCGGCTTTTAGCTGCAAACTGTAAACCTCGTTCATATATAGCAACGGATAAGTGGTTGTTTGTGCGCCTGTATAATCGTTGGTAGGGTGGTTTGCGGTATTTTCGTCGGCGGGCGAGAACATAATGCCGGTAAGTTCGGGGTATTGAGGGTTAATAT
Source organism: Sphingobacteriales bacterium (assembly GCA_016706405.1). Classification (NCBI taxonomy): domain Bacteria; kingdom Pseudomonadati; phylum Bacteroidota; class Sphingobacteriia; order Sphingobacteriales; species Sphingobacteriales bacterium. The sequence goes on from JADJJT010000001.1 coordinate 253,690, forward strand.
TGCTGTGGCCGGCAATATGTAGGTATTTGTAATGTTGCGCCAACTGTTTAAACTGGTTAATAGTAGCTTGTTGGTGCAGTACCGTTTGTGTTTGTATTCTATGTTTGGTAAAAACCTCGCTAATAGCCATTACTTCGACCTCAGAGTAAGGCAGGGCAACACAGGTTTGCTCATTCGTTTGTAGGGGCGGCAAACCGATATTATTGTCTGCAGTGTTATGGCCATTAATGTTATTGTTTAAATTATAATAAACGGGTGCAAAGCCCACAAAACTTGGCTCGGCGGCGGCTTGGTAACTTTGTTTTTTTGCTTGATTATGCCAAAGCGTTGCCGAGTAATGGTACGATACTGCATATTGGCGCACCAAATAGGGTAGCGCTGCGTACGGCTTGGCGCTTGAAGGGCTTGTAAGTAATAACTCGAAGGGCAGTTTGGCTAAAATATCATCCGGAATGATGCGCAACAAACTATTTGGACTCGGGTTAAAATCGGCCAAAACGCCTGCTAATAATAGGTCATACAACTCGTACCCTAAAGTTTCAAAATCGGTTTTTATCCGGTCTTGAATGCCAAACAATAAAAAATCTTCAATGGCATCGGTTAGTTGGGCGGTTGTAAGGAGGTGCGAGGCGTAATTTTGCCGGTAAAACTGGTATTTTCCGCGTGTTACGGCAAAAATATATAAATAGTCATTAGTTACCTGATAAGTAATAAGTAGCTCGTTAGGTGGTATTGTTGTTAATAGTTGGCTTAAACCAATTGGCTGAGTTTGGTATTTAAGCAGGTAGTAATCGGGGTATTGGGTTTCAAAAGTGGTAATCAGGTGGTCAAAACTTTGTTTGGCATCAAAAAACACGCTTTGCAGCTCAGTTAGTTTAGCTGTTAGTTTTTCGATGGTGGCGGCATCTGTTTGCTGGGCTACTTTTTGTTTGGTTTCGTTAATAGTTTTTTCTAAATAGTTTAGCTCGACTTGTAAATTATAGGCGCTGGCTTGCAATTCATCCGGAATATTGGCGTTAATTTTTGCCTCTGACTCTTTAAACGAAGCTAATAATAAATTGGCTTTGCTTTTTTCGAAGAAATGAAAGGCAAGTTCAGTAGGATTTAGGTTTAAAACATAGCCTAAATTTGTTGCTACGGTTTGTAGGTTTATTTTTCCGGATATTTTTGTTGTTTGTATTAAATTTTGTGCCTCAAAACAAGCTAAAACAGCATGAGCATACATGTTTTTAGCGGTATGGGCCAATAATAGTTTACTGTCTTCGGTGCGAAACGATTGCCTTATTTGACTTACTAATTCATCAGCGCACTGGTAGTGGGCAAGAGCGGCCACTAAGTAATTTAGTTGGTTGTCTATTGGTTGGGGCTGCTGCTGTTGCTGGCATTGTGTATAAGCTAACCATAAAAAATGGGCTTTTGCGCTTAAAACTTCTAATAATGCCGCTTCGTTTTGATACTCGCTTATTGGGGGCAACTGCCATAACGAGCTAAACTGTATTTGTGGATTGCCAAGGCTTAGCAGTGCTTTTTGCTGTGTTTGCAAAATTGTTGTTATTGCCACCGCTGTTTGGCTTTGTATTTGCGCTATTTGCTGGTAAATGGCAGCAGTTTGAGGGTGATAACTGCCAAAATTAGCCTCTCCAATTGTTAATGCTTTTTCGTAAAAAAATATTGCCTTTTTGTAATGCTTTTTTTGCGCCAAACAATTGCCCACAAGTCTGTATGTATTAAAGCTGTTAGCATAATTATTGTTTGGTGCTTGCAGCGACTTGTGCAGGTATTGTAGCGCTTTTTTTACACAGCCCATACTTTCTAAAACGCTGCCAATTTTTCGATAGGCAAACGTTATTTCGGGGTGTTTTGCGCCAAAAATATTAATTTTTAAGGACAAACTTTTTTTATAATAAGTTAATGCCTCGGCATATTGATTTGTATTTATATAATAGCCGGCAATATTATTGTAACCAAAGGCAAGATGCAGGGGCGGGGCGTTGTTTTTTTGATAAATAGTAATGCCTTTTTGCAGGTAAAGCAAGCCCATTTGATAGTCGCGGCAGTATAAATACGATACGGCTATACTAAAAAAGCAGGCGGCAATATGGTTATGCTCGGGGCCAAGTAGGGCGCTATAAATTTCGATGGCCGATTTATAATAATTTTGGGCTTCTTTATGGTTGCCTTTGCGGGTATTAACTCCCGCCAAACTATAATTAAACTGTGCAATTATATCGGGCATTTCGGTCAAATGCAGTTTAGCCTCTTCCAAGCCTTTATTTAAAAAAGTTAGGCATTGGTTGTAATCTTCGATGGTTTTAAAATACAAGCCATGCACGTAGTAACAATTTACATAGTCAAAATCGGTTGGGTTTAGCCGTAATTGCGCCGTTTGCAGGGCAATTTGGGTATAATGGTAGCCTTGGGCAGGCAAGCCGTCATTAAAATAACACTCGGCAATATCGTTTGCCAATTTAACCCAAAGTTGCCAGTTTTGGTGCAACTCGTACACATACCAAGCACTTGTAAAGGCATCAATAGCGGCGCTATAATTGCCTTTTGCGTAGTAAGAGGCGGCAATATCGTACCAATTATCGGCTTCGTCAATGGTTATTAAGTGCAAATTAAGCGGCATATTGCTTTGCAATAATAAGAAGAAGCAACAAAGGTAAAAAATATAGAATTTTTTTAAAAAAAGTTGAACTAATTTTTAAAGAAAGTTCAATTCCGGATTTTGTTTTCTTTAATTAACAGGTATTGGCAGTTAGCTTAGTGCAAGATACTGCGAATAACATTTAAAATATCCGGAAAATAAAATAAAAACACCCGTAGATGGATAGAATTTGTAAATTATTTACATTTTTTGAACCTAAAATTTGTTTTTTTGTTCTTTTTATTCGTAAATTTGCCAACCACTTACAATATAAAAAAGAAAAAAATGATTATAAATTTTAGTATTCAAAATTTTGGCTCCATAAAAGACAAACAAATACTCTCTTTTGAGGCAGACAAAACAACACATCTTGAAGATACCTATATTGTAAATATTGGTGGGCATAGACTTTTAAAACTCGCCTTGATTTATGGCGCAAATGCATCCGGAAAAACAACGATACTTAAAGCACTTGATTTTTTGAGGAAACTTGTTATTGCCCCGCAAGAGAAAAAAACGAATATATTAAACTTTGAACCTTTTTTATTTGACCCCAATACGCCTAAACAACCTTCCGTTATTTCAATTGAGTTTTTTCAAAACGAGGTAAAATACTACTATGAAGTTGAATTTATAAAAAAGGCGATTTTGTCTGAGGAATTGTATTATTACAACCCCAACAAAGCCAATATTTTTAAGCGAAAAACCAATTTAGAGAATCAGGTTGCCAAAATAGAATTTGGCAGCAAAATTTCTATTGACAAAACAACAAAAAAAATACTTGAAGCCAATACAATTTGGAATAATACTGTTTTGGGTGGGTATTTGAAAACAAATATAGACCTTAAAGAATTGCAAGAAGTTAGTGATTGGTTTAAAAATTATTTATTCAAACTAATTGTTCCGGAAGATACTTCTTTGTTGAATAATTTTGTAAAAAGAATGATTCTTGGGAAACAAATCTCAAACGCTGACGTTGTTTCAATTTTAAAGAAAGCGGATTTTAATATCTCTGCTATTGATATTATAGAAAGAGACATAAGTGTTTTTGGTAATAAATTATCGGAGTTTCTCCTCGAAAGAAGCAAAGAATCCATGTATTATTTTGAAGTTGCGCACACAGTAAACAACACTAAATATACTTTGCCATTAGAGCTTGAATCGCAAGGAACCAACCGTTATCTCGGCTTTGCCGGCTTATTGGCTTATATAATCAAAAAACCAACAGCATTGCCTATTGATGAATTGGAAGCCTCTTTGCACCCCGATTTGTATTTGCATTTTTTGCTTAGTTTTCTTTTAAATGCCAAAAAATCTCAACTTATAGCAACAACCCACAACAGAGAAATTTTAGACAATAAAGACATTTTTAGAAACGACGCAATATGGTTTACCGATAAACAAAAAGGTAGCGCTACCCAAGTTTATTCTTTAGCCGATTTCGACAGCACGGTTATTCGCAACACCACAAATATTTTAAACGCTTACAAAACTGGTAAACTAAGCGCTACTCCTAATTTGGGCGACACTTTTATAGATTTAACCCATGAGAAAAACCAATAGAAACGTACCCAAAACAATCCCCGCTTTTGCCGTTGTGGTTGATGGAGAAACCGAGGTTTGGTATTTGCAAATGCTAAAACGAAACGAACGGGATATTCGTGTAAGCATAAAACCAGAAATTCCAAACAAAAAACGTGTAAAAGAACAATACGATTTAGTTTGTGATTTAGAGCCTGTCTAAATTTTATTTTCTAATTCTATTAAGCATCAATTTTATCATGGCAAGTTGGATCATTGTCTGGCTCGTTTCGGTTTGGAACTCAAAGTCTTTACTCAATCTTCGATAGCTTTCGAGCCATGCAAAAGTTCTTTCAACAATCCATCTTTTGGCAATACTTCGAATTTCGAGGCTGTATTCGATCTACTTACAACCTCAACCACCCACCCAAACGTTTTGCGGGTATTTTCAATTAACTCGCCTCTATACCCGCCATCAGCTACTATCTTTACCAATCTGCAAAACCTGCCTCTGAGGTCAGCTATAACCATTGGGGCTGATTTACTGTCATGCTCATTTGCCGCATGAACCACAACCGCTAAAAGTAGTCCCATTGTATCTACAATAATATGCCGCTTTCTGCCTTTAACTTTTTTACCCCCGTCAATCCCTCTGCACAAGCCTCCGACGCTTGTTGTCTTTACGCTCTGGCTATCAATTATACCAACACTTGGCGATGAAGCCCTGCCTGCTTGCTTTCGAGTCTTATCCCTGAGTATTTCATGGATGAGTTCTATCGTCCCATCCTTCTTCCACTTGGTAAAATAGTAGTAAACAAGCTTCCATGACGGAAAATGGAACGGCAGCATGCGCCATTGACAGCCAGTTTTAAGCAAATAGAACAGCGCATTAAAAATTTCTCTTAAACTGTGTTTTCGTTTCCGTTTGTCGTCTAAAATGCCTAATATTGCACTCCATTGACTATCGGTGAGACTGCTTGGGTAGGTTTTCATTTTACTTTATGTGTTTGATTTTCATAAAGCTATGAATTATTATTTAAACGTCAAACTGATAGTCTTTTATTCACATCTCTTTTAATAACTTTTTTCCTATCAATTTTTAGGACTGGCATGCCAATTTTTAATTTTTAGACAGTCTCTTAGCAAACAAAGAGTTTACAAAAGTTTTTTGGATAATTGATTTCGATACGGTTATTGACGAAGAAAAAAAAGGACCAAAAAGAGAAAAATCGCCACTAAAAACGTTTGAAGAATATAGAACAAACCTCTTCACCAAGTTTACAAACGTTGTTGTAATAGTAAACAATCCTTGCCTTGAGTTTTGGTTTCTGCTTCATTTTGAGAAAACATCAAAATTTTTCTCCACTTGCAAAAGTGCAGAAGCTGCCTTAAATAAACACATACCAAATTACGAAAAAACGCAAAAGTTCTATACGAAGCAAAACGACGATATTTATTTAAAATTAAAACCCTTCCTTTCAACCGGTTTGGCAAACGCGACTGCCCTTGGAAATTTTGACGAGGAATACCCTAAAAAGGCACTGTGCGAAATGGAGTTTTTATTTCACGCAGCCGAACTGAAAAAATACTTTGAATAAATGTCGAGCCTTATTACTTATCTCTTGATTTTGCAAGCAGCCTTAAAATTTCGATGTATAACCATATTATGGTAACCATTAGTCCAAAAGCGCCATACCACTCCATATATTTAGGTGCTCTTCTTTCGGCGCCTTGTTCTATAAAATCAAAATCAACTACTAAATTCATGGCGGCAAGCACCACCACAAACAAGCTAAAAATTATGCCGTTTATATCGTTTTGGTGTATAAATGGCAACTGAACACCCCAAAATGAAAGCCCCAAACTTACCATATAATATAAGGCTACGCCCATAGTGGCCGAGGCAACAATGAGTTTAAAGTTTTCGGTTACTTTAATAATTTTTAATTTGTAAATGACGAGTAAGACGGCAAAAATACCAAACGTGAGCAAAAGCGCCTGCATAACAATTCCCGGAAATTTGGAATTTACAAGCGCCGAAAGTCCACCCAAGTAAAGCCCTTGAAGCACTGCATATATCGGTGCTAAATATGGCGACCAGTCTTTATTAAAAACAATCACAAAAGCAAGCACTAAGCCGCCAAGGGTACCCGTCCAAAAATAGGGCATAATTGACGAAAAATCGTTGGTGGCAGTAAAAAGATTCCAGGTATAAATTGCCGGTACAATAACGGCAATTAAAAGTATTGCCGATTTGTTGACGGTGCCTTGCAGGGTCATTACATTATTGTCTTTGTAGGCAACCCGCTCTAAATTGTCGAAGGTGTCGGCGGTAAGTGCCGGGTTACCCGATTTGAATAGTGCCATAGTATTGTTATTTTTTAATTGCGTTTGCTTTGCTTGTGCTTGCTGTTTTGATGAGTGCTTGCGCAAAATTAGCAGGTGGCAAACATATAAATAAAATTGGTTAATGTTGAACTTATATTGCGCAGTCGGTATTTTTTGGATTTTTAAACCATTTTTCGGCTTTTGGCCTTCGGTGGGGGCATCCGGGCCAGCAGCAGGGTTGCCTTATTCCTTGTTTCAACTCTGCTATCATGCGGTCAATGTGTTCTGTGCGGGTTTCAGCTTTTTTGACGATGGTAACCCAGCAAATCCACTCATTGCGCTGAATGGAGGTAAGTTTATTCCATCTTGTAATAATATCGGCATCTAACCCCAGTGCGGCTTGTATATCATCCGGAATTTGGTGCAATATACCATCTAAAGGTTTTATTGTCATATCATATTGTGTTAATCAAAATTTTTCTTGCCGTTTATTTGGCTGGTTTTGCTTTGAATCAATTAAAATTCATTTCTTCGATAAATGTTTCTACAAAGTTAAGAATTTTACTCAAAATTCTGTCGCTAGTTTTTTTGTTGGGTTTAAAGTTTAAGCAAATTTATCCGGATAAATTTTTGGGGCGGGGCGGGTTTGTCAAGTTCTAAACCGGATGCAAAAAAATAATCCCTTGTTTGGGGTAGTTATGGAAAATAATATTACCTTTGTGTTTGTCATGAAAACATATTTTTGCAATATTTATGGCCGCTGGTTTTTTATTAGCTGGTTGGTAGCAACCATATCCCTAACCTATGCTTGTAATACCACTCGCGACAACACCCCGCAAACGGCAGCACAAACAAGCACCAATGCCAAGCCCAATATAACTACTAAAAATACCAAAAGCACCGATGCCGTTGACGATATAATTTTTGGCCAGCTTGACCCCTACCAACAATGGTTAAGTCTAACCCCCTCGCGCCGCAACTATATCCGCGAAAACTTGAACGATTTTCCGCAATACCGCGATTTTGCCTTAGCCGACCCAAACCTCGAAGCCGACGAAACCCAACAAACAAACACCCATAACGCCCTGCCCGATACTTTTGTAGCGACTTACAAAAATAAATTTGCCGACCGCACCCCCGCCGACTGGTGGAACAGTTTTAACGAAGCACGCAAACAACATATTCGCCAAAATATTGACCTGTATCCGGAGTTTAAACCCTTTGTCGAAAAAAAATAATCCGGAAACAGACATGAATAATATAAATGTTGCCACACGTTAATACACTAATTCAAGTCAAACGAAAAAAAACATAGTATCTATACAAGTAATTATCAAATAATAACAAGAAACAAAGGCCAAAATACTACTTCGTGCTAATTTTATCCGGATGTATTTGTTATTTTTGCCCAATAATAAATTTTTAAGTTAAAGTAAAATGAAAAAGTTTATACAATTAATCCTCATTTTTTGCCTGTCGAGCAGCTTGTTTGGCGTTGCTAATATTGCGGCGCAAGACTGCGCATCGTACTGTACATCGTACCCGCCCCCTTACCCCGAAGATTACCCCTGTATGCAAACCTTTTTGGCAAACTATACCTTTTGCTGCACCGATGTATTTGACGATTATTGCTATAACCAACTGATAGGTTTTTGCGATGACGGCAAAGCCTGCACCCTAAACCAATGCACTGTTGACGGGTGTAAAAATTTATACATGCCAAAATGCCCAAATATTTGCAACTCGTACTACAGCGATATGCCGCCACCCGGCCCCAACCCACCTATAGACCTCGAGGGCTTAATTGTGCAAGTAGTTTGGGTTGATGGCTATTGCTGCCAAACCAAATGGGACGTAATTTGCCAAAAACGCGCCGACAGTATTGCTGTTTCTATTTGTAACGACAAAGACCCCAATACTATTGACGGCTGCTCAACCGAACTTGGCTGCACCCACACCCCCAAAGTTAGTGGCTGCAACAACCCGGTATATGCCAAACTTAGGCTTTTGCTCGAAGGCTGCTATATAAGCGGCACCGGCACCATGCGCACCGACCTCCGCGACAAAAAACTATTGCCAACCAAACAACCGTTTAACAACTCGCCTTGGCTATACACAGGCAGCGAAAAAGTGGAGTCGGTAGATGCCATGCCAACCGATGTGGTGGACTGGGTATTGGTAGAACTGCGAAAACCACTAACCAAACAAACCGTTTTTAAACGAAAAGTGGGCGTTTTGCGCTCAAGTGGGCTTATAACCGATTTAGATAATAACGAAGCTATATCTTTTAGCGGTATTGACCCCAATACAAATTACTATGTAATTGTAAGGCCGCGCTCGCACGTTGATGTTATGAGCGCCATGCCTATATACTTGCCCAACCTTACTCCCTACGATTTTAGCGTGGGCGCGTACCAAGCCTTGGGCTATAATGCCGGCGACCAGGCTTATAAATTGGCATCTATTGATATTGATACTTTTAGCGTAAAACCTAGTTTTTGCCAATTTGGGGGGCTATTAGCGGCGATATGAGCGACGACGGGCGTATTGTAACCGGAGATTATAATAACCACTATTTGCCCAATGCCTCAAAATTAAACAAATACTTATCTGCCGATGTTAGTTTTGACGGCAATGTTACTATATTGGACTTTAATATATATAAAAAGAACGCGGGGCACATAGGTTATAGTGCTGTTTTATACTAAACTAAAGCCAATTGGTTTTTATTTGTAAAAGGAAATGAAAACGAGAGATGCGTTTATTTAAAATAACGTATCTTTCGTTTTTGTTTTTTTATCCGGATAATTTTTTGATTTTATGACTAATTCAGACGAAAATTTTATGCGAGAGGCAATTGCCTTATCTGTTTTAGGAATGACAAACAACGAAGGCGGACCTTTTGGTGCTGTTGTTGTTAAAGAGGGCAAAATTGTTGGCCGTGGCAATAATAAAGTTACCTCAACCAACGACCCAACCGCCCACGCCGAGGTGGTGGCTATTAGAGATGCTTGCAAAAATTTAAACAGTTTTCAACTCGATGGCTGCGTTTTATACACCTCGTGCGAGCCTTGCCCTATGTGCTTAGGTGCAATTTATTGGGCCCGACCTGACAGAATAGTTTTTGCCTGCACAAAAAATGATGCAGCGGCAATAGAATTTGATGATGCCTTTATTTACAAGGAAATAGAACTACCCATTGAAAACAGAAACATAAAAACAGAACAAATACTTAGAGAGGAAGCATTGGTGGCATTTAAAATGTGGGCAGAAAAAACGAACAGAACCGAATACTAAAAAAACACCGACACTATTTAAAAAAGATATATATCTCTTTAAAAACCCTGCCAGCTATCGAAACCCAAAATTAAACAGCCCATAAGTAATTGATAATTGATAATTAACAATGAATAATGCAATAAGTAGTTCATTATAAAGCATTTACCACAAAAAACTAATTTTAGCGAACCACTTAAAATAATTTGTTTCTTGCCGTTCCTCAAGCAATTTCCAAAATTAATATAGAAGTTGTTTAAGAATTAAACCATAATAATTAACCACATAGACACATAGAATTTGTTTAAGCATTAAATGGTGTGGCAGTTTTAAGGACTTGATACTAAGAAACTATTGAGATAAAACAGGCTGTAAAATGTAAAACAAATATATTGACAACTTAGTTTTGCAATTACTTTAGTAGTACATAGTTTCAAATTAGTTCAAGAAACTAATTTTTAAACAACTTCATACTTATACTTATACGGGAACCCCTTTGTTAAAAATATTCCGGATGAGTTACTTCATGGAGACGTAGCGTCTATTCGCCATTTTTTAAAATCTTTACCTTAAAAACTGTTCGCCCCTTTTGATGGCTAAACCGCTGGCCGTAGGCGCGGGCTATTTAAATTTATTTAACTCCTTTCCAAATCTTTCGTTGCCTTTAAATTCGTATTTTTCGCTGTATTCAAAACCATAAAATTTGCCATATACACGCCTATTTACATTTTTGGTCTCTACCGTATCAAGTGTAATGCCCCAATCGGTGTACTCATAAACAAGAATTGGCACGTAAGGCATTTTATGTCCATTTTCGCCCCCCATTTGATAATAGCTCATTATTCCGGCCAACTCAGGCTTGCCGTCAGCATCAACGTCTTTTGGTACCATTTCAAAATATGGAATCATGGCTTGTGAGGCAACCGTGTTGTTGTATATTTTTAGCAAAAGCAATTTATCAATATCAGGTCGGTCATTTACAAACAAAAGCATCTCGTAACCATTGCGTATTTTTCGCAGAGACGGGTATTTGTCTTTAACCTCAAACTCGGTTATAGAATCATTAAATAGGAGTGCATCGTCTTTGTACAGTTTTGTGTCCCAATAAGTCTTAAAATCGGTGTAATCTTCTGCCTGCCCAAAGGTAATTTTGAATCCATGTCCCAAATCTATCGAAGTTAGGGTGGTATCCGTATTTGCATTTGTTTGCGCAGTTTTATTTGGGTCGGACTTAATTAGGTTGCAGGATATCAAAATCAACCATCCGAAAATTAGAATCAGCTTATTCATAATTTTATTATTATTTTGGATGTTATAAAATTAGCTTACTAACAGATAAAGTTTTTGCCTTAGTACGGTTTATTAGGCAGAAAGGCAGAATTTATTAATTCCGGAAATAGGGGCAATACAAAATTAAGGTTTTTTTCGGGGGTAATTGTACCGGATTAAAAATTTGGGCTTAATGGACAAAAATGATGCTAAAATCGTCTGGAAAGCTTAATATTATTAGCTTTGAGGACAATCAAAGGTTATGAATAAAAAAAGTGCTTTTACTGCGGTAGTTCTGTTACCAAGAAAAATGGGTTAGTAAAGGTAAACAGCGATATAAATGTGCCTGCTGTAATAAACAATTTTTAGGTGGGCAACGCATCAATAACGAGCAAATATGGGAAGAATACAAAAGTGGTAAACAGACCTATTTGCGGTTAGCTCACAAGTATAATTGTTCTGTTAAAACGATTCAAAGGCGGTTAGACAAGATTAAAATAGTGGCTAGGAAAAAACAGGTAGAGTAGTCGTTGTATTAATGGACACCACCTATTGGGAGCGGGGTTTTGGCGTAATGCTTTTTAAAGATGCCTACACCAAAGAAAACCTTTTGAAATATTATGTGAAGACAGAGACAAATGGGCTGTATATAGAAGGAATTAAGGAGTTAAAAGGCGAGGTTTTACTATTTCGGCTATTGTTTGTGACGGAAGAAAAGGCTTAATTGCGTCGTTTAAGGGGTATTCCTGTTCAAATGTGCAGTTTCATCAAGCAGCAATAATTCGAAGATATTTGACCCGTAAGCCAAACTAAAAGCTGCACAAGAGCTGATGGATGTTGTAGATTTGATGAAGCAAACAGACAAAGAAAGCTTTGTCGGAGCATTAGGGCTATGGCTTGAAAAATGGAAAGTGTTTCTAAACGAGAGAACTGTAAATCCGACTACAAACAAATCGTTTTTATACGCATAAAAGGCTTAGAAGTGCTTATCGTAGTTTGAAGAATAATTTCGCCAGGTTGTTTACTTGACACGATAACAGGGACTTCAAATACCTAACACAACCAATGCTATTGATGGACATTTCGCAGATTTAAAAAACAAATTAAGAAACCATAATGGCCTATCAATGGGAAACGGAAAATGAAATTTATAGATGGGTTTTTAAAGGTATAAGGGCTTTCTGAAAATATCAAAGGCTTACAATATACAGTAAGCCTTTGATAAGTTATTCGTCAAGCATCTGTTTTATCCTGACAAGTTGCTCCCCAGCAGAGCTTGTTTCCGTTTTTACAGACATGCAAAGAAATAAAATATTCAAGAATAATGTAAAAAAGTGAATAAAAAAACAGCATTAAAAATGTCCACTTGAACCAAGCGTCTAAAAAATAGCATTAAAAATGTCCATTACTCCAAAATTTGCATCAGAGGTGTTATTTTTCTTTGCTGTTTTGTTTTACATTAACATAGTAAGTCTCCGGAAAATTAAAAAGCCGAAAACCCTTGCCATTTGTTTAAGGATTTCCGGCTCAAAAAAAATAGGGTTGTATATAAAATTACAAGTCCTTTTTTCTAAACTTTTTAAGCGAAATAATAAAAGGAATAATTATCCATAGTGCCAATATCCCGAATGATAGGAGCAGACCTCCGCCGCTACCAAAATTATCTTTAAAAACAGCTCCTGTCATTCCCAGCATTGCGGCTACATCTAAACGCAATAAAATTAAAATTCGGCACATATCTACCGGACTTAAAGCGCTTAAGCCAACTACAATTTTTTCGATGGGGTAGTCGGCAAACTGAAAGAACAGAAATAAAACCAACCCATCGAACAACAAAGAAAAATACAGCCATACAATAAGCGAAATACCCACTCCTTTGGCTTTGTCGCGTGTAAGGATGCTGCATAAAAATGCCACTGCCACAAAAATAATACTTAGCATTGAGCCAGCCACAATCATCATTAATGCCGTGCCTAAGTCGGCAAAAATTAGCAAAGGAATACCTGCCCCAACAATATAAGCCAATACCAAAGCCAATGATAAGCCTATGAACAGCGCAGTCCAAATTTTGCTTCGTTTAATGGGCTGGCTAACCAAAAGCTCAATAAATTCGCTGCTGTTGTAAACATAAATAGTAGAGAACAATACAGATACCAAAGGTACGGTCAGCAAAATAATATTTAGCAGGGTCAAAATGCCTTTTGCGGCATTGTCTTCAAGGCTAAACGCGCTCCATGCAAATAAAGCCAACATAACGGTGTAGGCAATTACGATTTTATTTTTCAGAATATCTAAGGCGGCATATTTCAAAACTTTGTTCATGTTTTTTGTGCTTTTAATAAATGAACAATAGATTTTGCAATGGTTTCTTGCCCGGTATAGGCGCGCAAATCGGCGGTACTTTTGTGCAAAATCAGTTTTCCCTCTTGCATAAATACTATTTGACTTGCAATGCCTTCTAACTCGCTTAATATATGAGACGTGATTAAAACCAAGCAGCCTTTTTTCTTCGCATCATTTATTTTTTCTTTTAGAATTTCGGAAGCTACGGGGTCTAAGCCTGCTGTTGGTTCGTCTAAAATGAGCACTTGGGTATTGAACATAAAAGCTAAGGTTGCACTTACTTTTTGTGTAGTGCCGCCACTTAAAGTCCTCATTTTTTTATCTAAGATTTTGCCTATTTCAAATTGCTGGTATAAATCCAAGTCTAATTTGTTTGGTGCAGACCGTATGCTTTGAATCATTTCAATAACATGCCCAATAGACATATTTTCGGGGTATCGCCCAATTTGTGGCATATAGCCTATTTTGCTTCTGTAGTTATTGTCGGCTTTTATGCTTTTTCCGGCAAAAAAAATGGTGCCCTCGTCGGGTAAAACCATTCCTAAAATAGATTTTATCAAAGTCGTTTTACCGCAACCGTTTGGTCCTATTAAAGCAATACATTCTCCAAGGTTCAAATTGAGGTTCAGTTTATCTATTGCGGTAAATTTTCCAAATCTTTTTGTCAGGTTTTTTATTTCTATCATAAGGTATATGGCAGCATTCTTGGCGTTTTGTCAACAAAATTTTCGGGCGTAAGTGAGGGTAAAACTTTCTCCGATTTATCTAAAAGCGAAATCATAAAACTTTGGTATAATAGCATTGCCGGAGGGTTTTTTTCTACAATAACGGCATACAAACTTAATGGATGATAAGGAACATCGCCAATAATGTCTTTGTTCAAATCGTAGCCCTGATATTTGTCCCAATAATTTTCGGCAAACTGGCTAAGCATTAGGGTTCCATTGGTTGTTACATCAAAAATATTTCCTAAAAAATTATTATGTTCTATTTTATTGTCCATACAATTTGCCTGCATGCGCAAGGCCCACCCGTTGCCTTTAAAAAGGTTTCTTTCGGCCACAATTCGGTTCGACCCATCAAAGAAAATACCCGTTGTATTTTTATAGAATATATTGCCCGAAAGATAGCAGTCTGACAGTTCTTTAAACAGTACACCATAAGCAGCATCGCCCCAGTTTTCTTCAAAGGTATTATTCATAAATACCACTTTTTTAGTAAACATTACGGCAACGCCGGCACCATTATTTTTAAAATAATTTGTAAAATAGGCGTTATTGTGTGCAAACATAAAATGCAGCCCGTAACGCAAATTGTTGTGGGCAATATTCCTCCAAATTACCGATCCGGTTACAAATTCGAAATAAATGCCATCGCGGTGCCCAAAAATTTTATTCCCGATTATTTGCAGGCTATCACTTTTCCAGCAGTGAACACCATTTCCGGATAAATATTCTTTTTCTTGCGAAGCAAACAGGTTGTTGTTTTTTACTTGGCAATTAGAGACATATTGAAGATAGATGCCAAAAAAGTTATTTTCCAACTCATTGTTTTCTATCCGGATATTATTGACGTTATATGCCTTTACCGCAGCCGGGTCGGTCATTGCCGACCTACCGCTATTGATAAGTTTAAGTCCAGAAATGGTTACGTTGCTGCATTTTATCGAAATGATTTCGTGTGCTAATTCTCCGTCTATTACCGGAAAATCTTTACCCATTATGGTTAAGGCTTTATCTATAATAATATTGCCTTCTTTGTATATGCCTTTGTAAATATTTACGGTATCTCCTTCTTGGGCACTTGTTAAGGCCGGTTTTATTGCAGTAAATAATTTACCGCTGCCCACATCAATTGTTTTTGCTGTTGTTATATGGCTGAACGCTATTGTAAGGCAGAACAGAAAGAATGTTTTATAAATGACATTCATTATTTTATTTTGGTGTTTCTTTCGCGGGGGCTGAAGATTTTATATCATTCCAGCTTTTTATTTGCGTTTGGTGCTGGGCCGCTAATTTTTCGGCTGCAGCCTTGTCGGCAAAGGCAGCAATTTGGCCACCCATTGGGCTACTAATATTTTCAGATTGCACATACCATGCGGTAGTGGCGTCAATTAATTCGTTTTCTTTGGTATAATCACCTACGTAAAAATTTGCTCCTTCTTCGCCTGCGTTTTCTTTGATGTGATTTTTTAAACAAAACATATCATCAAACTTATATGTCCTCCCTTTTTTTGTAATCAATTCAGCGGCAAAATTTCCTTGAGATATTGACATTTTGCAACTGCTACAAGTGTCTTTGTTTAACTGAATAGGGTCGGGGCCTCTATTTCCGCAAGATTGGAGCATAAAAAATAAAAGAAACATTGCTACAGTTCCTATTGTTTGTTTTTTTCCAAATTTTTTCAAATAGCCCCCTTCGTTCAATACGGCAATGATCAAAAAAATACCGACTCCAGAAAGCAGCCAGCCACCAACGTCGGGCATTGCAAATGCGCCGAAATTTAATAGCTTTTTATAGCCTATTAACGGCGGCTGATAAGCCATTCCGGGCACTTTAATGGCAGCATTCGGGTTAAGGTCATGGCCATAGTCATATTCCCATTTCCAAAAATCTATTATTGAAACAATGCCAAATGTTATAAATGACCAAAAAACGATATAAAGTAATTTTTTTCGTCCGATAAATGCAGTAGCTAAAAATAAAATGGCAAACCCCACGAGGAAGTAAGGAAGAACTTTAAACTCTATAAAATCCTCTACACGCAAGGTTTTCATTCCTATATAATGGTTAAGACCGTTAATTACATCAATATTGCCGGTTAAATTGTTTGCCCAAATCTGCAATTTTAGACCTTCGGGATATTGTGGGGCATCTAAATAAATAGTCCAAAGAGGAACAAATAAGGAAGCGACTGCAGCAACTGCAGCCATGATTAAAAGTCCTTTAGTTAAAGTTGAAAATTTCATTTATATATATTTTAAAGTTTGTATGATTGTGTGTGCTTGGTAAAAAAGGGCAAACAACTTTAACCCTAAAGTCGTCTGCCCTTACAATTAAAATTTTAATACTATAAACTACCAGTTTTATTTGGCAGACGACTTATCTCCTAATTTATAGGAAATTGGAACTTTACTGCCCTTGGGCGATACTCTTAGGTAGCCTGTCATTTCTTGGTGTAATGCCGAGCAGAAGTCGGTACAGTAGTAGGGGAAAATGCCAGCTCTATCCGGAGACCATTTCAAGGTAACTGTTTCGCCGGGCATAATTAATAGTTCGGCGTTGTTTGCTCCTTTAATGGCAAACCCGTGCGGCACGTCCCAGTCTTGCTCTAAATTGGTAACGTGGAAGTACACCTCGTCTCCAACCTGAATACCCTCAATATTATCCGGAGCTAAGTGCGAGCGAACGGTTGTCATATTTACATGTACTTTGTTGCCTTCGCGTACTACTTTTGTTTTGTCTTCTCCTTTTGCGGCATAAGGGTGGTTGTTGGCATTGATGTCAAAGATTTTCAATTGCTTGTCCATAATTAAACTTGCCGGTATGGCTTGTGCATAGTGGGGCTCGCCAATAGTTGGGAAGTCAAGGATTAGTTCCATTTTGTCGCCGCTGATGTCAAATAATTGAGCACTTTGCGACAGCTCGGGGCCTGTTGGCAAATAGCGGTCTTTGGTAATTTTGTTATAGGCTACAAGGTATTTGCCAATTGGTTTTTTGGTATTTCCGCCTACTACCATTAAGTGACCTACCGAGTAGAAGGTGGGCTGACGGTCTAAAACTTTCAAATCTTTAACATTCCATTTTACTACTTCTGAAGAAACGAAGAAAGAAGTATAGGCGTTTCCTTGGTCGTCAAATTCGGTATGCAAGGGACCTAATCCGGGTTTTTCTACTTCGCCGTAAAGGGCAGCTTCGTATTTTATTACGGGTACACCGCCAAATTTATCTTGTTCGAAAGTATTGTCGGCAATTGCTTTTTGGATTTTATCATAGCTAAATACAGGTAACAACGCAGCTAATTTACCGCTACCTACAATATATTCTCCGGATGGGTCAACATCACATCCGTGAGGCGATTTTGGACAAGGAATAAAGTAGGCAATATCCGGAAATTCTGTTATATCAAGTACAGTAACTTCATTTTTTATGGTAGATGTTGCGGTATGGGTATGCTCGTCAAATTTGTTGTGTGCATACTTTACAGTTTGTTTTTTGCCTTTACCAGCTTTAACGTATTCTTCGGCTTTTTTCCAGTTTACAGCCATAATAAAGTCTTTGTCGTTTTTAGAGGCATTAACCTCAAGTAAGGTATTAGCCTGCTCGGTATTGTAGCAACTAAAGAACATCCAGCCGTGCGATTTTCCTTTGCCTGCGCGCGCTAGGTCAAAGTTTACGCCGGGTGTTTTTAATTGAAATGCTAAATTCATATCTCCGCTTTCTTTATCAACGCTTACAAAGCTGATATGGCCTTTGAAGTTCTCTTTGTACGACTCGATTGGCACATCGCTGTTGGCATCTTCGGGAACGCTGAAGCGTGTACTGGCAACAATATATTCGGAATTTTCAGTGCCAAAGGGCGAACTGTGGTTTCCGGCACTATTGGGTAATTCTATAATTTCGGCAGTGCGGAAGGTTCTCAAATCTACACGGGCAAGACGCGGTGTATTATTTCCGTTGCCAAATGCCCATTTGCCATCTGCTACGCCGTTTGTCATTGACATTTCTACGTGGTGCAAATCGTCCCAAGGCACAAAGCCATGCGAAGTGTTTAACATGGGTTTGGTTTCTTCGCTGTAACCCCAGCCTTTTTCGGGGTCAACAGAGAAAACGGGGATTACGCGAAGCAGACGGCCACTTGGCAAGCCATATACGCTCATTTGTCCGCTAAATCCACCTGAAACAAAATTGTAAAATTCATCGTATTTGCCGGGGGCTACATACGCCTTGGCAGCGCCACCACCGCTCACAGCTTCGCTGGTGCCTTTCGGCTTACAACCAACAATAAGAATGCAGGCAAAAACCATTGCGGTAATTGCTATATTTTTGAATGTGTTCACGATTAAAATATTTTATTATTAAATAGATTTTATGATTTAATTTTTATTTTGCACCATCATTTTGGCGCATAAATTCAACAATTGACCGTGCCTCATCATCGGCAACATTTTGGTTAGGCATACGCACCAAACATATTTCTAATTGGGCTTGTACTGCGGGGTCTTTATCAATCATGGCATCTGGATTGGTTATAAAATTCATAATCCAATGTGGGGCTCTTCTTTGGGTAACGCCTTTCCAGCCTGGCCCAACTAACTTTTCGTCGGTAAGTCTGTGGCAGGCAAAACACTTTGTTTCGGCAGCAGTTTTACCCTTGCTGGCTAATGCAGCATCAAAACCAGCAATTTGTACGTTGGTTGCGTCAAACTTGCCTTCGCCTCTTTCAGGGTCATACGCGGGAGGGGTTTTAGCTTCGCTAGTGGTGCTGGTTTTGTCGTTAGTTGCAGGTGTTTCGGTATTTTTGTTTGTAGTATTATTACCGCCCCCTTGGCAAGCCACAAAAAGAAGTATGGGCAAACTAAGCAAGAAAATAATTGCTATTTTTTTCATATTGATTGTTTTTAATAAAATGTTTAATTAATATTGTGTAAATTTTTTATCAAATAAGAGTTCTACTAATTAAGTGTGATTAATAATTTGCTTTTTTTTATGAGTATTTCGACCGAGAGATTCAATAATTTTCTCTCTAATATAGCAGTATTTTATTTTTTCCTAAGCCTTGCCACAAAATGCCATTTCAATTCATTCATTCTATGGTAATTTCACATACAAAGGTCGGCACTTCCGGTCTAAGAAACAATGATATTTGTCATGTGGGAATGAGATTTTTATCAGTCGTTAATTATTGTATTCAACCGATAAGAATGGGCAAAAGTACAAAAAAATAACGTAATAAAATAATATAGGTAAATTTTATAAGAAAAGGAGCGTAAAACATGTAAATTTATGTTGTGTTTCTATTTCATTTTTAATTTGACAGCTAATCTACTGTGATTAATGCAATGAAACTAAAACCCTTAGGACTACTACTCTTTTCATTTTGGTATTAGCCGTGCTAGTATAAAAGCAAAAAAGTGCGAAACTTGCGTTTCGCACTAATGCTTATATGTTCACCCTATAAAAACTACTGCACTTTTATAGACGCAGGCTTTAAAAAAGGTAACCGCTTTTTTTAAATTATCGCGTTAAATTTTCTATGCTTCGCGCAACAAAATCGGTAAGTTCTTTGCCTTTTAGTAGATTTTGTTGCAAGCGGGCTAAATCGTACAAATATTGGCTGGCTTGGTTTTGTGCTTGCAAATCGGGAGTGGCCATTAGTTTTACAACAGCCGGATGATTGCCGTTTACAACAACGCTGTACATATCGCCAAACGAGTCGTACATGCCGGCATTGCCTGTTGTTTTGCTCATTTCCTTCATGCGGCGCATAAATTCGGGGCGGGTAATAAGCACCGGCGCGGCATCAGGCGGCAACGATTTTATTTGCACTGTAACCATTTTATTATCAATAATTTGGTTAAACAAATTTTGAATGGTTTCTTGTTGTTCGGCACTAATATCGGTGGCATTAGCATCGGGCTTTTCAATTAGCAGTTCGGGCGTATCGGCATCAACCCGTTTAAATTGCAATTTTTCTTCTTGTTGTTCAAGGTGTTGAATAAAATGAGGGTCAATCATAGTATCAAATTGCAACACGTCGTAGTTGTGGGCTTTAACGGCTTCAATAAAGGTATCGTGGTGCCCGTCTGGGGTGGTGTACAGGCAAATGGTATTGCCATTTTTATCGGTTTGATTGGCGGCAATTTTTTCGCGGTATTCGCTAACGGTAAAATAGTGGCCATCAATATTTTCGAGCAGGCAAAACGAGTCTTCTTTAGCTTTTTCGCGAAATTTATCGTTGCTTAGTACGCCATATTTTACCAGAACGCCAATATCTTTCCAACGTTCTTCGTAAAGCGTACGGTCTTTTTTAAATTGTTCAGCAAGTTTATCGGCCACTTTGCGGGTAATATGCTGGTTAATTTTTTTCACTTCGGGGTCGCTTTGCAAATAACTGCGCGATACGTTTAAAGGTATATCGGGCGAGTCAATAACGCCGTGCAGCATCAATAAAAAATCCGGAACAATTTGCTCTACTTGGTCGGTAACAAAAACCTGATTGCAATACAAATGAATGCGGTCTTTTTTTACTTCAAAAGTATTTTTAAGCTGTGGGAAGTATAAAATTCCGGTTAAATTAAATGGGTGGTCAACGTTCAAGTGTATCCAAAACAGAGGGTCTTCGGCATACGGATACAAGGTCCGGTAAAAGTTCAAATAGTCGTCGTCGGTAAGGTCGGCGGGCTTTTTTTTCCATGCCGGATTTGGGATATTTATAACCGTTGGAACTGTTGAGGCTGCGTCTCCTTCGCCTTCGGTATGGCTACCAAACCGGATGGGCACGGGCAAAAAGCGGCAATATTTTTCGAGCAGTTGTTTAATTTTATGGGTATCTAAATAATCTTTGCCATCTTTGCCAATATGCAGTACAATATCGGTGCCGCGTGTTATTTTGTCGCAAATATCCATTTCGTACTCGGTGCCGCCGTAGTTTGTCCAGTGGGCAGCGGGCGCATCGGGTTGGTATGATTTGGTAAAGATTTCAACCTTGTCGGCTACCATAAATGCCGAGTAAAAACCAAGGCCAAAATGCCCAATAATAGGGTTTGAGTCTTTGTATTTTTCTAAAAACTCATTTGCTCCCGAAAAAGCCACTTCGGCAATATAGCGTTGCACTTCGCTGGCGGTCATACCAATTCCATGGTCGCTAATAATAATTGTGCGCGCTTCGGTATCAAGTTTAATTTCTACAAATAGCTCGGATTCGTCAATAGCTACCTCGCCGCGGTTGGCCAATACGCGCAATTTTTGCGTCGCATCTACTGCGTTCGATACTAGTTCGCGCAAAAATATTTCCTGGTCGGCGTATAAATATTTTTTAATAATGGGCAAAATATTATCGGTATGAACACGAATACTACCCTTTTGAGCCGTATTAGCGTCGGCCATGTTTTCTGTTTCAATCATGCTAAATAAATAAAAATAAATGTTGCTGTAAGTAGTTAAAAAACCTATATACGCAAAGGGCGTGCCATGCCCAACGTGCTGCCAAATTGACAGTTTTTTAAAAAAACTAAGGCGTAATGCCATAATATTAAAATCCGGATATTTTTTTTATTTTCATCCGGAAGGAATAATTGATTAACCGAGTTTAAGTTCAAACATTATCGGTTTTATTTTCGGTTAAAAAATCGAGTATTATTTTTGTTACCAATTCGGGTTGTTCTTCTTGTGGAAAATGCCCGCAAGTGTCGAGTTGTTTTACCGTTGCCTGCTTAAATCCGGAAATAAATTTGTTTAAATAATGTGGTTTGATGACGGGGTCTTTCATGCCCCAAATAAACAAAATTGGCTTGGCAGCTATTGCCTCTTTTTTGTCCCAAAGTTGGCCAAACCAAACTTGGTCGGTTAGTAATGATTTGGCAAACGCCAAGGTGCCGTTGCGCTGAGTTTTGTTGGTAAATGGTTTGGTGTATTGGGTTAATAACTGCTTTGAAATTTTGTGGTCGCCAAACGAAGCTGGCAAAACGTATTTTGCCGAAAAATTAAAATGCCGATACAAAAAAGGCAAAAATGGGTTTTTTAATATTTTGCTGAACTTAATAAAATCTTTATCGGCTGTGCTGTCCCAAAGCCACGAATTAAGGACAACTATATTTTTAACTTTTTCGGGAAAACGAAGGGCAAAGTTTAGGCCAATTGGGCCGCCAAAATCGTGTACCACTAAGGTTATATGGTTTAAATTTTTGTGGCTAATAAATTTTTCGAGTGTTTTGCTGTGGTTTTGTGTTGAGTAGTCGTAGTCTTTGGGCTTGCTCGATAGGCCAAATCCAATATGGTCTATGGCGAGGCAACGAAAACTTGATTTTAAGGCTTTAATAATATGGCGAAAGTCAAAACTCCACGAGGGGGTTCCGTGTACAAATAATATTGTTTGGCCTTGCCCCTCGTCAATATAATGAAGTTGTTGGCCATTAACCTCAAAATAGTTTGGTGCAAATGGGTATTCGGTTTTATCGAGCCAATGGTTTGTCATAAGGGTTTTGTTTTTTTTTTGCAAAGTTCGCAACTGCTTTTCAAACAAATCTTGGTCTATACCAATATTAAAACCTTACATTATTAAACAACTTGCTAAAATTAGTGGGGTCAATACCCAAATAGGAGGCAATATATTTATGCGGAACAAGCCCAAGCAAATGCGGGCTTCGTTGGCAAAATGCTTTAAATCGCTCTTCCATGGTCAGCGAATGTAAGGCAGTATGTCGGTCAATCATTCCGGCCAGTAAAAACTCGGCTACTCTTCTAAAAAGCCGTTCTAACTGCTGCGACTGGTCAAATAGTTGTTGAAGTTCATTAAACGTGATGTATTCTAACTCGCTATTAGTCAGGCAAGTCAAAAAATATTTAGACGGTGTTTGAAATAAAAACGACTCAGGTATTGCACACAAGCTCGGAAAATAAGTAAATGCAATAACCTGTACTTTGTCTTTATTAGTTTCGAGGTATGACATTTGCACCCCAGTTTTTACAAAGTAAACTTCGCGTTGAATTTGTTCCGGAACAATTATTAAATCGCCTTTTTTAAAGGTTTTTACTTTAAGCTTTTTAGCAAGCAAGTCAAAGTCAGCCCTATCTATATCGTGAAAAAGTTTGAAATACTCGTATTGTTCCATAATTTACACCGGTAAAGATTTGTAGTTATACCGCTATATTGCTAAAAGCTGCCCAAACAGCATCGTTTGCGGGCAGGGGCGCTTCAATAAGTAGTTGTGTGCCTTGTACGGGGTGGACTAATTTTATTCTCTGGGCGTGTAAATGAATACTGCCGATGGCGTTGCTGCGCGGGTAGCCGTATTTTAAATCGCCCCGAATTGGGCAGCCCATTTGTGCTAATTGTACCCTTATTTGGTGATGTCGGCCGGTAAGTGGCTTTACTTCGAGCAAAAAATACCGCTCAGAGGCGGCCAACAGTTTGTAATGCAACTGCGCTAATTTTGCACCCGGAGTTTGGGCCGCCACTACCCTCGATTTATTAGTAGGCTCGTGTTTAAGCAAATAATTGGTTAAGGTGCCTTGTTCGGCAGGTGGGTAGTTGCCCACCACCGCCCAATAGGTTTTTTCGATACTTTTTTGCTTAAAACCTTCGTTAAGCCGGGCTAAGGCTTTGCTGGTGCGGGCAAACACCACCACCCCCGAAACAGGGCGGTCTAAGCGGTGGGCGACCCCCAAAAATACGTTTCCGGGCTTTTTATATTTGGTTTTAAGATAGGTTTTAATATATTGCCCTAATGGGTCGTCGCCGGTTGCATCGCCTTGCGCCAATAATCCGGATGGTTTATTAACAACAATCAGGTGATTATCTTCGTACAAAATAGCGTTTTGCAGCCAGTCGTCAGTCGCCATAAAAAGAACGAAATAAAAGAAGTAGAAGATTATTATTGCACTAAATACGTTTCGTAAGGCTGGCGTTTGGCAATAGAGCGCGCAAGGGTTAGCTCATCGGCATACTCTAACTCGCCGCCAAAAGCAATTCCTCGCGCAATGGCGGTAATTTGCACCTGTGGGTGGTTTTTAAGTTGCCGCGACAGGTAAAATATTGTTGTATCGCCCTCCATAGTAGGGTTTAGCGCCATAATTATTTCGCAGGTGGGCAACTGTGCTACGCGGGCAAGCAGCGAGTTAATATGCAGGGCATCGGGGCCAATACCGTCAATAGGCGAAATTACCCCGCCCAAAACATGGTAAACGCCGTGGTATTGCGCCGTTGACTCGATAGCCATTACCTCGCGAATGGTTTCGACAACGCAAATAGTTTGTTGGTCGCGGCGGGGATCGTTGCAAATATTGCAAAGCGCAGCATCTGAAACATTATAGCATTGTTGGCAAAACTGAATATCGCGCCGCATATTTAAGACGGCATTGCCTAATTTTTCTGAGGCTTCGGGGGTTTCTTTTAGTAAATGTATAGACAACCGCAAGGCCGTTTTTTTGCCTATGCCGGGCAGTTTCGACAGCTCGGTTACCATTGACTCAATTAGTTTGGAGGGGTAGTTCATGGGCAACAATTAACAAATACAAGACCTAATATTATGCACTATGTTATGGTGGTTGGCTTCGTTTTTTGCTTTAAACAGAATAAAAAACACAATAAAGCCCACAAAGATACAATTTTAAACGAGTATGCCGCTTGTTAAAGCAATACAATTTGAGGTTTGTATTTTTTATTTATCCGGATGAAACAATACAAACGCAAAAACAAAAAAGATTTTAATTACCCCACGCCAAAGTAGATTGAACATTTCTTATTCAACCT
Source organism: Sphingobacteriales bacterium (assembly GCA_016706405.1). NCBI lineage: Bacteria > Pseudomonadati > Bacteroidota > Sphingobacteriia > Sphingobacteriales > Sphingobacteriales bacterium. The sequence goes on from JADJJT010000001.1 coordinate 278,547, forward strand.
ACTTCGCGGGCGTATTTTTTGAATTTGTGTAGCTTATCGAAATTATTTCGAGTAGGATTTCATGTCTAAATTAACTGCTACGGTTTTCCAAAATTTAATTTGTTTTGTTTCGGTTTTAAGGGTGCTATCGTATTTAGTATGCCCTTCGCTTAGTATTTTTCGCATATCAACAATTACCTCTATGTCGAAATATGCAACGCCTGTGCTGTTATTGGGGGCAAGGTAAGCTGCCTGAACAGGTAAATACAATCCTTTGCCCAAGGCTGGGTCGGTTAAGCCATACACATCAAATCCGTAATAGTTATCGAGGGTAAAAGCACCAATGAAGCCATCCCAAAAGTTTTGCCATTTTTCTTTATTGGTGGCATCTTCCCATTTTGAATAAGGTTTTAGTCCGCCCGATTCGCCGTCGTAGCAACCCGTCATGCGAATATTATGTGTTGCCGTATTGCCGTTCATGGTAGGTGGGTCTAAGGTATAGCCTTTTACGGTACGCGTAAATGTTTTGTTTTCGGTTTTGGTAAGGCCAAGGCCACCGGTTAGTCCTTCGTAGCTGGCATTAAGGTTTACGTTAAAAGTATTTTCGAGGCTCGATGTCATTTCTCCTGTCTCGGTGTTTTGCACGTTTGGCACTTTAACCAATTTTACATTGTTTGAGTTAACAATATTTACCTTAACGTTTTCGTAAAACCAAGCTCTTTCTTTTTTATTGTTTACCGTTAAATTGCCCGAATTTTCTCTTAAAATAGACCCGTCCATATCAAAAACTATTACTTGCGAGCCACTATTGCTTATGTGCATATTGGGTGTTACGGTTAGCGATAATTTTGTTTCTTGATTGCCCACCATTGTATTTTTTTGATTAAAAACGAGTGGGTCCATAAAGGCGTGTACTTCATCGGCAGAGCGTTTTCCGGTGGACATATTTTCAATTTGGCTTCCTTTTTGTATAAACGAAACTTCTTTTTTATAGGCGGCATCTTCGGTTCGGGGGGCAAGGGTTAGCAATGCGCCAGATTTTATAAAATGGTTGGGATAGTTAAACGCTTCGTACGAATTGCCCGTGCCTGCCAAGCCTGCAATTTGCCTGAAAGAGGCATCTGCCCGGTCTAAATCATTTGCAAGGGTTGTTAGCCTTATGTCTCCATTTTGGTGCCGCAAATAATGCCCAGGTTTGTTAACCGACTCAAACGAAATGCAATCGGAGCAATTAGCGCTAACACCTTTTACTAACAAAAAAGTGGCATCGTTTTTTTCGTTTTTATCTTCAATTTTGCCAATTCTAACCGCACCCGTAGGCAAATGTTTAACAAAAAAAGCATCGGGGTTGCTAATATGTGCCAACGAAACAAGTTGTTGAACCGGCGGAACAATGTAATTGTATTTTACATTATTTTGAGCAACAGGTGCGGCTAAAGTCCATTGAGCACTCCACCAACCCGGAGCACCTAAACTACCCGCTTCAAGTTTGCCGTTTTCGTTGTGTAAATATTGGTTTGTCCAGCGGTTTATAATTTGGGTGTATCCGTCAATGGGAGCAAGCGCCCACTGAGCACTCCACCAACCTTGGTCAATAGCTCCCGCGCCTAACTCTTGGTTGTTTTCGGTGTGTAAATAGGTGCCGGTAGCTTCGTTTTTCAGCCGCACAAAACCAGGTTCTGCCGGTTCTATTACCCAGTTATCGGTAGCAGTAGTAGCGCAATAGGGGGTTCCGTTTTGTAGCCCTATTTTATCGCCCGTCCAACGGTTTATAATAGTGGTTTGTGCTTGAACATTTAAGCAAATGAGCAAAACAGCACATAAAGCGAGGCAAGTAAGTTTGTCGAGTTTAAAAAAAATACTCATAAATAGTAAGTTAATTAATTTGTTAATGGTATTGTTTAAAAGTAACTAAGTTGTTTTTTGATTTATTGAGAAACTGCCTTTTCAAGTAAATTTGTTTGAAATACAGCTTCTTTTTTTGATGACACAAAATTACAATCACCAGTATCCGGATAAAAACCACATTTATACCTACTTTTTAAGCAGTATTTTAGCAATATGCTCTCTTTATTTTAAATAACAAACTGATAATCAATCTATTGCATGTTAAAATAAAGTTAAAAAACTATTGATTTTTAAAATAAACAAACCTGATATTTTAAAACTTATCTCATGTTTTATTTTTTTTCTTGAATTCACACAAATTATCCTAACAAAAATCTGTTTTATTCGTGTAAATATAGCGAACTTATATTTTTCCAAAACCAAAACTTCAAAAAAGTTTGTTTTTATATGTATATTTTGTTTTTTTGGTTGATTAATCTTTGCTGATTTGGCATTTAAACACTTGAACTTGGAACAAAATTTTCAAATATATTTGCCCCACTCACCTCTTCGGTTTCTTGCCTTGACGATACGGTTTTTTCGTTCACACCATTAAATCATACACTTACGCCAATGACCAACCGCATTCGACTACTACGCCCCGATGACCTACTTTGCTTAGAAATTGAGCCCATAAACCTTGAACTGCAAAACAATGCAGATTCGGGCTGGGGTTTGCAGCGTACAATTCCAGAGCAACCTGCCTTTATAATTGTTCATTTTCCGCCACAGGCTTTAGCCGAAGAGGCTTTTATGAAAGGCGAGTTTGGCAATAATAACACTCCAGAACCTTTTGAACATGAAAAAGTTAATAGTAAAAACAATAAACCATGCCCCGACTCTCCACCTCCTTCCAACACACCGGATGTGAATATTAATAATATAAATTTTGGTGATAAATTAATAGGTATTGTTAAACATTCTATTACTGAGGGAGGCTTGCTAAAATTAGAACTTGCCTATAAAAACAAAGAGCCTATTGCCCAATCAATACTAAGCGGACCAAGCAGGCTGGTTTTTAAACTGCCAGACGACCCCAGTTATACCATACCCTATACCATTGAAGGGCTACTTAACTGGCAAGATTTTACCTTAGTTGTTACCCCCGTTGCTGCCCTTGCCCTAAGCCCCAGCCAGCAGGCAATTGACCAGGCAGGCAGCACCCGCGCACCCCAGCCAACCGAAACCGCTATTGAATTTCCGTACAGGCTTATAATTTCGCCTAATAATTTGGTCCAATGGGCACACGCTAAACAGCCCATTACCCATGACGGCATTACCGAGCTTTGGCATACGCGCCTGCTAAAACCAATAAACGAACAAGAGCTTACCAATTTAAAAGAGTTGTCAGCCAAAAACAAAGCCCCGTTTAGAGCAGTTTGGTCGCCCGATTTTGAATTTAAAGAAAGAGATTTTAGTGATATATTGAACGACACCCCACCCAAACCAAAGTCAGGAATGGGGGTGGAGCATCCTTTCCGGATGTCGATGAACGCCTACGACCGGTTTTCAATTGTATTAAACACCACCGCATTTAGCAATTATGTAACAGAAAATAGCATTTTCCCTTATAAACCAGAACCTTTTTATGCCGAGCAATTTATCTTATCGCCATTAGGGGCATATATGCGCTCGCGTGGTAACTGGGAATTGCCTTATTACTTACAACGGCCAAAAAAAGAAAAACCGTTTTTTATCGAAGAATTAAAATCGAACAAAAAGATAGCTCCTCTCTTACAAAAAAGTATTACTAATTTCATAAAAATCCAAGAACATCATATTGATGATAACTCAATACCTATAATAATAAAAGCAGGCGAACGAGCTAAAGACTCCACCACCTCGCTCTCAGAATGGGTACACAGGGCAAGTTTAGGCCGCGACCACTACGTGCGTATTGTTTACGAAGGGTTTTTATACCCTTTTGGGCACAGAGCAGCCCTAATAAAAGTAACCGAACGCAAAATTGGGCCCATTAGCAATAATAATACCAACAAAAAACTATATGCCTATTTAGAACAAAGAATGTTTATTGTAGTGCGCGAGCCCGTTAAAGACTACACTAAATTAGATGGACATATTAATACAGGACTTAATACCGATTTTGTAAGGCATTTTCCGTTTAAAAACATAAAACTAACCACCTTAGTAACGCCCGATATTTCTAATGACGCAAGTGTAAAAATTGGCGATTTTTGTAAAGGTGATTTTGCTATTTGGATACAAAATACCAAAAACGAAGACATAAAATTTAACGCTATTGCCCAAGACTACAACAACCAATATATAGATTTTGCAGCCACGCTTATTTTTGTTGCCGCCGACAAAGTAGAAGCGACTAAGTCAAAAGTTGTCGCAACCTATGGCAAAGAAAAACAAAGCAGAAAAGTTTGCATAATAAACGGGCAAAAAATTAATTTTGTACCCGCCGAAACCAATAGCCAGCAACAAAATACCAATTTAGAGACCCTCGAATTACAGTTTCACGCTTGTGAATTTATTAACAACAAACCTAACTATAAAGGCTTTGCGCCCATATTACATACCGCCAAGGTAAACCTTGCCTCGTTAGAATCGGTTATAGGTCAGCGAAAACAAGTTACCATAAAATTTAACGATGACTACCTATTAAATGGGCTAACAAACGCCGGAAAAGTTTTTGCCGGCCTTGTAAAATACGAGGGCGATACAAAAACAGATGGTAGCGCCGCAAACCTGCCAAAATTACTCCCACAAATAGAACCTGCAACCTTTGCCGCCAAACAAGCCGGAGGGGTTGCTACCCCAAATTTTGATGTTAGCTGCCTTTCGCAAACCCAAGGTACCGCCGGCGGAAAAATACAAGACGCAGCAGCAAATAATTTTTCTCCAGCCGATTTTTTTAATGGACTTGATACAAAATTGTTTGGTACCATTGACCTTAAAGATATTGTGCTTGCAGGCATAAGTACCCAAGCACCAATAATAACCCGCAATGCAGGTGGCGAGATTAAACTCGTTTGGCAACCCAAACTCCAAGGCAACCAAAATTTTGTCTTACTAAAATTTAACGTTACCCCCGATGTTACAACTTTGTTAATACAAACAACTATAAACCGCGCAACTGCTAACAACCAGGCAAATAACGAGGTAACAGGTAGTTTGCAAAACTTTCAATTGGTATTTATTGGCGCTATCGAAATTAATTTTAAACAATTCAAATTTGTTGCCAAAAATGGCCAAAAACCCGACTTTGACGTACAATTAACAGACGAAACTCCACTACAATTTATAGATGACTTAGCGTTTGTTGAAGACCTCCGGAAAATTATACCGAAAGGTTTGTTTGGCAAAGGTGCAAGCCTCGACCTGTCGCCAACAGGTATCCGTGCCGGATTTTCGTTTGCCGTACCACCCGTTGCTATTGGTGTTTTTGCCCTTAAAGATGTTACATTGGCAGCCTATTTAAGTTTGCCTTTTACCACCGGTAAACCCACTTTCGATTTTGCCGTATCAGAAAGGCATAAACCCTTTGCAGTGCTGGTGGCATTTTTTGGCGGGGGCGGCTTTTTTCATGTACAGTTAGATACCAACGGGCTGCAACTATTAGAAGCCAGCATAGAGTTTGGTGCAGCTATTAGTATTAATCTCGGCGTTGCCAGCGGCGGTGTTTATGTTATGGCCGGAATTTACTACGCCTATAAAAATAAAAAATCATCACTTACCGGATATTTTAGATGTGGCGGCGAGGTGTCGGTGCTTGGTATTGTTTCAATCTCCATAGAGTTTTATATTTCGTTTACCTATACAGAGGAAGGCAAATGCAGCGGAAAAGCCAGCCTTACCATATCTATTGAAATTTTATTCTTTAGCTTTAGCAAAACCCTTACAGTCGAAAGGGGGTTTGGCGGCCAATCGGGCGACCCGGTATTTAAACAGGTAATGCCCACCCACAACTACTGGGAAAACTACGCTTTGGCTTTCGCATAGTAAACCAAGCATAGCTTATTTACTTGCAATTGTTATTTTAAAACCAATATTTTTTACACCACTCATATACTTTTTTTTTATATGCACCACACCATACTCTTTACCATTATACCACGCGGTATTACTACAAATTCAAGCACCCTGCCTGTTTCAATAACTGTTACACCCCGTTTATTTGACGGCAAATATTTAGGCAAATTCCCCGATTGGTTAAATTGGGCACAACATATTAAACAAAACGGGCTAAGCTTTGTAATTAAAGCCCAAAACGAATATTTTGAAGCGCAGGTAAACACCGAACCACTACAACCCGAACTATGGGAAAAACTTTTTAATGCCCATACCCCCGTAACACCGTACGAATTTCAAGATTACAGCGACCGAAATGTTTACTCGTATCCGGTTCGTAACGCTTTATCTATTATTAAAAACACCTACCAACAAGCAGCCGTTAGCTTGGCTTTACCCATTGATGACGACAATAAAGGGCAAAGAAAAGAAGGTGGTTTGCGTTTAGTATTAGATAAACTGTTAGGCAATTATCTCCCCGATCCGGAAATAAAACACAAGCGAGAGTACTTTGCCGTCAGTACTAAGGATATTGATAGCACAAGCATAAAGGATATTGGTAAGGAACATGTTTATACTAAATCAGCCCAACTCCAAAAGGAAGATTTAACCGCCGACGGACTACTAAAACCGTCCGCTATTGCCGAAACTAAACAAAAAGAAACACTCAACGCTTTTGCCGCATTTCAAGGAATGCCACAACCCGAACAAGAACGCTATAAACCACTAACCAAAGAAGCCCAAGATTTTGAAAAAACTTTCGATTTTCATCAGGCAATTGCCTCCCTGCAAGATTACCCCGCCTTGCAACGCGCCTTGGGCTTGGTTTTCGATATCGAAATCCCGGAACATTTAATTCCAACCACTGCAAATACTTTGGCAACAATGTGTGTGTATAAAGTTATGCCAGGGTGGGGCTGGGAAGTAGAACCCGAAGTGCCCGAACTTCATACCGCCTATTGGTATTTTAAACAAAACAAAGAATCTTATTTTTTAACCGCCGTTGATATTAGCCGTAAAAATTTAGGCGTTGGACTATTACATTTAAACCCCATGCAGTTTGGTATTGCCCAAATAGATGTTGATGGTGGCTTGCACAAACTTATACAGCAAGCCGAGTCGTTCCGCTCCGGAGATATTGAACACGGTTTGCACCAAACCCTTTTTGATAATACGGCTACGTTGCCAAGTTTGCGCTCGGGGGGTATTTCGTTGTTTGCCGATGAACGCGCTTTACAACTGCTTACAAAAATTACCCAAACCAACCAACATCAGCAAGACCTAACTACGCAAGGCAGTACCAATATTTTTTATGCCCAAGACCTTTTTAAAGGATACCGATTTGATATCTGGGACGATTTTACAAAAAAATGGCAATCCTTACATCAACGAAACGAGATATACACTTTTGGCGAAACCCCCAATCAACAATTACAATACAAAGCTATTGATCAAGAAGGCTACGTGCAACTATCGGCTACAAGCTCGGTGGTTGAAGCCGACAAGCAGGCATTTTATCTTCACGAAGCAATAATGCGCTGGGCCGGATGGAGTTTAAGCGTGCCATTTCCGAGTTTAGCTTTAAACAGCAGTGCCGACCCTAAAAAAGTCTTAGACCCGGAAGAGAAAAACGAAATGGCCACTACTTTTAAAATGCAGCCCCAGTTTTCGGTGGTGCCAGGTAGTTTGCCCGCTTTGCGTTTTGGACGAAGATACAAACTACGCGCCCGCTTGGTAGATATTGCCGGCAATAGCCTGCCCTTTGACCACCCGTTAACCACACAGTTTGCCAATATTTTTGCTACCCCAACTTTAAAAAATGCGTTGCCTTATTTGCGTTTCGAGCCAATTGATGCCCCTATTGTGGTTGTGCGCAAGGCCGAAGCTATTACGGGGGCAGGCTCGAAGTTGCTACGCATTGTAATACGCAGCTTTAACGACAGCCCCGAAAAAGACACAACAGTTGCCCCCGATTTAACCGCTAACGACAGGCTAATTTTACCCCCCCGAACAAGCGTTGAGGTAGGCGAACGTTTGGGTATGTTTGACGACCTTGTTACCGGCAAACTGCGCGCTGATGCTCAACTATATCAACTGTTGGCCACCCGCGATGGTGCCGAACTAAAAACTAAAAGAGTGAAAATAAACGGAGAGAGAAAACAAATTCCTTTTGAAGCCAACCCTATCATAAACGAATTGCCCTATTTGCCCGACATAATGGCACGCGGAGCCGCTTTCCGGAACCTGCCAGGCGCACCCGAATCTACTATTGGCAAATCAGATGAAGCACCACCAACAAGCGAAAACCCTATTCCCTATCAAATTTTATCCGGAGCCAACCCACGCAAAGGCTCGGCCACACTAATTTCATATAAAAACACCGCCGACTGGAAAAACAACACCCTTCCGTTCCGTATTGCTTTAAACGAAGGCAACCAAGCACCCTCATGGGATGAAAACAACCGCCTACTTACGGTTTATTTACCCAAGGGGCAACTAACCCGCAGCCTTGTAAGTAGTTATGCCCTGCCCACCGACCTTGAAAAAATGGGTATATGGCACTGGCTTAAATCGTATATTAACGATTTAACCATAAATAGCCCCGAAAATACTACCTTGAACAACAAAATTTCGATGGATAAAATTGAGCATATACTTCAACGCTGTGTTGAAGGAGGTCATTGGATGCTAACCCCGCCGCAGTTCATTACTTTTGTTCATGCTGTGCAACAACCCATTGGCACACCAAGTTTTGAGCAGTTACCCCTTTGTATTAATGACGGGCATCGTTATATTAATATCAATAAAGATGATGCTCATATTCTTTCCGGAAAAGCAAACCCCGTTTTATATGCCTGGCGCGAAATGGGGGCAACCGATTTATCGTTAGTGGGCGGCTTAAAACTACATTTGCAAAGCAGTGCCAAAGTTGAGATTTATGCTACATGGACAGACCCCATTGATAACCCAAGCAATGCAGCACCTACAACGGAAGTATTTAATGATATAGCCGATGAAATACCTTTGCAAGAGATTGAAGAAGAAGAATATATAAATAACGCAGCCATACCCACGCGACGCGTTGGGTATTTATTGCCCAACGAAGATTTAATAATTTGGGCTAAAGAACATTACTATTTGAAACATTACCAAAAAAATGAAATGCCTTTCAAGTTTTACTATTCGGCTACACCACAGCACCAACTAAACGATACCAAACACCATTTAATTACCTACACCGCTAAAGCTGCTTCGCGTTTTAAAGAGTATTTTGAAAACGCCGACCCCAACGATAAAAACTTTTTTACCCGCACAAGCGCACCCGTTACCATTCACGTTCCGGCTACATCACGCCCGGTGCTTCCTCAAATTTTATATATCATACCTACTTTTGGGTGGCAACGCCAGTTCGACACCGATACCAAACGTAGTGTTAGGTTTGGTGGCGGTTTACGCATCTATTTAGACCGCCCTTGGTTTTCATCGGGGGCTGATGAATTGCTGGGCATTGTTCATAATTCGGGAATTTTGCCTACCGCCGAAAACTTAGAAACTTATAAGCCTTTTATTACACAATGGGGGGGCGACCCGGTATTTACTGCCGTTAATAATTTTTACAGCTTACCAAGCCAAACACATTTTGTAAACTCGCACACAACCGAAAATGATTTGTATTTGGAGGAATTAGCAACAAAAAACCTAAACCAAACGGTAAACGTATCGGCTTACCAGCCACAGTACGACGAAACCCGCCAACTTTGGTATTGCGACATTACTGTTGATGTGCTTAGTGCCTATATGCCTTTTATTAGACTGGCATTGGCAAGGTATCAGCCTTACGCCCTACCCCAAGCTAAACTTTCGCAAGTAGTTATAGCCGAGTTTATACAAGTAATACCTAATCGCTCGTTGGTATTAATTAAAGACTCGTTTAATACAAACCTTACCCATTTTACTCTTTCGGGGGTTGCCCCCGATGGGCCTGTGCCTAACAAATCAAAACTAGTAACTAAAAAATTAAACTTCCCGCATCAATTGTTTGTTTCACTACAAAAATATAACCCCAATTTAACCGGCGAACTTGCTTGGGAAGATGCCCCTGCCTCTGATGGTATAGTTGTTGTAGAAACACCGATAAAAGCAGATGCAAGTTTTGAAGGTGTAAAAATATGGAAAGGTAGTGTAAATATTTCGGGCAATCTAAGTAATAATTACAGGCTGGTTTTTGAAGAACGAGTTTACCACGAAGGCGAACCAGTTTTAAACAGTAAAGGCGAGTTGGAATATCCAAGCCGAACTGTTTATTTAGAAACCATACCTTTGATGTAAAACTTAAAAACCCCACTTTAATTGAGCAATCATTAATTGATTTAAGACGCTTATTGGCTTTTTTCTATTTGTTCCGGAAAAATATTCTCCGGAACAAATAGAATATTGTGTCTATAAATTTAAAACCGCCGCCCTGTAAGTTGCTGTTCTAATATCCGGCAAAAAATATGCCCACCTTGGTTTATCTTGTAGTTTCCGAGGGTAACCATTGCTGATCAAACAGCCAAACTCTTTGCTGATATTGACTTATGAAGCTGCCTTATGAGCTAAAGATAATCAAGATAAAATAAAACATCGCGCTTAAAAAATAAAGTGCAAAGCAAACCTTGTTCCCTATTTTTTGTTTTGCACAGGTAAGCATTATTAAGTAATTTTGCCTGCTTTTACGACCTAACTTTATTTAAAATTAATGTTTAACTTTGCAAGGACGCTGCTGGCAATCGCACTAATAATAACAATAACAACAATGGTGGGCAGTGTTGTTGGCGGCAATAATAGCCTGTTTGCCCAAAATATTGCTACGCAATTTAACAACAGTGGCCTGCAAAAAGTAGCCCAAAAAGATTATACCGGTGCCTTAGACGATTTTACCAAAGCCATTGAGGCCGACCCCAATTACGCCCAAGCCTATTACAACAGGGGCAACGCATATTTTGACCTGAGCAACCTTACCTCGGCCATTGGCGATTACGGCAAAGCACTTACTCTTGACCCCAAATACAAAGAAGCCCTAAACAATATTGGTTTGGCCTATTACCAAACCGGGCAAATTGAGCAGGCTAATGCTTACTACGAGCAGGCTTTACAATTAGACCCCCGCTACGACAAAGCTTTATGTAATAAGGCCGACCTGCTGCTGCGGCAAAAAAATTATCCGGATGCTTTAGCTAATTACCAGGCAGCTATAGCTATAAATCCCAATTTTGCCAACGCACATTTAGGCTTAGGTATTGCTAATTATCAGCTTAAAAACTACGCTGCCGCCCTCGATAATTTTAATACTGCCGAGCGTTTGGCAGCCACCACCGCTACACCTTTGCAACGCCTGTATTTTTATCGAGGATCGGCACAACTTGCCCTTAAAAACTATACCAACGCCATAACCGACTACGACCGCGCCTTAGCCGAACAACCAAAAGATGCCGCTCAAATTTATTACTACCGGGGGCTGTGCTACCAACGCAGCCAAAAAACCGACCGCGCCATTGCCGACTACTCGCAAGCTATAAACCTACAAGCCGATTTTAACAAGGCCATTGCTGCCCGCGCTAATGCTTACTACGAAATTGGCCAATATGCCAAGGCCGAAAACGATTATACTACCCTAATTATAAGAGACCCCAAATTAGACGAAGCATGGAATAATCGCGGCAACTGCCGTTTTAAGCAAAATAATTTTGAACCCGCCGCCGCCGACTATACTAAAGCGCTTGAACTAAACCAACAAAACGCTAACGCATGGTATTACCGCGGCTATTGTTTTTTGCTTTGGGAGGATTACAACGCCGCACTAAACGATTTTAACCGCTGTATTGAAATTGACCCCAAAAATGCCAATGCTTACGACAAACGCGGCGATATAAAATTTAAACGAAAAGAATACAAAGCAGCCATTGCCGACTACGACCAGGCCCTTCAACTAAATCCTAAATTTGTAACTGCATGGTATAACAGAGGCTACTCGAAGTATTTATTACAACAATATAGCTCGGCCATAACCGATTTTGATAATTGTTTGGCACTCGACAGTAAATTTGTTGAGGCTTACAATTACCGGGGCAACTCAAAATATTTTTCCGGATTATTAGAAGAAGCCGAAGTCGATTATAATGCCGCCATAAAAATTGACCCACAATACCCTAAAGCTTACAGCAACCGCAGCATCATAAAACGCAAACTATACTTCGACTGGAGCGGCGCCTTAGACGACACCAATAAAGCCATAGAACGCAATGCGCAATTAAAACAAGCCTATGTAAACAGGGCTATTGTGTGGGCACACATGGGCCGCAACGCCGATGCCGAAGCCGATTTTAAAAGCGCCATAGAAATTGACCCCGATTATGCCGAAGGGTACGGCGCACGCGGCGAATACTATTTTAACGAAGGCCGTTTTGAAGATGCCTTGCGCAATTTAAACCGCTCAATTGATTTAGACCCCCTAACCTCCGAAACGTATTTTTGGCGAGGTATGGCGCTGGTGAAACTTGGCCAAAAGAGCCGCGCTTGCGAAGATTTTCAGCAGGCAACTATTTTAGGTTATGGCCCGGCAGCCAGCAAATATAAAGAGACTTGCCAATAAGAGGTTAATTTGTAAACAAACAATAAAAATAAACAACAGTTTTGTTTTTTACTATCTTTACTACAATAGCCCTCGTTTTAGCATTTTTTTATGCCGGTATTTTGTTGTGGTATGTTTACGGATGGGTAAAAACGCCCGAGTTTAAGCTATTACAAAACTTTGAACCCCAAACAACAATTAGTATTATTGTACCCGCCCGCAACGAAGCGGCAAATATTGTAGCTTGTTTACAGGGATTATTGGCACAAAATTACCCCAAGCATTTATTTGAAATTGTACTTATAGATGACCAGTCAGAGGATGAAACGGTTAATTTGGCAACGGCATTTTTAACGGCTAACAAGCAGCTACAGCATCCGGATAATCAGGACGGCAGAGTGCAAATTATAAAAATACCTGCTGATTTGGCAAAACCCAGTGGCAATCAATCATCCGGAGGAAAAAAAAATGCCCTAACACTTGGCATTGCCGCAGCCAAATATCATTTAATAGTTACCACCGATGCCGACTGTCAGCACCCGCCTACGTGGTTGCAATATATTGCAGGTTTTTATCAGCAGTATCAACCGCAAATGATAGCCGCACCTGTAGTGTTTAAGCCTCAAAAGGGGTTGTTTATGGCATTTCAGACGCTCGATTTTATAGGTTTAATGCTAACAACCGCCGCCTCGTTAAAATTTAATATTGGCAATATGTGTAATGGCGCAAATTTGGCTTACCCACGTCATTTATTTAACGCTGTTGGTGGTTTTGAGGGGCAGCACCATTTGGCATCGGGCGACGATATGTTGTTGATGGAAAAAATAAGGCAGCAACAGCCAAAGGCCAAACTATTATTTTTAAAAGCTAAACAAGCAACGGTGCAAACCAATCCAACACCAAATTTAAAACAGTTTTTTTGGCAACGTGTTCGTTGGGCTTCAAAAACAACAGCCTACCGAAATTTGCGTATACAGGTAATTTTAACCTTGGTTTGGCTTTTTAATTTTAGCATAGTGGCCGGCATGTTTGCGCTTTTAACTGTCAACCGCCATGTTTGGATGCCTGTTTTAGCCCTGCAATTTGCCCTAAAACTATTAGCCGATACTGTATTTTTATACACCGGAGCTGCCTATTTTAACCGAAAAAAATTATTGTGGCAATTCTTACCCGCACAAATAATGCATATTTTTTATATTGTGGTAGTGGGTGTGGCAGCAAACTTTAAAAGTTTGCCATTTGTATGGAAAGGCCGAAAAATACGCTAACTAAACAGCAACTAAATTAGTACTTTAACCTGTTGCACGTATTTTATCCCTAAAAAAATAAACTAATTTGCCCCAGCACTACTAATTTTGCACAAAAAACAATTAATTATTCAAATTTATTACACATGTTTAGGCGTTTATTGGGTTTAATTTGGGGCTTAATCTGGGCGCTATCTGTTCAGGCTCAGGCTAATTTTACCATTTTTACCGATACGGTTTCGGCATTTCCTAATTTGGCAGCATTACAATCGTTTGCCCTTGCCCAGCACAATGGCTTATGGCTTTTAGTGAGCGGGCGTACCGATGGTTTGCATCATCCATTGCCATTTGCGGCTTTTAAACCCGACCAGGCCAACGCCAATTTATGGGTCGTTGACCCTAAAAACTGGCAAGTTTGGAGTAGTGACCTTAGCAGCCTTAGCACCGATATTGCCGAGCAGTTGCAGTCCACTAACGCCCAATTTGTGCAGCGCGGCAACTATTTATACCTTGTTGGGGGGTATGGCTATAGCACATCTGCCGAAAAATTTGTTAGCTACCCCTACTTAACCGCCATTGATGTGGCAAATATAATACCGGCAATTAAAGACCAAACGGCCAATTTAGCACCATTTTTCAGGCAAACACCACCCGACACACTGATGGCTGTATGCGGTGGGCAAATGGGCATTATTAACAATGTATTTTATTTGGTAGGCGGGCACCGCTTCGACGGACGCTATACGCACAGCAAGGCCGGACAAGGAAGCGTGTTTTTTCAAACTTATACCAATGCCGTAAGGCGTTTTACTATTGATGACGACGGTATTAATTTAACTATTACCTACGACACCCCATGGACGGATGAGTTGCATTTGCACCGCCGGGATTTTAATTTGGTACCCCAAATTTTTCCGGATGGCAGCTCCGGATTTACCCTGTTTTCGGGGGTTTTTCAGCCGCAAAAAATAGGCGACCAAGAACACGTTAATATGCCCTACCTATATCCGGTCGATATTACAGCCAATGCCTACACCCCGCAACCCGGATTTAACCAGTATTTAAGTCAGTACCATAGTGCAAAAATTGCCCTTTTCGATTCGGTAGCAAATCAAATGCACACCCTGTTTTTTGGCGGCATGAGTCAGTTTGAATTTAATACCGACAACGAATTAACGCAAAATGACAGTGTGCCGTTTGTTAAAACCATAAGCCAAATAACCCGAGCCGCCAATGGCGAGCTAACCGAACTTAACCTACCCATAACCATGCCCGGTCTCCTTGGTACCAACGCCGAGTTTATACCTGCCCCCAATATAGAAAACGCTCTTGACCAGCAAGGTATAATTCAAATTCATAAACTTACCGCCGATACGGTTTTGTTAGGCTATATTATAGGCGGTATAACAAGCCCTAAGCGAAATCCGTTTTTGCTGTTTGCCACCGAAGAAACCGCCGCCAGCGCGCAGGTACACAGGGTTTACATGCACAAAATGCCCTATACCGGAGGGGTACAACCATTACCGGCTACTACAACAAACCGCGCCAATGTAATGACGCTGATGGCACTGCCCAACCAGTTACCCAAAGGCAGTTTGCAGCCAGTTAAAGTACAAACCAATTTGCCCGAGGCTGGTTATATTAGTTTTGTTTGGCAAAACGAACTGGGGCAAATAGTGCGTATTGATAAACAAGGAGAACGCCCCGCAGGGCTGCATGATTTTTTGTTGGATGCAAAAAATTTAGCATCCGGAAAATACGTGTTGAGCGTTACCTGTAAAGGCAAGTATTGGGCATCGGGCAAAATAATAATATGGTAAAACACTAATAAAAAAACAAATCTGAAAATAAAATGGGCTTCAAGAACATCCTCACCAAATACTGCAAAATTTCATTCGCTGAAAGAGATAAGGGCGATAGATTTGAACGGAAATAACCCGCAGGTAAGACCAAAATGATTTATAATAAGTATAGGAACAAAATTAGCTTATAGTATTATATCTGCAAATGTTCGATGTTTTGCTTTTTACCTTGTTTCATTATTATAAATAAAGACCACCCCTTATGAAACAAAAAACCTCGCCCTTATTAAGAGCGAGGTTGCATTTAAACGATAATCAATGTTTGTAGCTTGTGTTTTGATTGCGTTTTGTGGGTGGTTTATTTGCTTACTACCATTTGTTTGCTTTCAACGGTTTGGCCGTCAATAACTAAACTGTAAATATAAGTGCCGTTGGCAAAATTATTGGTGTTTATGTTTACGCTGCCTGCACCGTCGGTAATATTTACTTGTTGTAGGGTGCGGCCTGCCATATCGGTAATTACTATTTGGGCATTGGCAACATTTTCGTCAATTGCATAACTAATGCTGGTTACATCTTTGGCAGGGTTTGGGTGGTTTTGGGCTACCGAACCTTTGGCAATTTTAGCAACTGGGGCTACTGTGGTTTTGGTGTTTTCTGCTTTTGTAGGATTATCGGCGGGGGTGGCAACGTTTAATAAGGCTTCTAATTTGGCAAGGCGGGCTTCAAGTGCTTCGTTTTTGGCTTTTTCTTCTTTAAACGCTTCAACAAGTACGGGTATAATTTCGGTGTAGTTTACGGTTTTGATATCGGTACCGTCTAAGGGTTTTACTAATTCGGGCAACACACGCTCTACTTCTTGTGCTATAAAACCAAGGTGGTTTTGGGTGTTTGCAGCCATACGCTCGGCATTTTCGGGGGTATATCCGGGCAGGGCTTCGGGTATGTAGTCATAGCTAACACCACGTAGAGCTGCTATTTTGTCGCTGGCACTGTCAATTTTAACTACATTTGTTTTAGTTTTGGCATCGGAGGTTATTTGAATGCCCCCTACAAATAAAGAGTTAAAATGTCCTTCGAAAAAGCGGTTTGTAGCGTTGCCAAGTTTGCCAAAATTGTTAGCAGTGGGTCGCATCATTGGGTCTATGCTACTTGCTTCTACGATTAAATTATTTGCCGTACCTGGTGTGTCAAAAGTGGTAGTGCCAACAAGAAGAGCGTTTCCGGCAACGTGTAGGGTTTGAGTAGGCGCGTTAGTGCCTATACCTACGTTTCCGTTGGCTTTTATGCGCATTTTTTCGCTGTTAGAGCCTGCACGTAAAATTAGGTCGTGGTTTGTCATTACCGAAACGATACCGCCTGTTGCATCTGCACCAATTAATATTTCGCGGGTACCGTCTTTTATGTTGGCAAATGCTGCGCCCGCTTTTTCAATAGTTAGCTCGCGGTTGGGTGCAGTTGTGCCTATACCCACGTTGCCATTCTGTTTAAAAGTTACCCGGTTGGCAGTAGTGCCGTTGTTATCAGAAATGAAGGTAAGGTCTTGCCCGGCGTTAAGTGTGCCTAATTTGTAGCCACTTGTTGTTTGCCCTATACGTAAACTACCTAAAGCCGAGTTTATAGACACGTTTTTATTAAAAACGCTGTTACCGTTTACTTCAAAATCGCAAACAAAACCGCCCGTACTGCCTAAGGTATATTTGTTGGTTGCACCTGCAGCAAAAGTGGCAAACGCCCCGCCGTTGTTTTGAATTTTAAGCGAGCCGCCGCTTGCCAAATTTATAAAAGATGAACTAGTGGTGCTGGTGGTGTTGAGCAAAAAGCGGTCGCCATCGACGTGTAGTTTTGCAATAGGTGCAGTAGTACCAATGCCTACATTATCAGTATTGGTGGCTAGTCTAACAGTTGTGCCAGAATCAAGCCATTGAGCGTTGGCGTTAAAAACGTTAAAGAAAGAGCTAATAAGAGCTACAAGAACGAAAGTGTTTAATAAGTTTTTCATTGTAAAAGATAAAAAAATGGTTAAAAAAAATTGTAATTGATTTGATTGTTTGTAATTAAAAGCAATTTTGTTTTGTATTGCTTGATGACACAAAAGTACAATGGCCAGCAGGGCAACTAAAACCACATTCAAAGCCAATTTTTAAACCATTATAAGCATAATTTTTTTTCTCTAAAAACAAATAAGTAGCTGATAATCAACACATTATGATATTTAAAAGAAAAACACAGTTGCCTTGTTTTTAAAATAATACCTAGTTTTTTGTTTTAATTTGCCTAGTAAGTACAAGTAAAAACGGGTATTCAAGGCAAATAATCTTCTAATTAAAACAACAGGGTTTTAATTAAATGAAGCGAAACATAAGATAAGGTAACAGCAAAAAGAGTTCACTCAAAACTAAAAGAGAGTTAACTACCCCTTATAGGATTTTGAATAGGATTTTGCGAGGCAAAGGCAGCGAAAATTTATTCCGGAAAAAATAAATATCCGGATTGGGGCCAACGCATGCCACAGATCTGAGTAAGCCGGCTATTTTGTTTATATCGGCTCAATCTTAATAATTCCAACCGGGCAATTATTTGCCGCCCTAAGGTTTTGGTCGTATTCTTCTATGCCAACCAAAATCCGGTAAATTCCTTTTTTTTCTTTTCCGTTTATAAGATTACACCGGCCATCTTTTTTAGAGACGCGCCATCTTTCGGGGGCTGCTTCTACACAGGCATTGCAACCAATACATTTTTGCCGATGAAATATTATTTGAAACATTAGGCGTTTACAATTTTATATAGTTTTGAAGAAGGCCGTACAATTTCATTTATTTTTATCGAAAATATATCGCCTTTTATTACAGATTCGACGTTAAGGCCATCCACTCTTATTTCTTGGATTTCGGTTTTTACTACTCCGGTAGCTGGTCCGGTAACCATTATTTTATCTCCTCGCTTTAGGGTATGAGATTCCATTTTAAACTCACCCACGTTGCTTTTTCCGTAGTATTTAAGTCCTCGCGCAACAAAAATCTTTTTCTCTGTTGCCTTCGAGCCATACGAGTCGTTCCATTCGCCCATTTTGCGCCCTAAGTAATACCCATCCCAAAACCCGCGATTATATACCGTTGCCAGTCGTTTTGTCCACTCTTCAATTTTATCCGGTGTATAATTGCCTTCGTGCAAAGCCGTAACCGCCTCTTTGTAACAGCGCACAACCGTATCTACATAATCGGCAGAGCGGCCCCGTCCTTCAATTTTTAAAATATTTACGCCCGAGTTCAAAATTTTGTCTAAAAATCCAATGGTGCATAAATCTTTTGCGCTCATAATGTATTCATTGTCAATTTCTAATTCAACACCGTCTTCTTTATCTGTTACAATATATTGTTTTCGGCAATTTTGTATGCAGGCGCCTCTATTGGCAGAGGCATTATTTGAGTGTAAACTTAGGTAGCATTTTCCGGAAACAGCCATGCAGAGCGCTCCGTGGGCAAATATTTCTAATTTTACTAATTCGCCGGATGGCCCTTTAATTTGCTGCTTTTCTATTCCTCTCGATATTTCGGCTACCTGGCGCAGGCTTAATTCTCGAGACAAAACCATGACATCGGCAAATAGGGCGTAAAATGCAACGGTTTCTAAATTGGTTATATTGGCTTGCGTGGATATATGCACAGGCATTGAAACCGATTTGCAATAGGCCATAGCGGCATGGTCGGAGGCAATGATGGCAGTTATTCCATTTTCTTTAGCCTTATTTACTATTGTTTTCATCAGGCTAATATCGTGGTCATATAACACCGTGTTAAGGGTGAGGTAGGTTTTTACTGCCCGCTCTTTGCAAATACGGCTAATCTCTTTTAAGTCGTTTAAGGTAAAATTGACAGCCGAGCGGGCGCGCATATTGAGTTGTTCAATTCCAAAATAAACAGCAGTACAACCGGCGTTTAAGCCCGCCATTAATGCCTCGTAAGAACCCGCCGGAGCTAAAATCTCAACTGGTTTGAAATTCATTATTTAACCGTATGGATTTGGTAATTAAATATAGATTTGGTATTTTGCGAAAAAGAATACGGATTGTCCAAAATGCAAGAGTAATTTAAAAGTAAAGAATGCTATTGTGCAAGGGTTGCAACGGTTTAAATGCAAAACCTGTGGCAATAATTATAGGGTAGCTCAAAAATCAACAGCAGAAAGAAGACTTGGCTTGATGATGTATTTAGAGGGATTATTAGGATTTCATTCAATTGGAAGACTGCTTGGGTTCAGCCATGTAGCCGTTATCCAAGGGATTAAGAAGTATGGTAGTCAATTGGAGGGTATTAAAAATGAAACCTCTGTATCTATAATGGAAATGGATGAGATGGCGCACTTATATAGAGTCAAAAAAACTATTACAAACAAAAGCAGAAACCTATACTATTGGGAGCTATGATAGCAGAATCAGGCACTATTTGGCAAGATTTCGCAGCAAAACAAAATAATATTACAAAAAAATATACCTGATTAGATCTAACTTATCATTGTTGTTCCTAAAATTAAGCAATGAACTATCTATACTTAGTTACCAATGCCATTAATTCAAATTGGTTAGTAGTTATTATTAAAGGTATCAATACTTTCTTTTAGCGGGCAAAGCCAATAGCGCGTTTTTCGCGGATGACGGTTACTTTAATTTGTCCTGGGTATTGCATTTCGTTTTGTATTTTCGACGATATAAGCAGGGCTAAGTCGTCTGCACGTTCGTCGGTTACGTCGGTGCTGCGTACAATTACGCGCAGTTCGCGGCCTGCTTGTATAGCAAAAGCTTTTTCAACGCCTTCGTAGCTTTGGGCAAGGGTTTCGAGTTCGTTAATACGGCGCAGGTACGACTCTAACATTTCGCGGCGTGCGCCGGGGCGTGCCCCCGATATGGCATCGCAGGCTTGTATAATAGGCGAAATGAGGTGGGTCATTTCAATTTCGTCGTGGTGAGCGCCAATAGCATTTATTACGCCGGGGTGTTCTTCATATTTTTCGGCTAATTTCATGCCCAGCAAAGCGTGCGATAGCTCGGTTTCCTCTTGGGGCACTTTGCCAATATCGTGCAACAGTCCGGCGCGTTTAGCTAATTTAACAAGGTTGGGCTTTAAGCCTAATTCACTAGCCATAATAGCGCAGAGTTTGGCGGTTTCAATAGAGTGTTGGAGCAAATTTTGCCCATAAGACGAGCGGTATCTCATGCGACCTACCATCCGGATAAGCTCGGGGTTAAGGCCATGTATGTTCAGGTCTATTACTGTGCGCTCGCCGGTTTCTACAATTTGTTGATTAATTTGTTTGGTTATTTTGGCAACGACCTCTTCGATACGCGCCGGATGGATACGACCATCGGCTACTAAGCGTTGTAACGAAAGGCGGGCAATTTCGCGGCGCACCGGGTCAAATCCGGATATTACAATGGTTTCGGGGGTGTCGTCCACTATTAGTTCTACACCGGTTAAGGCTTCAAGCGTTCGAATATTTCTGCCTTCGCGGCCAATAATTTGCCCTTTAATATCGTCGCTTTCGAGGGCAAAGACCGAAACAGTATTTTCAATGGTATGTTCGGCAGCGGTGCGTTGTATGGCCTGAATGACAATTTTTTGCGCTTCTTTGGCGGCTTTGTTTTGTGCTTCGGCCATAATATCGCGCACATAGGCCATTGCTTCGGTTTCGGCTTTTTGAATTAAGCTGTCAATTAACTGCTTTTTGGCTTCGGCGGCGGTAAGTCCGGCCACTTTTTCAAGTTTTGCTTGCAATTCACTTTCAATTTTATTTTTAAGTGCATTTGCATCGGCCAGCATTTGTTCTATTTCTTGTTGTCGGGTGTCTAAAGCAGTGCGGCGTTTATCGAGTTGGGCAGTTTCGGCGGCGGCGGTAGCAACTGTTTTATCTACTTCGCTGCGGCGGCGTTCAAGTTCTTCTTTGCTGCGTTTTATTTCGTTTTCGCGCTCCGAAATGGTTGCATTGCGTTGGTTTAGTGTGGCATCGCGCTGTTGTATGGCTGACTCTCGTTGTTGTAATTTTTGCTGGGCATCTTCAATTTTTCGGCGGCTGTTGTTAACATACTGGTCGGTTTCAGTTTTTCGCTTCGAATTTTTTTCTTCTGCTTCGCGGGCGGCCTGCTGTTTTATGCTCTCGGCTTGTTCGTTGGCAGAGACAAGTATTTTTTGAGCCTGTATTTGTGCATCGGCTACCTGTTGGGTGGTTTTAGCAGCAGCAGCACTTTTAGCAATAAAAAAACCAAGGGCACCCCCGGCTGCTAACCCCACAATGGATAGTATAATAATTATTGTTATGTTCATGACGTTGTTTAATGAAATTCATTTTAATATATAGATGTAATATTTTTGTAATAGTTATGAAAGTGAAAAGATGAGGGTTGAAGATTACAATTTAAGTTTTTTTAGATTAGGTTTATTAAAATATCCGGAAAAAGATGGGTTTCATCCGGATTTACTTAGGTTCAGGATTTTAAAAAATCTGCTAAAATTTGGTCTAAATGGTCTATTTTATGTAGTAGTCCGGTATCGGCAACCGAGGCAATTTCTTCTTTTTCAAGTAGTTCAATGGTAGTCAATAGCGCACACATGGCTAAGTAGTCTTGTTTGTCTTTTGCTTCGTAAATTCCTTGCAGTTCAGTTAATTTTTCGCGCACCATATTGGCAGCTTTCCGCACTCGAATTTCATCATCGGGCTGCACTTGAAGCCGGTAGTTGCGGTCAGAAATATTTACGCGAACGTTAATGGTATCGGAATTTGGTGTAGATGGCATTTAATAGTATTAAGGTAAATTTTTAATTAAAATATCAGGCTTTTAGCTGGGTTATACACTGCTCAATTTCTATCAACAAATCATCGAGCAGTTGCCGCATATTGTTTTTTTCGTCAGGACTCATATCAATTTGCCGGGTCAGGGCTAACAGTTTTATTTTTTCTTCTAAGTAATCAATTTGTTGTTTTTGCTGGGCGGTTTGCTGTATTAACGCATTATGTGCCTCGGCAAGTTCAATATACTCTTTTTCAAGCTGAATATAGTCGTCTAAAATGGCGGTTATTTTGGCTATAACGCCATCCATTTTGCGCGATGCCGAACCAGTAGTTGTATAAGCATCTAAATCGAATAAAGGTAATTGGCCGGGTAATGACATTGTTAGTAGATTAGTTTAATTAAACGCCATTTAAGCCCTGATTTCGGCATTTAACTGGTTTTTAAATTGGTGAATAATTTGATTGACAACAGTTTCTACATCTTTGTCGGTAAGGGTGCGGTTGGCGTCTTGAAAAAACAAGCTAATAGCATAGGATTTTTTGCCTTCACCTAATTTTTGGGCATCTACAAAAATATCAAATAAATTAACTTGTTTTAGTAATTGTTTGCCTATTTTGATAGCAATATTTTCTAATTGTACATAGTCAATATTTTCGTTAATAATTACTGCAAGGTCGCGGCGCATACCCGGAAAACGGGGCACCTCGCTGAACCTGGGTTTATGGTTTGTAACTAATTGAAGTACTACGTCCCATTGAATATCGGCATACCAAACTTCGTTTGTTTTTATACCAAATTGTTTTAACAATGTAGGATTTACCAAGCCCAAAACAGCTAGTGTTTTGCCGCCTTTAACTTCAACGCTAAGGCCATAAGCCAAATGCTTTGCATCGGGCAGAGGGCAATTTGTTAGGTCGGTATTTGTTTTCAAGTTGTGCACCCCCATTGCTTTTAACAATCGCAGAACAACTTCTTTTAAGTCGTAAAAATTAGTTGGAAGGGTTTTGCCCTGCCAGCTTTCGGCTGATAGTTTGCCGCAAAGTAAAAGGGTTAAATGAGGGGTATGTGGGTAGTTTTTAACGCTTTTGTTTCCTGTGGCTTGTGTTTGTTGGTAAGTTTGGCCAAATTCAAACAGTTTTAGGTCGGTATTTTTATGATTTTGGTTGTGTAGTACAATTTCAAGGTTGCCCGGCAGCATACTTTTGCGCATGGCATCCATGTTGGCATTCAAACTATTTAGCAAAAGCACTAATTCGGGGTCGTTTTGAGGGTAATAATTGGCGTTTGTGATAGCACTGCATAACACTTCGTTAAAACCCATTGCCGATAGCAGTATAGCGGCTTGTTTTTGTAGCGCCACTTTATCGGGTACAGGTGTTGAGGTAAACGCTACTTGCTGGCCTTTAGGCAGTGGAATCCGGTCGAGGCCATAAATCCGGATAATTTCTTCAATTACATCCACATCGCGCATTACATCCGGACGGTTAGTGCCAACTAATAAAATCAACACATCGGGCAGTTCGTTTTCAATTTGTATATCAAGCTGTTGCAAAATCAGGCGGATGTCTTGCGGTTCAATGGTTACACCGGTTAATTTGTGCAGTTTTGCCAGCGACAAATTAATACGTGTACGTGCTTTGGGGTTTGGGTAAATATCGGTAACTGCCGAGGCTATTTTAGCCCCAGCTAACGATTGCAATAAAAGACTTGCCCTTTGCAGTGCGTACAAAGTTAAATTAATATCGGTTGTTTTTTCGAAGCGCTGGGCGGCATCGGTGCGCAATAAATGTCTAAACGATGTTTTCCGGATGTATTTGGCATCAAAAAAAGCACTTTCTAAAAAAATACGGGTAGTTTGTTCGGTTACACCCGAGTTTAAGCCGCCAAACACGCCTGCAATACACATAGCTTGTTGCTGGGCATTGCATATCATTAAGTCGTCTGCATGTAGTTTGCGCTCTTTGCCATCGAGGGTAACAAATGGGGTATCGGGGGCAAGGGTGTTTACCACAATGGCGTTTCCGGCAATTTTATCGGCATCGAAGGCGTGGAGGGGCTGGCCTAATTCGTGCAATATAAAATTGGTAATATCAACAACATTATTAATGGGGCGCACACCTATGGCTTGTAGGTTTTGTTGTAACCATTTGGGCGACTCGGCAATTTTTACCTCCTCTAAAAGTATGCCCGAATAGCGGGGGCAAGCATTGGCGTTTAATACTTGTACGGGGTAGGCCGGCGCGTTAGCTGGGGCGGCAAACGAGGCTACCGAAGGTATATTTAATGGTACGGGTTGGTTGTTGCGGATAGCGATGGCTGCTGCCAAGTCGCGGGCTACGCCTATATGCGAGTAGGCATCGCTGCGGTTGGGAGTTAAACCAATTTCAAATATATAATCGTTGGGTAAGCCAAGGACTTGCGCGGCGGGCAGGCCAATTGGGGTATGGTCGGGTAATACTAAAATGCCGTTGTGGCTTTGGCCAATTCCAAGCTCATCTTCGGCACAAATCATTCCTTCTGATTGTTCGCCGCGAATTTTAGCTTTTTTTAGGGTAATTGGGTCGGCATTAATGGGGTAAAGAGTGGCACCTACTAAAGCCACCACAATTTTTTGCCCTACGGCAACGTTGGGTGCGCCACAAACAATATTCAAAAGTTCGGCTTGGCCAATATTTACTTTGGTAAGCCTTAGGGCATCGGCGTTTGGGTGTTTTTCTACTTGTACAACTTGCCCGGTAATTACGCCTTCTAAACCTCCTTTAACGGCATGTATGGTTTCAACACCTTCTACTTCTAATCCGGTTGAGGTTAGCAAATCGGCAACTTCATTAGGGTTTGGCAGGGGTTGAGTAAAGTAATTTTGAAGCCAGTTATAGGATATTTTCATGCGATTTTACGAAAAAAATAAAAAACTTAATTTAAGTTCAATGTTAAAGAGCAAAGGTAATGAAAATTTTAATCCCACTATGTCTTAATGGGTAAAAAGGCAACAAATTATAAATAATAAGAATAATTTTTGTTATTGTTTGATGGTGTTAATTCGTTGTGCCGATTTAATGTAGTTTTTTTATTAACACATCCGGATAATATTTTTTGAAGTACACGTTTCCATAATTAACTCTTATATGCAACAAATTAGTCTAATTTGGTGTTTGTTGTAGTTTGTATTAATTTCAAAAAATATCAGCTTCAGGTGCATCGGCAGCATGTGGCGAAAAAACGAAACTTCGTCTTATCAATGGCAGGCATTTTGTTAAAGCTGTTTATGTTTAAGAATTAAACCATATAATTAACCACATAGACACATAGAAATTGTTTAAGCATTAATAATGAGATGTGGCAGTTTTAAACACTTGATACTAAGAAACTATTGAGGTAAAAACAGGCTACAAGCATGTAAAACAGATTTATTTACGATTTAGTTTCGCAATTACTTCAATAGTATATGGTTCAAAACTGGTTCAATAAACTAATTTTAAACAATTTCGTTGTTCTATCTAAATGAACCCAAACCAAGCCAAAATAAAAAACTTAAATACTGTTTTAAACTAACTAAACCGTTTTGTATCAAAAACACTGTAGCCCGCAAATAACAGTTTATTGCATATAACTACAATCCAAATTTAAAAAACAAATAAAAGCAAAACAAATTTTAATAAAATTACAATGAAAAAACTTATCGCCCTATTAGTAATTGCGCTTCTTGGTATTTCAGTATCACAAAATACTTTTGCCCAAAATTCCATGACCCGCGACACGCCCAAAAAGGAGGAAAGAAAAAACTCCGATAAAAACGACAAAAAAAATACCGAAGAAAAAGTTATCAGAAAAGGTAAAGTTAAAAGCGTTGAAGGCACCCAAGCCATGACCGTTGAAGAGCGCGCTCAAGACTACGCTAACTACTTAAACCAAAAAATTGGTTTAACCCCCGACCAGGTGCAGCAAATACAAAGTATTAACATTGATTGCGAAAACAAACTTGACAATGCAAAAGCTAATGTAATTACCGCTAAAAGCACCCAAAAAGAGTTTAGCAAATCTTCGCGTGCTGCGTTAGATGCTCGTGAAAATGCCATTAAGGCCATTTTAAATAAAGAGCAAATTAAAAAATACGACCAAATGATTAAAGAACTACGCGCCATGCGCAACTAATCAGTTAATTAATTAGGTTCGACCTGCATTTTGTAAGGCATAATTTTACAAATTCTTCATATACCGCCAAAGGGCTTGCTGCTAAAACAGTTAAGCCTTTTGGCTTTTTTGTTTTGCCAACTCAACAAAATTTATTAGTTTTTTAGGTTTATACACTAATTTTGTAGGCTGTTTTACTAAACCCAACAGAATAATTGGACCTAAAAAAAATATCGGTGGACAAAAAATCATTAGCCAACTTGTATTGCTCTTTACTTGGATGCCTTTTAACGACATGGCTTTTATTATCCGGATGCAGTTATAGCACCGAATGGCAAACAACCACTTCGGCTGATAATAACTTTCAAATAAGTTTGCCCGCTTATTTATCAAATGTATCGGCAAAAAAAACCTTACATCCAACTGCCCAACTGCAGTTTTTAAATTATTTCCGCAGTTTTTATGGCTTGGTACTCGACACGGTAGCCACTACAAACAAACCTAATTTAAGGAATGAAAATTGGCAAACCAATCAATACAACCAATTAGTGGGCAAACTTATTAAACCACAACAAATAGACAGCGTACAGCAAACAATAGCGGGCTACCCCGCCACCAAAATACAAGTAACGGGCACTGTTGGCGGCGAAGACGGCATTGAAGAGCGTATTTTTTACCAACTAACCTTTATAAATACACCCACACAACAATACGCCATTATTATTTGGACTTTAGACAAAAACCGAGAAGATTTTTTAGCCGATATAACAAAAATTCCGGAAACGTTTACCCTAACAAGTTCAAATAAGCCGAATGAAGTGCCCGAAATGAAAAAAAAATAACCTTTTTTTTTATTGGCAGGCAAGCTGTAATTTTGCCTCTTCCTTACCTAACCTTCAAACCCATATACTTATTTATTTATGCCTACAGCAATGCAACAAACATTAGCCGCGCCCATCCAATTCGAAGGCGTAGGCATACACACCGGAAAATCTGTTGCCATAACCCTGCAGCCCGCCCCCGAAAATCATGGCATTGTGTTTTGCCGTACCGACTTGCCTAACCAACCCTTAATTCCAGCCGATGCCGATTTGGTTGCCGATACCACCCGCAGCACCACACTTCAAAAAAACGAAGCCAAAGTAAGCACCATCGAGCATTTATTGGCAGCCCTTACTGGGTCGGGCATTGATAATGTGCTTATTAACACAAATAGCGCCGAAATGCCCATAATGGACGGCAGCGCACAACCATTTATACAAAAAATAAATGCCGTAGGTGTAAAAACCCAAAATACCGCCCGTGTTGTTTTTAGTCCAACCGAGCCTATTTATTTTCAAGACGAAGCCAAAGGCGCACAATACACCATTTTGCCGGCCAACAACCTGCATATTACTACCATGGTCAACTACCAGTCGAAAATATTAGGTATGCAGTATGCCCAAATGGATGGGCTTGAACAATTTAACGCGCAAATTGCCCAAGCCCGTACCTTTTGCTTTTTAC
This sequence comes from Sphingobacteriales bacterium, assembly GCA_016706405.1. Classification (NCBI taxonomy): domain Bacteria; kingdom Pseudomonadati; phylum Bacteroidota; class Sphingobacteriia; order Sphingobacteriales; species Sphingobacteriales bacterium. The sequence goes on from JADJJT010000001.1 coordinate 306,531, forward strand.
ACGAGTTACAGGCAATGTTGCAGGCAAACCTACTAAAAGGCGGCACGTTAAATAATGCCATTGTAGTTGTCGAAAACCCCGTTGACGATACGGCTTTGGCGCCGCTGGCAACAGCATTTAATTTGCCCCAGTTAAAAGTAACATCGGCGGGCTATTTAAATAATACCGAGTTGCGCTACATCAACGAGCCTTCGAGGCATAAACTGCTTGATTTAGTAGGCGATTTGACCTTGGTAGGATGTGCGTTAAATGCACATATTATTGCCAATAAACCCGGACATGCCAGCAATGTAGCCCTTGCAAAGCACTTAAAAAATATCCGGAAAAAAGCGGCTACCCCACCCGCACAACAACCACCGGCATACGACCCAAACGCTACTCCACATTACAATATCATAGATATTCAAAATACACTACCCCACCGCGCTCCTTTTTTGTTGATTGATAAAATAATGGAGCAAACCGACAACCACGTTATCGCTATAAAAAATGTAACCTTTAACGAGCCGTTTTTTCAGGGGCATTTTCCCGGACAACCCGTTATGCCCGGCGTGCTAATTATAGAGGCACTGGCGCAGGCAGGCGGCATGTTGTTGCTTAACACCGTGCCCGACCCTCAAAATTATGTTACCTTTTTTTTAAAATTAGACGAGGTTAAATTTCGCAAACCCGTTGTGCCCGGCGATACTTTAATTTTTAAATTAGTGCTATTAGGCCCCATTAGGCGCGGTATTTGCCAAATGAAGGGCGAGGCATTTGTGGGCAAAAACTTAGTAGCCGAGGGTATTTTAACCGCCCAACTGCAACGCCGAACAATCTGAGCTTTCTAATTTGTTGAGAATTTAACTTGCCTTCAGCATCCGGATGATATAAAAATTTGTACCAGGTCGGAGCAAAAATGCTATTTTCTATCCTCCTTCTCCGGAAATAAAATATCTACCTCATCGCGGCGCACATGAATAATGGCCTTGTTATTAGTAATTTTTTTGCCGTTCTCTAGTTTAAGAACACCGCGCGGGCAAACTGCTGCACAAATACCGCACCCTACACATGCCGCCCTCACTACATCTTGGCCGCGCTGCGCATAAGCGCGCACATCAATACCCATTTCGCAATAGGTGCTACAGTTGCCACAACTGATGCACTGCCCGCCATTGGTGGTAATACGAAAACGCGAAAAGTATTTTTGTAAAATACCCAAAATAGCCGCCATGGGGCAACCAAACCTGCACCAAACTCTACTGCCAAGCAAAGGGTAAAAACCCACGCCAATTACCCCCGAAAAAGCTGCTCCGATAAAAAATCCGTACCAACTGCTCAGTTTGTGCGAGTTTAAAAACCAAAGCGTTGCTTGTCCGGTAAAACGTGTATATAGCACCATTGCGGTCATTATAAAAACAAATATCAATACGCCATGAATTAGCCAGCGCTCAAGTCGCCATGCGTTTAATTTTTTGTTGCTTAAATGCCTGAATGGGTCGCCGGCAGTTTCGGCAAGCCCCCCGCAGCCACATACCCAAGAGCAGTACCACCTTTTGCCAAAAAAATACGTTAAAACAGGGGTTAAAACGATAATACTAAAAACACCCCAACCCAGCATAAACACACCTAATTTCCCGCTGCTTATAAGTTGGTCTATATGCCAATCGAAAAAAAAGTAGTAGTTAAGCGGCCATATATTTTTAAAGTCGAAATAGGGTTGTTGAAGGCGTTGCAATACCTCGGGCAACAAAAAGGCAAAACCTGTTTGAAAAAACATCACCGAAATTGTCCGGATTATTTGGTAGCGGTTATGTTGGTATTTTAGAATAAATTTTACACCCATTATAAAAATAGCCAACGTGTATAAGGTTCCGTAAACAAACCATTGGCTGGCAGGCTGTTTTTTTAAGGTCAAACTTAAGGGGTCAAAAAAGCCAATTAAGCCTGTGTTGGGTAGTTGTTTATTAGCTGCCAGCCCTAAATACTGCGGATACCAATACAACAAAACATAAAAAAACGTAAGCAAAACTGCCGTTATCCATGCTGCTGCCCCACGCGCCGTTAACGAAGCAAATATAAGTCCATTGTGGGGGTGCTTACCGCTAAGATTGCGCTGTTTATAGTAAAAAAAGGCAAAACCTATACCACCTATCATTAAGCTACCTAATGCAAATATCAAGTTTGAAATGCCTGTAACGAGGCCAAACCCAGCAAAACCCAATATCAGCAAGCCAATTGCGGTAAGCGCCAAACAAAGTTTTTCGGGTAGGGTTAGTGGTTGGGTGCTTGCATCGGTAGTTAATGCCATGCCTATGTTTAGCCACGCTTTGTTTTGTTGGTCAAATGCAGGTTTATTAGATGTGGACGGCATTACAAAGTAAAGAAATTAATAATAGTTTTTATACGTATGCCTGTGCGGGTTTAAGGGCAAAAATAGTATTAATTTATTCAAACAGTAACATAGGTTTTATTTGGTACAAAATTATTCGCTGTATATAGCTTATTTTTGTTCCTTCAATTCAAAAGGCACTTAATAAAATTTACCTTGTTATCACTCATTGAAAAGCCAACTTTATTGTTAAATCCTGCTATTGCCCAAGCAAATATTGCTGCTATGGCAAAAAAAATACAAGCAGCCGGGGCAGTTTTTCGGCCTCATTTTAAAACCCACCAATCGGCGGCGGTAGGGCAGTGGTTTAAAGCCAACGAAATTGGGGTAAAGGCCATTACCGTATCGAGTTTAGAGATGGCCAGCTATTTTGCCCAATCCGGATGGAAAGATATTTTGGTAGCCTTTCCGGTAAATTTGAGGCAAATAAACGTCATAAACTCCTTATTAGCTCAAAAAGTGCAGTTGCAAGTATTAGTCGAGTCGCCAAAAACCGCCTTGCAGCTTAACCAAGCGCTACAACACCCAATTACGGTTTGGATAAAAATTGACACTGGCTACCACCGAACAGGAATTGAAGCCGATAAATCTCCGGAGGAGCTGGCGCAGTTGCTAAATATAATCTCGGCGTGTAAAAACCTGAATTTTTCCGGATTTTTAACCCATGCCGGCCATACTTACACCGCTCAAAACGCCCAACATGCTACTACACTTGCGCAGCAAAGCCTTCAAAAATTATTAGCCCTTAAAAAAAACTACCCTAATGCGCTGCTATCGGCAGGCGATACCCCCACGTGCAGTTTGTTGGATAGTTTACAACATAACGGCATTGATCAATGGCGTCCCGGCAATTTTGTATTTTACGACCTTCAGCAGTACCGGCTAAGTGCGTGCAACCTATCACAAATAGCCCTATGTTTAGCCTGCCCGGTAGTGGCCGTTCATGCGCACCGCAACGAGGCTGTTTTATATGCTGGCGCTGTTCATTTATCGAAAGATGCTGCCGTTTTGCCCCAAACACAACAGTTGAGTTATGGGTTGGCTGTAGCTTTGAATGATGACGGCACCTGGTTTTTTCCGGATGAAGTAAATCCGGAGGCTAACTATATACGCGCCCTTAGTCAGGAGCACGCAGTTTTAGTGGGTAGCAGCCAGTTCATTAAATCGTTACAAGCTGGGCAATTAATCGGTATTTTACCCGCGCACGCCTGCTTAACGGCACAAGCAATGGGGCAATACATTTTAACCCAAAGCTTTGAAACCCTCGCAATGATGCGGTAATAATAAGGCGAAGGAGGGTTGTGTGCAACCCCGTTGGGTTCGAATTGCTTGTTAATTGGTTTTTTCTGTCAACATGAAATCCCTTCAGGATTGATTGGGCATGTTCAATTTTTGCGTTTGAACAAGTTTGGCTGTTAATAAAAAAAGTATGTTAAAATAAAAAATTTACTTAGTGTAATTATTACGTGAACTTTTGTTGCTATCTTTGCGTTTACTTAGTGTAATTAATACACAAAAACTAATTTTCACCATCTTAAACAAAGATAATTTACCATGCGCAAACAAAATGCCCTTTTAATTATTGATGCCCAGTACGATTTTTGCCACCCCAACGGCACTTTATATGTGCCCGGTGCCGACAAAGACATGGTGCGCCTTCAACAGTTTATTTTAAACAACCACCAAAACTTAGACCATATATGCGTTACCTTAGACTCGCATCCGGTAAACGATATTTCGCACCCTTCGTTTTGGATGGATAAAAACGGGCAATTCCCTGCTCCGTTTACCCAAATTACCTTATCTGACATTGAAGCTGGAATTTGGGCGCCGCGATTTTCGCCGATTGAAGCCACTAAATACGTGGCCGATTTGGAAGCCCAAGGCGAGTTTCCGCATTTTATTTGGCCAGAGCATTGTTTGATTGGCTCGAAAGGAGCATCGTTAGATGACCAGTTAATGGAAGCTTTAAAAGTTTGGACCCGGCCCGGCAAATGGTATCAAGCTGTAACCAAAGGCACCTACCCGTTAACCGAACATTTTGGTATTTTTATGGCTCAAGTACCCGTTGCCGACCGCCCCGAAACCCAATTAAACCAAGCCCTGATTAAAACTTTAGAAACCTACCAAACCGTTTATTTGGCTGGCGAGGCTAAATCGCATTGCGTTGCCACAAGTTTAAAGCAAGCGATGCAATATGCACCACAATTAGCCAATAAATTGGTTATTTTAGAAGATATTATGAGCGATGTTCCGGGTTTGGGGCACCTTGGGCAGCCTATTTACGCCCAAGCACAAAGCCGCAATATACGTTTTGCCAAAAGTACCGATGTGGTTTTGTAAACTGTACAAAAGGGGCAGCTTTATTAGCCTGTTAATAACCGCCGTTGAAAGCTAAAACCAAGTAAAAATTTTCCGGATTTTTAATTTGTTACGGCAAAGCTGCCTCTTGCTTTTTAAGCCTTTAAAACATTTTATCTGCTACTATTAATTTCTATTTAAACAAAATTCTTATTTATTTTAAAAAACATAAAAATATCATCATGAATAATCCTTTTTCAGACATTGACTTTAATATGTCGTTCCATAATTTTAATCCGGATGAAATACAAACCGACGAAACTATAAATTGTGTTTTTATTGTTGACGTTTCCCCTTCGGTAAGTTCTTATATTAAAGATCTTAATTTGGCTTTTGCCGATTTTATTGCCAGTCTGCAAAATTCACATTTAGCACACTCGTTATTGGTTTCGGTGCTTGAATTTAACGAAAATGTAAAGCCCCGCACCGGATTTCAACCCATACAGCACATAAAAAACATGCAATTTACCCCATCTGGCGGGGGCACCGCCCTATACGATGCCAGTTTGGCCGGACTTAAAAATGCCCTTAGCTACCGCAACACCTTGCTAACATCGGGCGTACAAACCAAAACTTTGATTTTTATTATTACAGACGGCGAAGACAACAGTTCGAGCTGTACTGCTGCCGAGGTAAAAAAACAGTTGGATGCCGTTATGGCTAACGAGCAAAATGCCTATTCGGTTTCGACGGTATTATTTGGGGTAGGCTCGGCGGCTAATTTTCGAAGGGCACAGCAAGAGATGGGCATTAACCATTTGGCAACAGTTGGCACATCGGGCGCTGATATAAAAAAGATGATAGGTTTTATTAGTCGCTCTATATCAAGTACTGCCGGCAACCAAGCCTTAGTGTTTTAGTGTGCAAACCTTAAGTGATACCACAACACTACTAAACCAATAATTTAAAACAGGGGCATTTATTATTACCACGACTTGTAAAGGCAAAATGCCCCTGTTATTTTATACCAAACTACACCTATAATGTTTAAAAATGAAAATATATAGCGCCATAAAACGCGGTTACTTACACGCCCAAACCTGCGATGACTATGCTTGCCATTATACAACTGCCAATGGCTTAGTAGTTGGCATGGTTGCCGATGGCTGCTCAAGTGGCGAGGACTCTTTTTTTGTATCGGCTTTGTATGGAAAAATAATTAGTATGCTGGCGGCAAAATTGCCTGCCCATTTACACCACCCTAACGAGGCTGGCGATTGGTTACTAAACGCATTTGTATCTATTTGCCGGCAACAGGCACAACAATTACAACTTACAACCCACCAACAATTAGCTACCTTGCTGTTAATGGTTGTTTGCCCTTTGCAAAAACAAGCTTGGGTAAATGTGTTGGGCGATGGCGTACTTGCTTGTAATGACCAAATTTACACTATTGACCATAATAATGAGCCCGACTATTTAGCCTACCACTTAACACAAGCTAAGCAAAGCCCACAAAATAAACTACAAAATTACCTTGCCAAACAAGTTTACCAATTTGATGCGGTAAATACCCTAAGCATTGCCACCGATGGGCTTACTACTTTTAATGTTTTACCCACAAATACCAACAAAACAATTTTTGATACCACCATAATAGAAGACAAGCAACCTAAAATTTTATCAAATGATGCCCCTCCATATTTATTATTCGATAAAACCATGGCCATTCACCAAGGCATGTTAAAACGCAAACTGTTGCGTTTAGAAACCCAGTTTGCCCTTGTACCCTTAGACGACTTGGCCATCCTGCGCGTAGATTTGGATAACTAATTTAGAAGTAAACAAAAGAACGAAGAAGCAAAAAAGGCAAAAAAAATAAAATAAATACAGTAGCACCCATCAAAAGTCCAAAACCAAACTAAACTAATTAACCACCATGAAGTACTACGCCCAAAACGGTCAAAATTATACCATTGACGACCACAACGAAATACATCGGGGAGGCGAGGGGCGCATAATGTTGTTGCCTAACAGCAATATGGTTGCTAAATTGTATTTTACAGGAGTGCAAACCTTACAGCTAGGGCATTTTAAGGCTTTGCAAAACCTAAATTCAGCGTGGTTTGCAACACCTAATGACTTGCTTTATGCCGACAAACATTTAACACAAATAGCCGGATACACTATGCCCTATTTAGGTAATCAAATGCAGCCTTTGGCAGCGTGGTTTAGTGCGGCGTGGCGGCAACGGCAGGGTCTGGGTTTGCCGCAGGTTTGGCAATTAGCCGAACAACTAACCCAAATTGTAGCACATGCCCACACACAAGGCATAATAATTGGCGATTTAAGCCCATACAATATATTGGTAAGCCCTAAAAACGAGTTAAAATTAGTAGATACCGACTCGTACCAAAGCGCAGCGCACAAGCACACAGGTATTCTTTACGACGAAATACGCGATTATTTATACAACGGGGTGGTAAACAAAGAAAGCGACTATTTTGCCCTTGCCGTACTGATTTTTCAGTTGTTAACAAATGTACACCCGTTTAAAGGGCAGTGCGCCCAATACCCCGCCTTGCGCGAGCGAATGATTCAAAAATTGCCAATTTTTGCCTCCAATATTAAAATTACTGCTCCCAAATGTTATGTGCCGATTAGTTTTCAGTTTTTACAACAACAGTTTGATGACTTGTTTTTACAAGGACACCGGGCACCGCTACAGTTTACTCATCCGGATAATATAAATAAAACCTTTAGTGCAATTACAAATCAAACTCCGGCAATACCCACCCTCATTACTTCCGGAAATTTATTGGCAAAAACCATTTATCAGCCACAAAAAAACGAGGTCATCCAAAAGATTACCGCTAATCAAAATCAGTTATTAATAAGCACTAATTTAGCCTGGTTGGTGTACAATGTAAGCGCGCAAGGTTATGCCCGCTTGTTGCACCAGTTTGAGCGAAGTTTGGGCGACGACCTTTTTATTGGGGAAAATAATATTTTGTTGTTGCGCAATAATTTACTGCACTTGCATAAAGAAAACGAGCTATTTAAAGCTTTAAAAAATGGGCAAATTACAGCTCGGAGCAGGGCAATATGTTGCAACAATTTATTAACCGTTGTTGATGATGATGTTTTTAAACAAATTTATATTGATGAATGTGTGGGCGGGTTTGTTCGCACTGAGGTTACACCTGTTTTTGGTGCCGGATTTAAAGCTGCCGCATCATCTGGTGCCGGATGGTTGCAGTTAGCAGGGGGGCAATCTTATTTGTGGTATCAATTAGGGCAAAAATTAGCCACTTTGCCTCTAAATGGTTTGCCCTGCCAAAATGCCTTTGTTTGTGGCGATGTGGGCATATTGGCCTTGCGCGATTTGGTTACAACAACAAACGCTGCAAACACACCTCAAAACATTATGGCCGCTACTAGTATGCGTTATGTATTTTTTAAAGCTAACGGTTTGCAGCTAAGGCTTGATACTAACCAAACCAACACCCCTCAACAACTTAAACATATAACACACCTGCCACATGCCCGCTTACTGCTTGAGCCCGCCGACAATGCCCTTTTAATACGCCGTACCGACGATTTTGCTCTTGTGCAGCAGCTAAATTGCCCCCTCATTAGCAACGACACCTGTTTATTTTATACTTCAGCTGGCATAGTTGCTTTAGAAGAAAATTGCTGTTATTTGCTAAACACAAATACAACCTAAACAACACAAAACAAGCAGCGAATTACTCCTTGTTTTGGCTTAAAACATTGCCATTTTTGGCGTTAAAAAAGCCTTAAACATGCTGGTTTACAATAATAATATAGTCAAGCATTTTATTTTTTTTGGCTATTATCCGGAAAAGGTTTGGTGATTTTAAAAATTAATTTGTCATTATTTTGTCATTTGAGGGTGCGATTAGTTTTGCTTGCTTTATCCGGAAAAGCTTATTGTGCAAGGGTTTCGACAAAACATTTAGGTCTCAAATATTATAAGTTGCGAAATTGGTTTTTTCCTCAAACTCCTTGGTTTTTAAATTTTGGCATCAAGTTTGACTATTTTCCTGCAAGCACCTACCCCATTTATGTTTTGTTATTTAAAATTTTATACAACAAACAAACTTGTTTGCTAAAAAAAACTAAGCATTGCCAACAAAACATAATAATATTTACTCAGCAACCATCTGACAAAGCAACTACCGATGAATACCTTTTTTGTTTTTTCATTACAAATAAAAAAATGGTCAGGCCGTTATGCCTTGGCTAAATTTACTGCCTGTTTATTATTTTTAATAGTAGTAAATTTAAGCGCCAGTTTATTGGCATGGGGGCAAAATAGCCCGCCAACCACCGAGTTTTATACTACCTGCACAACATCAATACCCATTAAACCAATTACCTTGTGTTTAACCGAAATAACCGACCCCGATGGCGATGCCTGGCAGGTAACAGAAGTTCATAGCACTTTCGATTGCAGCTTAAAAATACTAAACGATAATTGTGTAAAATACACCCCATTGCCCGGATTAGAAGGCGTTGATACGGTAAAAATAACTGTCTGCGACAAACAAACCCCTCCGGCTTGCTCTGAATCAATAATATTGGTTTATCTTGGGTGTTATGCCCCCAAAGCTGTTGCCGATGAGGTATTGTTTACCAAAACTGGTGTTATTTTTAATGGCAGTTTGTTAAATGCCAACAATAATTATAACGATGGCGCTTATTTGGCCGTTACCCAAAACGATGACGCTATTTGTGAGGCTATAGACCAAATAGCAAGCATTGTTAAAGCTCCGGAGCATGGTAGCTTTTCAATTCAAAATGGTGTTGAGGTATTTTATAAGCCCACCACCAACTATTACGGCACCGACGTTTTTGAATACGTTGTTTGTACCAATACGGCCACTTGTAATAAATGCGATACCACCCTTGTTAATATTACAATACAAGAACCCGATGCGCCTTGCAATACCGACCTTTACGAGTGCATTACCCAAACCGGAAGTGTTGATATTTGCCCGGCCTTTTGCACCCTGCAACCGAACGAAATTACCAAACAAAGTGCTACTACTAAAAAAGGTATTGTAAACCAACCTGTCTTAGGCTGTGCTACTTATTTTGCCAATCCATTTTTTACAGGTATTGATACCGTTGTATTTATAGCTTGTAATGCTGCCAACAGTTGCGACACCACCTTGGCTATTATTACCATTGACCCAAATTGCGGCACAAACCCACCCGTAGCCGTTGACGACCAAGCCACCACCGACCCTAACGTGGCCGTAACCATTTACGCGCTTAAAAACGATTACGATTTGGATGGGAACACCTTCTCGATTAATAAATTTACCCAACCAGCAAACGGGGTGGTAACAAAAACTGCCGATGGCTTTTTGTACCTGCCCAATCCGGATTTTATTGGCCAAGACTTTTTTACTTATACTATTTGCGATGCCAACAATATATGCGACGATGCAACAGTTACCATCTACATCAACCAGCCTTGTACTAATTATTACGAGTATTGTACGCCCAAACTAACGCCGGTAACTTTTTGTGCAGCGTTTTGTAATATTGCCGATTCGGAATCAAAAAAAATAATAGATGCCTCAACCACTTTTAATTGCAGTTTGCATATTTTAAGTGATACCTGTATTAAATATATTCCATTGCCCGGATTTGAAGGCGTTGATACCGTTACAATTATTGCCTGCGATACCCCAACCAATATATGCGACACCGTAAAAGTTGAAGTTAATGTAGGCTGTATAAAACCAACCGTTGTTGACGATGCAGTTGAAATAAATACCGCCCAAACTCCCAACGCCTCGATACCGGTTTTAAATAACGACTTTGATTTTTGTGGCTACAATTTAGAACCAACCATTATATTAAATCCTAAAAATGGAATTGCCAACGTAAATGCCGATGGAACCATAAAATACACACCAAACAGTAATTATATCGGAACCGATGTACTGCAATACATTGCCTGTAGCGATTGCAACAAAATAACCCCCAAGTGCGATACGGGTACCGTTACCATAAAAGTAGTGCATACGGCCTCGCAAACCGATGCCAAACCCGACGTAGTAACAACAACGCTTAATACTCCTCTTACCATAGACGTTAAAAACAATGATGTTTTTGAAGCCCCAGGTACTATTACCCTAAAAACTGCTCCAATGAATGGGTGGGCTACGGTACAGCCCAACGGCAGCATTAATTACGTGCCTAAAACCGGATACGCGGGCACCGATGCTTTTGTTTATATTTTATGCAACAGCGATAATGTTTGCGACGAAGCCTTGGTAAGTATAACCGTTTTAGACGACGGCAGCAACAAAAAACCCAACGCAATAAATGATGTTGCCAACACCGACCTAAATACAGAAGTAATTATTAATATTATGGGCAACGACAACGACCCGGAAGGCGATGTGTTAACCCTGCCCGAAATTATCGAAGTACCTAAAAACGGGCAATTAACTATTAACCCCGATGGCTCGGCAACATACAAGCCCAACAATGGCTATATTGGTACCGACCAATTTACCTACAAAGTTTGCGACCAGCAAGGCTTGTGCGATGATGCAGTTGTTGTTATTGCCATAGGTCAACCCTTGCCTAATGATGCCCCCATAGCTAACGACGACGTAGCAGCAGGCGCACCTAATGAATATTTGACCATCAATATTTTAAGCAACGATACCGACCCTAATCCACAAGACAAGCTAACGCCAAGTATAGTACTACAACCACAACATGGCACCGCTACAATTGACCCGCTAACCCATAACTTGGTTTATTTGCCTGCCGAAAACTATCAAGGGCCCGATGCAGTTACTTATATGGTGTGCGACAACGGCCTTCCCTCGTTGTGCGATACCGCTTATGTTCAAATTAGTGTAGGTAGTGTAAACGATGCCCCCATTGCCGTTAACGATACCGCTTTTACCGTAGTTAATCTTGCCGTATCGGTACTTGTGCTCGAAAACGACATGGATACCGACAACGATAAAGCCGAATTAACCATAACTATTATTACTCCGCCGGCAAATGGCAGCACTAAAATAATTGGTCAATTAGTTGTTTACACGCCTAATGCCGATTATATGGGTAACGATATTTTTACCTACTCAGTTTGCGACCCCTTAGGCGCGTGCGACACTGCTATTGCCTTTATTTATATGGCCGAAAAACCAAATGCTTTTCCGGATATTTACTATACCTTAAAAAATAATCCGGTAAGTTTTGACCCTATATTGAATGATACTGGCGAAATGATTTATATCAAAGCAACCGAAAAACCCACACACGGCAAAGTAGTTGAAAATCCGGATGGAACCCTTACCTATACCCCCAATCCGGATTATATAGGCTCGGATTATTTTATTTACGAAATTTGTGACCCAACCAATAACTGCGATAAATCATTGGTGACTGTAATTACCTTAAATCCGGATGCCAACGAACCTCCCGTTACGGTAAACGACCTGTATCAAACTAATCCGGATGAAGCGATAAACTTAGACGTTTTAGCCAACGATGCCGACCCCGAAAACGAGCCGCTTACACTTTCAAACCTCAATAACCCATCGAATGGCAATTTGCAGCAAAACGGCAACTTACTAATCTATACGCCCAACCCCGGCTTTACCGGCGAAGATATATTTACCTACGATGCCTGCGACCCACAAGGGCTTTGCACTACCGCTATGGTGGTGGTGCTGGTAGGCGACGGTACTGCTAACACCCCCCCAACGGCCAACGATGATGTAAAAACTACCCTCCCCGAAACACCCGTTAATATAGAACTGTTAAACAACGACACCGACCCCGACGCTGGTCAAACCCTAAGTGTAACGTTCATAACCAAACCCGTTAACGGATCGAGTATTTTGCAACCTAACGGCACAGTGAAATACTATCCTAATATAGGTTTTGAAGGCAATGATTATTTTGTTTATACCGTTTGCGACAACGGCAACCCATCGCTTTGCGATACGGCTTATGTTACAATTTATGTAGTTAACAGCAACCAAAATATAGATATTTACGCCGAAACTCCGGAAGATACCGATATTGAACTTTGCATAGATGCCTACATGACCTTACCCTTTGTAAGCGATACCATTATAGTACAAAATATGCCCCAAAACGGTTTCCCATATTTTCAAAACAATGCCAATAATTGTATCACCTACTCGCCAAACGCAAATTATAAAGGCAACGACGAATGGGTAATTATTGCCTGCGACGAAACTTTAACCCTTTGCGACACAATTAATATAAATATAAAAGTATTGCCCACTCCGGATGCTCCAACAGCTAACCCCGATGAGGCAACCTTAGAACAAGACACCGAAATTCTAATAGACGTATTACCCAACGACACCGACCCCGACGGCGATGTACTAACTGTGGACAGTATTACCCAGCCCACTAACGGACAAGTGGTAATTGAAAACGGTCAGGTAAAATACACCCCTAACCCCGGATTTATAGGTATTGACACCTTTACTTATACCATTAAAGATGAAAATGACAGCACCGCAACAACAACGGTAATTGTAACTGTAACCGAAAAACAACCTTCATCTGTTATAGTAATTGCCGAAGACGATTCTGTTGCTACCAAAATAAATAAACCTATTGATATTGAAATTTTAGAAAACGATACCTATAATGCCGACATGGCCTATGCCGTTCAAATTTTTGCCGACCCTATAAATGGCATCGCCGAGTTTGACCCTATAACAAACTTAGCCACTTACACCCCTTACATTGATTTTATTGGTATTGACTCGTTTAAATATATGCTGTGCATAGGCGATGTTTTCGACAAAGCAACCGTAATTGTAAACATTACTAAAAAAGACCAAACCAACGGCGGCGAAGATACTTTGTTAGCCATACCTAATGGCATATCGCCAAACGGCGACAATATTAACGACGAATTAATTATTGACGGATTAGACAATTATGATAATGTAAACTTATTTATTGTAAACCGCTGGGGCGATGCAGTTTATAAAATTGCCAATTACAACAATAATTTAGCATGGAAAGGACAATGGCTTAAAAACAATTCGCCAGTTCCCGATGGCACTTATTATCTTGTATTAGAGTTAATTAAAAACGGGCAAGCCCCCGAAAAGCGGAGTGCCTTTGTTGAAGTAGTAAGGTAAGCAAAGAAACATTTTTATAAAATTATATTCAGGGACGATTTATAATACAAAAACAGTCCCCCCACAAATTTGAGGTAGTGCTTTTTTTCATAGTTGCTTGAACTTAGCCCCAGTAAAATGGGGCTAAGTCTTTTTTGGGGAAGGTTTTAACAAGGGTAAGTGCCAAGCGGGTTGTTTTAGCTATGCTTTTGTAGTTAATAGATGCCACATTTTTTGAGCAACTCGTGCAGATGCACCCTCACCGCCTAAGGCTTGCCGTAATTGGTGGTAGTGTGCCAGTTGTTTTTTCCGGATGGGGTTATCCGGATGTAAAAGTGGTGTTAAATTATTTTTAATAGCATCAACGGTCATCTCGTTTTGTATAAGCTCGGGCAAAACAGGGGCATCGGCTATTAAATTTACCAACGATATATATTTAATGCCTCGCACTAACCACCGGGCAATTTTAAAGGTAAGGGCATTAGTTTTGTAACAAACTACTTGCGGGGTGCCAATTAGGGCGGTTTCTAAGGTGGCTGTGCCCGACGTAACCAAGGCAGCGGTAGCTATGTGTATCAACTCGTAGGTTTTGCCCTGTAAAATTGAAACAGAGCAGTTTTGGGGCAAAGTCTCTAAAAATTGTTGGTAATACGTAAGGGGCAATCCGGGAGCAGCAGCAATGGCAAAATGAAGGTCTTTAAAATAAGTGGCTGCTTGTAACATAACGGGTAGTATGCGTTGTAGCTCTTGTTTGCGGCTTCCGGGAAGCAGTGCTACAATAGGTTGGTTAGCAGGCAAATCCAAACTTTGGGGGCTAACTGTTTGTGACGAAGGCAAGCGTTGGGCAATAGCATCGAGCAGGGGGTGGCCACAATAAGTTACCTGCCATTGCCAATTTTGCTTGTAATATGCCTCTTCGAAGGGCAAAATAACAAACAAATGGTCAATATGTTTTTTCATAGCCTTAACACGCGAGCTTTTCCAAGCCCATACTTGCGGCGATATATAGTACAAAACTTTGTATCCGGCATTTTTGGCAAATTTTGCTATGCGCAAATTAAATCCGGGATAATCTATAAGTATTACAACATCGGGGTTAAACGCTTTTATATCTTGCTTGCAAAAGGTCAAATTTTTTAATATGGTACGCAAGTGCAGCGCCACTTCTACAAACCCCATAAAAGCCAAGTGGCGGTAGTGTTTTACTATATGACCACCGGCAGCCTGCATTAAATCGCCGCCCCAGCACCTAAATTGGGCGTTGGCATCGAGGGTTTTTAGTTGGTGCATAAGATTGGCCCCGTGCAAGTCGCCCGATGCCTCGCCCGCGATAAGATAGTATTTCATGGCTGTAAATGGTTTTTGGCTGGTGGCTATTGGCTGGTAGCTATTGGCTATTGGCTTTTAGCTATTGGCTATTGGCTGGTGGCTATTGGCTGGTGGCTTTTGGCTGGTGGCTATTGGCTATTGGCTGATGGTTTTGGGCTAATTATAAAATATAAAAACAATTAAAAATCAATTTGTTGGGGAGGAGGTGGCAATGCGCCGGCATTATCAGGCGGGGGTTGTGGGGTGGGCAGTTGTGGTGGGTTTAATTTTTGGTTGAGTTGGTGGCGTTGGGCATCGCGGTTTGTTTTTTTGGCAAAATTGCGGTGTGCGGCCTCCGTAAGGTCAATTCCGGTTTGGTTGGCAATACAGGTAAGTACAAATAATACATCGGCCATCTCGTCTGCTAAATTTTGGAGGGGCGCCTTAGCCGTATCGTCATTAGGTTTGAACGATTGCTCGCCGTGAAGCCTTGCCATAATACGAGCTACTTCGCCCACCTCTTCGGTTAAAATAGCCATATTGGTTAATTCGTTAAAATATCGAACGCCGGTGCTGGTAATCCACTGGTGTACGCTTTGCTGGTATTGGCGCAGGGTAATATCGTCGCTTAATATGGGCATGGTTTAGTTTTGAATTTTGAGTTTGGTTTGATTTTTTTGTTTCGATAGGTATATACGAGTTAAGCGGGTGCCTACGTGCGACAGCTTATCCGGAAAAATTGCTAACTATCCGGATGAACCAAAAAAACAAATAATTAATCATTTAATTGTCAAGGCAAAGGTAAGTTTTTTGTTTTGGTTTTAATCTTAGCTGCCTATTAGCTTTAAAACAAACAGGCAATTTTACGTGCTGATTAAGTTAATAAATTAAATATCTTCTGGTATTTGCCCTTTGGTGTTTATGTTTGCTAAAAAATATTGAGCAAAATACTATTTAGCTGAGGTGTTTTATGTAGTTTTGTCGCAACAACCAACTACTGCTAATTGTTTTGCGTTATGTACCATTAAATTAAGCCCTGTTAATATTCGCAATTGTATTAGTAGCTAAAAAAAATGTATATCGGACGAGTAAAACAAAAATTAACTTGCAGCACTTAAAAAAAATGTATCATTTAGTTTATAAAAAGGTGAGGTTGTTGGTAATAACACTTTTGTTAATGTGGTTGCCAACCGGCTTTTTTAATGCCGTTTTAGCACAAACATTACAATACTCGCGCCCGCAAAGCCTTTCGGGGCGTATTACCGATTTTGATGTTTTGGGCGAAACTGTCGAGGGTATTTTATTACTTAAATGGGGCGAACGCCAACAAATAATAGAAGCTTATGACCCAATTAGCCTTGATTTGCGCTGGCGCAAAGAGTTGCAGTTTGAACACAAAAGACTTCAGGTGGTGCAGGCAAACCTTACCGCCGAGGGCAACGTGCTGCTGTTTTTTACCACTACCCAACGCAAAAATAAAATTTTACACGCCTGCCTGATGCGCCCCGACGTACTGCCTATTATACGAGACGTAGCCATTGATACCGCCCTAATGCGGTTTGGCATAACCCCTACGCGCTACGAAATAACCGTTTCGCAAAACAAACAACATTTTGCCATCATCCGCTCGAATTACAGTTTTAGCGGCTTAGACAACGTAGAGGTATTAACCATTGACCCTGCAAACCTAACCCTTTTGCAAAGGCAAACAACCACTATACCCGAAAAATACGAATTTTTAGAGGTTTTTGCCAACAATAAAGGAACTGTATTTTTAACAAAAGCACAGGTTAGGCACACTATTTTAGACGATACCCGGCAATACAATAACCTGCAATTAGCTATTTTTGAACCTGCCGGCCAAAAAAAAGAAATTGAAATTGAAAAAGGCGACTATCAATTAACCGATATACGTTTTAAACCCGATAACAAAAATAACCGCTTAGTAGCCGCCGGATTTTACTCGGAAAAAAACCAAAATTATAGCAATGGTTATTTTTATATGTTTATTGATTTTGACAATTACACCCTAAGCCAAAAAATTTTTATGCCCTTTAAAACCGACCGCATAAACGATATACGCGATAAAATTAGCGTAAAATACCGCGACAGGGGCAAAATATACAGTTTGGCAATTAAAGATTTGGTATTGCGCAATGACGGCGGCGTTTTACTTGTCGGCGAATCGTTTTTTACCTCGCAGCAAAACCTGCCCCGCTCTACGTTCGACAATTACTATTCAAGGCAATCTATTACCATAACCAGCTATTATTACGAAGATATTTTTATTTTTTCAATAAATCCCGATGGCAGCGAACTATGGGACCAGGTACTTTTTAAAAAACAATACTCCGAGAAAGATGGCGGCTACTACTCATCTTTTGGGGTGGTAAATACCCGAAAAAACCTGCAACTATTGTTTAACGAAGACATTAACAGCACCACCAATTTAAACAGCTATCAATTAACCTATAAAGGCGACTATAAAGTGCTAACCCTGCTAAATACCCGCGAACGCAGCCTTACCATTGCGCCAAGGTATGTGCGTCAAATATCTGACAGCGAAGCCATATTGCCCGCTTTTACAAACCGAAACGAGTTGCTATTGGTTAAAGCAACCTTTAACAGCCCGTAAAAAAAACAACCTAATAAAAAAACATACCGACTGACTAAATAATATGAGAATTATTTTTTTTGAAACCAAGTTGTTTGATGGTTATAAACTCCGCAGCATTTATCTATCCGGATATATTGCCCCGGCCATTGCCCTGACAACTGTGTTTTTTATACTTGCTATATCCGGATTTGGATGTGTTAAACCCGAAACTTTTCCTGTTGAGCCAATTATCACGCAGGTCGAAATTTTGCCCGATACCATTAAACAAACACCCTTTGCCACCAACGAGCAAGAAACCAAATTTACTATCAGAATACATTTTACAGACGGCGATGGCGATATAGGGCAAATTTGCCCTAACCCGCCCAACCCCAACGACCCGCCCTGCCCCGAAGACAATACCTTTATTACCGACAACCGTACCGAGTTTACTTTTAAGTATAAAATACCGTATTTAACCCCTCCGGGCAAAAATAAAACCCTGCAAGGCTATATAGACATTGAAAAAAATGACGGTAGTTGTTGCCTTCCGGTAAACCCCGACGATGTGCCTTGCTCGCCAATAACTGAAGTGCTGTACCCGCCAGCCGATACTATTCATTATACCGTTCAAATTAAAGACCGGGCCAACCATTTTAGCAACCTTTTTAAGGCCCCACCTTTGGTATTAATTTGCAAATAAGCAGTTCTTAATCCATTTCGTTCAATTGGTATAATTATAAAAATGGAAATTGATAAATCAAAATTTAAAGTTTGGACTTGGAAGCAGCCATTAACGCTTCTTTGGCTTATTAATCCGGTAATTGCAATCAACGAATTATTTTTAGGGCAAAGAATCCCGAAAATAATGTTGGTAGAAAAAAACTCTTCGAAACTATTAATAGAAAAAACGAAAGTTCCCTGCCCTCACTGCAAAACTATTCATTCGGGGCTTAAATGGTCAACAAAAAATAACGCCTTCAAAAATTGGTTTGGGCTTTACTGCGATAATTGCGGCAAAACAATTCCTTGTTTGACTAATTTTACAAGTTACTTGCTGCTCGCCTTAACTTTTCCAATATGGATTTGGTTCAAAGACAAGTGGAAGAAGGCTTGGCTTAAAAATCAACCTGAAAGGTATAAAAACTTAGATTTAGAAAATGTTCCAAGCCCATTTGAAGGCTATGGCTGGGTGAGAAAAGGGCTTAACTGGGGCCTGTTTATGTTTATTTTTATGACCCTTATAGCTCCTTTAATTTTCAGCGAAAGTATTACCTTAACAAGCACAATCATTAAATTTTTTGGCTGGGCAATTGCCGGACTTATTTATGGATATACAATGAAACTATTAGCCAAAAGAACCAACCCCAAATAAAACCATATACCGGATTAGGTGTCATTTCAAAGGAAGATTTTAGGATGAAAAGCGGCAATAAATTGTAATTTTGCGCTTTGTAGTATTGCCCAACGCAAAATCTAGGCGTAAATTTAAGACCAACCACACTAAATAGTATTTTGTTTATTTGTTTATATTGTTTTTTACTTTATCTATGTCCACAACAACAACATCATCATCTTTAACAAACGAGCGTGCTGCTTTGCTACAAAGCATTGACCAAAAATACGTGGCTATTGACCAAAACACCGACACCCACTTAGAGGGGCTACTTTGGGCAAAACCTATTACCTATTGGGACTATATTTTAACCGACTCGTTGCTTAACCTGCAAATACAACGCACCACCCTACCCGATGAAATGGTATTTATTATGTACCATCAAATTAACGAACTGTTGTTTAAAATGATTTTGTGGGAAATTGACCAAATAAGCAATACAACCCAGCTTGAAGCAGCGTTTTTTATAGAAAAACTGCGCCGCATAAGCCGCTATTTCGATATGCTATCGAACTCGTTTGATATTATGGGCGACGGAATGGAAATTGCCCAATTTTTAAAGTTTAGAAACACCCTTACGCCCGCCAGTGGTTTTCAAAGTGCACAATACCGGATGATTGAGTTTGCCTCGACCGAGCTTATAAATTTAATTGATTACCGTTTTAGAGCAACCATTGACCGCAATACTCCCTACGAACATGCCTACGACCACCTGTACTGGCAAGCCGCCGGAAAAGACCACGCAACAGGCAAAAAATCGCTTCTTATTACTAATTTTGAGGCAAAATACAAAACCCTGTTTTTAAGCAAAATGGAGGGGTATAACACCACCAACCTCTATACCAAATACAAAACACTGCCCGAAGCCACCCGCAATAACCCCGACCTAATTGCCATGATGCGCCACTACGACTATACCGTTAATATAAAATGGGTTATGGCGCATTACCACGCAGCCTATAAATATATTGGCGGTGGGGAAGCCACCGGCGGCAGCGATTGGCGTAAATATATGTTGCCTAAATACCAAAGACGTATCTTTTTCCCAAGTTTGTGGAGTGCCGATGAATTGGCAACCTGGGGCGAAAACGAAGAAGCATAAATTGTAGCGCAGATAAAATAATATCCGGATAAACTAACCCAAGCACATTCGTACTGCATTAATTTTTATCCGGATAAAAAAAATTGGCTATTCTTACTTAAAGCACCTGTAAGCAAACAAGCCTAACAAGCAAGGTTAAAACTCGTGCACAACTAAACCGCTTCGCAGTTTAGGCTCAAACCACGTTGATTTTGGGGGCATTACCTGTCCGGTATTGGCAATATCTATAAGTTGTTTAATGCTAACAGCCGGCACCGAAAAAGCACAAGCCATTTCGCCGCTGTCAACCCTTTTTTGCAGTTCGGCCATACCCCGTATTCCACCTACAAAATCAATACGCTTATCGGTTCGCTGGTCTTTAATGCCCAAAATTGGCGCTAAAACATAGTTTGATAAAAGTGTAATATCTAAAGCGGCAATAGGGTCTTTGTCGTTATAGGTGTGGGGGTAGGCTTGCAGCTGATACCATTGTTTGTTCATGTATAAGCCAAACATGTGTTTTAAGCTTGGCTTAAAGGAGTTTGTCATTTTTTTTACGGCAAAATTGGCATCGAGCTGCGCTAAAAATTCATTGGGACTTAAACCGTTTAAGTCTTTAATTACGCGGTTATAGTCCATTATTTGCAATTGATTATCAGGGAAAAGTACCGATAAAAAATAGTTGTAAGCCTCAGTACCGTTATGTTTTGCATTTAGTTGTTTGTGTTGTAGTGCCACTTTAACCGACGAGGCTGCGCGGTGGTGGCCGTCGGCAATATAAATAGCAGGCACTTGGGTGGCAAACAGGTTTTCGAGCTGTTTTATGGTGTTTGGCTGGTCAATAACCCAAAGGTGGTGTTCAATTTTATCGGCAGTAGTGAACGAAAAAGCAGGCGGTTGGGCTGTTGTTACCTGGTTTACAATAGCGTCAATAGCCGGCAAAGCTTGGTAAGCCATAAAAATAGGCTCGCTGTGTAGTTTGGTGGCCATCATGTGGTTAATGCGGTCTTGCTCTTTTTCGGGGCGGGTAAATTCGTGTTTTTTTATCAAGTCGGCTTCATAATCGGCAACACTGTTAAGGCCGCAAATACCCGTTTGTGTGCGGCCATTCATAGTAAGCGCATATACGTACAAGCAAGGCGTGGCATCGCGAGTTAATATTTTTTGGGCTACAAAATTTTCAAAATTTTTCCGGGCTAAGGCATATACCTGGCTATCGTAAGGATTGGTGTCGGCGGGCAGGTCAATTTCGCTGCGGCTAATATGTAAAAACGACCATTCATTGCTTTCGGCTTTAGCTTCGGCGGTATTTAACACATCGTAGGGACGTGCGGCGACCTGGCTGGCAATGGCATCGCTTTGGGGGCGCCATCCGGAAAAAGATTTTAATACAGTCATAAATTAATTTTTAGGTTATTACTCCATCCATATTTAAACCCGGCACTTTATACAAGCAAGCAATAGGGGGGCAAAATATTTTAAACAGATGTGTTATATTATAAATGTTTCATTGTTAAAACAATAAAAATACAGTTTTGTTTTGTGTTTGTGCAATGTTTAGTTATTTTTGCCCTTCTTGTTACAGGACAAGGCAAACAAGCAACAAATAGTTTCATTTTTTTACTACCTATGGTGTTTAAAGGCCGCTACAATTACAGAAATACTTTAAGCACAGATACAGATTCAGATGCCAGTTTGTGGTATCCGGGATTTGTTGATTTATTTGCCGCTGCCTTTATAGTTGCCTTGTTTATGTTGGTATATCATTATTTTGCATCGGGTAGCACGCTTGAGTTATTGGGGGTGCGCGCCAAACAAGCTCAATTTTTGCAACTTTTTGAGCGCGAATTTGCCGCCGAAATTGCCGCCAACCAAGTAAACTGGCAGCTAAATGGCAATTTGCAACGCCTTAATTTTGGCGAAGAATTGCTTTTTGAGGTTGGCCAAGACACACTAAGCCGCCGCGGTATGTTGGCCTTAGATAGGTTTTTACAAGTGGTAAACAAAACATCCGGACAACTGCCACAACAACAGCTCACAAGTAGCACCGAAAATACCACGGCACTTTACCGACATATTCAGGTTGAAGGGCATACCGACTCGCTAACGGTGCATTACCACCCCAACAGCCCCTTGTCGAAGCGCGGTATTAAAGATAACTGGGACCTGGCCGCCGCACGCGCTAATAATGTTGTGCGATATTGCTTGCAAAAAAGTAAAACACTGCCGCCCAGCCTATTTTCGGCCTCTTCGTACTCGTGGTATCAATGGCTGCAAAATCCCGAACAGCCCATGTACCAAAACCGAAAAGTAAGCATTGTTTTAGTCTATACTTTGTAAATTTAAGACAAGACAGGGCAAGGCAATTTTTATTCATATCTATATACATCCGGAAAATTAAAAACAATCCGGACGCATCAAAATTAAATATCCGGATTTTAAAAACAATAAACACCTATTTTGTATTGTTACAAAATCATAACTTATAAATTGTTATTCTTTTTGTATGAAACGAACCTTAGCACAAATTAAAAACCTTAAGCGGCAGCGGGTATTGAAAGATAGTCTTTTTATTTTGGCGGGAATTGGCAGCGCAAGTATAGGGCTAAAAGGGTTTTTATTACCCAATAATTTTTTAGACGGCGGTGCTACGGGGGTTTCGTTGTTACTCGAAATGATAACCAAAATTGACGTCTCAATTTTACTTATTCTTGTAAACATACCTTTTATTTTTATTGGCTATAAACAGTTCTCAAAAGAATTTGCCGTTAAAAGCAGTTTGGCCATTTTGGGCTTGGCTTTGTTAGTACATTTTATTAGCTTTTGGACTATTACCGCCGACAAACTTTTGATTGCCGTTTTTGGTGGCTTTTTTTTAGGAGCGGGCGTTGGCTCTGCCATTAGAGGCGGCGCCGTTATTGATGGCACCGAAGTATTAGCGGTAGCCGTTAGCCGGAAATCGACCTTGACGGTAGGCGATTTTATTACCATTTTTAATGTAATTTTATTTTCTTTTTCGGCCTTTTTGGTAAGTGTCGAAACGGCCATGTACTCTATGCTAACTTACCTTTCAGCATCAAAAACTGTCGATTTTATTATTAATGGTATCGAAGAGTATATAGGCGTAACCATTGTGTCGTTGCAACACGAGGCGATACAAGTAGAAATTACCCATACCTTAGGGCGCGGCATTACCGTTTATCAATCCGAGAGTGGCTACGGCAAACAAGGTAGTGTTGATAATACAAACCGAAAAGTGTTGTTTTGTGTGGTTACACGCCTCGAGGTTAGCAAACTATTGCTCGAAATTGAAAAAATTGACCCCGAAGCTTTTGTGGTACAACACCCCATTAAAGATACCAAAGGCGGCATGATTAAAAGACGCCCCCTTCATTAATGCTCTAAAAAAGACCTTAGACCTTTAATTGTAGAGGCGGCGGGGTCAATCGCTCCCAAATAGTCATTTCAAAAGGGTAATCGTTTTTTTTATCCGGAGGATGGTGTTGGCTAAACGTTTTATGCCAAATAAGTTTGTCGTCTATTTCCGGAAAAAAAGTATCGCCATTTGGCACATCTACCGCTACTAAACTAAGGTAAAGTTTATGAGCATAAGGCATGGCAGCCGCATATATTTGTCCACCACCAATAATAAACACTTCGGTTTGCTGTAAGTTATGGGCAATTTTTAAGGCATTATTTAAATTATTGGCCAATAAACAATTGTTCGGCATTTTATAGTTTGTTTGCCGGGTAATAATTATGTTGGTGCGTTTGGGCAATGGGCTACCGTTGCCAAAGGTTTCAAAAGTTTTGCGCCCCATTATCACACAATGTCCCAAAGTAGTTTGTTTGAACCATTTTAAATCGGCACTTAAATGCCAGGGCATCTCACCCTCCAGCCCTATCACCCGGTTTTTTGATACTGCTGCAATTAACGAAATTAGCATGGTTAAAAATTTTGTTTCTAAGTTTGGCCTAAAATTAGTAAAATTGCGTCATCAAACCCACACTTTACATGCCCAAAGCCAAAATTGCCATTGTTTGCCCTTACCCGCAAGGTATTTCTCCGGGGCAACGGTTTAGGTTCGAGCAGTATTTAAATTATTTAAACCAGCACGATATTAACTACCAAATATTTGCCTTTTTAACACCCGATAGTTATGCCGTTTTATACCAGCCGGGCAACTATTTTGCCAAAGTGATGGCTGTTTTGCGCGGCTTTTTTATCCGGATATTGTTGCTCTTCAAACTATACCAATTTACCCATATTTGGCTTTATCGCGAGGCCACGCCGTTTGGCTTTCCGTGGTTCGAGTGGGTGGCAACTAAAATAGCGCGCAAACCCCTTATTTTCGATTTTGACGATGCCATTTGGCGGCCCCAATTTAACGACAAACAAGGGGCTAAAATAAACCAATGGTTTAACTGGTTTCGATACCACGCCAAAACAGCTAAAATTTGCAAATGGGCAAGTATTGTAACCTGTGGCAACCAGTTTTTATGTAACTGGGCTATGCAATACAATAAAAATGTGCGCCTTATACCCACAACTATTGACACAGACAACCTTCACCATCCGCAAAAAAATCATACCCAAGCACAAGCACCGCAGCCGCTTGTTATTGGCTGGACGGGCACACATACCACCCTATATTTTTTAGAGCCGCTTTACCCCGTTATAACCCAGTTGGTGCAAAAATACCCACATTTAAACCTGCAACTGCGCATTATTGCCAACACGCCTCCAAAATTTACTGCCCCATGGCTGCAATTTGTGAAATGGCAAAAACAAACCGAAATTGCCGACCTTCTTAGCTTTGATATTGGGGTAATGCCCTTGTATAACACCGAATGGGAACAAGGGAAATGCGGGTTTAAAGCCTTGCAGTATATGGCGTTGGGCATTCCGGCGGCGGTTTCGCCAGTAGGGGTAAATAATCAAATAGTAAAACACCAACAAAACGGGTTATTGGCACAAACTCCTGAAGAGTGGTTTAATTGCCTCGAAGCCTTAATTTTAAACCCACAAACAAGGCAAAAATTAGGGCAAGCCGGCCGGCAAACTGTTTTACAAAATTATTCGGTTCAAAGTAATAAAAATAAATATTTATTGTTGTTTACCAAGGAGTATATATAGCTCAATTTAACAAAAACTATAAATTTAAAACAATAATTTTGCCCCCAAAATAATTTTAGAACAAACTTAACACATTTTACATTACATTAATAACAAATAAAATAATGCGTATATACAATTATATTTTGTTTTGCTGTTTTTTTGTTGTTTTGCACCAAACTGTTTTGGCGCAAACTTTTAAGGGAGGTGCCATAATTGGCAGCAATTTTAGTCAAATAGATGGCGACGGCATGGCTGGTTACAACAAATTTGGGCTTCAGGCGGGGGTAACGGGGCAGTTTAAAATTAAAGGCAACTGGTCGCTGGGGCTTGACGTGTTGTTTACCCAAAAAGGCAGCGCTACCACCTTAATTGGCGCTAATAAATTTGGCCATAGTATGCTTAAATGGCATTATGCCGAGGTGCCGGTGTGGGTGCGCTACCACGACGCTAAAGGAGGGTTTTATTTTGGTGGTGGCTTGGCCTTGTCGCGGTTATTGTCGTACCAATATTTAACAGATGGCGAAGATTTTAGCGAGTTGTTTTACACACCTACCACGCCCAAAAAAATGGAAATAAGTTATTTTGCCGATGTGGCTTACCATTTTAAACCGTTTTTGGGTATTGGTTTTAGGTATCAGTACAGTTTGTTTCCGGCGGGGCGCATGTGTATTTATCCTTTCCCGCCTGAAAACGAACGCCAGTGCCGGCAGTTTAACAATTTGGTTTCACTGCGACTGATGTTTATTTTTAGCGCTTTGATGAGCAAATAAATGAACCAATATACCTAAAAAAAACACTGCCTATCCTTAGGCAAGCAAAGGCAGGCAGCGAACTGTTAATTTTGAGTAGGTGTTTATTAAAAGTAACAGCTATACAATAGTTTGTTTTTTACAACTTATTATCTTCCCGAACTTTCGCGCAGTAACTGCATAAATTCTTCTTCTGCTTTATAGAGTTTGGCAACTTTGTCTTCGCCAATTATAGATTTGAATTTGGCGTTATATTTGCGTTTAATTGTCAAACGTTTTTCTTCTTTAGCTATTTTTTTATCTGACTCGGCAATATTGGGGTCATTGTCAACCTCTTTGCGGGCTTTGCGCATTTCATCGTAATATTGGTCGTACACAGGCCAAAATTGCTGTGCTTCTTCGGCGGTAAGGCCAACTTGTGCCGTTATATAACTTAGTTTCATGGCTTTAATGCGCTCTAAGTCGTCTTGCAGTTGGTCGCCCTCAATAAAAACACAATTAGCAAACATGGTGCTGCCCGATGCGTAGTTGTTGCCATTACCAGCAAAAACAGTATAGTTGCCTACGCCTACATAAAGGGTTAAAAGCAGCAAACACATCCGGAAAAATATGGGAAAATTGATGGTGTGGTTTTTCATTGTAGTCATAAGGTCTTTTTTTTACTTAAATTTCGTCTAAAATTGCTTCGATGTTTTCTTCTTTTAAGACTTGTTTAATGGCATCCGGATTAATATCGGTTGGAATTATTTTTGATTTCAATTTATCCGGATTTGTTTTGCGCATTAATATATCTTCTGTTTCCCAATCTGTTTCGCCAAATTCCTCTAAATAAGTATCGATAGCATCTTTTGATAAAGTTGCCATTTGCATAACAAGTTCGGGGGGTATATTCGGCGAGAAATCGGCATTTGAGATGTCGGCTATTTGTTCGGTATTAGATTGGGTTGAATTGTTGTTATCGTTATTATTAAAAAACTGAATACCAAATACAAACATGGCCAGCATTGCCGCCGCCGACAGGCCATAACGAATAACTCGGCTTTGCCAAATTTGGCGTATAGGTACAATTTTGCCTGCTTTACCCACTTTATTTGGGGATTCGCTTTTTTGTTGTTGGCCTATACCAGCGGTTTGTTGTAAAATTTGGGTTTCTAATTGTTCAAAATAGTTGGCGGGGGTGCTAAATGGGCTTTTTTGGGCGGCATGGTTTAGCAAGGGGGTTTGTGGCTGCTCAAGCGCATTTAGCTGGGCTAACAGTTGGGTGGCAAACTCGCCATTAAAATAGTTAGCGGGTGTTGCAAATGGTTGTGTTTGTTGTTGCTGGTCTTGTTGTAATGGTTTTACAATGGCATCAATGGTTTTGGTGTCGGCATCGAGGTCGGCTTCGTTCAGCAAGTTTTGTTGTAGTTGGTTAAAGTAGCCGGTGGGGGTAGCAAATGATTGTTGGGCGGCAATTTGGGCCACTTCATTTGTTAGTTGCGCGGGGGCAGTAATGCCAACGGCAACAGCCACGTTTTGTTGTAACTGGTTAAAATAGTCGGTTGGCACGCTAAACGGCTGCTTATTATCGGCAGTTAGCAGTTCGGCTAAATAGGGCGTATTTTGTAGTAACTCGTTGTGTAGCGATATATTTACATTGGCTTTCATTTCTTAATTTCTTTACTCTTGCTTTGATGTTTTTTTTTACATAAGGTTTAAACTTCTTTCATGTATTTTTCAATTTTTTTAACTGCATGGTGAAATGATGCCTTGAGTGCGCCAACCGAGGTATCTAATACTTCAGACATATCTTCGTACTTCATTTCTTCGTAGTAGCGCATTAAAAATACCATCCGTTGTTTTTCGGGAAGGCCTGCAATAGCAGTTTGCAGTTTAATTTGCAGTTCGTTGCCATCAAAGTAAGGGTCGGCTTGTAGTTGGGCGGCGTAGTCGTACTCGTTGGTTTCAAGCGGGGCGGTATCGCGGCGTTTGCGTTGGTTCATAAAGGTAAGCGACTCGTTGGTGGCAATACGATACAGCCAGGTATAAAGTTTTGAGTTTTGCTGAAACGTGTGCAAATTATTCCAAACTTTAATAAATATATTTTGGCAAACATCATTTGCGTCTTCGTGGTCAAGCACAATACGCCGCACGTGCCAATATACCTTCTCGTGATATTTGTTTACCAAGGCTGTAAATGCGGCAGCTTTGGTACCATCGTGTGTAAATTTTTCTAAAATTTCTTGGTCGCTAATAAATGCCGACATGAGGTGGGTAGGAAATAAAATTATAAATAATGTATAAACAACTGCTTGGGCGCGAGGCTTCTTAGTCTAAAAACGGCTTAAAGGTACAGCTTTTTACTAATAGTTGCCATCTCAAATTAGTTCGCTTATTTATTATATTACAATTTTTAATTTCGCCAATACAAAAGGTTGTTGTGTTTGCAAAGCTGATTAAGATAAATAAAGTCCTTTTATCCGGATAGCGTAAACATTACCATTCAAATATTAAAAATATGCAATATACAATTTATTAACAATCATTATAGCCATTCACCGCCTTGAAAGGTGGAGTTAATAGGTAGCGCACACTCAAACGCTGTCCTTTAGTTCGGAGATACGTCAAACAAGATAAAAGGGGGGGCTTTAGTGCCGAGTAAAACAAAAAAAATTTAGACGACAACCTTGCGTAGTTACAAGTAAACTACGCTTATACCTATCTACCCACCCACCAACAAAATTTTACCCACTATTACAGGTTTTTTTTCCTTCTTCCGGATGATTGGGCGTGAAATGGTAATAATACATGCCTTGGGCTAAATTATTGGGCAAATTGTAAGCATTATATCCGGATGGAATAGCGACAACCGACCAAACCAACTGCCCCAGAGTATTGTACAAAGCCAACTGCCCTGCTTGGGGCGCGTGTATATTAACCGAACCACCCGCCGCAACTATGTTTGGAAACAAAGCCCACCCATCCGGCGGCTTGTAGCGCGTAGCCCTTTTACGGGTTGGTAGCCAAAGGTGTCTTGGGGATTGGTGGTGGTATCTTGGGGGTACATTTTTTTACAGTTAGCAATAGGGTATCGCTTAACACAAGGCTATTACATTTTTTATTAGTGGCATAAACCACATAATAGGTGTTTTCTGTGGGACAAACCGTAACCCCCGATACGTTTAGATTATTGCTATACCCTTCTGGAATACTGCTCCATGTAATGGTGTATAAACTTTTATCGAAACTATTTGAGGGAACCCATATTATTGTGCAACTGTCTTTGCAAATAGTGGTGTTCTCTGCTTGTAAATCAATAGCGGGATTGGTATCTATATAAATGGGTGATAAATTATCAAGCATTACTGCTGACGTTATGTTGGGGTCTACCTCACCTGCCTCAAATAGCATATAGGGGTAGTGTTGGTTGGGTATAAAGGTAATAGTATCTTTATGCCACATACTGCTTTCTAAACTATAACCCGATTTTGCGCCCGCCCAAAGCAGTTGGTCTTTAGCGCAGGGCTGCATACCCCCCCATAAAAATAAATTGCCATTTATAAGATTCGACGATTTCCCGGTATAATAGCGAAAGACATCTACATAAAAACTATGTTGACAGTGGGCAACTAAGGGGCAGCTAAGTTTTTGCATAAAACTTTCGTTTCCCCAATCAGGAAAATAAGCAATTTGAATATAACAAAGCCCATCTGTTGGCTTAGATAATGCAAAATCATAATATCCTACTAAATCGGGGGTTGGCATACAAACATCCCAACCTAATGCTATAGTGCCCTCCCATATCTCATTTTTTGGAACACCCTCAAATGATGGGTTTATAAACGGAATACTGTATTGCCAAAGCAATAATAAAAATAATTTCATAATAATAAGAATTTTTGCAAACACAAATTCTTATTTGCTTGCTGTAAACAGCAAGCAAATAAGAATAGCACTAAATGTTTATTGTAATATTATTTTTCCAGTTTCAACTGTATTAGTAGCAGTGTGTATTCTATACCAATACAACCCATTGGGCAAATGGCTTAAATCGATAGGCATATCGTTTAAGGTGCTTTGGGCTACTTTTCTGCCCAAAGCATCAAAAATTTCAAGGCTATTTATTGTAACAGCTTGTAAGGTATGTATATATAGTTGCTTATCAATTACCTTTAAAAGAATAGGCGAAGAATTGTTTTGCTTCGTACCAGTGGCTTTGTCTGAGGTATTGTAACTGCATAGAGATATATCGTTAAATGAAGTATTCGTTAAAGCCGCTGCCATATAGATGGCAGGCCCAGCCTCAAAAGGGCAGGTTTGGGCTATAGTCATTAACGTTTCTTTGGTTTCAACACTTAACTCTTCGTTATTGTTCTGTAGGGATTGCAGCCATGCACTAGATACATATTGTAAATTTTCTTCTTGTTTATTGCTCGGGGTTATAGCGGACAATGAATTACTAAAATTTTCAAAATATGTATTATCATATTGACTGCTTAAACTTTGCATTAATTGAGTTTGCCATTCGAATAGCTGACTAAGTGGACGTTCTTGCAGCGATAGGTAATAGTTGGCTAGTGTTTCGCTATAATTAACTAACTGGGGGCGTAGGCTCATTAGTTGGTAACTTTGCCAATCATCCCACCATGTTTGCTCGGCCTGGTATAACATATAGTTTTGTTCGTTATTAGCATAAATAGTTAAAGTTTCAGCCCATTTTCCGAGGTTCAATGAATCGCTTTCGGTGCTTATTACGCCATCAATTTCATTACATACATTACCAGCATAGGGCAATGGGTAAAACACCTGATCTATAACGAACAATTGAAATTCAGCTATTGCTATACTAGTTCCATCTGCACCAATTGGATTGGGGTTGTGCCAAGGCAAATCATTAAACCAAAAAATAGTAGATAAACTGCCATCTGTAAAAGTATGCGCATAACAATCTAAAGAAGCATTGGTTTTCCATTGATTAAAAGATGGATGCGATGGTGCAGAGCCTTGAGGGCCAATATTACCAGAAAAACCAAGCACTAGTCCTATAATATTATCTTGCATAACATTTACAAAAGTGTTTACTAGTCCATTATTTCCCCATCCGGCAAAACCCGCACCTAACCCTTTCATTTCATTATTTTTAACAAATCCACCTACATTTTGAACCATTTTTATGCCTGTAGATTCCTCAGAGTTAGAGTACAAACTATTGCCTGTTATGTAATTAAAGTTAATAGCCGGTGTTGTGCAACTTACTACTTTAATACCATCTAAAATAGTTGGCATTACACCACAATTTGAATTTATGTAAATTTCGTTCCCGTTTATTAATGGTGAGGTTAATGCTGCGCATAAAATATTAATTTCGTAATCAGTTACCTCATTGGCTTCTATGGTGTGCTTAGCACTGCCGGTCAAACCTAAATCTATTATACCATATTTAGATCCGGCATTGCAAGGGTCTGATTCGATTAAAGAATTACAGATTATTGAAGCTGTTGAGGTTCCACAGTTGTTAATAGATATACCATTAAATGCATTGACAAAGTCGTTCCGTTTTATTAAAATTGTATTTGCAAATATGCTTGAGCAAATAATACCAATATTATCGATGTTAAAAAACTCATTCAAATTAATTTCTACCATAACGGGGCGACTTATGTAAATGCCGTTATAGGAGTTGTTAAAAAAATTGGTAGAATTCTCTTCACCGCTGCCAATTAATATTCTTGAATCGGGTAAACTTCCTCCATCTGCTTCAGCTTTAATTGCTGCTTTTTTATCAAACAAAGGGTCGTTTACAATATCAGGATGAATATTATCAAATTGATTGTTGCGAATTTCTATTTGCGAATTTAGCGCGTAAATACCTATTTCTAAATTGTCGAAAACGTTTAAGTATATTGATAGTGTTTCATCGCCAATTACCACATCATTATCAACATTATCGCACTCGATACCTATGGTTGTACGCTGTAAAGGAAACGGATTGCTGCTATGTGGTACTATTAAAAACACAGCAGGAAAACCAGGGTGTAAACTTGCCGGAACTAATGTAGATTGGAAGGTATTAGTTCTTAACGTTACTGCTCTAGGTTCGGTGTAATTTTGAAGTTTTATATGTCTAAAGTTATGGTCAAACACATTTTCTTCAATGTATATGGCAGCATCCCCTTTAGCATAAACGCCAATTTCAGCATCATGTAGATTCGAGTATTTCATACGAAGCGAAGTAAGCGCATCGGCTGTAATTCCCTGCCACATTTCGTTTGTACATGCATGTAAGGTACATTGGGTAATTGCCAAATCACCTGCTCCTATTATTCGTATTTCAGCATTGGGACTTAGTTTTAAAGTACAGTTGCTAAAGGCTACGCCACCCGTAATTGTTAATATGCCATTAACCCCAATATCCATGTTTGAAAAAGAACCTCCAGAAATGGTGTGGTTTATCCAAACGGCATCTATTCCGGTGCATTGCCCCTTTGCCGTTGGGCTACTGCCCATAAAACCAATAAATAACAACATATATAAAAGGTACTTATACCCCCCCCCCATATATGTAAAAGTGAATAATGTGTTAGTTAATTTACCAACAAACGCCTGGCTGTATTGAAACAGCTTTTTGTTTTTGTAACACATAATTTTTAAAATTTAAAATGAAAATTATATTTAAACAGCGGCAAATTTAACGCATTTTTTATTTAGTTGCAAGGGGTGGTGATAAAAATATCCGGAAATATTGTTTGCCTAACGATAGTTGTTTATTTATGCGAAGTACGGCCTTAGGCAGGTAAAAAACATCCGGATAAAATGGTACAAAAATGAAAACTACCCATTATTATGTGTAATTTTGCGATTAGATTAGTAGGTATCAACTTGCTTTATCCTATCTATTCTTATGTTCATTATGTAATCAAAAAAAAACACTGCTGCTTTATGATGAAGAAAAATACATCTCTGCCAAATACCTTTTTGTGGTTTTTTATTTTAATATGCCACTTATTGCTTTTTACTGCTTGCCCAAGTAGCAAAAAAACCCAAACCAAGGCCAAACTTAGCGGTAAAAATGACGGAAAAATTGAAGTTGTATTGCTACAAATGAACGATGTTTACGAAATTACCCCCCTCGAAAATGGCAAAGTAGGCGGTATGGCACGGGTAGCACAACTGCGCAACCAGCTAAAACAAAAAAATAAAAACACCTTCACTATATTAGCTGGCGACTTTTTAAGTCCATCGGTATTAGGAACGGTAAAAAACGAAGGCAAACGTATTGCCGGGGCGCAAATGGTTGATGTTATGAATACCATGGGCGTTGATTTGGTTGTTTTTGGCAACCACGAGTTTGATATTAAAGAGGCCGACCTCCAAAGCCGCCTTAACGAATCGAAATTTGTTTGGGTGGCCAGCAATGTAAAACACGTACCCTCTGGAAAAGACCCGCAGCAGCCATTTGCCAAAATAGACGAAAACGGAAAAGCCACCCCTCTGCCCGAAGTTTATGTAATTGAGGCCGCCGATGCCGACGGCACCACCTTGCGCATTGGTGTTATTGGTGTTACCCTGCCTGCTAACAAAGCTAATTATGTGCACTACGACGACGCTTTTGTAAAAGCCCGCGAAATGTATAAACGCTTAGCTAAACAAACCGATTTTGTAATTGGCATAACCCACCAAAGCATTGAAGAGGATATGCAAATAGCGGCTCAAATACCCGAAGTTAAACTATGGCTTGGTGGCCACGAGCACCAAAATATGCTGCACAAAGTTGGCACCGCAAGTATTGCCAAAGCCGATGCCAATGCAAAAACAGTTTATATACATACCTTAAGCTACAATAGAACAAACAAAACCTTGCAAGTACGCTCAAACCTGCAAAGCATTACCGACAAACTATCTGACGACCCGGCAACAGCAGCCGTTGTAAATAAATGGGTTCAGATTGGCGAAGCCAATTTTGCAAGCCAAGGCTTTAAAACCGACGAAGTAGTAGCCGTTATACCCGAAAATGCCCCCCTCGAAGGCCGCGAAGCCTATGTGCGCATACAACCCACTAATTTGGCAAGCATTATTGCCAATGCCTTTTTAAAAGCCTACCCTACCGCCGATGCCGCTTTGCTTAATACCGGCTCAATACGCATTGACGACCAACTTGTAGGCAAAATAACCCAATACGATATTTTACGGGTTTTGCCCTTTGGCGGCGGCATCTCGGAGGTTGAAATGAAGGGCAGCCTGCTAATAAAACTACTTGATACCGGCGAAATAAACAAAGGAAGCGGCGGCTATTTACAATACGCCCAAATTGAAAAACAACAAAACACCTGGCTTATTAAGAAACAACCTGTTTCTGAAACTGCAACTTACAAAATTGTAGTTCCGGACTTTTTGCTTACCGGAGGTGAAAAAAATATGGACTGGTTTACCGAAAAAAATCCGGAAATAATAAAAATTAACAAGGCCAATACCGACATTACCAACGATACCCGCAAAGTTGTAATAACTTATTGGTAAAAAAATTCCGGAAGAATAAAATCAAACTGCCAAAACCATTTGCCATTTTATTTTAACTGTGCGCTCGGCTTGAACTTGTTAATTCAAACTGCCGCCAATAGGCTGCTTATAATATTATGCAACATATATTAGGCCATACTGCCATTAAACAGCATTTGGCAAACTCGGTGTTACGAGGGCGTATTAGCCATGCCCAGCTATTTATTGGCCCCGAAGGAAGCGCCGCTTTGCCTTTAGCCATTGCTTACGCAAGTATGGTAAACTGCCAAAATCCACAAACAACGGGGGGCTGCGGCAATTGCGATGCTTGTTATAAAAGTAGCAAATTTATACATCCCGATATTCATTTTTCGTATCCAACCGTTGGCACAAAGGCAAAAAGTACCGACTTTATTAAGCCATGGCGCCAAGCCCTTAGCGAAAACCAGCACCTTAGCACTTTTAATTGGCTGCAAACAATAAACGCCGACAATAAACAAGGCAATATTAACGTAGAAGAATGCGAAGACATTTTTAGAAAACTTAGCTTTACCGCTTTCGAAGGAAAATACAAAATACTAATTATGTGGAGACCCGAATTTTTAGGAAAAGAGGGCAACCGCTTACTTAAATTATTAGAAGAACCACCTGATAATACTTTGTTTATTTTGGTAGCCGAAAATCCGGATGCACTATTAAATACCATTGTTTCGCGCACACAAATCCTCCGAATTCCGGGCTATACCGATGCCGAAATTGCTCAATATCTGACTCAGTTTCACCAAACCTCGCCACAACAGGCAACACTTATTGCTGCCGTTGCCGAAGGCAATTTAAATACGGCCATCCACCTTTTAGATGCCCCAGAAAACGACTATCAAAACTTACTGCTGCAATGGTGGCAAGTATGTTTAAAACCCGATGTTGCCGGCATGTATAAAACCGTTGAAGCATTTGCCGAACTTGGCCGCGAAGCACAAAAACATTTTTTACAGTATAACCTATATTTTTTCAGGCACACCTTAACGCAAATATGGGGGCAAACGCAAGGCCCCGCATTAAATACCGCCGAGTGGCAAATGGCCAACCAAATTTCCCTAAAACTTAAACTCAATACGCAAGCCCCACAAGCGGTTGCTCAACTGTTAAATCAGGCTATTGGCCATATAGAGCGCAACGCTAATCCACGCATTTTATTTATGCACCTGTCGTTAATGTTGTATAAAACCTTTAAACCATTAAAATAATTGGCCTATATTTGTACCCAAATAGCATTTTGTTGAGGCAAAATGGCATTTTTATCTTATAATACTTACAAAACAGGGCTTTGCCCTATATATATATACATATAAATAATTATGGCTTGTGGAACCTGTGGTTCGGGGTGTGGCACCGGATTAAGCAAAGTAAAAGGCTGCAATAGTGGAGGATGCGCAACGGGTGGATGTAACCGTTTAAATACCTTCGATTGGTTATCAGATTTACCCTACTCGGCCTACAACGAACGTTATCGTATTGTAGAAGTAAGTTTTAAAAACGGCACCCGAAAAGGCTTTTTTAAAAACACCGCTAACCTTGATATTGTAACGGGCGATACCGTTGTGGTTGAAAGTCAAACCGGCGGCTACGATATTGGCCGGATAAGCCTTAGCGGCGAATTAGTGCGGCTTCAGATGCGCAAAAAACAAATGCAAGCCGAAACGGACGAAAACCCTCTCCCACGTATTTTGCGCCGCGCTGCCACCAACGATTACGAGCAACTACAAAGTATGAGGGCGCTTGAGTATGGCAGTATGCTAATGGCACGTGTTATTGCCCGCAACCTACAACTGCGCATGAAAATTAGCGATGTTGAATACCAAGGCGATGGCCGAAAAGCTACTTTTTATTATACCGCCGACGAACGTATTGATTTTAGAGAGTTAATTAAAGAGTTTGCCCGCGAATTTCAGGTGCGTATTGAAATGCGGCAAATTGGCATCCGCCAAGAAGCTGCCCGCGTTGGTGGGCTTGGCACCTGTGGCCGCGAGCTTTGCTGCTCAACGTGGATAGCAGATTTTCAGTCGGTTTCAACAACAGCTGCCCGCTACCAAAACTTAGCCCTCAACCAGTCAAAATTGTCGGGGCAGTGTGGCCGGCTTAAATGCTGCCTTAACTACGAGCTCGACACGTATTTAGATGCCCTAAAATCGTTTCCGCGCAACGCCGAAATTTTAAAATTGGCACAAGGTGCCAAAGCCCGCTTAGTTAAAACCGATATATTTAAACAATTATTATGGTATGTTGGCCCCGATAGCCCCGCGTATATTCCGCTTGAAATTGACCGGGTAAAAGAAGTGCTGGCTATGAACGCACAAGGCCAATACCCCGAAAGTTTGCAAGCCCTGGCTTTTGTAGAAAAAGAAACTTCAACCGTTGGCTTTCATGACGGGGTAGGGCAAACCAAATTAGAAGATATATTGCCGGCAAGCAAACGGAAAAAAAAGAAAAAAACCAACAAAGAAAAAAATAAGCCCTTAACAACTAATACCGAAGGTAACACAACCGTTACCCCTCCGGAAAATACAAAAACGCCGCCACCACCACCACCACCAAAAAATAACAATACAAATCCAAACCATCCACCAAAGGATAAAAATCCAAATCGGCCAAATAAAAACGACAACAAGAATTTTAACAAAAAAGATTCTACACCGCCTTCTTCACCACCACCGCCACCGCCGCCAGTAGGGTAAAAATAATAGTAAAGGCTAAGGGCTAATAGCTAATGGCTAAGGGCTAATGGCTAACGGACATTGGAATAGCGATTAATTTAACTGACAAATGGAATAAACCTCCGGAGTTAAAAAATGAAACTTCTAATATGTTTTCGTCCCTTACCAAATCCGGAATTTTACTTAACCAGCAGTATCTTACAACCTTTTTTGTTGCCGCATCATCTATCCATCTATCTATTTATTAGTTAGGTAATTACACAACAAATCACCGCTTAAAACAAAACTAAGTTTATAAAACCATGCCGTTTCACAAGCATATAAAAAAAAGCATTACGTGTTTTTGGGCTATTTTACTATTTGCCGGTGTAACCATTTTTGCTGCCTGCGATGCCAACCGCGTATTTGAGCAAACACAAAATATTAACAATACCGCCTGGCTTTACGAGCAAATACCACAGTTTAAGGCAAGCATTGCCGATACCAACCAATTGTATAACGTTGATTTACAAATAAGGCACAACGCAAGCTATTTATACAGCAATATTTACTTGAAACTAACCACTACCTACCCATCGGGCAAAAAAAGTACCAGCCAAATTAATTTGGTACTGGCTGAAAAAGACGGAAAATGGAAAGGTAGCGGTATGGGCAGCACTTATACTTTGCCTTTTAACATCCAACAAAATGCAAAATTCCCTGAAAAAGGCGATTATACTTTTGCTATTGAACAAGACATGCGCGACAACCCGCTTGCAGGTGTTATGGCCGTAGGCATCCGGATAGAAAAGGCAGTGAATAAATGATTGGAGCTGGCTATCATTCAAACACAAGAACAACAGGTAAAGAAAATAAATTTAATCCGGATAAAAAACCCTGAATACCCTAAATGGATGACCAAAACTCTTACCCCTGCCTTTCTACCTCCAACTAATCTAATTCTAAAAAAATGAACTACGTTTACCGCAACACTCTAGTTTTAAATAGCTTGGTTTTGGCCTTTGTTTGTTTGGTTATAAGCTGCGCAAAAAGCAACGACATAGCTATTACCGATTTGCAACCGCTTGAAATGCCCGACTGTTTTAACCCTAAGCAATTTGAAGTAGTAATTGACGATGTGCAAACCTATAATAGTTTAATTGAAATAACCTGCCAAGGGCAACAATTGCCCTATATTAAATTTGGACAGCAAACACTTTTGGGTAATCAAACATCTGTGGCGGGCTGCACCGCTTTTTACACCCGCACCTTAACTGCCGACAGCGAAGCCAAATTATATATTTACCACATTACCGTGAACGCCGAAGGCAGTTGCGAAAAAATACTAAGCCATAAGAACTGGGTGTTAGTGCCAAAACTTCCCGAAGGCTATACCGTTAAATTTGAGGTAGAATATTTATAAAATAGCAGGTTGTAATCTTTCGGGGGCAACCAAGGGCAAAGCGTTATCTTGGCAAAGTTCGGTAAGTACCCCATTGCAATTTTTAGGGTGAATAAAGCAAATCCATTTGTTATCTGCACCAGGTTTAGGGCAGGGGTTAAGCAGGGTAAACCCTTGCGCACTTAATTGCAGCATAGCCTCTACAATATTTGGCACGGCGTAGGCTATATGATGTAGCCCCTCGCCGCGTTTGGCAATAAAATTAGCAATTGGGCTGGTTGAGGTGGTAGCAGCTAAGAGCTCAATTTTAGTATTTCCGACCATAAAAAATAAAGTACTAACCCCTTCACTTTCAACCTCTTCGTGCTTGTAGGGCGGTGTATTTAGTAATTGGGTATAAACAAGACGGGCGGCAGTCAAATCTTTAACGGCAATGCCTATATGTTCAACATGGGTAAACAAATTAGTAGTTGGCATTTGTTTTTTTACTTTGTTTTGATTGAAGAATGAAAAAGTACAGTTTATGCACTCTTTTTGTAAAATTGAAAATATGCGCTTCGTTATAATTAAATTATGCCTAATTTTGTTGGCAGTTTTGCCCGCACGTTTTATTACTGCGCCTATAGCTATGCAAAATTTAACAAACAACTAACCAACCCATTTAGTTTTTTTAGCGTCAATTTATGCGGTGCCAGTTTATTTAATTTACCTGCCGCGCTTACTTGGTTAAGGTTTGATTTGTTTATTACTTAAGATTTTTTACACATGAGTATTGTTTTTTTGAATAAGTCGTTTTTTACTTCGCTTTTATTATTTCTGTTTTTATTATTAGCAACAGCCTCTCAGGCGTTGGCACAAAAAAACTTGCGCAAATATAGCAACGATTTTTTAAGCATAGGCGTTGGTGCGCGGGCTGCCGCCATGGGAAACACCCAAACTGCCACTGTCAATAATGTTAATGCCGGTTATTGGAATCCGGCCGGACTTACCCAGCTAAAACATTTTCAACTTGGGTTAATGCACAACGAATGGTTTGCCAGCGTAGCAAAATACGATTATGTGGCTTTTGCCACTCCAATTACCAACAATAAACGCGCCATAGGCTTTAGTGCCATTCGGTTAGGCGTTGACGACATACCCAATACCCTAAATTTAGTTGCCCCCGACGGCAGTATAAACTATAATAATATTACCACTTTTTCGGCAGCCGATTATGCCTTTTTGGTGTCGTATGCCCAAACACTTAAAAAAATTAGTATTGGAACAAATGCCAAAGTTATACACCGGGCAGTGGGTAAATTTGCCAAAGCCTGGGGCGTAGGCTTAGACGTGGCTTTATTATACAAAACCAAAAAACTTAATGTTGGCGTTACCGTTAAAGACCTAACCTTTACGCCAG
Organism: Sphingobacteriales bacterium; assembly: GCA_016706405.1. NCBI lineage: Bacteria > Pseudomonadati > Bacteroidota > Sphingobacteriia > Sphingobacteriales > Sphingobacteriales bacterium. The sequence continues at coordinate 346,594 of JADJJT010000001.1, forward strand.
TTCGCTGGAGTACAAGTTTTACCGAAGAAGAGCAAACACAACTGCAATTATCCGGAAATTTGATACCGCTGAACACCACCGAGTTGGCCGGACAAAAACTTAGCGCCGGCATAGGTTATAGGTTTCCAATGGGCAAAAAAGCAGGGCTAACCCTTGCCGCCGATTTTGACTTTACCTTCGATGGCAAACGCAATACCTTAGTAAGTTCTGACATCCTTAGCATTGACCCCCACGCCGGCCTTGAGTTTGACTTGAACAATATTGTATTTTTACGCGCCGGAATTAACAATATACAAAAAGTAATGGACGACGCCGGCAACCCACAAAGCACCACAGCCGTACAACCCAATTTTGGTGCGGGTTTTCGTGTTAAAGAAATTCAAATAGACTACGCCTTAGCTGCCAATCGTATGGCCGAAGGGATATACTCGCATATAATTTCGTTACAGTTAGATATTTTTAAAAGAAAAAATAAGCCCGCTGCGCCAAAAGCTGTACCCCTGTTGCAACAACCAAATCCGGAGCAACCCCTTACCCCCACTGATACCACCCCCGAAAACGACGACAACAAATAGAAAAAATATCGTTTTTTATCTGGGTAGATTAAAAAAAAGGCGGTAATAGTATTGTTATTGTTATGTTTAAAAGGCAAGTAAATTTTTGGCATTTATTTAATTGCTGCTTGCTTGTGTTTTACGTGCTCTTACCGTTGCTGCTAAAATGAAAATATTACTATTTTTTAGGGTTTTACTGCTGTGGCCTTTTGCCCAGTTGTATGGATTAGGGGTTTGGCTGCGAAACTATGCTTATAAAAAAGGCTATTTTGAAACTCAAAAGTTTGCCATACCTACCATAGTAATAGGTAATTTAATAGCGGGCGGATCCGGAAAAACGCCACATGCCGCTTGGTTATTAGCCCAATTACTACAAGCAGGGCTGCATCCGGCTCTGTTAAGCAGAGGCTATGGTCGGGCAACCAAGGGGTTTGTGCTAGCCTCAAAACAGAGTAGTGCTGCCCAAATTGGAGACGAGCCTTTAATGATATATCAACGATTTGCCCAACAACAACCTACAAGTCCCTTACCCGTGGCTGTTTGCGAGCAACGTACCGAAGGCATAACCCAACTATTGCAACACTACCCAAACTTAAATGCAATAGTTTTAGACGATGCCTATCAACACCGAGCTTTGGAAGCACATTTATACGTGTTGCTAACCCAATATAACAGGCTATTTACTGCCGATTATTTGCTTCCGGCCGGAAACCTGCGCGAGCCTGCCTGCGCTGCTAACCGCGCTCAGGCAGTAATTGTTACTAAATGTCCAAAAAATTTATCGCAGCACAACAAACAAAAAATTATACAACAATTGACTCCCTTTTTAAAGCAAAGGCAGCCCGTATTTTTTACACGGTATGTATATGGACAACCTTATGCTTTGCATCCATCATTAAACAACAATAATAACCAACCTGTTTTTAAAGGCTGGCATAACTACCAAGCAATATTATTGGTTTGTGGCATTGCCCAACCTAAGCCCCTACTACAATATTTACAAAGCCAACTGCGATTAAAAAACAAGCAAGGGCAACAAGTTTTTATCCGCTTTTTTGCCGACCACCATGTTTACACCTCAGCAAATTTTGCACAAATTGCTCATTTTTGCCATAAATGGCAGCTAAACAACCCCAAGAACCAACAAATTGCCGTTGTTACTACCCAAAAAGATGCCGTAAAATGGCAAGAGGCCACTTGGCCACAAGGCTTTAATTGCCCGGTTTGGGTACAACCAATTGACCTGCTTTTTGATGATGAACAAGAAGCCGGGCAGCTAACAGAAATGGTTTTAAATTGTATCCGGAAAGCAAATTATTAAGTATGGTTTTTTACTTCATCCGGATAATAAATATTGCCAAGAGTAGTCGTTAAAAACACTATTAGTTTCTAATAATTAAAGAAGTTATTGCTACAAATTGTTTAAAGCCTGCCGTATCAGCGTTTCAACATTGGCAATAGCGGGGTTTGCTTTTAGCACTTTTTGAATGGCTTGTACCGCAACTGGTTTGGCAATACCTAAATTAATAAGTGCTGCCAGTGCTTCGGCTTGAAAATTGTTTGTAGCGTTAGCGTTGCTGCCTCCGGATATTGGAGTAAGGGTTGCCAAATTGGTATCGGCAAAGGCTTTTCCAAGCTTGTCTTTTAGTTCAAGTACAATACGTTCGGCAGTTTTTGCGCCAATCCCTTTTATTCGTTTTAAACTTGTATGGTCGCCGGTAGTAATGGCAGTAAGCAATTCTTGGGGGCGCATAAATGATAGCATAACTTGTGCAGTACTTGGCCCAACGCCATTTACCGATACTAACTGTAAAAACAAATCGCGCTCGGCTTCGTCAAAAAAGCCATATAAAATATGGGCATCTTCGCGCACAGCTAACCAGGTAAATAGTTTGGCCTCGTTTAAATTTTGGATGGCGGTAAAGGTATTAAGGCTAATATGTAGCCAATATGCCACGCCGCCGCTTGTTTCGATAATAATTTGCGCAGGCGATTTAAACACTAACGCGCCCTTTATATATGCGTACATAAAACTAAATAAGCGGTTAAATTAGCAAGGGTTACTTTATGTGTTTACTTAATTTTTAAGGCTGCCTCTAAATCTTTGGTCAAAAGCGGGTCGCTGGGTCGGCGGGCATTGCCATCGTATAATTTGCCATTGCGGTCAATAATTACAAAACGCGGGATACCCGATATTTGATACGCTTCGTTAATACTTTTATTTGTTCCGGCCCAAATATGTGTTCCGCCAAATCCTTTTTCGTTGTCGTTTAAAAATTTTAACCAAGCATTTTTATCTTTATCAACCGAAGTGTATAAAAATACAATATCTTTATTATCTTTATATTTTTTTACTAATTCTTTCGAGTGCGGCATTTCTTTTCGGCAGGGTCCGCACCAGGTAGCCCAAAAGTCTAAATACACTACTTTTCCTTTAAAATCGGCGAGGGTAACCGTTTTTCCGGTACTGTCTTGGGCTGTAAAGTCAGATGCTGCTGTACCTCTTGCCATTTTTGCTGCTCGTTGGTAATATACATCCGTTATTTTAAGCAATTCGGCCGGAGGATTTGTTTTTTGAAGGTCGTCGTAATAGGGTAAAATATTATCGGGTTTGCCGTTGGTAATACCTTCAATAAAAACTCGCGCCAAGGCGTACTGTAAGGGTGCTCCTTTAAGCAAACTAATAGTAGATTTAGCCATATCGGCGTAAAAATCCGATGCATCGTATTTTGGGTTATTATCTATTTTTTTACCTACTTCGCTTAGCATATAGGTTTGCAAATAGTTGGTATAGCTTGGGTAATAAATCATTTCGTCATTGTGCAGCGGTGCTTCGGCATTATTTTGAAAGGCATAGTAGTTCACGTTCATATTGGTTTTTAAACCTTTATTTTTAGTGCTTCTTGCGTGTAAATAAGGGTATCCGGCAATGGCTGCGCCATGTGTGTAGTGTAAATCGCGTTTAGCAATGCGCTCAAAACCTGGGCTAACTTTATTGGTGGCAAAAAACGAAATTGCATAGTTTAGCTGAATGGTCAACAAACTATCGGCATACTTTTTATAATCGCCATAAGCAAGCGTTAATTTTTCGGGGTCTTCATATTTTTTTATCGTTGCTAAAAGGCTGCTTTGCTGTAACAAGTATATTTGCTCGTTAGCACTTGATCCGGTAAATTGTATATTGGTATTTTTTCCGGATGCTGGATGCATTGTCAGGTATAAACTATCGCCCGGAGCGGCATATATTGGCAAGGCACGCCCCTGATTTACAAACAATATTTGCATTGGCAGCGGTATTGTCGTTTTAATACAAAAATTGCCTTTAGCATCCATATTGTCTTTAACCTGTGTTTTTTGTGTTGGGCTAAGCGGATTGGTGGCCATTTGCAGGCTAACTACGGTATCGGCTGCATTGGCAATATTGCCGCAAATAATAAAATTGGGTGCTATGTGTTGATGTTGTTGTTGGTGGTCTGTTTTACTGCTGACGTTTGTTTTTGCAGTTACAACCGGTGTGTTTTGCGCGTTTGCTATAATTATGCTACAATAAGTTGTTAAGGTAAAAAAGGCGATACATTTGGTACCGGTATTTATAAATATGCGCTTAATAAAATTAAAATTAAAATGAAAATGAAACATTGACCTATAAGGAGATTTTTAACCTAACACATTAAAACTGTGTCGAGCTTTTTGGCAGAAAAATTTATAATTTAAAATAAAACGCAAAATTAAATTCTGTGTTTGGGTAAAACAAAGTTTGAGCTAACAAAATGGTAGTTTTAGCAAATTTTAGCAAAATATCGCTTGGATTTTATCGCACTTAAACACAGCAATCGTTATTTATCCGGATTAATTAGCAAAAAAGCCGGCTTAAAAATTAGCCGGCCAGATATCATTTTTATTCTTGCACTATGCCCTATTTGTTATTATCGGCCTATGCTTAATATTTCTAAGCGCAGTTTACCCGATGGAACAGCTATTTCTACTACGTCGCCTACGGTATGCCCTAAAATGCCCTGCGCAATAGGTGTTGAAATAGCAATTTTACCCAATTTTAAGTCGGCTTCTTTTTCCGAAACCAACATATATTCAAGCTCTTTGTTTATGTTGAGATTTTTAAGGCGTACTTTCGACAAAATCATCACTTTGGAGCTATCTATTTTGCTTTCGTCAATTAAACGGGCATTAGCCAACTCGGTTTCGAGGGCGGCAATTTTCATTTCCAACATTCCTTGTGCTTCTTTTGCGGCATCATACTCGGCGTTTTCCGACAAGTCGCCTTTGTCGCGTGCCTCGGCAATTTGACGGCTAATTTCTATCCGGTCTTTTGTTCTAAGTTTGTGTAGATCTTTTTTTAATTTTTCTAATCCTTCGGGGGTAAAATATTTGATAGTCATGTTTGGTTTTGGTTAATTTAAATGTTTAAACTTGTATTGTAGGGAAAAAGGGAGGGAGAGTTAAATTGATTAATATTTAGGTGTGTTAAATTTAATTATACATTCCGTTTATTATGTCATATAGTCCGGAAATGCAATCAATTTAAGAATGGGCACTGCATCTTTTGCATAGCTGTATAAAAAATAAAAACATTCGCCTGCTGTGGGAGGCAGGCGAATGTCGCATTTATAAAACGATTAATTAGGCTAAATAGTTCGCGTTTTGCTCAAAATTTGCCTTTCAAGTGCAAAGGTAAGGCATTTTTAGTAATTTACCAAATGAACCTACTAAATTAAATTTCAATACGCACCCCAATGGTATGCGAGCCACTGTAGGGGTTGGTGTGGCGGTAACCGTAATCAACACCAATTGAGGGGCCGTCGGTTTTAAGCGGTAAGTTTAGGCTTAATCCGGCACTTAATCCGGTATAAACAGTCATCCGGCTTTCGGTGCTAAAATCGCCCATACCGCCGGTTTCGTATTTATAACCACCTCGTAGTACTAATATATTTTTAAAAGCATATTCTAAGCCGCCGCCAAGTTGATCGCTGCTAAATGCGTTCGAGCTAAAATTGCCCATTATACTTAAACGGTGTTGCTCGGCCATTTTAATATCGTAGCCAGCTCCAATATTCAATTGGGTAGGCAATTCAAAGGATTCGGTGCGAAGGTTAAAAATTAGGTTACTGTTATTTGCCTGGGCTTGGTAGGTTAAGCCGTCTCCGCCAAACTGCAAGCCAGTGCCTACGTTGCGCAATGAGATACCAAAATGTATATTGTCTTGCGGGCCGGTAACATATTGTATGCCCATATCCATTGCAACCCCCGAGGCCGAGACGTTTGCTATGGACTCGTTGAGCAATTTAAGGCCAAAACCCACGTGAATACTGTTCGAGAAAGAGCGGGCATAACATAAGCCAATATTTAACAACTGAGGGCTAAAACTAGCACCCAACTCGGCATCGGGGTCAGAAACAAGCGTAACGGGTATATCGCCAAAACGCACCGATTGGATGGTTAAACCCAGCACATTTTTGCCATCTTCTCCGCCTAATTTAGCAGCCAAACCCAAGCCACTAATATTTACACCGCTGCCTTTAAGCCATTGGGTATTGGCAAAGGCAATATCGAGTTTTTTGGTAAAAGCTAAGCCGCCGGGGTTAAGGCTCATAGCCTCGAGGCCGGTAATATTGCTGGTAGCCATACCATGCAACCCCGACAAACGCCCCCACGACTGCATTTGCAACTCGCCAGCACCCGATTGGCCAGCGCGGTCTTTATTGCCTGCTGTAGCTGTTGGCCCCATTAAGCTAATTAAGCAAAGGGCGTACATACTTAGTAGCAGGTTTTTTACTAAAAATTGGAAATTTATGTACATAAAATTATTTTAACAAATTAAATGGTTGTTTACATTTTTTCCGGATATTTAACTTAAGTGATAAACTTTGTTTCATCCGGATGTTTTTTAGTGCTATTAACAAACAAAGCAGTTGATTTTTCGCACATTAATATTTTTTTACACTGATGTAAAAATCAACTGCTTGCTTGTTTGTCTTCTACTTTAATATTAGTCTATACTTCTTTGTTTATTAGAAAATATCTAAGTCAATTGGCCTTGTAATGCAGAACCATTTGAGGGTTACCTCTTTGCCTAAATCGGGTGCTTCAATATGAATAAGGTAAATACCGCTGGCAATAGGCACCCCTTTAAAGTTTTTCATATCCCAATCAACCGAGTTATACACTTTTTTGCCCTCTTTGTCTCCGGCGGCTGTATCTTGCCCGCCATTATCAACCTTAATAGTGCGCACTAAAGTGCCATCAACAGTAATAATGTTAATATTTGCTTTATTGGGCAGGTTGGTAATGCGCACGCGATTGTCTAACTGGCTTTGTTCGTAGGCCGAGTAGGCATAATACGGGTTGGGAACAATTCTAATTTTATCTAAAGCGGCTTCGGCAATGGCTTTTTGGTTCGTTTTTGGCACATAATTGTCTAAGTTAAAGCGGTACTTCAACTCGTTCGAATCGTCGCAAAGTTCGTAGGGGCGGGCAACATTTACGCTTACAGTAGTTTTGGTTGGTATTAAACCGTCTTTTAAAGATTTCAATTCAAATCCGGTAACACCATAAGGTAAAAACACCCACATGCCATCTTTCCAAACGCTGTTTTTAAGCGTAACCTTCTCTGTAGGGCTTTCGCTTATAGTTGAGGCAACTAATTGGTCGTGGTAGTATTGGCCGCCATCGTAGCGCGAGTTCATTACATACACAAAATGTTCGCCACCTAATTTAAACGAGAACGAGCCTGGTTGTACCAAGGTTGTGCTGGGGTTCCAAATCATATCTTTGCCATTATCGCTAATGAAAAAGCTATTTTCGCTAAAAATGAGGTTTAGTCGCTCGCCGGTATCGTGGTTAATGGCGTATCCGGGGAACCACGAATAACCAATTTTGTCGGTAGTAAATAGCTCGGCATTATTATTTAAGGTTGCGCTGGTAGCTTGGTCAATATCTTTGGCTATAAACATATTGTTTGCCAAACGTTGTACAGTAGCACCTTTATTATCGGTGTAGGTAATATAGGAGCTTGAGTTGCCACGAATATAATATTTTTGTCCGGGTTGCAAAGTATTACCTGCTGGCGAAGCATAAACGGGCTTGCCGTTGCCATCAATCGCGTTGGGGTCTTCCCAAGATGGGGCATTGCGCAGGCTGTTTTTAACTGCTTTTCCGTCAGCAATGCTGGGGGTACGTGCCATTTCGGTAACCACGCATTTTGTCCAAAGGGCTTTATTGTCGGTAAAAACTACTTCAACGCTGGCCATATTGTCAAGCGAATAGGTTGGGCTTCCGGTAAGGCAGTCGCTACAAGCAGGGTTAAGGCGGCCACCTTTTTCGTCAGAGCCTTGGTTGTTTACCAAACAATAGGGCGCAATAGTGCCACCTAAAATACTTTCGTAAACTCCTTGAGGGTCATAAAAATTATCCGGATTCCAGTAGTTATCTGCATACGAAGCATCGTTGTTTTCATCTACATTGTCGCCCGACCGAACCCAGTTAGTAATACTAGTACCTTCGCCATCATTTAACATAGACATCCAGGGTAAAAAGTTGTTTTCAAAGCGAAGCCCCGCCGATATTTTTACATCAACATCGCCCGAAGCTTGGGGTTGCTGGCGCATACTAATGGTAAAGCCTAGCGAAGGGTCGCCTAAACCGCCCATTAATTGCTCATCGCCTAATTTAATATTGCTTTCTGATTTCCACGTGTCGCCCGTGCCAATATTAGTAAGGGTCCAACGGGCAAACGGCGACAAAAAGTCCGACTGAATATCGCCTGTGTCGTTATCGCGTACAGCCAAAGCAGTTGAGGCGTTAGCAGGTACGGCCACCATGTCATCGTTGGCAATTACTGCATTAAAACCTAAATAAGGCAATTTATATACATCTACACTAATAACACCTTGGCTTACCGAGTCAATCTTTGCATCGGGGTTTTCAATGGTATAGGTTATGCGGTCAATGCCTATAAAGGCGGGTTTAGCGCGATATTTAATAGTTTTATTAACAGCATCAATACTAACGATAGTGCCGTGCTGTGATGTAGCAGCAGTAATGGTGGTATTAGCGCTTGTACTTACATCGTTAACCATTGGAGAAATAACAACAGTTGGGTAAGCACTAACATCGGCTTCTATTTTGGCAATCCACTCAACAGAGTAGGTGTCGTTATATGCTTTAACAGTGTCAATTTTAGCTGTACCAACTTCAAGGCGCACAAAGCCAATATCGGTATTACAGTTTACGTCGCTTACTTCGTAAGTAAAATAATCAAAGCCTTCAAATCCAGATTTGGGTGTGTATGTTAAAATACCTGTGTTTTGGTCAACCTGTATGGTTCCATTTTGGGGCTGGCTGTACGATGGGTAGATATTGTCTTGAAAACTCAACTCATAAGTACCACCTTTAACACTTAGCGGGTCAACAACTTTTACATCAATAGGGCCAGCGCCGCTTTGGTAAACGGGGTCGGCGGCAATATGGTTGGGGCTGGCTAAAATTTCATTTACCGTGGTTTCGGTTAGTTGAACGGCATTGCCACCATTACCTTTGCCACAAATAGCTGTAATTTCGGGGCCATCGCCATAAATACTTACTGGCTCAACACCGCCAAACTGTGGATCTTCAATATGTGGTACGCCCACATAAACGCCAATATTGCCACGGCCTTCTAAATACGGTTCAAATTGTGCTGTGGGGCTTGGCTCTAATTGCTTGTAGGGTTCGTGGGCATTATAGCTATACGATTTCACTGAAAAATAATACGGTAAATTGTTTGTTAGACGCTTGTCGCCGGTGGCAAATAAATCTTCAGTTATCCGGAAGCTTTTTTTGATACCACTATTTTTGGCATCTACTTTTAATTCCGGAACTAAAAATCCTGTGGTGCCATCAATAGACCAATTTATTAATCGGGTAACATCATCTTTAATATCTACTACTTCAACAATGCGGGCTTTGTCGGGATCATTATACTCAGAGGCCGAAACGAGCGGGCTTTTTAGTTGATAAACAACATATCCCTGAAAGTTATAAGTCGAATCCGGAAAACCTTGTTTGGCCAATACGGGGTCAATTTCTTGGTATAATTCAAAGGCGTTGTTCGATTTTAGCGAGTCATTATAAATGGTTAAAATTAACTCTCGGTTTAGTTCCCTTATAAATACATTGGGGGCATCGGGGCCATCTTTTAGTTTAAAATTGTTATCAAATAGGGCCTGAGCTTTTTTATCGGCGCGGGTTATGCCATCAAAACTGGGGCAGGGATATTGTAAGCCTTCGCCCGGTATCCATACCACACCAACAATTACTTCGTTAAAAGCACCTGGGTCAAGTCTGAATGGCCCTGCAGATTGTAAGAAGCGGCGGTCGGCGGGTTTGTTGTTTTCTGAGCATTCGCTCCATGCTGGTTTCGACAAGGTTGGGTCGCTTGGAAACATAAAGTCGCAACTATTGTCTGTACCGCCATACGCATTACCACCACAGGTAAATGGCGAGCCATCTTTCCATACACCGGCTAAGTAGCCGTAAAAGTGCGAAGCAATTTCGGGGTTTCCTATCACAGACCAGTCGTTATTATAATAAACAAATGCCGACATATTAAGAATTTCATAAGTAGGATTGCCATCTTTATCAACGCCATTTTGTTTGCGCGGGCCTTTAAAAAAGTCCACACACAACATTGGTGGGTTAGCACCGTATAGTTCGTCGTTTGCATCACCATTATACACAATACCTATACCCTCGCTGGGTACGCAACCTACATAGTCGTCGCCATAGTTACCAAGGTCGGGGTCAACCCATTGGCCAAAAAACACACTGTCTAATGGTTGCGTAGCCTTGTTTTCAATACCATATTTGTAAAAGGTCATATTATTTACTTCGTCATTAGTGGCAAAGGCAAAGGCCAAAGCATTAAGTTGTAAACCAATAGCTTCGCCGCCGGTTTCGCTATGCACGTCTCCCTTGTCGTTAAATACCCACCAAATCATTTGGTCGGCATAAACACCTTGGGTTTTCGAGTCAATTACCGGATAATCGCCTTTTGTGGGGTCGTAGTCGTTATCGCCGTCTCGGTCCCAAAATGGCGCTAAGTTTTTATCTTCCGGAAGCGAAATATCGGCGTAGGCATTATTGCGCCCTGGCCATTTTAATATGCTAAGTGGTATTGATCCAGCCGGAATAGTAACATCTGCACTGGCGTCGCCGCCATCTTGTGCTGAAACCAAGGCTAAGTAATCATCAATATCTTTTGACCGAACTTCCCAAAAGCGGTCAAATTGGCCGCAAACTTCGTCGTTAGTATTACCATCGTCGTCTAATGGGCCTGGCCAAAAGTCATTACCAGTTTGTCGATAGGTTTGGGCGGCAACTTTTAATTGGCCTAAGGCATCAATGCCACCAATCCAAAGCGCACCGGCAAATAACGAGTGGATAGAGGGACGCCCCGATCCTGGTTCAACTTTAGGTACTTCGTACCTCGCATCTTGGAGGTTCCACCACATATCGCCTGCCGATAACAGGCGGGTTCGAACATTGTTCACGTTCAGCTCAATGCTAGCTGTTGCCGGCGAACAGGCTGCCGCTGTTTTTCCCGAAATTGGTATTGGTTTTTGGGTTGGCAGGCCATTATTTTCGCGTGCTTGAGCAGTTGCGGCACTAAATAGCGTTAATACCAACAGCCATAACCAAAAATTTGTGTACTTGCTGTTCATGTTTTTATATAAATTTATTTATTATTATTTATTTGAATGTTATACAATTTGGCTTTCTAAAGTTTGGGTAGTATCGTTGTCAATGTTTTTGTTTTTTACCAATACTACCCATATTTTAGTGTTGCTATTGTTTTTTGTTAAAAATTAATTGCCATACCTAAACGTAGTCGGCGCGGTGCGGCATAGTTACCGGGTGTATTGTTGTAAATACCATACAAGTCGCGGAAAGCGCGTTCGCTGGCCAACTGGTTAATGAAGGTAGCAGCTTCGGGCGAGTTTAAATAGCCGTCATTTTCGGCACTGCCCGTAAAGGCATATACCCCCGATACGTTGTCGGCATCTAAGGCGTTCAATATTGTTAAGTAAACATTTAGAATTAAAGGTTTTTTGCCTTCTTTTTTGTTTGGATTCAACAAAAAGTCTTTATCTAAACGGGCATCTACTTGGAAGTTCCAAGGCAAGCGCGAGCCATTAATTGTGCCATCAAGGTCGGCGCGGGTTACAACGCCAAACTGCGCAGTTGGGGTTGGATTTGCCTGGCGGGTGTAAGGTGCACCTGAGCGGCCACGAGCGGTAACGTTAAGTCCTAAACCTGCTAAAATATTGCGGCCTTTAATGCGTGGACCGTTATATTTGCTGGCGTCGGTTGCAAAACGATAGTCAAACGACAGGTTAATCATATGCCGCGAGTCGTAGCTAAGCGGTATAATATTGCGCAAATTAGGCACACCAAAACTAATAAGGTTGGCTTGTGAGGCATCGCCCGAGCCGGTACCTTCGGCGAAAGACATAGTATAAGAAGCCAATAAGCGCACGTTTTCGGTTCGGCGAAGGTCGTAGGTCAATTCAAAACCTTTTGCGGTGCTAAAGTCCAAATTGCGGAAAGTAGAATAGGTAATGGGGTACGAGAATGTTACATTTGAAATTTGAACCATGTCGCGGCCTTCGCGGTAGAAACCGCTAAGGGTTAGTGCCGACTTGTCGTTAAGTTTTTGCTTGAAACCAATTTGATAGTCAATGGTTTTTTCGGCGCGTAAATTGGGATTATTATAAGTAGCTACGCTTTTGCCGGGCATATAATACCAATCATCGGGCAAGGTTAGCAAACGACCTTGAGGGCGTTGCGCCAATACGTCGTAGTGGGCAAAAAATATGGCCTCGTCAGATATTTCAAATGAGAAAGCAATACGAGGTTGTACTGTAACTTCGGGTTTGTAGTCTTCAAAAGCAAGGTCGGGGTTGTAATTTTTGTCGCTCACATCATTGCCAGGGTTATCATCCAATGGGTTTACCAACCAAGGCAAAATTTCGCCTCCGGTAGCCAACACCTGTGGGTCGCGCACGTAAAGGCCGTTGGCATCGTACCAGTCGTCTCCGCGGCGGAAGCCTTTAATGGTGCTTGGATTTACTTCGTTGTCCACGTAAACGGTATAATCGCTGCCTATTGTAGAAGGGATATTGAATTTGCTTTTTACCTCACTATCGCCGGCGTTATGGGCAGCATATAGTGGCGTGTAAATATCTTTGGGTACTTTTAAGTTGGCATCGAAGCGGTCAACACGAACACCTAAGTTAAAAATAAGGTCTTTCAATTGAAATTTGTCTTGAATATATCCGGCAACATAAATTGGCCTGAACGAGCCAAGCAGGCGGGTATATTCTCCGGTAGTTTCGTCTTTAGCCGTAAAAAAGTCGTTAAAAGCAGGTTGTTTGCTAAGTTTATTGCCTAAGTAGTCGTAGCCATAGCCGCTTACAATAGCTCCCCCGTCGTTTAGCAATTCATCGGGCGAAAACATATCGAGTGAGTATTGGTCGGGGCTAATGGCATGAACGTTCATAATGTCAATAGGGCTAAGTCCAAATTTTTTCCGGAAAGTTTTGTCAAAAAAGCCTTGTTCGCCCGTACGTACAAAATTATATTTAATAGTGTCATTTTCGCTAAAAATCATAGTATTGCCATCGTATTGGCTAAATGGAATTTCTTGGCCATCTATAACCAAAATGGGGTTAAGCAAGTCGCGCTCAATTTTGCTATTACTCACGTCTTGTAAGCCATCCATTAAGTTCCATAGGCTAAGGGGGCTAACGGTATAACTGCGGTCGTCTCGTTGTTCGTATTCAAAACCAAATTCAATAGCGTGTTTGTTAAGTTCGCTGGCCTCGGGGCGTTTAAGGTCAAACGAGCCATTAAATACCAAACGATATTGGCTGGTTTCGTTTTTGCGCCAAACGCTGTAAGCGGTTCCGGGCACATACCATAAGCTATATACGGCTTGGTACGAGCTACTTGGTGCGCCGTTTAAAAATCCGGTTAAATTGTCAAGGGTGGTTATTTTGCCGCCATAGCTTTTTACGTAATCAATTAGTTGTTGGGTGCGGTTAGCAAATCCGGGATTATTGTCGCTGGGTGTAAATACCAATGCGGTATCTTGCATACCTTGTAGGGTCCATCCGCGCAAATTAAAAGGTGTACCTGCTACATCTTCCATAAATACGTTATTATAAAGAGGGGCGCTGAAGACATCAAATTTACCTATATAACCATAATTGAACAAGTTGTCGCCATACACAGGGTCTTTATCGAGATAGTTGGTACGGTTAAAGTCGAATTGTAAGGAGTAGAAAGCGTTTTGCAAATACGAGCTTTGAGGTTTTGCATCTTCGGCATTGGCATTAACCGATTTATTTGCTCCAAAACGTTGGGTAAGGCGGGCAAAAGCGCGAAAACTGCGGCTGTTGTAGTCGCCGTTATGGTCAGAATTAAACAGCTCGAAGCGGCGTACATAAGCATTACCACTATCGTTGGTAAAGCTGCTGCCAAGGCTTAAGTTTACGCTGGGTACTGGTTGTATGTCAATTTTTCCGGTAGCAGTTATAAGGTTGGTTGCCGCATCAGGGCGTACAGATTGTGCCTCTAAGCTATCAAGACTCATATAGTCAATTGCTTTTAAAAAGCCGCCCTGGTCTGTAAATACTAGGGGGTTATCAACCAAGCGTTTATGAATATCGTCTTTTACTTTGTAAATTTGAACTGCCGAGGGGCTTGGGTCGTCTTGGTGGGTAATTTCGCCGGCAATAAAATAGCCAATAACGCTGCGTTCGGTGGTTTCGCTAATTTTCTTTTTAAGAATAGGGCCTGTTAAATTAAAATTCAATTGATGGAAACCATACGGTTCAAGGGCAACGGGTTTTACTCCGGATGTTTCGAACTGAAATCCGGCGCCAAATTTTTGCGAGGGGCCGCGTGTGGTAATGGCCGTTATACCTCCGGTTGCATCGCCATATTTAGCAGGCAAACCGCCTGTAATTACGGTTAGCTGTTCAATGGCGTTCGAGGGCAGGGCTAAACTTCCGCGCACTTTAATGCCGTCTATATAGTAGTCGGAAGACTCGGCGCGTGCACCTTTGATATTAAGGCCACCATCTTTGTTTTGATAAACGCCGGCGGTAGTAGATGCCAATGAGTTTACATCTTTGCGTGCCATTTTATCAATTTCTTCTTTGGTTACGGTTCCGCCTGTAGAGGTTTGGTCTTTTTCGAGGAGCGGAACTTTGTAGCTAACAACTTCAACGGTTTGAAGCACGTTGTCCGAGGCTCCTAATTGAATGTCTAAGCTGGTAACTTTATCGGCTGTTACGCGCACATTGTCAACCTGTTTAGCGGTATAGCCAACATACGAGGCGGTAACCGTGTACTCGCCCGGAGGTAGTGGTTTAACGCTATAAGCTCCGCTAAAATCGGTTTTTGCACCAATCAATGTACCCCCCACGTTTGTGGTTACATTGGCGAATGCAATAGGTTCTCCGGTTTTTGCATCGGAAACCACACCTTGTATTTCGCCAGTTTGCGCCCTTATTATTATCAGGGGGCTTCCCAGCAAAAACAAGGCTGTTAGTAGTAATAATCGAATCATACGAATAAGGTTTTATTATTTATAGTTGTTGTTTTTATTTTTTGTTTAGTTGGTTTATAATTTTAGTTGCCAAAACAGTTGCCATTTTAATATATGCTTGGTGGGTTACGCCGGCAATATGGGGCGTAAGCAGTACATTTGGTTTGGTTTGCAGTTGCTTAAACACGTTAAACCATGCTTGGGGTTGTGTGTTAGTGGCGGGTTCGGTTTCAAATACATCGAGGGCAAGTCCTAATATTTTTTGTTGTTCCAGTAGGGGTAACATCTCTTGGGTTAGCAGCACCTCGCCCCGCGAGGTGTTTATTAAATAAATAGGTTTTGTAAACTGTTTTACCCAGTTAGTAGTTACTAAATGGTGTGTAGTTTTGTTTAAAGGCACGTGTAAACTTACTATATCTGCTTGTTTAAAAATTTTTGCCATAGTTGCTTGTTTTGCCCATTGGTTGCCGTAGTTTGTTTTGTATTTATCATAAGCAAGCACTTGCGCATCAAAGCCTTGCAGTCGGCGGGCAAAGGCCATGCCTGTATGTCCATAACCTATAATGCCAATAGTTTTATTTGAAAGTTGGGTGCCAATATTTGCTTGCCTTTGCCAAATATTTTGCAGCATTTGAGCATTAGCTACGGCAATATTGCGCAGTAAACTTAGTAATAAACCAACAGTATGTTCGCCAACGGCATCGCAATTACCCTCGGGCGAGCTAAGGCAGGTTATACCCTTTTGGGTGGCATAAGCCATGTCTATTAATTCCATGCCTGAGCCTAACCGGCCAATAATTTGCAATTTTTTTGCCTTACTAATCAAAGAACGATCTGCTTTTATTTTGCTTCGCAACACTAAAACCTCGTAATTGGCTATTAAACTTTCAACTTCAGCTTGTGTGGCCTTTGGCAGGCAATGGCAAGTGCAGCCATGTTGGGTCAGCATTTGTGCCAAAACGGGGTCTATTTCCTCTACTACTAAAACATGCACCTTCGTAAACTTTTAACCAAACATTATAGTTTCACTCAATAAATAATCCTAAAACGAGCCTCAAAAATAGTGATTTTTACTTGTCTTTAACAGTATTTAACGCCTGACACTTGAAAAAACCTTAAAACAATTAAAAAAGAGCGTAAAACCGAAAAAAACATAGTAGTTATAAGTTTTACCGAAAGGTACAGCGCATATTTTAATTCAGTTGCATACTATTTTCATAATTTATCGTTAAAAAATTGCTTGAATACAAACATAACAGTCAGAAAATCAATTAGTTACAAACAATTCTAAAGTGTGCGTTTTCTTAAATTAGGTTAAATAATCCGGATAAAAAAGAACTATATACAGCCTGTTTCTATCAAATTCAAGGTAAAAAGTTGGGCATTATTGGTTTATTGTTACATTCGGGTAAATAACGTATCTTTGTCGCATTACTAACTATTTTATGTAGCTTGCACCCGATTAACCATCCCTTTTTAAATTACAATACGCACAAAAAAAATATGCCCCTAAATTCTAATATATCCAGAGAAACAACATTAACAAAAAAAACAAGTTCAAAAACAACAGCGGCCAAAAGCAAAGGTAAAAACAACCATATCGAGGTAACACCACTGCACAAGCATTTTTTACAAGCCTATCAAATTATGTGCAGCGTAAAGGCCATGTCTGATTTGTTTGACGAGCAAAAACTCATTGCCGCTAAATATGTACATGCCACCTCGCGCGGGCACGAGGCCATACAGTGTGCTACCGGACTACAGCTATTGCCCTGCGATTGGGTTAGCCCATACTACCGCGATGATGCCTTGTTGATGAGCATTGGTTTTACACCCGCCGAGCTAATGATGCAATTACAAGCTAAAGCAAACGACCCTTTTTCGGGGGGGCGCAATTATTACTCGCACCCGGCCAGCAATTTAACCGACCGGCCACGAATGGTCAATCAATCAGCGGCCACGGGCATGCAAGTTATACCAGCTACGGGTATTGCACAGGGCTTATTGTACCGCGAGCAGCAAAACCTAAACCCCAACAACACCACCGACCGCCCCGTTGTAGTTTGCTCGTTAGGCGACGGCTCAGTTACCGAAGGCGAAGTGTCGGAGGCTTTTCAGTTTGCAGCCCTAAAACAACTGCCCATCATTTTTTTGGTGCAAGATAACGAATGGGGTATATCGGTTAGTGCCGATGAAAGCCGAAGCATGAATGCCTACCAATATGCCGCCGGATTTGTTGGACTTAACCGGATAACCCTCGATGGCACAGACTTTGCCGCCTGCTATAAGGCTATGCAGCAGGTAATTGCCAACGTGCGCCAAACCCGGCAACCTATTTTAGTACACGCCAGCGTGCCGTTGCTAAATCACCATACTTCGGGGGTGCGCAAAGAATGGTATCGAACCGAAGATGACCTGAATGACCACCGCAAACGCGACCCCTTGCCCAAACTGTTTAGCTATTTACTCAAACAGGGTCAATTTCCGGAAAAAGAATTGACAAAAATAGCAAACAACATCGCACAGCAAATTAGTATTGATTTTGAAAATGTAGTAGCATCGCCCGATCCGCTGCCCGAGACTATAATGGAGCATATTTTTGCGCCAATACCCATAACCACCGAGCAAGGAGAACGCAGCCCCGCAAATGGTCAAAAAACAATTATGGTTGATGCTGCCCTTCATGCCATTGACGAAATTATGCGCCAATACCCCGATGCCGTTTTTTATGGCCAAGATGTTGGCCGGCGCTTGGGCGGGGTGTTTAGAGAAGCTGCCACTTTGGCCGAAAAATATGGCGACAACCGGGTGTTTAATACCGCTATTCAAGAGGCATATATCGTAGGCTCGACCATTGGCATGTCGGCGGTTGGTTTAAAACCAATTGTTGAAATACAGTTTGCCGATTATTACTATACCGCCATGAACCAAACGGTGGTCGAAATGGCAAAATCGTGCTATTTAAGTTGTGGCAAATACCCCATTCAAGCCTTAATTAGGGTGCCAATTGGGGCGTACGGCAGCGGTGGGCCTTACCATAGCGGAAGCATTGAAAGTACTTTGGCCACTATTAAAGGTATAAAAGTGGTGTATCCAAGCAATGCCGCCGACTTAAAAGGCCTGCTGAAAGCCGCATTTTTAGACCCAAATCCGGTAATAATGTTAGAGCATAAAGGCTTGTATTGGTCAAAAGTACCAGGAACAGAAGCGGCTAAAAGCATTGAGCCGGATGAAAATTATATCATCCCAATAGGTGTTGCCAATATTTATCAAGCCGCCGATGCCGAAAAAATAGCCGCAGGCCAAACAGCCGTAGTTATTACCTACGGTATGGGTGTGCATTGGGCGTTGAATGCCAGCAAACAACTGCCCGGCCAAATTGAAATTTTAGACCTACGAACAATCGCTCCGTTAGACGAAACAGCAATTTACAAAGCAGTTCAACGGCACGGAAAAGTTTTAATACTTACCGAAGACACCATTAGCAACTCAATAGCGCAGGCAATTGCCGGCCGTATAGCCCAGCACTGTTTTACTTATTTAGATGCGCCCGTTCAATGCTTGGGTGCTTTAGACGTGCCAGCTATACCCCTAAACACAGACCTTGAGCAAGCAGTATTACCCAACGCCAATAAGGTGGCAGCGGCCTTGCAAGACTTGTTGGCATGGTAACGGCGTAAAATGCACTCCTTATAGTACAACAAGACAGCTGCCACAATTAATTAATTAATTAATTCACTCAAGCACATGAAACAACAATACTACGCAAAAACAACACTTTTGCTCTTGTGTTTTTTAATAATTACAGGATTTTTGACCGGCTGCTCGCTAACAACATGGGCACAACAAGTTACTAATTTTAAAGGCAGGCTATTAGATGCCGAAGGGCGTGGCATTGGCGGCGTGCGCGTGGTAATACTTGGGCAGGGCGAAGGCACCAGCAACGATGAAGGTTTTTTTACCGTACCTATACAACAACAGGTTGAGGAGATAGAAATTAATCTTCCGGATAATTGGCTGCTAATTAGCCCTCGCTCAAAACGCGCCTTAGTGCCGCGCGGCAACCGAAGTGTTGAATTTGAAGTGAAAAAATTTGAACGCGATGACAGCGAACTTCGCAGGCAACTACAGGCAGCGCGGCAACAAACCGAGAAGTTAAAGCAAGATGGTCTGTTACAACAAAATCAATTAACTGCCCTTAAAGCCGCTTTAGAAGATACCGTAGCCGCCTGGGAAAACAGACACAACCTTGTTTTAAAAGAATTAACAGTTACCAATACTTTAATTGACCGAAAATTAGGTAAAACCGATAGCTTAGTTGCCGAAAACACACGTTTAAAAATACAAATTGCGCAGCTAACTAAACAACTACAACAATATATTGAGCAGCAACAAAACGAATATATTTTTCAAAATCAAGAAACAGCCTACGCACAAACATTTAAAGAATTTGACGTGTATTTAGACCGTCTTAAAACTACGCAACAGGCTTTAATTAGAGTTAAAGATGCGTTTTTAAATCCCGAGGCAGCCAAAAATTTTAATCAAACAATTGCGAAATATAATACCGCCCGCGATAGTTTAATACAAAACCAAAGCCAAAGACTTAGTCAAAACAGGCTATTTTGGAAAGACCCCGTAAAAGAGCTATTATTGCAATCCCTCTACAAGTCGGCAATAGAAGGTATACACGAGCAGCATATTTTACCGCTAAATCAAACAGTTATGGCCCCCATGAAGGCAGCCGCACTTGGCGAAATGCCCCGTATTAAAGCAAGCAAACAAGCAAGCAAGGCCGCGGCTATTACTTATAATCAGTTGCAGCACCCTATTGCCACTTTATCGGCTGATATTAAAACGGTATCCTTGCAACTTAAGCCGGTTAGGTAAGGCATGGCTAAATAAAATACCAAGTAACAAGCAAAAAAAAATTCTTTCTTTGTATTTTTAATGTTTTTGCAACTAATTTGCGTGTAAAATGTGTTTACAGCCTAAATTTAAGTTGGCAACAAATAAACAGTTTTAACGGTCAAACGTTTTACTTCGAGTGCAAGTTTTTTACTTCGAATTTTAATTACCCCTCCTCTAAGCACACAACAAATTAGTAGCTTCACTAGAATGGTAAAAAAGTTACTGTTTGATTGATTGATTAACCTAATTAAGTAAGATGCAACACAAAAATAATTTGCGCCAGTGGCTGGCTGCCGGAGAAGGCCCTACCCTCGATTTTAAGCAACATATTACCGCACCCGATAAAATTGCCCGCACTTTAGTAGCTTTTGCCAATAGCCGGGGTGGCCGCATAATAGTTGGCGTTGAAGACCACGGCCATATAATAGGAGTTGATGTTTACGAAGAAACCTATGAGTTAAACCGCGCTGCCACTTTGTATTGCCGTCCACAAATTGAATTGCAATACGAGGAGTACGAGACACAAGGCAAAATGCTGCTAATTGCACACATCCACGAAAGCCATATAAAGCCCCATTACGCCCTAGATAAAAAAGGTAATGCCACCTTGTATATTCGTGTTGCCGACCAATGTATTGTAGCCCCCGATTTTATTGCAGCCGCCCTAAAACAAGGCGACCTAAGTAGTTTATTGCGGCAACCTTATTTTTATTTTCAAAGCCAAAATGAACTGCTGCAGTTATTGCAATTACAAAAACACATTACCATTGACCAATATGCCAATTTAAAAAATGTATCAACACGCGCCGCACGCCGTACCCTTATTGATTTTTTGTTCGACGGCACTTTAACACTGCTTGATGATGGTTATACATTTGCGGCATCAAACCACCAGTCCTCCGGAAACAGCTATCATAAATCCGGAAAAATATTGTAGCTAACCCACAGCGCGTATCTTTTTTGTAACTTTGCCCAATCTTTTTACTGTTTTATTTTATTGCTACCAAACTGTTTAATTGCTTCGTCTGTCTGTTGGTCGAGTAACCAAATAAAACCCTTTTTCTTTTTTTTATTTAATCTTTGTGCGTGGAAAACAAGCCCTTATTGCCACAAACCCCTTTAGCTACACCAAGCACCCGGCGCAGCCCACGCGCTCAGGCATTATTACAAACAGCTTTAGTGCTGGCAATTATTTTTGCCCTCAATTTGCTGGCAACCCGCTTTTACCACCGTTTTGACCTTACCAAAGAAAAACGATTTACTTTAACATCGGCTACTCAAAAAATGTTATCGAACTTAGACGATGTGGTGTATGTGCGTGTTTTTTTAGAAGGCGACCTGCCCCCCGGATTTAGAAGGCTGCGCAATGCCACACAAGACATGTTAGACGAATTTAGGTCGTATGCACCTATTGAGTACGAATTTATTGACCCTACCGCCGATAACGATACCGCCCTGATAACCGATATTTTAAAAGCCGGACTTAAACCTACTCCGCTTATACAACAAAAACAAGGCTACTCCGAGCAATATATTTATCCGGGTGCATTGGTAACGTATAAGGGTCGTACTTTGGCCACCGATTTGCTCCAGCAACAATTAAATCGCGGCCCGCAAGAAACCCTAAACAATTCAATAGGCTTGTTAGAGTTTAATTTGGCCAATGCTATTAACAAAATTCAGCAAAACGACCGCCCTAAAATAGCCTTTTTGCGCGGCCAAGGCGAACTGCCCAACCAATACGTACAAGATATTGGCAACGATATTTCGAGATTTTATGTTTTAGATACATTTGACCTCAATAAAAACGATTTTATTCCAAAAACCTATCAGGCAATAATAATAGCCAAACCCACCCAACCGTTTAGTGAATTAAACAAGTTCAAATTAGATCAATATGTAATGAACGGCGGCAGAATATTATGGTTGGTAGAAAATGTACAAGCCAATATAGATAGTTTGCAGCGCGGCAGTTTGGTGGCCACTAACTACGAGCTAAATTTGGAAGACTTGTTATTTAAATACGGCGTAAAACTAAATTTCGATCTAGTAGAAGATGTACAATCGGTAACCGTACCTTTTATGGCCGATGCCACTAAAATGGTGCAACTGCCCTGGCCCTACTACCCGCTTGTAAGTAACCACAACAATGAGCACGTGGTTAGTAAAAACTTAGATGCTGTTTTGTTGCGCTTTGCCGGAACCATAGATACAACCACAAAGCTTAAAAACCCGATAAAAAGAACCCCCCTGCTAAAAACAACACCTTATACCCGGATAAAAACTGCGCCCATAGAAATTAACGCTGAAGAAAGCCGGCAAAAACCAAATCCGGCAGATTTTAACGGTGGCGAGCAAACGGTGGCAATGGCTTTAGAAGGCTCTTTTCCATCATTGTTTAAAAACCGCCTCGATGCCTCTACCCAACAAATTATAGACAACAATCCAAATTTAACCCGCCGCGAAGAAAGCCTGCCAACCAAAATGATAATAGTAGCCGATGGCGATGTTATTGCCAACGATTTAGACCGGCGCAATAACCGCAACTTGCCCTTGGGCTTTTACCGCTACACCAACCAAACATTTGCCAATAAAGAATTTTTAATAAACGCAGTCGAGTGGCTTACCGATGATTATGGCATTGTTGAAGCCCGAAACAAAGAAATAAAACTGCGCCTGCTCGATACCCAACGTATCGAAGGCGAGCGCACATTTTGGCAGTTTGTAAATTTGGTACTGCCTGTGCTTTTGGTACTTGTTTTTGGTGTAGCATATTATTTTTGGCGGCGAAAAAAATATGCGCTTTAATTTCGGTAATATTGGATGGAGTGCCTGCAAATAGGTCAAAAAAACTCGACACTACTAAAAATATCCGGAAACTAAAAAGCAAACAAACAAAAAACAGTGCAAGTTTTAGTCGTTTTTCCAGGTTTTATAAATGGAAGGCCTCCTCTGCTTTGTACGCTCTAACGACTGCTCGAACCGCCATGCTTCAATTTTAACATGGTTGCCCGACAACAAAATTTCGGGCACCTCAAGCCCCCTAAAAACCTCGGGACGGGTATAAACTGGTGGGGCAATTAAGTCGTTTTGAAAAGAATCATCTAAAGCCGATGTTTCGTTATTTAACACGCCCGGAATAAGCCTGCCCAAGGCATCTACCAATACGGCTGCCGCCAACTCGCCCCCCGACAATACATAGTCGCCAATAGATATTTCGCGGGTAATAAAATGTTGCCTTACCCGCTCGTCAATTCCTTTGTAATGACCACATAGCACTAATAAATTTTCTTTTAACGACAAATAATTACACAAAGGTTGGTTTAGCAATTCGCCGTCAGGACTCATGTAAATTATATCATCGTAGGCATATTGCAATTTCAATTGTTCAATACAATTTACAATCGGTTCCATCATCATTACCATTCCGGCGCCCCCCCCGTAAGCATAGTCATCAACTTGTTTATGGGCATAGGTGCTGTATTGCCGTAAATTATGGCAAGTTACCGTCAGTAATCCTTTTTCGTTTGCGCGTTTTAATATTGAGTGCTGAAAAGGTCCCTCCAGCAATTCGGGCAACAGCGTAATAATGTCTATGCGCATAATAACAATAAATAAATAGCGCGTTGTGTTGTTGTTTATTTATGTGTTTTATTATTACGGACGTATTGAGTTATTAACGTCGGTAGTAATATAAGCCGTATTAACACTGCTGTTGTATATTAGAAACAGTCTTTGGCTGGTCCGGCAAATAGTGTTGATGTCTTCAAAGGCATCCCAAGGGTAATACACATGAAGTAAATCGGTTTGTAAATTAGCAGCTTGATAGGCTAAGGGATTATCGGCAGCATAAAAGTGCAAAATAGCAAATTTATTGTCTTTGCCCGATGTATAAAGGTTTAAAGTAGCTATTTCTCCGGATGAGGCACTGCCCAAATAATCAATTTTATAGGCATTGATAGAAAATTTTGCCTCGTCGGTATTTAATCTAATGTCTGACTGAGTTTGCCAATTCTTGGGATTTACCTTTTGTACTTTGCCCGAATTTTCTAACTGCCGAATTTTTGTAGGGTCAATCATTTGTGCCGGATTTTGTGTTGCCGGCTTGGCGGGTTGTGGCTGGGTTTGGGCTTTGGCTAAAAATGGTATGCCAAGTAGCAAACCAAGTAATATTACAATTACACTTATTAATAAACGCATAGTTATGATATATATGGCAAAATATGTTTATTTTGAGTAGTTCATACACAAAGATACAAAAATAAGGTATGGTTTTATTGCGCTTTTTATTTTCAATAAATTAGTTTAGCTCAAATTTTGTTATTGTTGGTGTTTAATGCACTGTAAAATAGCCTCTTTAAGTTCGCCTTTGGTAATAGGTGTGCCTTGTATTTTATTATATTGTTGTATAGGCAGTAAATACAAATCGCGCAATAAGCGTGCTAATTGGCCATTGTTTATTTCGGGCACTAAAACAGTTTTATAGTTAAGCAGTAGTTGCCCTAAATTAGCTGGCATGGGTCTAATATGTCGTAAATGTGCGTGGGCAACGGCGTAGCCTTCGTTTAGCATTTCAATAACTGCCGATTGAATTGCGCCATACGTTGAACCCCATCCTAAAACCAGCACGTCGCCTTGTGGTGGGCCACTCAAAATGGTTTGTGGTGGCAGGTGTTGGGCAATTCCGGATATTTTAGCTTCGCGTATTTTAACCATATACTCATGGTTGGCCGCATCGTAGCTAACGTTGCCTGTTCCATCTTCTTTTTCTAAGCCACCAATGCGGTGCATAAGTGCGGGCGTACCAGGTAAAGCCCAAGGGCGTGCCAAATATTGGTTGCGCTCGTAGGGCATAAAAGGCTGTTCTAAATTGCCTGTATCGGGGTTTAGGTTGGGTTGGGCAAACTGAACGGGTATTTCGGCAATTTCGCTTTCATCCGGAACTTTCCATGGTTCGGCACCATTGGCAATATAGCCATCGCTAAGCAATACTACTGGGGTCATAAATTGGGTTGCAATGCGCACTGCTTCTATAACTGTATCAAAGCAGTCGGCTGGCGAAGAAGTGGACAAGACAGGCAGGGGGCATTCGCCGTTTCGTCCGTACAGTACTTGCAGCAGGTCGCTTTGTTCGGTTTTGGTGGGCAATCCGGTGCTGGGGCCGCCGCGTTGCACGTCAATAATTAGCATGGGCAACTCAAGCATAACGGCCAAGCCCATTGCCTCGGCTTTTAGGGCTATGCCCGGCCCCGATGTGCCTGTTACACCCAAGCACCCTCCATACGCTGCACCAAGTGTGGCACAAACGGCTGCAATTTCATCTTCGGCCTGAAAAGTGCGCACATCAAAATTTTTGTAGCGTGCCAATTGGTGTAATATATCCGAGGCGGGTGTAATAGGGTAGCTGCCATAAAACAGCGGCAAACCGCTTTTTTGCGAGGCGGTAATTAAGCCCAGTACAATGGCTTGGTTGCCCATAATGCCGCGATAAGTTCCGGGGGCTATTTTGGCTGGTTCAACTTTATAGCGGGTGGTAAAAGTTTCGGTTGTATCGCCAAAATTATATCCGGCCTGTAAAGCACTTAGGTTAGCATCTAATAAGTCGGGTTTTTTAGCAAATTTTTGGGTTAAAAATTGTTTGGTCGAGGCCATATCGCGGTTATACATCCAATACAAAAAGCCCAGCACAAACATATTTTTTGAGCGGTCTTTATCTTTTGTGCTAATGGTATGATTGGCCAAACACTCGCGTGTGAGGCGGGTAATATCGAATTGAAAAACCTGGTATCCGGATAAAGTATCGTCTTCGAGCGGGCTAATTGCCCCATCCGGATATTTAGCCAGGCGCATATTTTTTTTATCAAATCCGGCAATGTCGGCAATAATAATGCCCCCTCTTTTTACCCGTTTTATATTAGATTTTAAGGCGGCCACGTTCATGGCTACCAAAACGTCAAAAGTGTCGCCGGGGGTTAATATAGATACGCTGCCAAAGTGCAATTGAAACCCCGATACGCCTGCTAAAGTGCCTTGTGGAGCGCGAATTTCGGCTGGAAAATCAGGAAAAGTGGCAATATCGTTGCCTAACAATGCGCTATTGTTTGTAAATTGGTTGCCGGTTAGTTGCATGCCGTCGCCGCTATCGCCAGCAAATTTTATGGTAACTTCTTCTTTGGTTTCAATAATGTGCATAATGGCAGGTAAAAGTAGTATTTAAGTTTATTTGTTCTGATGTGTTTCTTTTAGAGTGGGGTAGTAAAAACGACATGCAAAGTTCGGGTATTTTTTTCAATTGAGGGCTTTTTTCGCTTTGAAAGCTTGAACTGAGCAAATACAAACAAGCGTAAAAAAGCAGAGAACCACTTTTTAAAGAAGCAATTCTCTGCTTTTTATTTTAAACATGTTATGTTTTGATTTAAGAATAAGATTATTTAACGATAATTTTCTTTATCACTACGTCTTCAACGGGGCGGTCGCCGGCGGCTGTTGGGGTGTTTGCAATGGCATCAACAACCTCTAAGCCTTTTGTTACTTTGCCAAATACGGTATGGCGGCCATCTAAATGAGGGGTGGCGGCGTGAGTAATAAAAAACTGCGAGCCGTTGGTGCCAGGGCCAGCATTTGCCATTGATAAAATACCGGCGCCGGTATGTTTAAGCGAGGGGTCAAACTCGTCTTGAAATTTGTAGCCTGGGCCGCCGCGTCCGGTACCGGTGGGGTCGCCGCCTTGTATCATAAAGCCTTTAATAACCCTATGAAAAATTAGGCCATCATAAAAACCGCGTTTGGCTAATTCAACAAAATTGCAAACTGTTTTGGGTGCTTTGGTGGCAAAAAGAGTAATTTCAATATCGCCTTTGTTAGTTTTCATTACTACATTAATATCCTTGTCGTATTTTGCATTGGCAATAAGCGTTTGCATTTCGGCGGGATTAATTTTGGCGGCATTACCGGTAGCTGCGGGCGGTTGCTGCTTTGGAGGGGCGGAGGGTGGCGGCGGCGGTGGGGTGGCAGCAGTAGTAGCTGTTGTTTTGTTTTCGGTGTTTTTTTCAGACGAGGCACTTTTTTTATTGCACGCACCTACTGTTAAAAGTACAGTTGCGGCTAATAGCACCATAAATAAGCGATACATAGTTTAATAAAGTTTGTTTTTTATTATATATAAATTCTATTTTTGTTTATAGATTGGCACTGTTGAGCAGGGTTCGCCGTACATTAAAGTTTTAACAACGGGTTGCAATAGACGGGTAATTTCGGCAAAGGCGGCAGCTGGTATGGTTTTGTCGCCGCAGCCTTTAACAACTACTCGTTTGTCGCGGTAAGTTTCGGGGTTAATTTGCTGGCTTAGGTTTTGAATAAAAATCAAGTCAGTTAAAACTTGTGTATTGGCAACAACGGCAAAATAATTAGCATATTGGGTAAGGTAGTTAGCTACTAGCATATAAGCCCAAAGCGGTATGATGGCATTGGCAGAGCAAGTTATTGCAATATTTTTACCTTGATATTGTGTCCAGTCGTGTTTGGTTAGAGCTTCTCTAAAATCTTTTTCTTTTAAAATTAAGCCCATAAATAAATAGTCTTTTAAGTCAAATAAAATCGCCTCGTTGTTGGGGTAGTAAGCCTCAAGATTTAAGGTAACAATACCGCTTTGGGCAACGCGGTTTACTATTGGTGGCTCGGTAGTGGGGGGCGAAAGCATAATTTAATTTAATAAAATTGATTATTTGGTTATTTTCTGCATTTATTTAATTCCGGAAAACTTTTATGACCCATACAACACAGTGCAGGCTATATCCGGATTAAGTTACAGACCATAAAACAGTCTTTATTTCAAATTATCCAAAATAATAAATTGTGTTATTTGTTTTGTTTTTTTACTTATAACATTTCGGCCTCTACCTCCTGTACTTCGGGCACCATGCGTTTAAGCAGGCCTTCAATACCTGCTTTTAGGGTTACGCTACTCGATGGGCAACCGCTGCACGAGCCTTGCATGCCTAAACGCAAAATGCCGTCTGCGTATGACCTAAATACAATACTGCCACCATCCATTGCAACGGCAGGCTGCACGTATTTGGTTAGTATATCTTTAATTTTGCGCACCGTATCATCGTCATCATCGGTAACAACATTGGTGTTTGTGGTAGATGCCTGTGTGTCCATTTGTTCGGCCAGTTTGATGGTATAAACAATGGGCTGGCCTGCCATTACATAGCCGCGCAAAAATTCGCGCAGTTCAGAGCTAATATCTAACCAATCGGCATCGGTGGTTTTGGTTATGGTAACAAAATTGTTCATTATAAACACCCCTTTTACCGTTTCGAAATACTCAAACAAAGCAGTTGCCAAGGGCGCTATCCCTTCGGCGCTGGCGGCAGTCGGAAAATCGGCGCTGTTTTGTGGCAATAGCATGTGGTTAAGCACAAATTTTTTGGTTTCGGGGTTAGGAGTATCTTCAATATATATGCTTACTATGCGGGGTTGGTTTTGCATGGTTAGTTTTGAATTTAAAACAGATAATTTATTTATTGTATTTTAGCACCAAAAAATTGGTTGCCAACAATAAACAACACCACAAAGATACGTTTGGTTTGCTAAGAATGCCAAAATAATATGTTAAAGTCAATAAAGCAAGTAAAAAAGATGCGAGCTAAAAGCTTAAAAGCTTTTAGCTCGCATCTCTCCGGATTAATTGTAATGGTTGGTTTTAAATTCCCGCACCTATTCCAACTTGAATTAGGGGGGCGTATTGTTGCGAGGGAAACTTATTGACGCCAAGGACTGCCTGCGCAAATAAATGTTTCCCAAAAATAAACCGTACCCCCGCCCCTCCAAAGGCAGAAACAGTTTGGTTGTCTTTTTCGGGCTCGTTTAGTTCCATGGCAACACCTTCTAACTCGGCATTAAATTTTGGTTTACCTAGTACCGCCAACTGAGCACCTGCCGTAAGAAACGGGCTAATTTTGCTTGACCAAAAATAATACGTGCCATTAGTGTTAAGCAAAAAATAAGATGCTTCTGATGCGATTGTTCCGTATTCAATGTGTTGTAGCGTTACCCCAAACGGAGTAACTGTTACCGGAAATGTTCCATTCCATTTTTGTTTTATAAATTTTACACCCACGCCGGCTTCAAAATTTTTGCCTATTGATTTGCTGAGTTGAGAGCCGAGTATAATTTTAGAAGAACTGCCCTCTAAATTAATGGGGTTTGAGGTGTTAGCGTAAAAAAAATATCCGGAAAATTTTTCAATTAAAATTGCATGTATTGAATCATCATTTAAAGCGTTGAGTACATCTTCTGGATTAACATGGTCGCTTTGTGTTTTTGCCACTGTAGTAGCAGCATTTACTGAAAGCGTAAAGCGAAGCCAATGAGGGGTTTTCAATACTTTTGCTTCTTTTGAGGCAATATCTATTTGATTCCAGTTTACTTGTGCAAGGCAAGGAAAAGATATTAACAGAAAGATGAGTATTAAAACTTGTGCCTTGGGTAATTTAAAATTATTCATAACTATAATTTGTATTAAAGTGATTCATAAATAATTATTTGCCGCCCTGGTTTTTGTATATTTTTTTAAATGTCTCTGCCCATTGCTTTCTTTTATCTTCCCAGACAAAAGCCTCTTTCATGGCTTTTTCGTGGCTACTGCCAAGTGCTCGGGCTGCCGCGTATTTCTCGTAACCCGGTTGAATGAGTATGGGCAATTCGTCTTCTTCGTCAATTTCATCTTCTTCATCCTCTCCCGAAATAGTTATTACTTTTGCCTCTACGCCAACAGCTTCAAAAGTGTTCCAAAAATTGGTAACTCCTGTTTCTACGTTCGATTTTGTTTGGGATGTAGCGGCATTAAAATTTTGCCCTCCTGCCTCAAACTGTTTGATGGTATTATTCCGGAAATCATCTTTTTCATAATCTTTTCCCTCCAAGGCGGCGGCATAAATCCAGAATGTTTGTTGAATTACCGCCTCTTTTTCTTTCTCGGGGTTTCCGGAAAAAGGAGTAGTAATTAGTCCTTCGTTTTTAAGCCCATCAAAGGTAGATGAAATAACTTTTATTGCTTCAAATAAAACCGGGGCTGCTTCTAACGGTTGTTTATTTACATTTATAGTGTGGCCTAAAGGAAGAGTATTTACTGGGTTTAAGGCAACAACATCGTTGGGCAAATTGCCAGCAGGAATGGGTATCCAGCCATTAACCGTATTAGGTTGCCAACCCGAAGCTATTGGGCCGGGTGTAATCCACTCATTTACCGGAGGAAATGCTTGCCCATCGGGTACGGGTGGCGTATGAATATCGGTGCAATAACCAAAAATTTTTGTGTTTAAAGAACCATTTGCCGGAACTATTACTTCGGGAATAGATGGAACAATATAAGGTTGATATTTCCCCGATGATGGAATAAGATACGGGCCTAATTCTACGGCAACATTTTCGTTTGATGTGTTTTTTATACTAAGGTTGGCAATATTCCCAGTAGTGCGCCCTGTCCCTGTTGCTTTGCAAACAAGTGTCTCGTCCGTTGGAAGTGCCATTGCTATAATTTTTATATCCGGAGATTTAGCGTCTTTTTTTGTGCCTAACCATATTGGCTTGGTAACATCGTTGTTTGTAAACCCTTGCGACCAGCGCCAGCTCTTTACTTCCGGAGTTGTGCCGTCATATGTTACACAAACTTTTACAGAGCCACCTCCGTTTGGAACGGTTCCGTCGTAATAGGTTTTATTGTTCGAGCCGTCTCCATGCCTTTGCTCGAAACTGCCGCTTACAGCACCGGCTGCGTTTTTTATTTTGGGGTCTTCTTTAGTTGGGCACGAGCCTTTGTTTAATTCAATATGAAGGTCGGTAGCTGCTGCATTCTCGTTGTTGGTAAAGGTAAAACACTTTGTTGAAGTTGAAGAGGCAAAAGCGGTAGAAGAAGTGATAAAAAGCGCAATAATTAGCGCAACAAATGATAAATGAACTAATTTTTTCATGGTGTTTTTTTTAAAAAATGTGAAAGAAAATAAGTAAGATGATAGTGTTGGACCATGATACTAATAGCTGTAATGTATTTTTATTTGCATTTAGGGCTAAAAAAAGTTTTCCGGATAAACTTTTATTTTCGCTGTAAATACTCTGTTTTCCTAAATATATTCCGTATTTTGTTTTGCAAAGACAAAGACTTCCTTGGCAAAGACTTATTTGCCTTGCTTTTCTTTGTGTCATCAAAAAATTGCCTTATTAGTTAGCCGAAACAAGTTTATTTGCGTTTGTCGGCTTGTCTGTAAAATCAGTCTAAAACTTGTTGAAGTGTAGAGTCTTAAATCTTAAAAAGGGTTGCCTGTAATCTTAAAATATTTATATGCGTATCAATAAAGCGCTTATACTAAGTATAACGGCAAAGGTATTTGAAAGGCTGCCTCAAAACACAAAAAATGTCAAAATTAAAAAAACAGCATATTAACAATAATTTTGTATATATATTTTCAAACAACAGACGAGTGTAATTGAAATGGCAATGCAAGGTTGGGAAACAAAAATCGCACAACGTTGTGGAGGCGGAGTTAAGAAACTCCGGAAACTTTAAACTTAAGTCCGGAAATTAGAAAGCATTATGTTGGGCTGTTTTACCTCTCAAATTAGCATAAATTAGAAATCCCATGCCAATATTTAAAATTAATTGACATGGGATTACTTGTATAGGTTAAATACATTTTATTTTTGTTGCCAAGCTTTGTTCATCCAAAAAACCAGGCGTTGCATTTGCAGCCACAAGTCGCCCGAAAAATAGTAGGGGGTATAGTCGGTTTTAGTTTGCCGGTCGTGGAAATAGTAGCGGTAGGCAAAATACGACACGTCTTCGACAGTATTTGAAGCGGCATTAAGCACCTTTTTATTGCCAAAAAATGGCTCGCGGCGCAATATATAGCGGTATTGCTGCACATCGGGGTATAGTTTGTTTATTTCGCCGGGGGCGCTCATGGCGTATTTATGATGGTAGGTTTTAAAAATGGCATCGGCTTTTTCATTGTAATTGTCGAGGTTTAGGTTTGTGGTATTTAAAAATTCAATTTTACGGGCTTCGTACTCCTCGTCCACATCGTCAAGGGTGTATTGTGGGTCGTAGTATTTAAATTGTTCAATAATAAGGGTCGTTGTTTGCAGGTCTTTCGGAATCCATGATTGCGCTGATAAAAGCTGGGTAAGAAATAAGAGAGGCGCAATGAAAAATATACTGTTTTTGTGCTGAAACATAAGGAAAAAATAATGTTAGTACAATTAAAATGGGTTGCAAAGATAAGGCTAAAACTATTACACCTGCTTAAAAAACCAAATAAGGCAAGAAAACAAGGCGCGGGGGCGGTTAGGCCTTGAATAAAATGATGTAATGGTTTTGATGTAATTAACACCCCTAAAGTTTAAACGCCGGATTTAATTTTTAATTTTACCTTAACCCTGTTTAATTTAACGATTGACGGTATAATTGGTTGCCAATTGCGAAGCAGTTCCGCGTCAAGTGCAACTACGCTGTGCTACGAACTGTACCCCTCGAAGGCGTATTACAGCGGCAATTAGCTAACGCTGCATATTAGGAGATTAGGTGCCTTGATTTTTGAGGTTTAATAAATCCGGAAGAATGGCGTTTGAGGCAGGAACAGCAAATAGGGCGTAAATTTATCCGGAAAATGGCCAAAATACAATTTTATCCGGAAGTATCGGACTTTGACAAGTCCAATCTAAGGCATTCAATAGTTCAAAATTGAGGTTTGCCTAAAACGCGGCAAATGCAGCTATGGCGGGCAGTTTAGCCCAAAAACTACCTTTGTTCATAAAGTCTAATATTTATGTTAGGCGTTTTGATTTGTCGGCAGCTTTAGTAAGCCCCATAAATAAAATAAATGCTAAAACTACGGCAAATGTCAACTCAAAATAGCTAAGTGTTTCCCATAGCGAAAACCTATCTATTATTTCTTGGTTTATGGTGTTTTCATATTGAATTGTTGTAAGTGATACTATTTCAGACGAGAAATAAAGAAACGCTGCTACTGCAATTAATACGTAGCCAGTCATTGCTATTAAAACATTTTTTTTTCGTTCTGTTTTCCAGCTTATGATAAGATTAATTATAAATAACAACAATGTTATTGGGTGAATTATCCTCCAAAATAACCCGGGATTAAGTTTATAATCGCCCTGAAACATAGTCAAAGATTTTGGTGGAGCTGCAAATGCGTTTGGCCATACTGCCAGATGCTCGTAAACTGAAGCTCCAAGAATAATTGAAAAACTTAGGCACAGTAAAAAATAGAGTATGTTTTTATAGTTTGTCATTTTAATAATAATTTAAAAGACAAAAATAAGCCTGCAAAGAGGTTCAAAATTGTATTTAATAGACATTTTCAAAGAGGTGTCCTTCGACATGGCTTTTGCGTTGCCTATACTCTTTTGGTGTAAGCATAGACAAGGACTTAAAAGTCTTAATAAAATGAGACTGGTCGTAAAAGTGGCAATCAAAAGCAATGCCAGTGAGTGACAATTCGGAAGATTGCACGAGGTGAAGCGCCTGCAAATACTTTTTGTAAAGCAAAGTCTGCTCTGTGTTTAGCCCAGTAAGTTCATTCAGCTTTCTTGAAAGTTGTTTTGATGAGTAGCAAAACTGACGTGCTATTTCTGAAACCGATAAATGGAGATTTGTATGCGAGGATAAGAAAATATTAATTGCCTTTTCTCTTTCGGTATATTGTAGCGTTCTCTCCATCAGCCATGCTGTAAAAATGGTTGTTCTAGCCTCAAAGGTAGTTTGTTCTCCCAACCGATGCCATAAATCATAAAAGGTAGTATCTATTACAGTTAAATCCACAACACAATTGTTAAACTCGGCAAGCTGAAATTGACAAATGTGTTTTACCGCAGTTGGTTTCAAGACAACACCAAAAAAAGTTTGTTGCCCCGAAAGGTTCAGGTGTATTGGAGAAGTGCTATATCCTTGAATAAAACACTTTGGAACGACTATGGCTTGCTTGTTTACTTGCGCATATAGTTTTTGGTTTTCAAAACTGAAAATTAGTTCGACAACTCCATTCGGAATTATAGTTTCATGTACAGCGGGATTATTTTGTCTGCGAACTTGCCATAATGAACAAACAGTGCCTTTGATGAGTGGTGAATGAGGTGTTGTAAAATAATTTTCCATCTATCTGCTCTACTGTGAAGGTTGTCAAAAGGTTTCTACCACCGGCAGCTTGGCAAAAAACGCTTAATTTTCAACAATTAAATAAAATAATCAGTTTCAAATAGAGGCGATTTAGTGGTTTAATCCGGAGGAATGGCGTTTCAGAGATGAGACTACACGCAGTTGAGAACTACGCAGGTATTTTTCTTCTCAATCGGGGGCAAAAAACTGTCCTTTGGAGCATTTTCCCGGCAGTGGCAAGCGCAGCGATTTAGTTTGTTGAAGCTAAAAAAATAGCTGCCCAATTTTACTTGGCTGGAGTAAATTTTTCTACTTTATTATTAACCGGACTAAGACTTTGAAGATAGTTGTATATTGCCGTCAGGTCTTCAGTATCCATGCCGGCGTACATAGTCCAAGACATAGTTGTTTGAAATTCTTTGGGTTTTACCTGCGGATTAATATAGGCACTGTCGGCATAGGTTTTGAAGCGACCTACAAATTTTTCAACCGTCCAGTCGCCAAGTCCGGTTGTTTTATCCGGAGTAAGATTTGCCGACCTTACAACTGAGCCATCCGGAAATTTAAATTCAAAACCTCCGGCATAAAGCTCCCCTACAAATTTACCTTTTTCTTGTTTAGTGTGGCAGCCCATACATGCCGAAGCTGTAATAATATATTTTCCGTAATTAAGTTTATCGGTTTTGGGTGGAATAGTAGTAAAAGCAGCTTTTTTAGGAATGGTATTAATGATAAAGTTCATGGGAAAATCGGAGCTTGAAATTTCATTTTTGCTTTCTATAGGCTTCAAACTTCTAATATATGCAATAACTGCCTCAATATCGTTTTTATCGAGCTGCCCGTAAAGGTGGTGCGGCATTATCGGAAACAAAGCTCTGCCATCTTTTGACACCCCTTCGGTTACCGCATGGAATATTTCCCCATCTGTCCAATCTTTAAGATGAAAAGGGGTTAAGTTGGGGGCAATATATCTGCCCGGAAATCCAAGATTTTGGTCAAAGACCGCGCCCCCTTTTCCCTCTGTGCCCGGCACCATGGGGCCTGAAAAAGAAGTCCAGTCGCGTGTAGAATGGCACTCCACGCAAAGCATTACATGATGCGCAAGATAGCTGCCACGCGCTATTTTTTCGGGGGTAATTTGAACCGTTAAATTGGGCGGAGGGCCAAGATTCGGTAATGCAAATTTTACATAAGAAAGCAGCGCGGCAATTACTACAAAAATAATTACGGCAACGTAGGCAAGGTATTTGAATACTTTTTTCATGAGTGTGTATTTGATTTTAAATTTATTTATAACAAATTACTACGCCAAATCCGGGTGCATTCAGCTTTTTTAAGCTTGCGCTTTTAAAGCCCACTTTTTGGGTAAAACTGTCTATTTCGGCTTTTGAATAGGTTTTACCGCCTGCTTGATGTAATAAATTTAATGCCATGTAGGAAGTGGTAGCCTTTGACATTTGCGAACTTCCGCCAATTCCTTTAATTTGGTCAAGAATTACATAAATGCCGCCTTCATTGAGCGAAAGGTATGCCTTCTTTGCCAATATTTCATTCTCTGAAGGATTTAGACCATGTATTATATTAAATGCAAGAATAACATCAACTCCTTTGGGGAGTTCGTCTTTCATAAAATCGGCGGGCAGGAACGAAACATTATTCGATGCGTTATTTTGTGCGACACATTCATCGGTATATTTTTTTACCGGAGGCAGGTCAATTACAGTAGCATTTAAGTTTGGGTTTCGCCTGCAAAGTTCAATACTGTATAAACCATGTGAGCCGCCAAGGTCGAGCATTTTTGTTGCTGTTTTTGAAACCGGAATTTTTCCGGCTACTTCTTTAAAATTCGTCTTTGCAATATCAATCATTGCTCTTGAAAATAGCTCCCATTCATAGTCGGTCATCTCTTCGAGCATATTAGATTGAGGTCTTTTCCCCAAGCGAATAGTTTCGTCTAAATTCAAATAGCCTTTGTATAAGAAGTCGCAAAACAAAATAAAATACCTGAAATTATCCGGAGATTGTGGCGATAAATTTTTAAAACCCCTTTTTGAAAAGGCATACTGGTTGCCATTTTTCTTCACATATCCCAAAGCATCAAGGCAGTCAAGAATTAATTCGGCACCTATCTCGCTTACATTTGCGTCTTTGGCAATTTGCTTTATATCTTTAAAATCTGTGGTTAGTTGGTCGGCTATTTTTAGCTTTATGGCACTTCCTAAAGCAAATCCAAGCCCAACAGAGGAAGAAGCATCGGCAAATGGATGGGGAATAATATCGTTCGATAAAAGAATTCTTTCGATTAATGAGAATTTGTAGATCATGATGTTGGCAATTATCGTTGAATAAATTCACAAAATTACTTCTCCCCAAACACAAAATAATTGTATAATTCGGACATTTTATACGCCTATCAGAATATGTCCCATATATTCAGTATTTGCTTCTCTATATTGTTTAGGTGTCATATCTGTAAAACACCTGAACCCGTGAATAAAATGCGCCTGATCATAATAGCCCGCATCTAAACCTATTTCGGTGAGGCTTTGCCTTGAATTGTGAAGCGCGTGTAAGCATTTTAAATATTTGCAGTAGCGAATAAATTCTTCTGTTTTCATCCCTAACCAATCCTGTGAAAAACGTCTGAGTTGCCGGTCGGAGAGGCAAATTTCCTGGCTGAGTTTTTTAACAGTAAGGTCATTATAGTACTTACAGCGAATTAATTTTTGAATCCGGTCAATTGAATTTTGAAATTTTTTGGTCGAAATTTTTTCTCTAATCCACGATAATATTATTTGAACCTGTTGGTTGAACACACTTTCGTGAAACAATTCATTTGCAATATCATCAAGTTGGGAGCATATTTCATTTCCGGGACAAACTATATTGTTAATTTCCTTGGCCGAAACGTCAAACAGCAGCCGAAGCCCTAAGCTATTCAATTGAATCCCCAAAAATTCTTGTCGTCCGGTTTTAATAAGCTCGAAGGGTTTAAAATTTAATCCGTTAACAAATGTGGCCGGCAAATTTTGGAGAACGTGAGAGGTAGGATTGAAGTAGCAAATCTTATCAGAGAAGTTAAAAATAATTTCTATTGTTCCTTTGGGCAGTATTATTTCCCTTCGGCAACACAAATCATCGTCCGATAGTCGCCAAATACTATTGATGAAGCACTTTTCGGGTTCACTTGTTGGGAAATATATGTAAGTGGACTTTGCCATACTGATAATTACATGCCGTCATTTCGGTTTTGCGTAAAACAGCCATTTTTTGCCCTAATTAGACAGCTTGTAAAGGGCAAAGTTATACTTTATTTCAAGTTTTATCATAAAGTTCTTCCTCTGAAATAATACTTCTCTTCACATTTTAACAAATTCGGTACAAAAAGCTGCTGTTTGGCAGCGGGTTGGTTTTGGTTCTTCTTAGTTTTACCTCAACTAAATGCTTGCTCTTCGATAATTTTAACGTTGAAGTTGTTTAAGAATTAAACCACATAATTAACCACATAGACATATAGAAATTTGTTTAAGCATTAAAAGATGTGACCGTTTTAAACACTCGATACTTAAAAACTATTGAGACAAAAACAGGCTACAAAAATGTAAAACAGATTTATAGATGACTTAGTTTCGCAATTGCTTCAATGGCACATAGTTCCAACCTGGTTTAGCAACTAATTTTTAAACAAGTTCGTTGTAAATTTTCCGGAAAAAATGGCCTATTTGTTTTCCCGACTTGTCCGCCTTTTAGATTTTAGAAAAAAAAGGTATTGATAATCAATTAGTTACGGTTTAAAAGCGCTAATTTTGTCGTACTAAGGATAAAAAAACTGCTTAAAAAACTCAGGTTGTGCACTTGTGCTGAACGTGTTGAGGTAACGGTTGCTCTTTGGTTAGCGGTTCGTGTTTTTCTGTCCACAAATAAGTTTTGTATTGTGTTTTCAATTTATCGGATGTCAGCACACTGTTCATATCCTCTCTGCGATAAATAGTCCACCAAATGTTGCGGTTACACAAAGCAACACAGTTCCAAGAACATAAAGCACAGAAGTTAAATTATGTCCTTGTTGGAAAAGCGTCAAGGTTTCGCTACTGAAGGTTGAAAATGTGCTAAAGCCGCCACAAAAACCAACTGTCAAAAATAATTTTGCTGTCGGAGAAAGCATTTGTCTATGGTCTGCAAGTCCGATTACTAAACCCAAAGCAAAACAGGCAACTACATTAACTATAAAAGTTCCGTAGGGAAAATGTTGGCTATGCCAACTATCAATCCACCTTCCAAGTCCAAACCGTGTCAGCCCACCAAGTCCACTACCTATAAATACTGTTAATAATTCTTTCATTATATTTTGGCTGTTGTTTGCTAATAATTTAGTTTTTGTCAGTTTATTTTTCTTGGTCGGTGGTCGTTACGCTGTCGCCATGCGCATGCTTGTAAGGTTAAAAAGTGCATTTTAATTGAAAATGGATTTAGGCTTCCATCCGGATTTTTTTGAAATTGTAGTTAAGTTAATTGGTTGATGCAAGCGGTCTTTAGGTGTTCAGGTTTTGGCATAGTCCTAAGCATCCGGAATTATTTTTATTTGGCTGTATCCATTCCCTACCCTTTCAAGCAGTGTTTGTACTGGCAGCCGCTCTTTCAATAGTTCAACGTGCGATATAATGCCAATGGTTTTGCCGTCTGCCTGTAGGTTTTCGAGGGCATTAAGGGCTGTTTCGAGGGTATTTTGGTCGAGGGTGCCAAAGCCTTCGTCAATAAACAAGGTTTCTATGCGCATACGGCTTTGGCGGGTGCCGGTAGCCAGGTCGCTAAGCCCTAAGGCAAGGGCTAAACTTACTAAAAAGGTTTCGCCCCCCGAGAGGCTGCGCACAGGCCGGGCGGTATTTGCCTGCCAGGTATCAATCATTTCAAGGTCAAGGTCGGTGTCTTTGCTTTCGGTGGCTTTGCGCAGTTGGTAGCGGGCATTAAGTTTGGTTAAGTGTTTATTGGCAAAACCTATTAAATGCTCGAGGGTAATACTTTGGGCAAAGCGCTGGTATTTTTGCCCGTCGGCGGCACCAATTAAGGCATTTAGTGCCTCCCAGCGCTGCTGCTGGTGTTGTTGGTTTTTAAGCTGTGTTAATAGTTGTTGGTGCTGGTGTTGCAAAGTATCGTCGTCGGTTAGCTGTTGTTGTACCGAGCCTATTTTTTG
Organism: Sphingobacteriales bacterium; assembly: GCA_016706405.1. Lineage (NCBI taxonomy): Bacteria > Pseudomonadati > Bacteroidota > Sphingobacteriia > Sphingobacteriales > Sphingobacteriales bacterium. Next base: position 386,034 of record JADJJT010000001.1, read on the forward strand.
TTGTTGCTCGTTAAACTGCGTGTTTAGCTGGGGCAGCAAGTCGGTTTCGTTGGGCGAGGCGGGTGTAGCCGCCTTGTGCTGGTTTAGCTGGTTGTTTTTTGCCTGTATCAAGGCTTCGTTACTTGTTTGGGTATTTTGCAATTCGTTACTTGTTTTTTCAAGTTGCTCGGCTTGTTGCGGGGCAGTAATGTAGGCATTTTCAAGGTCGGCAAGGGTGGCAAAACCTGCCAATTTGTATTGTGTCAGCAAATTGTTAAATGCTTGGGTTTCAATATCATTTTTGTTTTGCAGGTCATTAATTGCGTTGTGGAGGTCGATTTTGGCTTGGTCTATTTGTTGTTTTAGGTTTTTAATATGCTGTGCAAACCGGGTTTTAAGTTCGGAGGTGGTTAGTACATTTTTTTGTAAGCGTGTTAAAATAGTTTGGGGTGCTTGGGTTGACTCGTTTTCGATTTGATAGGGTGCTAAAATTTGGGCAATTTGCTGTTGTTGGGCGGTATGTTTTTGGGTATTATTTGTTATTTCGTTTTCTATCCGGATTTTTTGTTTTTCTTCATTTTCAATATTGGTTTGAATTTTACCCATTTTTACTTCTATTTCGTTTAGCTCTTTTTCTAATATTCCTTTTCGTTCAGTGGCTTTTTTATGCTTTTCGTTGTAAGTTTGTAATGCCGTTATAATTTGGTTAGGTGCTTGTTGGGCATCTAAATCCGGATGAAAATACGATTTGTAGGGTTGGGTTAACTGGGCAAACTCGTTTTGTTTTTGGGCAATTGATGTTGTCAATTTTTCTATTTCGCTATTTAAGGTTTGTAGCTGTTTTGTAGCATTGTTTTGACGTTCGCTACTTACCGACAATTCTTTTTCAAGCTCATTTTTTGCCTGTTGTAATTTGTTCAATTGTTGTTGTACTTCTGCTATATTTTTAGTAAGGTTTTGGCGGTCGGCAAGCTGTTTATTAGCTGCTGCTTCGGCGTGGGTAGCTTGGGTTAGGGCTTGTTGCCAGCCGTCTAAATTGTTGAAAGGCAGGTGTAACAGGTTTAATTTTTGTGCTGTTTCGGTAAAGTTTTGTTCTTTGGTTTGCAGTTCTGTATTCAATTCAAGCAGCCGGTTTTCGTTGTTTTGGATATTGGTTTGGGCTTCTTGCAGTTCTTTGTTTTTTGTTTCCAATATTTGCTGCAAACTATGGTAGGCTTGTTTTTTTTGTTGCAAATTGGCCTCCGTTTCTGTTAGGTTCTGCATTTTTGGGTGTTGGCTACTGTTGGCATTATGCAGGTATGGGTGTTCGGTTGAGCCGCAAAGCGGGCAGGGGCTTTTGGGGTTAAAACTTGGCGGTCGTGCTCGTATTTGGCAATTAGCAGCTCGGCTTTTTGAAGTTTTTCTAAATCGTTTATATGCTGTTGGGTAATGGTTAAACTGTTTGTCTCAAGGGCAATTTGTTCGGCTAATTGCGAGGCAATTTGGCTATAATGCGTTATGTTTTTAGTTATAGTGTTTGCGTTGGTTTCTAATTTCAGGCATTCATTTGCCAAGTGAGTTTGCCTTTCGATGCCGTTTTTGCGGTCAAGGGTTTGTTGCCAAATTGTTTTATCATCGGCATTGTTGGCCTCCGGATGATTGTTTTGTTGTAGTAGTGCTTGTTCTAAACTTTCTAATTTTTGTTGTAAAGCTGTTAAGGGGGGTTCAATTTCGGTGTTTAGCTGGTTATTTAATATTTGCGCCTTGGCCTGCGTTTCGTCAATTAATTTTTGACCCTCGTTGCGGGCATTAGTTTTTTCGTTGCGGGCGGTTTTATCTGTTTCAATATGGCTGGCCAAAGTGGTTAGCTGTGGCAAAGCATCGGCAAGTTCGTTTAAAACTATGTTTTCGGCAAAATATTCATCTGCTTTTTGTAGCCTTTTTGTCAATTCGTTTTGTGCTTGCCCAGTTTCAGTTTTTTTTGTATTTATGTCGTTGATTTGTTTTTGATTGTTTTCTTGTTCTTCTTTTAGCCCGTCAATTTGCTGTTGCAGCAGGTTGGCTTTGGCTGCCAACGCTATGGCTTCTTGCAATTTAGGATTGGCATCGTCAAACAATTTTTTGGCTTCATTGTATTGCCTTATGGCATCGTTTTCGAAAGTACAGGCTGTTTTTAGGTCGTCATTTAGTTGCGGAATTGTTTGTTTTTCCAATATTTCATTTTTAGCCTGTGCTTCGTTGTTTTTTTCTTTTAGCTGTTTCCATGCTAACCATTCGGGTCTAATTTTTAAGGCTTTTCTGTGCTGGTCTAACCTAAATTGTTCGGGTGCAAAGTCTTCAATAGCGGTATTTATAGCTGTTTGGTTCTCTGTTAATTTGGCTAATTCGGTTTCAAGCTGGGCTAATTTTTCTGACCAGGCAATGTGTTCTTCGGCCTTATTTATGCGTGTTTGTAGTTCTTTTACTAATATTTCAACGATAGAAAGTTGGGTTTCTAATTCTTTTCGTTCTTCGATATTTAGCGGTGTTTTATATCCAATTTGGTTTTGCAGTTGTGTTGTTTTTTCTCTTTCTAATTTAAAGCGTTCAAAGGCTGCCTTCGATATGTCGCGGTAAAGGGCTGTTCCGGTAATTTGTTCTAAAACGGCTGCTTTTTCATCGGGTTTTGCTTTTAAAAATGCGGCAAACTCGCCTTGTGCCAACAATACGGCGCGGGTAAACTGCTCAAAGTTGAGGCCGGTAAGTTCGGCTATTTTGCCTGGCACTTTCGACACTCCGCTTTCGAGTACTTGCATGGTGGGCAGTTGGTACAATTCCATTTCGGGGGTTTGCAGTTCGCCTATGGTTTTACCTTTGCCTGGGCGGGCGCGGCGCATCATCCATTTCGACTGGTATTGCTGCCCGTTAGTTTCAAAGCTAACAACTGCCTTGCATTCGGTGGTATGGCGGGTTAAAATTTGCTCGGGGGTTTTGCCTGCTCCGTAGCGCGGTACCCGCCCGTACATGGCTAAGCAAACGGCATCAAGCAAGGTGCTTTTGCCCGCCCCGGTTGGGCCGGTTATTAAAAATAGCCCTGCCGAAACCAAAGGCGGTGCATTTAATGCTATGCGATGCTGCCCTTTTAACGAGTTTAGGTTTTCTACTTCTATTGTAAGAATACGCATTTTTTACGCCGTATTATTTTGTTTGTTCGTTTTGTTTATTGAAAGATGATGCCTCAAGTTTAGCCCCCAAATATCCGGATAAAAGGCGATTAAAAAAACTTTAATAACGCATGATTACTGCCTGCCCCCCGTCGTCTTACTTTCTTCCTCCGGATAAATAAATTACAAATTAACGGTCTCATCAATAATATAATATCAATTTTTAAAAAAACTTATTATAACTTTGTTCGTGGTTATAATTCCAATACTGCACTTGGTTCAATCAAAAAAGTTGGTATAAACGCACAAAAATTCAACCCTTTTTACAATGAAGTTGTTTAAGAATTAACCCATATAATTAACCACATAGGTACATAGAATTTGTTTAAGTATTAATAAGGTGTAACAGTTTTAAACACTTGATACTTAGAATCCATTGAGATAAAACAGGCTTCAAAAATGTAAAACAAATTTATAGAGGACTTAGAGACTGTCTAAAAATTAAAAATTGGCATGCCAGTCCTAAAAATTGATAGGAAAAAAGTTATTAAAAGAGATGTGAATAAAAGACTATCAGTTTGACGTTTAAATAATAATTCATAGCTTTATGAAAATCAAACACATAAAGTAAAATGAAAACCTACCCAAGCAGTCTCACCGATAGTCAATGGAGTGCAATATTAGGCATTTTAGACGACAAACGGAAACGAAAACACAGTTTAAGAGAAATTTTTAATGCGCTGTTCTATTTGCTTAAAACTGGCTGTCAATGGCGCATGCTGCCGTTCCATTTTCCGTCATGGAAGCTTGTTTACTACTATTTTACCAAGTGGAAGAAGGATGGGACGATAGAACTCATCCATGAAATACTCAGGGATAAGACTCGAAAGCAAGCAGGCAGGGCTTCATCGCCAAGTGTTGGTATAATTGATAGCCAGAGCGTAAAGACAACAAGCGTCGGAGGCTTGTGCAGAGGGATTGACGGGGGTAAAAAAGTTAAAGGCAGAAAGCGGCATATTATTGTAGATACAATGGGACTACTTTTAGCGGTTGTGGTTCATGCGGCAAATGAGCATGACAGTAAATCAGCCCCAATGGTTATAGCTGACCTCAGAGGCAGGTTTTGCAGATTGGTAAAGATAGTAGCTGATGGCGGGTATAGAGGCGAGTTAATTGAAAATACCCGCAAAACGTTTGGGTGGGTGGTTGAGGTTGTAAGTAGATCGAATACAGCCTCGAAATTCGAAGTATTGCCAAAAAGATGGATTGTTGAAAGAACTTTTGCATGGCTCGAAAGCTATCGAAGATTGAGTAAAGACTTTGAGTTCCAAACCGAAACGAGCCAGACAATGATCCAACTTGCCATGATAAAATTGATGCTTAATAGAATTAGAAAATAAAATTTAGACAGGCTCTAAAGATAGCGAGCAAAAATGGTTTGGTGGCGTTTTGGGTGGCCATGTTGGTATTGAGGGAGACAGCAACAAAATTGTAAACTTTTTGCCAAGTGGAGAATTTCATTGGTTTGCCAAAAAAAACAATAGGCATAGCAGGTATGCGGTTCATGCTGCCGACAATTTTTATGCAATTTTTGGCGGCAACCCCGATAGTGTAAAAAAGGCGGTTGTTTATATTCCGGTAACCATACAACAAAGGCAAAAGTTTGACAGTCTAACAACAGCTTACTTAAAGCAAACGCCTTACGATTATGCTTTTTTTGGAATGCGTTGTGGTGCGGCCACGCACGACATTTTAGGTCAGTTAAACATTTTACCCAATTACAGTTACAGCAAGACTTACAAAAAAATATTTTACCCAAAAAAGCTGAGAAAACGGCTGTTTAAAAAGGCAACGGCAAATGGCTGGACGATTATAAGGCAAAATGGCTCAACTAAAAGAAAATGGGAAAAAGACTAACAGAAAAATTTTTTCATCCGGTTTGTTATACTTTGTAGGCAAACTACGGCAAAAGAGATCCCAAATAATTCTTAGAAATAAATATTTCTGTATTTCTAACAACTAAACTTTTTTGGTTGAATTTTTCTATTTTGGCTTTATTTACTATATACGCCCGGTGTACCTGCACAAAGTTGCTGTCAGATAGTTCTTCTAATACTTGCTTAACGGTAGATCGCTGTTTGTATATTTTTTTATCGGTGTAAAACAGCAAATAATTCCCGTTTGACTCTATATAGTTAATTTCATCGGTGGAGAGTTCTACATTGTATTCTCCGTCTTTAACTAAAATTTTTGGAATATGTTTTTTGCCCGACTGTTTGAAGGCAATTTCTACTGAAGTAATCAAATCTAAGTTTTTGAACGGTTTAGTCAGATAAGAATAAGGTGTAGTGGCAACAGCTTTGCCTCTTACTTGAGGGTTGTCGTAGGCCGTTAAATAAATAAACGGAACAGACAATTTATTACTTATATGCTGCCCAAGCGATATTCCATCTTGTTCATTTTCGCCGAGGTTGATGTCGAGAATGGCAAGGTCAACAATTTCTTTTTTCAGGATTTCCAAAGCTTCGTGGGCATTTTTTGCCTCTAAAACCTTGTAATTATTCTCTGTCAATGCTTTTTTAGAAAGCCGTCTATTGAGAAAGTCATCTTCTACCAATAAAATTACTTTTTGTTCCATCTTTATTTGTAATTATTTAAAACATATAGTAAGTTCAAAACCGTTATTGCGTTTGGCTTCTACATTTCCACCTAATTGGTCAATCAGTCCTTTGATGATTTCTAAGCCCAACCCCTTTTCATTTACTTTATAAAAATCAAAACCAACTCCGTTATCTGCATAATATATTTGGTTTCCCGTTTCGTTTTTGGTTATTTCAATGCTAATAATTCCGATTTTTTGTTTTTCGAAGGCGTATTTCATACTATTGCTTACAAGTTCTGTAATTATTAAACCGATAGGCAAGGCTTTTTCTATAGAGATTGTTTCTATCTCGCATTTTACGTGAAGACTGACCTTCTTTTTGATGTTGTCGTATGAATCTTTAACTAATTCGGCAAGTTCGGAAATGTATATTTTCAAATCCACATCATTTACATTGTCTGTAACACTCAACTTTTTATGAAGCAAGGCCATTGAATGGATACGGTTCTGGTTTCCACGGATAAGCTCTTCTATATTGTTAAAATCGGCTGATTCCTTCTGAATTTCAAGAATACTGATGACGTGCTGTAGGTTATTTTTTACCCTATGCTGAAACTCAGATAAAAGTACTTGTTTTTGTTCCAATGTTTTAGAAAGTTCTGCCAATTGTGTTCTTATAACTTTGTTTTGTTCGTTAATTTGTCTGTTTTTTATGATTATTAAAACCGAGGCCACAGCAATTACGGCAAGCAAACTGCCTATAAAAATCAACTGTTGCTCTTTGTTTCTAATAATTGCTTCATTTTTGTCATTTTGGTACTGCTCCTCTAATTTTTTTGTTTTTACTTTCTCGTTTTCCCCTGCCCACTGTTGGTAACAATCTACATGTTGTTTTAAGTTATAATAAGACGAGTCTTTATTGCCCAAGGCTTCATATATTTTTGATCTTATTTTAAAAAAACTGCTATTATAGCTTAGGTTCGACGTTTTAAATACAATAGATGAGTCGCTATATTGCAATGCTTTATTAGTATTTCCCATTTTCAAATAGGTTTGGGCAATATTGTTGTAATAAACAAATATAGAGAGGGTATCGCCATTTTTCTTTTCTAAATTTAATAATTTTAAATAGTATCCTAACGTCTCTATATAATTCTTATCGCTGCTTGCCGCTGCCCCCAGCAAGAGGTACGAATCGGCCAAGTCTTTTTCGTTGCCGTATTTTTGGGCAAACACATTTGCTTTTTTTGCATAATACAGCATAGAATCAAGGTTGTTTGTGAACCGGTAATACGAGCTTATTCTGATGCAGTAAGTACTGTAAATACTTTCCAAATTATGCTCTTCATATACCTTGTAAGCTTTTTTTAAATAGTCGCGTGTCAATTCTAAATTATCAGATTTTTCGTAGCATAAGGCCATCAGCAAATAAACATGGTAAGAAAGGGAATACAAACGCGCCGCCTCAACTTCATCTATCATGTCTATCAATATTTTAAGTGACTCTGCCGGCGACTCCTCCTGCCTATCAATTATAAGTGCTTGCCGGTATTTTAGCTCTAATAATTGCGCTTTTTGCTCTCCGGTTTTTTGCAGGGCTAACTGTTTGTATAAACTGTCGGTTTTCCTTTGGGCAGTAGTTAATTGACGGCTTTGAATCAAACTGTCTATTACCTGTATTTCCTTCTCTGCAGCAAAATCCTGCGCTATTGCAAAATAGCTCAAAGCCAGCAAAGATATAAGAAACAAACACCTCATAAATAACTAAACGAATAAGCCTCAAAATTATAAAATTAAGTATATTGGCTGGTAATTGTAGGGATAAAAACCCATTTTGAGGGATATAAAATAAAAAAACTTTCAGGTTTTAACGCTGAAAGTTTTTTTTGTTGTACTATTAAAAAATGCAACCTACTCCTTACATTTTATTGTAACATGTTTATTAACTGCTATTATTTTCTTTCTACTCTAATTGATGAGGTAAAGTCATTGAAGTTTAAATTCTCAAGGGTGGGTGTGTCGGCGGTCAATACAAGCGGGGTTCCGGTAAACCTCCAATCGGCAAAAAGTGTAACTTTATACCCATTTAAAATTTTAACCGAACTGATGAGGTCATTAAATTCAGTCTCCGTAATATCGTAATCGCCTAAGCCAAAAGATTTTACTTTTCCGCCGTAGTTAATATGCTCGTAAACATTAAGTATATTGGTGCCACCTGTGCGACCTTGGGTTGGGGCAGTTGGAACAGTTGGGGCAATTTCTCTGCCGTTTACTTCTACCCGTATTCCGGAAATATTATTTTGGTTAGCGCAATCATCAAATTGAACCACTACAATACGGTTGTCGCCACGTACAACTTTATCTTTAAGGTTATGCGAAGAGAACTTTGCACCTTTGCCCACTAAATCTGAATTTGGGTCGAAAGTACCACCTAAAAAACTTTGATTAAAAAGATAAATCCTTGCTCCGTCATCGGCATTGTCGTAAGATACTTTAAAGTCTGTAACCATAGTATTTGCCGGAATATTAACATTGATTTCGAAATACGTAAAATCAACCTCCTGCTTGCATTTTACGGTAGAGCTTCTGCTCATAGACACATACCCGTTTTGGTCTAATGGCGCTGTTTTCCAACCGGCGTCAGTTGAGGCAGGAATAGTAGCCAACCTGTAAGCTTCAGGGTTTCCATTAAAGCTACTGTTAAAAGGTATAACGCCTTCGCTCCCTTCGTGTATGCGCCATGTTCCTACGGTTTGGGCATTGCTTGTTAATGCACCGAAAAAAATAAACGAAATTAAAAAAAATGTTGATAGTTTCATTACGTTATGTAAGTGAATATAATTTTATGCCTACTCTATAATAGCATTTTCGGCTTCCTGCGTTTGTAGGCACAAAGAAACCACGCTATTTTTTAAGGCTAAAATTTTAGGGATAAAATGCCAATTTTAGGGATAGAAAGTAAAAACCAAAGGAATTTTTCTTTTTTTATCCGGAAAAAATTAAGGAGACCATTTTAGAATCTTATTCATCCGGATTTTATTAATCTCCCGCAAAATAATCCGGCATTTAAAACGTATTTCCTAAATTTGTCGAATATTAAGGGTTTTAAATAAACTGCCGTTGGTGGTACAATAATATTTTGCCAAACATAAACCTAAACAACCCGGCAAACCCGCCCCCCTTTGCGTTTTATGCCCCCTGCAATTAATACCAAACCCACGCCCTTAGTAATTGGCATAACAGGGCATCGCGATTTAGTTGAAAACGATATACCAGCACTTGCAAATGCCTTTAAGCGCCTTGTTTTGCACTTGCAGGCAGCCAATAATAATGCGCCTGTAACAATACTTAGTTCGCTTGCCGCAGGTGCCGACCTCCTCGCTGCAAAAATGGCAATGTCTATGAAAATGGAGGTAATTGCCCCCCTGCCCTTACCCGTAGAAGATTACCTCAACGATTTCGATACCGAAAAAGATAAGGCAGATTTTTTAGAAGTGCTTAACCGCTGCAAGGCCCATTTTGTAGCAGAAGAGGTTTTGCCACCCCAAAATACAAACGGCAAACCTATAACAGCCCGCGATTTAGCCTATTTTTCGGCAGCGTTTTATGTGGTTGCAAATGCAAATATATTAGTGGCTTTCTGGAACGGAGAAGACAACGACTATTTAGCCGGAACGGCAAAAACCATTAAAATGATGATAGAAAAATATGTGCCCGTCAAACAAATAATACCAAATAATGAACCGTTTGCCCCCGAAATATCCGGATTTGTTTACCACATTAGCACACCACGTAAAAAAAGCAAAGTACTTACCCTGCCCGCATTCTCCATTATAAAACTATCTAATAGATAAATTTCGCTTTTGGGGCTAACTGGCTGCAAGACAAAACTTAAATTTAATTTGTCAAAATTTTACGACCTTTGCAAGGTAGGGCAGTAAACAAAACCTATATATTATTGAAGATATGTGCTTTTTCAAGATTAGTTTATATATTAAACTTGCAAATTTTCGCTTCCTGCCCTTGAGCGAAAATTTGCGCAACTCCGGAAAAATTAACCCACCCCTGCCCCTCCGAAGGAGGGGAATTTAATTGCTTCCGGATGCTTTTTACAGCTTGTTGTCTGAAATTCAAATAGTAATAGAACTAAAAACAAACTAAATTAAATTAAATCGCAACCTATTAACAAGCGCTTAAACCATGAACCACTTACTCGAACGATTAACAAAACCAGGACCCAAACGCATACTAACCATTGATGGCGGCGGTATAAGAGGGGCATTAGCAGTAGGATTTATCGAAAAATTAGAACTTATGCTGCGCCAGCGATACGGCAAACCCGATTTGCGGCTATGCGAATATTTCGACTTTATTGGCGGCACAAGCACAGGCGCCATTATTGCCTCTACCTTGTCGCTTGGGTTATCGGCAGCCGAAATTAAAAAATATTACCTCGAGGTTGGCAGCTATATTTTTGGCATAAAACGAAAAGTAAACAACCTTAAAGACTGGAAATATATTTGGCGAGGGCAGCAATACGACTACCAGCCCTTAGAAAAAACCCTCAAAGAGGCATTTAACGATATAAAAATTGGCGACCCCCAAATAAAAACCGGATTGTGTATTGTTGCCAAACGTGCCGACACACAAAGCACCTGGCCCATAATAAACCACCCCAACGGAAAATTTTACCCCCTAAACAAAGATATTCCCCTTTGGCAGGTAGTTAGGGCAAGCACTGCTGCGCCGGGCTTTTTTCGCCCCGAAATGATGCAGGTGGGCAACAACGAACCAGCCGTTTTTATAGATGGCGGAATGAGCATGTTTAACAACCCCGCTTTTTTGCTTTTTTTAATTGCCACCCTTAAAGGTTTTCCGTTTCAATGGCAAACCGGCGACGACAATTTGCTGCTCGTTTCAGTCGGAACAGGCATGTTTTCTACTAAACGAAATATTAAAAAAGCCTATAACCGAAAGGTTTTGGGAATTTTTAAAGACCTGCCAGCCATTTTTTTAAACGATGCCAACAAACTCAACCAAACGATACTGCAATACATTTCTAACTCGCCCACCCCACTCGAAATAGACGGCGAAATGGGCTACCTCGACAACGATTTGCTAACACCCAATCCCGCCCTTCATTACCTTAGGTACAACGTAAAATTAGAAAAAGATGCCCTCGAAAGTTTTGGCTTAAACTATCCGGCAAACGAAATTTATAATTTCAGAAAAATAGACAATATAGCAAGCACCTCAGAACTTGCCAAAATAGGCGAAATTGTGGCAGACAAAACCGTTTTACCCGAACATTTTCCTCCCCATTTCGATATTTATTAATTGCAGTTTACAAACAAATTTGCTACCTTTTTACCATGTCAAAAACAGATGTAAGAGTATTTTTATCCTCTACTTTCCGCGATTTGAAAAACGAGCGCGAAGTTTTGATGAAAAAAATATTTCCGGAAATTAAAGCCATTTGCCGCGCTAAGGGCATCACCGTAACCGAAGTAGATTTGCGCTGGGGAATTACAGACGAAGAAGCCATTTTGGGCAAAATTGTGCGTACCTGTATGGAAGAAATAGACCGTTGCCGCCCCTATTTTATTGGCTTTTTGGGCGGGCGCTACGGCTATATACCCGACTATGTAGAAATAAGCAAAGACGCCCACCTCTTAGCCGACTACCCATGGATAGAAGATGCCATTTTCGACGAAATGTCTATTACCGAAATGGAGTTTCGCTACGGCGGCCTCGACGACCAGGCAAAATACCCCAGAACCGAAGCTCTGCGCCCCAATCCTTTGTTTTATTTTAAAAAAACAACCGAAACAAACGAAGATACCCCCCGAATTAACGACCTGCGCAACGCAATTTTGCAAAAACAAATACCCGTTAAAGAATTTGCCGATGCCGAAGAGTTTGGCAAAATGGTTTACGACGAATTTTTAGCCCTGATTGCACGCGATTTTCCGGATGCACAGCAAGAAACCGACCTCGACCGCATAAGGTCGTACCACCGCGCTTTTGCCGAAAGCAGACGCCGCTCGTATATTCCTAATATGCAATATATAAAAGCACTTAACGAGTGGGCTAAGCCCGTTAATTTACCGCTTGAACTAAACAAAACTGCATATTCTCAAAACATGGTAGTTCATGCTGTATCGGGCACCGGAAAATCGGCCTTATTGGCTTTTTGGACAGACCAGTTTCGCCGCCGCAATCCGGATGTTTTAATAGTAGAACATTATGTAGGAATTGGTGCAAATACCGAAAGTCAATACGAAGCCATCACCCATTTACTTTCTGAAATAAAACAATATACCCAAATTGAAACCGAAATCCCAAAAAATCCGGGCGAATTAGAAAGAAGTGTGGCACAATGGCTTGGCTATTTAAAAAACAAACCAACATTATGGGTCTTAGATGGTATTGACCAGTTGTCTGAACATGCCCAACAGCTTGGTTGGCTGCCCCAATTAATTCCCAATAACATAAAAATACTGCTTTCAACTACCAATACGGCTACCATAGAACAGCTCAACAAGCAAGGCTGGGTGCCACTTGCCGTACAACCGCTTTCAGAACGCGAGCGCGAGGCACTAACAGTTCGCTACCTCTCGGAATACAGAAAATCATTAAGCCCCGAACTGATAAAAGAAATTGCTGCCAACGAAAAAACCGCCAGTCCGCTTTTTTTATGTGTTCTTTTAGAAGAGTTACGCCTGCATGGGCAACACGAAAACCTTACCGAAATAATTCAAAAACTTTTAAGCAACAACAGTATAGACGATTTGTTTCAAGATGTTTTGCACCGCTTAGAAAATTCGTTTAACGCAAGTGCCATCAAAAAAGTAATGACAAATTTGTGGGTATCTCGCTACGGTTTAAATGAAGAGGAACTGTCTGAGGTGTGTCAAATTTCCCGGATACGGCTTTCGGGCATTATTTCTGCTTTCGACTACCATCTTCACCGCAAAAATGGCATGTTTTCTTTTTTTCATGACTACCTCCGAAACGCAGTGCATAAACGCTACCTCGCCGAACAGGCTGCCGTTACAATGGCAACCCGAAACCTTTTACAATTTTTTGAACAAAAACTCCACAATATATTAGCTAACCGTATAAACACAGTTATCCCAACTGAAAGCACTTCTTTAGATTTGCGCATTTTAAGCGAAACTGGTTGGTTATTGCTTGAACTGCACGAGTATGAGCGTTTGGCGCAGTTTTTAGGTAACCTCCGGATTATGGAAATATTGTGCATTCAAAGTGATTATGATTTTATGCGGCTTTGGAGTCATTTAGAGCAAAATAACTTTAAATATTTCGACCATTATGCAAAAAGCTTTAAGGCAGAAGGCGTTGATATTACTGGCCAAGATAAAGACGGCAGGGCAAAAAGCCTTGAAATACTATTGCTACAACCAGCACTTGCAGACGTACTTCTCCTATTTCTCGAAACGCTATTAACTCGTAGTTTAGATTACAAATCAATACCTATAATTGAAATACTTTGCTCTTATTATCAACAAACAAATCAACCAAAAAAACTGATTGCGCTCTATATCAAATATGCCAGCGTTTTAATTGCTATCTCAGAAATAGAGGAAGCAGAAAAAAACACCAATATGGCTTTTGATTTGCTGACTGAAGAACCCGACTTGAATTTGTTATTAAACGCCTACACTCGTGCTGGTGATATTGCCCTAAATAAAAACCATTTAACAGCGGCAATGACTGCATTTTCTACAGCCTTTGACCTTGCCAAGCAGACCAAGAATGAAAAAGACATAGAGATGTGTCGTAAAAATATTGGCTTTGTTCATTATCGTTCAAAACGACACACAGAAGCATTAGATTGTTACCAACAAAATTTAGCTTATGCCCAAAGAGTAGGCGATAAGCGCAGTTTAGCCGAAGCACTCGCAAATATTGCCACAATTCAATCTGAAAAAGGGCTTCAACAGGCCGCAATTACAAGCAACGAGCAAGTAATAATTATTGCCCAAGAGCTTGGCGCGCCTCATGTAGTAGCACTTTGTAAGGGCAATTTAGCCTCTATATATTATGAAATAGGCCAAACTGAAAAAGCTATCGAATGCCACAACGAAAGCATTAAAATATTAAAGGCATTACAAATGAAAGAACATATTATTATTATGTTAATTCAGCAATCGTCCTTTATGTTAGGTATGATAGAAGCCGACAGGGAGGCAAACATGGTATTAATTGAAAAAATTGACCAAAACCTATCCGAGGCAGTAAGATATGCAAACGAAATAAAACGTCCGGATTTTGCTGCCGATGTTGAATATTTGTATTGGAGGGCAAACTTGTTGTTTAACCTTCCGGATGAAGCCGAAAAACACCGTCTTGCCGCCTTAAACCAACTGCTCGAAATAGGTGAAGAAAACCTCCGGATAGAACAAAAACAAAGAATTACAGAACTAACAACAAAAATAATAACACCACTATAATTGGCATTTATTTAGCTTGGATGCAAATAGTTTATTTCCGGATTAGGGAAATTTCAACCAGTATTTATTACCCCCATAAAACGTTTTCCGGAAAGTGTAAATTTAAGCAGCGGGCAGGTTTTTTACCAAGGTGCATACGGTTTGTTTGCCTTTGGGGTAATAGGTTACCTTATCCATAATGTGGTGTATAAGGCTAAGCCCTAAGCCACCGCGCTGGCGTTTTTCGGTAAAATCGGTAATATTGGGCTCGGTAGGTGGGGTTTGGTTTTTAGGGGCTATTTTGCCGGTGTCGCAAATATCAACTTGTATATAATTGGCAAAGGCGGCAAATCTTACTTGCAAAATATGGTGAGCGTTACACTTGTTGCCGTGAATAATGGCATTGGCGCAGGCTTCGTCAACGGCTAAAATAATTTTAAATTTATCGGTGTCTGAAAGGGGCAGGGCTTGTAGCTTAGCCTCCATAAAATGCCGTATTTTCGACAAGTTTTCGCAGCTACAAGGAATAGTGTAACTTTCTATAACCATAGCGTGCTTTTAAAGTTAGCGGTAAAAACCAAATATTTTTTGCCTTTACAACAAAGGAATTACAAATGTACAGTAAACCGCACCCTATTGCAAGTTTTTTGTACAAACCATAGCCAATTATTATACATTTATTTTTATTAAATACATAGAGCGCTTATTTCCAATATTGTTAGCTTTTGTTTGCCTCTTGTGTTAAAAACAGTTCGATACAATGATTTAACAGGTTTTCGCGCTGCAAAATATACTCAACAAATTCGCGGAAAACGCCTTGCCCACCTTTTTTTGATAGGGTTATATGCGCGTACTTGCGCACATACAAGGGCGCGTTGGCTGGGCAGGCCGAGAAGCCAACGGTTTTTAGCATTTGTATATCGTTAATATCGTCGCCAATATAGGCTACCTGCTGTGGGTCAATACCTAATTGCTGGCACAGTTGGCTTAGGTTTTGTACTTTATTTTTACAACCTAAAAATACATGCTCGATACCTAATTTTTTAGCCCGGCGGCTTACAATTGGGGTGTTTTCTCCGGTAAAAATGGCAACGGGTATTTGCAATAATTTACAAAAAATTACGCCCACCCCATCTGAAACATTAAATTTTTTAAGTTCGTTAAAATGCTCATCGTAGTACATGCCGCCATTGGTTAGCACGCCGTCAACATCGGTAGCTATTAGTTTGGGTAACATGGTTTTGTTGTTTTTGTGGAGGTGTTTATTTTGGTTTGAGTTTATTATTTGTTTGAATACAAGCAGCCCAATTTTAGCAGCACAAATGTACTACCTATTTTTATGTAATTAAACAGTGGCGGTAGTTTTCTTCCTCCGGAAAAGGTCAAAATGACAGTCTAAATTTGGCCTTATCCGGAAATAAAATGTATTACTGTTTTATAGGTCAAGCCTCAACTTCATTCTTTCTTCCTGATAGTCTAAAACCAACATCTTTTTATGAATGATTTCTTCATCAATTGTTGGTTGCGTCTTGTTTATTTGAATGAGATGATTTCTTTGCAAGTCTATGAGTTTGCAGTATATTTTTCCGCTTGACGCATCTAACTTAATTTCATCTTCTTCGTATAATTGCTCTTTCAAAGTGGTAACAATAGCATGAAATCTTTTACCTTTTTGATCGTCTTTAGAGAAGGTTTCATGGAGATAAGTCAATGATATTTTAAATAATTCTTTATCTAAAGCTACAGCGACTTTATGCTCTGGCTCAGGGTAATCTAATTCTTTTAATTTAGCTTTTTTAATAAAAAACGGAAGCGTTAATCCTTGAATGGTGAGCGTTAAAAGAATTACAATGAAGGTGATGAACAGAATTAAATTTCTTTGCGGAAACATTGCGCCATTGTCTAAATAAAGTGGAATTGACAAAGCTGCAGCAAGCGAAACAACGCCTCGCATTCCTGCCCAGCCAATGACTAAAGGGCCTTTGGTGCCGGGATTATTGGGGTCGGCAACTTTTATAAAATTCCGCAGAATTAGGGTAGTGCCTACTGCACCAAATGAACTGATGATGCGGATCAACATCACCACAATGGTTACTAATAGTCCATAACCAATGGCTGTTGATAGTTTAGTATCGCCTAATCCACCGGCAATTTGCGGGAGGTCAAGTCCAATAAGAATAAACACAATACCGTTAAGAAGAAAAATAAAACTCTGCCAAACATTAACGCCTCTAACTCTTGATGTTGAGTCTAAAAATTCATATCTTTTTTGAGATACGAACAAACCACCGGCAACGACTGATAAAACACCAGAGCCATGTACTTCTTCTGCTAAAATATACATTAAATAGGGTGTAATAAAGGTTATAATTACATCCATATTGGCATCTGTTGGCAATATTTTGTGCAGTTTGGTAAACACGTAACCTAATAAAACGCCGCACCCTACGCCACCTATAACCATCCATAAAAACTTAAGCAAAGCTTGGGGGGCATCAAAATTTCCGGTAGTAACGGCTATAATTGCAAACTGCATAATGATAAGCGAAGTTGCATCATTCAGCAAGCTTTCACCTTCTAAAATGGTAGAAAACCGTTTGGGAACTTTTACAAACTTTGTTATAGCATTAACACTTACTGCATCGGGCGGAGATACAATACCGCCCAATAAAAAACCCAAGGCCAAAGTAAACCCCGGAATAAACCAATAAGCCGTAAAAGCCACACTAATAGCGGTTATAAAAACTACTATAAAAGCAAAGCTGAGAATGATTCGACGCCATTTAAACAACTCTCTGAACGAGCAGGCCCAGGCTGCTTCGTATAATATAGGCGGAAGGAAAAGAAGGAAAACAATTTCGGGTTTTAATTCTATTTCAGGTAAGCCCGGAATAAAACTGATGAGTAAGCCTGTTATTACCAATAATACCGGATAGGCGACTTTTATTTTTTTGGCCACCATGATGATGCCAATAATGATTAGCAGCAAGAATAGAAATAGTAAAAATTTGTCAACCATGCTGAGCGTTTAAAATTGAATTGTTGTTTTAAATTTTGTTTTAATAAAGCTTTTAAGCTTCTTGTAATATACAGTTTATAATTTTAAAATGGGTTTAACACCATTGTTATTGGATTTGTGTTTACAGAGCACCAAGATGTTTACAGCTATAGAAGTGCAATAAAATAAATTAGGTGCAAGCGAAATTACCGTTTCTACAAAGTTGTTGTCCACCAAATATTGCCTGATTTTTTGTTCGGCACCGCCACGGTAAAAAATTCCGGGGAAACACACGATGGCGGCTCTTCCTTTTCCGGAAAGATAGCTCAAGGCATGGAGTACAAAGGCAAAATCGGCTTTTGATTTAGGAGCGAGTACTCCGGCAGGGGCAAAACGGTCGTCGTTAATCAAAGTTGGGTCGTCGCTACCTATCCAATTGATAGAATACGGTGGATTGGAAACAATGGCATCGAAAGGTTTTTCATCGCCCAAACCCGGTTGCAATAAAGTGTTGCCCAGCACAATATGGAATTTATCGTAATTGATATTGTGCAAAAACATATTCATACGGGCAAGGTTGTAGGTAGTGTGGTTTACCTCCTGCCCATAAAAACCTTCTTCAATATTATGGTTGTCGAAATTTTTTTTGGCTTGCAAGAGCAAAGAGCCCGAACCACAAGCGGGGTCGTAAATTTTGTTGACAGCGGTTTGCTTGTGCATTGCCAATTGAGCAATGAGTTTGGAAACCGTTTGTGGTGTAAAAAACTCGCCGCCGCTTTTTCCGGCATTGGCTGCGTAGTTGGAAATCAGAAATTCATAAGCATCGCCAAACAGGTCAATTTGATTGTCTTCAAAATTGCCGAAGTTCAGTTCTTCTACGCCTTTGAGTACGGCAGCCAAGCGGCTGTTTTTATTTTCAACGGTATTGCCCAATCGGGTACTGGTGGTGTCAAAATCGGCAAACAAACCTTTTATGTCTTGTTCGGATGGATAACCATTTGCCGAGCTTTCAATGGCATCAAAAATGGCTTTTAAATCGGTGTTGAGATTTTTATTGGTATTGGCCGTTTTGGCAATGTTTACAAACAGTTGCGAAGGATAGATGAAATAACCTTTGCTTTTGATGGCATCGTCTTTAATTTCGGGAGTGATGACATTATCTGGTAAGGTTGCATAGTCAATGCTATCATCACCCCCTTCAATGTAGTTGGTAAAGTTTTCGCTAATGAAGCGATAGAACAATGTTCCCAGCACAAACTGTTTAAAGTCCCAACCGTCCACCGAGCCACGCACATCGTTGGCTATTTTCCATATTTTGTTTTGTAGTTCTTGTCTTTGTGCTATGCTTGTCATTTTTTATTTTTAATAATTCTTGTGGATTAACTCCTAATATTTTTGCAATTTCAAAAAGCAATTCAAGTCTTGGCTGCTGTCTATTTTGCACATAGTCGTTGGCCATGTTGTAACTTTTGTCTAGTTTTTCGGTTAGCCAAGCCTGTTTGAAATCAGCCCGCTAAGATAGATTTAATTTTTCGACTATCTTGTTTTTCAATATAAAAACTGTTTGATTTATTGATGGTCTGTGCGGAGGCAAAAAATGGCTTTTTTTGGTTTGCGAAGGGTTGTTTTGTGTGTTGGGCAAAACCAAATGTGCTAAATGCGTGGTTGGCTTTCAGGTCATTTTTCGTTTGTTTAATGGTTGCACTGTCGGTTTACAATGACCGTTGGCGGTTTGGGTATTGGCGAAGTGGGGTTTTTTATTACAAAAGTTGAATAGAAGCAATTCTGCCGCCATTTTGGCAAACTGCTTGTTAGCGGTAGGTTTTATTGGTCATTTTAAAACCTGTCTTTGGATGCTCCCAATTTCCATATTTTGTCATTAAGTTCGTATTCAGCAAATATTTTTTTCGCATCGTCTATTGTCCACTTTGTCCATTCTGGGTTTAGATGATTTCCGTACCATTTTTTAGAAAAGTTCCAAATCTTTTCAATTGGCTGAATGTCTCCTTTTGGTATATTATGTTTCTTTGTCCAAGTGTCAACTTGTTGATGGTTTTCAAAAACCAACATATTGCTACACGTGTAAATTACATTGTCCCAAGCATTGGTCATTGGGATTGGAAAATGTATGAAGTAATTCTTTTCTTGTATTTCTCCGTCAATGATGTTGATTTCAACTTGTTTTGTTTCTGCTCCAATTGTTGTCGTGATTTTTACATTGTCATTAAGCAATGCTGCCACACCTAAAGAACACCAAGCACAATTTCCCCACCATTCTCCTTTGTTAGTTTTGACATAAAAGTTTGTCGGTGCTAACGAAAATGGATGTATTACCCAAACTTTTGGTTCGTTAGGATGCAAAACTACTCCGTGATATTCTTGCAAATCATACAAGCCTTGAATTACATATTGTTTGTCTTGGTCCAAGATTATTGCAAGGTCGTCTGCACTTGGCGCAAATCCTTTGTCAATTATGTGTTTGATTATAGAATAATGAAGGTTTGAATTTGTTACCATAATTTTTTTGAATTTAGTGTGGTTTAAACTTGCCGCTGACGTGGCGACGGATGTGCGAAGAAGCGGATTTCGGAGTACAAAACTGTCAATATACCACAAAAGTTGATGCGAGGTAGAATGTTCAATTAACCATTGAACCCGCTTTTTTGCAAACTCGCTGTTATGCCTTCGTTGTTCTTTTTCAGCAGGTCTTTCGTCTGCAATTCAAGTGATTTCATTATTGTTACGTCCGATTCAAAACCAAAAAGTCGGCTTATTCCTGTTTCTCTTGTTTGGATTAAGATTTTCTTTTTATAGTCTTTATCATAAGAAGCCTTTTCTAGTTTCTCAATTGCGTCTTCTATTGTTTCATATTCTCCTTGAATTTTTACCGGAACTGGCATACCTTCAAAATGGTCTTTTAAAAATCCGTCAATTCCGCTATTTCTTTGAACAGGAAAAGCATTTATGTTTTTTAAAATGGCTAATTCTTTTTCGGTTTTCTCTTGATATTCGTTTGTTCCCTTGTTTAAAAGATTGGATTCAGAAATTACCATTTCTTCTAATCTTGAATTTGCAAGTTCAACAGCGTCTTTTGAAATGTCAATTCCGATAAATTGTCTATTTAAAGATTTTGCAGAAACACAAGTTGTTCCGCTTCCACAAAATGGGTCAACAACCAAGTCGCCTTCGTCTGTAACAATGTTTAATATTTGATTAAGTAATAAAACTGGTTTTTGGGTTGGGTAACCTATTCTTTCCTTTGCTTTTGGATTTAAGTATGGGATTTCCCAAACGTCAGAAAGAGGCACACCTTTTTTCTCTTTACCTAAAATCACATTTCCGTTTTCATCTTTTTTATACACAGATTTCCCGTTTTCATCACGCGCTCTGTCTTGTAAAATTTGGTCAAGATTTGTTGTTACTGAATAATCTGTATAAAGAGTATTGAATTTAAAATCTTGCGATTTAGAATAAAAGAAAATTACTTGATGTGCATTTAACAGTCCTTTTTTGGCATTAGACCATCTTTTGTATGACCAAATAATTTCACTTTGGAAATTTTCACGTCCAAAAATCTTGTCCATTACAACTCTAATATTGTGTGATGCCGTTTTGTCGCAATGAAGAAATACACTTCCTGTGTTCTTTAAAACCCTTTTTGATTGTTTCAAGACATCTTCAACCAGTTCTAAATACTCTTCAATTGAATTGTATTTATCGTCAAATTCATACGTTTTAGAATTGTCTTTATTCGTAAGACTGTGTTTACGTTGGGTAAAAGGTGGGTCAAAGTAAATCAAGTCAACTTTGTTGGCTTCAATTTCTTTGAGTTTTTCAACACAATTTCCGTGGTAGATTTTATTAGTTTCCATTTTCGGGTGTCCTTTCGTTAGCAATCTGTGTCAAAATAGCTTTTAGGTCAACTCCTGAATAAGCCTTTAAGTATTCCCAAGCTTCATCTCCACCATAATATTCTCCTTCCACACCGGCATAAAGTGTTTTCAAAGTTTGTTGAATTCTAATGGCTTGTTCTCTTTGTGGATAGTAGAACATTATTCGTATTGGTTTGTGACCGTGAGCTTTTATTACTTGAACCCTTGTGTGCTCTTTGGTAATATGGTCTCCATCTGTCGTTGCATCACGCCATTTTACTTCAATGGCATCATTTTCATTTAGGAAATCAATCTCAAAAGTTTTTGGTTTCTGTCCAATTGTATTAACTACTTTGGTCTTTTCACCATCAGGAAATTTATATTTTAAACAAAGAGTTGCAGCTTCTTCAAGAAATGAACCCGCATACTTATATAGGAATCGTCCAACATTTTGATACTCATCTATTAACTGTCCTTCTTTTGTTGCAATACCCAAAACTCTATAAATGAGGTAATGAGAAGTATCGTCAGCCTTCATTTCTTCTTTTCTCTGCTCTATTTGGCTATTCAAATTAGCGGAATAAGTGTCGGCAAGGTATTTTAGTTTCTGTATTAATTCGTCCATTTATTTTTTGTCATTTTTCTGTTGCAAGATACAAAATTTCATTCGGTTGTCGGTCGCCCCTACAACGGTTTGCAGCTACCCGAAGGTGGCGATTTCGGAGCATAAAACTGTCAACCAAGCAAAAACTTTGATAGAAGCGCAAAGCTAGATTTAACAACTGAACCGCCACTTTTGGGTAGGTGCTGTTATAGGGCGTTTTTCTTGTCATCTTTTACTTGCAATTATGTCAATCAATTTTTGAGTTTCACTGTAGTCTTGGTTGTTTTTCTTTGCTATGTCAATTGTCTTTTTAGCTTGTTTAATTGCTTTTTTCTTTTCTCCTGACTTGTATAAAAGCCAAGCATAGGTGTCGTTGTTTGCAAAGTTGTTATCAAGTTCTATTGAACGGATCGAACATTTTATTGCAGTTCTAATTCTTTCATTATCATTGTGCTGAGGCTGTTCATAAACACCCCACGCAAAATTATTTAGTTCATCCGGATCATCCCATATCTTTGAAATATATATTTCTAATGTTTTAAAATAATTGGATTTGTCACCAATCTTTTCATAGTAATGAAGCATCGAAGAAAGAACAAGATTTTTACTTGTTATCATTCCCGTAATTCGTCCGTCCATTTCTTTAAAAAGATATTGCTCGCCATTGTCATACTCCTTTAAAGCTTTAAGTGCTTGTTTAAATGTTTCTTCATCTTTCTCTTCAATGGCCTTATAAATTGCATTGTTTAGTATCCATACAATTCTCGTTTTAACTTGATTGCTGTCAAGATATTCGTAAAACAGTTCTTTGTTGTTTACCAAGAAATTAAATCTCGGATTGTTATACGGTAGGAATATTTTGAAATTGTGAGAGACTGTCTAAAAATTAAAAATTGGCATGCCAGTCCTAAAAATTGATAGGAAAAAAGTTATTAAAAGAGATGTGAATAAAAGACTATCAGTTTGACGTTTAAATAATAATTCATAGCTTTATGAAAATCAAACACATAAAGTAAAATGAAAACCTACCCAAGCAGTCTCACCGATAGTCAATGGAGTGCAATATTAGGCATTTTAGACGACAAACGGAAACGAAAACACAGTTTAAGAGAAATTTTTAATGCGCTGTTCTATTTGCTTAAACTGGCTGTCAATGGCGCATGCTGCCGTTCCATTTTCCGTCATGGAAGCTTGTTTACTACTATTTTACCAAGTGGAAGAAGGATGGGACGATAGAACTCATCCATGAAATACTCAGGGATAAGACTCGAAAGCAAGCAGGCAGGGCTTCATCGCCAAGTGTTGGTATAATTGATAGCCAGAGCGTAAAGACAACAAGCGTCGGAGGCTTGTGCAGAGGGATTGACGGGGTAAAAAAGTTAAAGGCAGAAAGCGGCATATTATTGTAGATACAATGGGACTACTTTTAGCGGTTGTGGTTCATGCGGCAAATGAGCATGACAGTAAATCAGCCCCAATGGTTATAGCTGACCTCAGAGGCAGGTTTTGCAGATTGGTAAAGATAGTAGCTGATGGCGGGTATAGAGGCGAGTTAATTGAAAATACCCGCAAAACGTTTGGGTGGGTGGTTGAGGTTGTAAGTAGATCGAATACAGCCTCGAAATTCGAAGTATTGCCAAAAGATGGATTGTTGAAAGAACTTTTGCATGGCTCGAAAGCTATCGAAGATTGAGTAAAGACTTTGAGTTCCAAACCGAAACGAGCCAGACAATGATCCAACTTGCCATGATAAAATTGATGCTTAATAGAATTAGAAAATAAAATTTAGACAGGCTCTGAATACTGAATTCATAAATTAATTTGATATTCTTTTCAAGTTTATATTCGTTGTCATTTGTTACATCTAAGTATTGATTAACAACAGTTGAGTCTAATTCGTTTGCGTTACGTAACATATAAACATAATCAAACAAAAAGTCAGGTTGCCTATTTCCTATATTGTATAATCTTTTGTAGTTTGTCAAATTCTTATTAGAAAGTAAAGCGTTATAGGCTTGTCGATAGAATTCTTCTGGACTAAACACGCCTACCATTTTGTGTAATTCATTTCCTTTATTGTCAAAGAATAAGAAAGTAGGATGTAGTTGGACGTTGTATAATTTGTTAACCTCAATCCCTTTCCCTTTTCGGGTGTTGATTTCAAAATTGATAAAGTTTGAGTTGCAATAATCAAACACATTTTTGTCTTTGAAAGCCGTCTTTTCCATTGTCACACAGGCTCCACAACCGTCAAAGTGAAAATAAAGCATAACGCCTTTATTCTCTTTTTTTGCTAGTTCAAATAAGTCGGAATAGTCAACTTGTCGGAAAACGATTGTCGTGTCGGATGCTAAAGTAGTATAACTCCAAACAAAGAACATCAGTATTGTTAAAACAGGTTTCATTGTCGTCTTTTTAAAATGCCCTACATCGGTTGTATAAACGCAACTTTGTGTTTATTTCAGCAATATCCGGATGGTTTTGAACGAACCAAAACAATAATTTGCAATTTTTTGCAGGCGCGCGCTTTGATTTAACCCTATTGATATATATCCGGATTAATTAAACTAACGCAAAACTAAATCTTAATTCCTATATATCCAACTTATCCAATGGATTTTTTATTTGGTCAAATCCTTTGGTGGTTACATGTGTATAAACCTCAATTTTTAAGTTGGCAAGCTAACTAATTTGAAGCCACAACTAAGTCAAAAACATGTCTTTGCTTTCGTTAATAGCGTAGGGCAAACCTTCGGGATTTTTACCGCCTGCGGTAGCATAAAAGGGCTGTCCGCCGCCGCCGCCTTGTATATGTTTTGCCAAATTGCGTATAATTTGGGTTGCATTTAAGTTGGTGCTGGCCACAATTTCATCGGCTATCATTACGGTTAAATGGGCTTTGCCGTCAATTTCGGCACCCAATACAGCAATTAAGTTCGATACTTCGTTGCGCAGTTCGTAAGCTAATTTTTTTACCAAATCGGCGTTGGGCAAGGCAACTTGGGCGGCAATTAGCTGGTATCCGGCTGAGGTGGTTTGTGCCTGGCTAATAAGTTCGTTTTTAATGGCTACTGCTTTCTCGGCCTGCAGTTTTTCTAATTCTTTTTGTAAGCGGTTGTTTTCGTGCAATAGTTTTTGTGTTGCCTCGCTTATACTGCTGGGGTTATTTAACAAATGGCGCACGGTTTGTAGCTCGTCAATAGCGCTGTTTACCATTTGCGCAGCAGCTTGGCCGGTAATAGCCTCAATGCGGCGCACCCCCGCCGATATACTGCTTTCGGCGGCAACAAAACACAGGCCAATCTCTCCGGTTGCTTTTACGTGCGTACCTCCGCATAGTTCTTTCGAGTAGTTGGGGTCAAAAATTATAACGCGCACGCTATCGCCATATTTTTCGCCAAACAAGGCCATGGCTCCAAGTTGCATAGCTTCGTCAAGGGGCATATCGCGGCGTTCGTCTAAGGGTATATTTTCGCGAATTTTTTCGTTTACGCGGTTTTGTATGCGCTGTAATTCTTCGTCGGTAAGTTTGGCAAAATGCGAAAAGTCGAAGCGCAAATAGTCGGGGTGTACCAACGAGCCTTTTTGTTGCACGTGCGTACCCAACACTTCGCGCAGGGCGGCATGTAGCAAATGGGTTGCCGAGTGGTTGCTGTTGGTGGCTTTCCGGCGTTGGGTATTAACAATAGCATGGCAATCGGCTTGCATATTTGTAGGAAGCTGGGCTACTAAATGCACAATTAAATTATTTTCTTTAAGGGTGTTTAACACCGCAACCTTTTCATCCGGATGAAAATGCAGAAAGCCGGTATCGCCCACTTGTCCGCCGCTTTCGGCATAAAATGGGGTAATATTTAGCACAATTTGGTAGCCTGTTTCGCCTTTTTGTTTTACTTGTCGGTATTTTACAACGTGTGCGTTAGCCTCTAATTGGTCGTAACCTACAAATAAGGTGGTGCCGGCTTGTGGGTCAAGAATTATCCAGTCGCCGGTTTCAATTTTGCCGGCGGCGCGGCTGCGTTCTTTTTGCTGGGCAAGGGCGGCGTTAAATGCGGGTTCGTCTATAGATAAACCGCGCTCGCCAGCAATTAAGCGGGTGAGGTCAAACGGAAAGCCAAAGGTGTCTAAAAGTTCAAAGGCGTTTTCTCCGGAAATAATTTTTCCGGATGTTTGATTTTCAATTTGGGCAAATCGTTTTAAGCCGCTTTCTAAGGTGTGCAAAAAGGTTTGTTCTTCTTCGTGAATTACTTTGGTTATAAAGTTTTGCTGTGCGGTTAGCTCGGGAAAAACGCTGCCGAGTTGTTGGGTTAAAACGGGCACTAACTGGTATAAAATGGGTTGTTTGTAGCCTAAATAACTGTAAGCGTATCGAACGGCGCGGCGCAAAATACGGCGCACCACGTAGCCGGCTTTATTGTTAGAGGGTAGTTGGCCATCGGCAATGGTAAAGGTAATGGCGCGAATATGGTCAGAGAGTACACGGATGGCAATATCGGTAGGTTCGGCGCTGCCGTAGGTTATGCCGGTAATGGCTTCAATTTTCCGGATGATTGGGGTAAAAATGTCGGTATCGTAATTCGATTGTTTGTTTTGTAATACGCGCACCAAGCGCTCGAAACCCATGCCCGTATCTACGTGTTGCGCCGGAAGTTTTTCGAGGCTTTTGTCGGCTTTGCGGTTAAATTCAATAAACACGTTGTTCCATATTTCAATTACCTGCGGGTGGTCGTTGTTTACTAAACTGGCTCCGGGTATTGTTTGGCGCTCGCTGTCTGTGCGGCAATCAACATGAATTTCAGAGCAGGGGCCGCAGGGGCCGGTGTCGCCCATTTCCCAAAAATTATCTTTTTTGTTGCCTTTTAAAATGCGGTCGGGGGCGGCAAATTGCAGCCAGGTATCGTAAGCTTCTTGGTCGAAGGGTATATTATCGTCGGCGCTGCCTTCAAAAACGGTAACATACAGGCGGTCTTTCGGAATTTTATAGACCTGGGTAAGCAGTTCCCAACTCCAGGCGATAGCTTCTTTTTTAAAGTAGTCGCCAAAGCTCCAGTTGCCCAACATTTCGAACAGGGTATGGTGGTAGGTGTCTTTACCTACGTCTTCTAAGTCGTTGTGTTTGCCGCTAACGCGCAGGCATTTTTGGGTGTCGGCAACGCGGGGCCAGGGGGCTTGGCTATGGCCTAAAAAATAATCTTTAAACTGGTTCATCCCCGCGTTGGTAAACATTAGCGTGGGGTCGTTTTTAATTACAACGGGTGCCGAGGGTACTATTTGGTGGCCTTTGGCGGCAAAAAAATCAAAAAATGCCTGACGTATTTCTTGGGCGGTCATATATGTGTAATCGTTTATGTTTTATTTGATTTTGTTTGAAAAAATTTAAACTTGTTAACTTGTTAATAGGTTATCTCTTTAATAGTTTCGCCGTTTTTATATTCGCCAATTACTTTAAGTTCGCCTTGTTCGTTCCAAACTTTGTATTCGCCGTTGCGTTTGCCGTTTTTATAATGAATTGCGCGGCGTTTAATTCCGGTTTCGTAATAATCTTCGGTAAGGCCTTCTTTTTGGCCATTTTTAACCATGCTTACGGCCTGTAATTTGCCGTTGGCGTAGTAGGCTTTCGATTCGCCGTCTCGTTTGCCATTTTTAAAATTTACTTCAGATTCAACTTGTCCGGTTGGGAACCAGGTGCGGCCTATGCCCTCCTCTTTGCCCATTTTGTAAAAAACTTGTTTGCGGGCGCGGCCATTTTTATGTTTTTCAAGGGATTCTCCATCTTTAACACCATGCTCCCAAAATTCAATTTTTTCTTCAATTGGTTCGGCGCCTGCATCGGTGTAGTAATAGGCTAACCATTGGCCGTGTTTTTTGCCACTCAGGTAATTGCCTTCTTCTTCAACCACGCCGTTGCTATAATATTTGGTGTATTTGCCATCTTTAATGGTATCGTTGGCTCTAACAAAAAAGGTTGTTTGATACTGGCCGTTTGGATGGTAGTTTATTACACGGTCGAAAGTGGAAAAATTGCCAATTCCTTTAAAAAATTTTCCTTGTGCGGTTTCTTTATAAGGTGTTTTTTCGAAAAACTGCATGGCCTGTTCGTTGGCATGGGCGCGTTTTTGTTCGCGCTCGGTAAGTTGGCGGTTTGGGTTGGCTGGCTTTGTAGTATCGGCGGCAGTAGAATTGGCTGTTGCTGTTTTAGAATTGCCTTGCTGGGTGTTTTGCGAGCAAGCATCTAACAAAAACAAGAAGGCACAGCCTAAAAAAACAAGAAAATATGCTTTTTTTGTTCTTTGGGTAATTAACGAAAATATCATTGATGTAATAAAATAAGCTGCAAAGTTACGCAGTTTTTAGGTAAGTATTTACTTTAAGTTTTAGCTAGTTTGCAAACCATTTTTAACCGGAGCAAACCATCCGGAAGTTTTGTGTTGATAAAAGCCTTAACTTTACAAGTTCATCCGGAAGCACGGATGACGTATTTTTTTATTTCATTTTTTTATTTTTAAATCTACTTTTAATGACTTCTTTAAAAATTATTCGTCTAATTTATTGCTTGCTTTTTATAAGCATTATTGCCATTTTTACTACCGGATGTTTTACTATTACCGACGAAGTGAGTATTAAAAAAAATGGAGCAGGAACAATGACTACAACAGTTGATTTTAGTACAGCAATGAGTATGTTGGGTATGTTTATGCCCGACTCGGTAAAAGAAGGCCTTGATACTGGCCTTGACGAGGTGGTTGACCGCGACCTTAATGCTTATACGTCTATAAATGGCATTACCAACGTATCAATTACAAAGCCCGACCAATATATAATGCGCATAAGTTATGATTTTGCAAGTATTGACGCGCTGAATAAAGTGTTAAACCAAAATAAAAATGCAGCGGGAAGCATTTTAGGAGGCAGTACTAAATATAAACGAAAAGGCAATAAATTAGAACGTGTTACAACTGTAGAATTCGAAAACGGAGAATCGCCCATAGCTGCTTTGTTAGAAGGAGGAGATGAACAAACAGCCGAGTTTATGAAAATGATGCCTCCACCTACCTACAAAATTGTTTACTCGATGCCAAACAACGTTAAAAAAGCTACTATTAAAGGCATGGCCGCAAAAACAAACAAACAAACAAACACCTACGAGGTTGAATATAATGTATTTGAGTTGCTTAAAGGAAATCAAAAATTAGAACTCAAACATTGCCTTAAATATTAAAACACTCGCCTAATAAAAATTTGAATTTACGCTATTGTATGACAAAAATTTATTTATAGAATTGTTTATGAACAACGGCAATAATGGCAACTATAAATCGTTTAACAGTTAAATGCCATACAATAGCGCCTAATTCGCTACCTGAAACAAGTTTAAAATAACAAAATAAAACCTTGTTTTTGCAGTTTTTTAAGCTTAAATGACCGCTAATTTATTAGCAAAATATACCGACCGAAACCCACCCCGCAATACCCCAAATTAGCAATTTATTTTATGACAAGAGTTTTACTCCGCCTTACGAGTAGTATCTACGGTGTTATACCTGCTGCCATTGCTAGAAAAATAGTCAGTTTTTTTATTTTTTTGCTTTTTACCCTACTGACAGCAAAGGCAAACAACATAACAAGCAACGAAAACAACCAAGAGTTTATTGATTTTATTAATGGTGTAAAAAAAGCTGCTATTGAATTAGACTACGCTGACCAAAAAGAAGTTGACAACGGCAGTAGCAAGTATTTAGAAGCTTTTTCTGACTATCTTAAAAATGATATGGGCTTTGAAACGGTGGCGTTTACCAGCGCGGCCAAAGAAGAAATGTTTAGCCAGGTTGCCTCATTTTGCGAGGTAGCTCGCGTTAAGCCTAAAATTGAATATTACAACAACCTCTTTTTTACCAATTTTAAAATAGACTTTATAAGCTGCTTAGACCAAACATTTTCTTATAAATCGCAGGATACTATTTATTTATCTGAAAGTAGCAATTTATATGAAAGCTTAATACAGACGTGGGCAAAAACCTGTAACATAAAAAACAAAAAATACAATACTGCCAACCAGTTTAAACTGCCAATTGATGCTACTGGTTGGACGAGGGAAAAACTATATGCCAGCTTCGAGAACTTGCCGCCCGACGATGAACTTGCCGGAATTTATACCCAAAACCCCGAAGCACAATCAACCCAAGAATACCAAGTTGCCCTTGTACCGCTAAAAACCAATAAGTACCAAATTGTTTACCTCGATGGGGCTTCTAATTATTTAGACTGGCATGAAGGCGAACTGATAGGCGAAATAATAGCCTCATCTGTTGATAAAATATACAATGTAAGATGGCGCAAGCCAAATAAACTTAGCGACGAAACAGTTACCATCTCGCTTGACCCAAATGGAATTACTTTATTAACGAACGAAAAAAGACAATTAGGATTTACTAAGGCTTTTCCTAAAAAATCATCTTTAAACGACCGACCAATATCAACCGGAACCGGCATAGCTATCAGCACTGATGGCTATATCCTTACAAATACACACGTAATTGAAGGCGGCTCGCGTTTTGAATTCCAAATAACCGATGCTCAATCCGGAATAACCTCCATCTATAATGGCGTTTTAGAAAAGACAGATCCGCAAAACGATTTAGCCATTTTAAAAATTGTCGATATGTCGTTTAAGCCGTTACTTCCTGTACCGTATAAGTTTAACACCCAAATGGCCGACATGGCCGAAAAAGTTTATACCCTCGGCTACCCGCTTACCCAAACAATGGGTACAAGTGTAAAATTTCAGGATGGGACCATATCGGCATTAAACGGGTA
This sequence comes from Sphingobacteriales bacterium, assembly GCA_016706405.1. Taxonomy (NCBI): domain Bacteria; kingdom Pseudomonadati; phylum Bacteroidota; class Sphingobacteriia; order Sphingobacteriales; species Sphingobacteriales bacterium. Next base: position 416,481 of record JADJJT010000001.1, read on the forward strand.
TAATGGCGATGCAACTACTTACCAAGTGGGTATGTCTGTTGAACCCGGAAATAGCGGCGGCCCACTATTTAATGAAAAGGGCGAACTTATTGGCATTATAAAAGCCCGCCACAGTAAAGCGCCAAATGCTACTTACGTCATTAAAATCAGGTATGCTGTTTCGTTAATACAGCGCCTTAAACACCCACCTACCCTTACCGAAGACAGTGCGCTTAGCTTGCTTAGTATTACCGACCAAATTAAAATACTGCGCCCTTATGTGTTTTTAATTAAGGTGTACGACAAGTAAGTAAAGAGCTTTTGTTTTCACGATGCCTAAATTAGCAAACTAATGCTAACTCGTCAACTAAAAAGAAAACTCAGCTAAGTTAAGTTCCGGAAAAAACAGGTTTGCGTTTTTCAACAAAAGCTGTTACTCCTTCGCGATAGTCGTTGCTTTGCCCGGCAATTTCTTGGCAATAGGCTTCGTATTGCAGTGATTCTTCTAAACTGCTGTTTGCACCTTTAGCCAACATTTTTTTAATCATACCGATAGCTTTAGTGGGCGCCGTGGCAAAATAAGCAGTTACCAACTCAACTGCGGCATCTAATTCGGCAGCAGGTACCACCTTATTTACCAAGCCCAATTGCAGCGCTTCGGCGGCAGTAACGGGGGTGGCCATAGCAGCCAGCTCGAAGGCTTTTTTTAAGCCAAGGCTGCGCGGCAAAAAATAGGACGACCCCGAGTCGAGCACCAATCCGGCATTTACAAACACCTCAATAAGTTTAGCCTCTTCGGCAGCAATTATCATATCGCAGGCCAAAGCCAGCGAGCATCCCGCCCCGGCGGCAACACCGTTTAGCCGGCAAATAACGGGTTTGGCGGTTTGGGCAACCTGTAAAATCATGGGGTTATATCGCTGTACAACCGACTCGCCAAGGCTGCGCTGCCCAACTTGCCCCTGAATATCTTTTAAATCTTGCCCCGAGCAAAAGGCTTTTCCGGCACCCGTAATAACCACAACGCGCACTTTAGTATCTTTTCCGGCCTTTTTAAATGCTTCGGTAACTTCTTGGTTCATGCCATCAACAAAAGCATTAAAGCGCTCGGGACGGTTAAGTGTTATAGTGGCCACACCGTTAGCAACTTCGTATAAAATATAGTTAAACATGTATAAGTTTTTATCTTTAATTCAAAAATCTAATTTAAGAGGTGCAAAAATAGCAAGATTAACACTAAACTATACCGCTTTAACCAGCAATTTAAAAATAAAAAAGGCGGTGCTACAACAATAACACCGCCCTTTGAGATGAAAACAGGAAGCAATTAGCCAATAACTGAATTGTCACGGGCATAAGCACCTGCATACATGAATGCACCACCAGCTATCATTAGATCTTTAATAAGCATACCCATGCTATTTTGGTCGCCACCCATTAAATTGGGTAAATGAAGGCCCAAGGCAAAAATTAATATCATAATGCCCAAAAGTGTGCCGGCTAATTTATCAAATTTGCCAACAAATACACTTACTATAAAAGCAAGCATAGCTAAACCGGTTAAATAAACCCAAATAGCGCCGCCGGGTATTGGCACCATGCCGGCCATAGCATCGGCACTGGTAAAATGGCCATAAACAAAACCAAGTAGTGGCAAGGCAAATAAGTATTTGCCAATTTTTAATAATGCGTTCATACTGTATAGTATTTAGGGAGCGTGAAAAGATATATTGTTTTTAGAATTGATTGAATAAGAGACGTGGAAAATATAGCACTTAAAACTATCTTTGTTGCTGGTTTTGAGGTTTGCGCCGCCAAGTTAAAATGTTTTTTTCAAATCCTGAAGGTTTTCTGAAGAAATTTTTAAAAAAAAAATAAAAAATTATATTTACCACCGAAAATGACTGCCTTTTTATCCGGATTATTTAAAAAATGGGCAAATATGCCTCCCGAAACAATTCAAGCCTTGCCCCCATCGGCATCGTACAGGCAATATTACCGGCTTAGCGCAAAAGGCAGTACCGCCATAGCCGCCATAAATGCTAACCAACCCGAAAACAACGCCTTTTTATATTTAGCCCAGCATTTTAAAAATGTAGGCTTGCCGGTGCCCGAAATTTATGCCAGCGACCCCAAAAATAATACCTATTTACAAGAGGATTTAGGCGACGAGTCGTTGTTTGAAATGATTAATACCTCCATATTAAAACATCCGGAAACTGACCCATTTCCTCAGCATTTACTTTCTGCCTACAAAGCATCTTTAGAGGTTTTGGCAAAAATGCAAATTCTAAGCGCTAAACACCTCAACTTTGAAAAATGCTACCCTAAACCCAATTTTGATGCCCAAACTATTTTATGGGATTGCCAGTACTTTAAATACTGTTTTGTAAAACCGCTGCAAATTAATTTTGACGAAGCAGAATTAGAACACGATTTTGAACAATTAGCGCAGTTTTTGCTCAACACCAACACTAGTTACTTTATGCACCGCGACTACCAGGCGCGCAATATAATGTGGTATAACCAACAACCCTACGTCATTGATTTTCAAGGAGGGCGGCGTGGCGCATTACAGTACGATGTGGCTTCGCTGCTTTTTCAGGCGCGTGCCCAATTGCCCTCGCCTATTCGCACCGAACTTTTAAACCACTATTTACAATTTGCCCAAACCTTAACCCCAATAAATACTACCGAATTTTTGCAATATTACAATGCTTATGTGTTAATACGTTTGTTGCAATTATTAGGTGCTTATGGCTTTAGAGGCTTGGTTGAGCGCAAACAGCATTTTATAGACAGCATTGTTTATTGTGTACAAAACTTAGCCTATTGGTTAAACGCTATGCCGATACCTATAAATTTGCCTGCGTTAACTAATGTATGTCGGCAAATTGTTGAACATACCGAACTTAAACTTCCGGATAAAAAATTAGCCCAAACAGCCCCCCTAACGGTTTCTGTTCATAGTTTTTCGTATAAATTAGGCATCCCTAATTACCAATATCCAAATGGCGGCGGATTTGTGTTTGATTGTCGTTCTTTGTTGAACCCCGGACGTTTAGCCGAATATCAATATTTATCCGGATTAGATAAGCCCGTAGCCGATTTTTTGCGCGCTCAATCAAACGCCGATGCCTGGCTTAGCCACGTAATAGCACTAACCGATACGGCTGTAAAAAATTGCCTCACAAATAATTTTGACCAGCTAACCATTGCCTTCGGATGCACGGGCGGCCAACACAGGTCGGTTTATTGTGCCCAAAAAATAGCCGACCGATTAGAACAGTTTTTTGGCGTAAAAGTAGTGTTAGAACACACGGCCAAAGCGCAATGGAAAAAATGCTAAATAATTAGCAAAATTGTTGCGCCAACTGATTTTAAGCCTTGCGTGTTTACCTTGAGCGTATGCCCTTGCGCTTTTCAAAGTCTTTATCGAAAAGGCTGGTTGTGCGATGATTTTTTTTCTTTTTGCTTTCCATAGCACTGGCATCGCCAGCAGGGCAGCCGTATTTTGCTTTGCAGGCAGGCGCTGCGGCAATTAAAAAAATAGCTAATAAGGCTAAAGCAAGGTTTTTAATGCGAAAACTAAACATGTTGTTAAACGTAATATAATAATGTGTTTTAAAAATCAATTGGTTTGTTCGTTCGATTTTACCGTTACCAATAAATCACTGTTGAAAATGGCAGCTGGCGAAATTACTGGCTCGTTCATTGGAATTTTATTGCCATAACGCTCTTTTATTTTTTTCTTAACCACTTCATTTGTCAAGTCAAAATCGCTAAGTTGTTCAAGTTTGCCAATTTCAATTCCGGTAGCTTGTTGGTATATTTTCCAAATTAATTCCGAGCAATAAATTTTATCATCAGACCACTCAAAAGTTAGATCGTAGTTTTTTCCGTTAAACTGGCTGCCAATTTGTTTCATTTTGGCAAGTGCGGAAGGCGTTAAAACCTGGTCGGCATTTTTGAGGCGTTTGATTATATATTTCCCTTCTTGACCGCGGGCAATCCACTTGTCGAGCGGTGTTTGTTTAACTGGCTGTATGGCTTCAAAAACAAAAAATTTATCTCCGTCTTTGTAAATAAGTCCGCAATGCGAATATTTTGATTTTGTTGCAAGCTGAATGGCTTTGCTTTGTTCGGAAACTGAGGTTTGAAAAATAAGGTCTCCATCTTTTATTTCGCTTGTATTGGCAGCAAGCTGTTTTACTGCCGTTTGTGAAGGCTCAAGCAACGGTTCCGGATGATACGACTTTTGCCGGGCGTAAAGTCCGCCTAAAATAGTTAGCCCTAAAAACCCAAGTATCCATATTATTTTATTCATTGTTGTTGTTGTTTCTGCGTTTAGTTTGGTTTTGGGACTATTTGGGGTTGTAAAGTTTGTGGCGAAGTTTAAAATACTAAGAATAACAAAACTTAGACCAAGTAAATTGGCGTTTGTTTATTTTTTGAAAACGGTGTTTGAGGCATTTTATTATGGAGTATAATCCGGAATAAATACAATAACCGCCCAAAGTTATAAAAGTTGTGCCATATATTATTATTTCATCGGTATTGAAAACAATTTGTTATAATGGCTGCTTGCCCAAAAACGACCATAGTTGCCGCATAGCCAACCCACGATGACTAATGGCATGTTTTTCGCTGTCAGTTAATTGGGCAAAAGTGCGAGTGTGCCCATCGGGAATAAAAACGGGATCGTAGGCAAAACCGCCGTTGCCAATAGGTTGGTGGGTAATTTGCCCTTGCACCTGCCCTTGAAATAGTACTGGTGGGTTATTATTATTTAATACAAGGGCAACTACCGCCCTAAACCGGGCTTTGCGGTTGGTAATGCCTTGCATTTTTTCGAGCAAAAAAAGCGGATTAGCTAAACTGCTGCCATGTAGGGCGGCATAGCGAGCGGTAAATACGCCGGGCTGGTTGTTTAAAGCTTCCACTTCAAGGCCGGCATCTTCGGCAAAACAAGGCAGGCCGTATTGCTGCCAAATTGTATTCAGCTTTTCAAGGGCATTGGCTTCTAAAGTGTCGTGTGGTTCGGGTATATTGTGGAGGTAGCCAATATCGTGCAGGCTAATTATTTTTATGCCGGGCGGGGCGGCAATTTGAGCTTCGTGAACTTTGTTTTTATTGTGGGTTGCAAAAATAAGCTGCATATAAAAAGAAATAAGTTAATTGATAAAAAAACTAAACGGAAAACAAATTGTGCCAAAGCTTTTTGTGCCTATACAAGCGAAAAAATTTGGTTATTTCCCTTTTTTGTTGAAACTTTGTGCTGTATTTTTAAGTTTTCAAAATTGATTTGTTAAAATTACACCTATCCGGAGAGATGCTGGAGTGGTCGAACAGGCACGCCTGGAAAGTGTGTAAACGCCAAAAGCGTTTCGAGGGTTCGAATCCCTCTCTCTCCGCCACTTATTACCCCGTTACAGACGGCCAAAAATTTAGTCGTCATTCCAAGACCGAATTCCTTGTTCGTTTAAGTTTTTTAACGCCTGCTGCATGGCATCTACTTGCTCGGCAGTGTGCCCGCTCCAAATAGTTACCTCGCCAACAACTTTAAATGGCCACAACGACCGGTAAGATTTTGTAGGGTTGCCCTCAAATTTTTTATCTGTTAAGTCGGGGTCGTCTTCTATGGGGCCGGTTGGTTCAACCAAATAAATTCTTTGGCGTTCATTGCCAGTGGCAAGCTCGCCCCCCCAAATAGCCGCGTCTAAGGTAGCAGTTAAAAAAATGTATTTTGAGGGCTTTTTTTGTCCATAGTTGGTGGCAAAACCTGCTTCAATAAAATCGCCAATTTTTAAGTCGGCTTTTGTGCCATGAAAATAGGTTTGTGCAAACGGAGTTGCGCCATTTGAACCTCCGGATGATTTTTTAGCCGTTTCATTTTCTTTCATAGTATTAAACTTGCTTGTACTGAAATAAAGTGCGAAGTTAGCAAGAAGTGTTCATGTCAGCATCCGGATAAGCAAAGCATCCGGATAAAACCTTTAGCCAAAGCGCACTTGCTACGCCTAAAAATCGTAATTTTGTGCCTATATTCTGTTTTGTTCCCCTAATTTCTTACATAAATTAGATTAAAAAAATATGGAATTTCAAACCTTATCATATTATAAATACATTAACCTGCCCGATGCGCCTCAAATGGCTGCCGACCATTTGGCTTTTTGTGTACAACTTGGCGTAAAAGGCCGCGTGTTTTTTGCCGATGAGGGTTTAAGTGGCACGGTTTCGGGAAGTGTTGAGCAGTGCAACGCCTACAAGCAGCAGCTAAACAGCCTGCCACCCTTTGCCGACCTTGAATTTAAAACCGACCCCAGCCAAACGCACTCCTTCAATAAAATTCATGTGCGATACCGCCCCGAAGTAGTGCATTTTGGCCACAATATTCGCCTTAACCCAGCGCAAGAAACCGCAAAACACCTTAGCCCGCAAGCGGTACTACAACTTAAAGACCAGCCCAACGTAGTGTTTTTAGATGCCCGCAACAAATTTGAATGGATAGTTGGCAAATTTAAAAACGCGGTTACCTTAGATATTGATACGTTCCGCGATTTTCCGGAAAAATTAGCCGAATTAGAGCCGCTCAAACAAAAAACAGTTATTGCCTATTGTACCGGAGGTATTCGGTGCGAAAAAGCGACTGCCTTTTTATTGCAAAATGGATTTAGCCGCGACAAACTTTTTCAAATTGACGGCGGCATTATTAACTATGCAGCCCAAACAGGCGGCACCGATTTTGACGGCAAGTGTTACGTGTTCGATAAGCGCGTTGTAATTGATGTAAATACCGTAAACCCAACCGTTGTTTCGACGTGTGCTACCTGCGGAAGCCTTGAGTCGAGAATGGTAAACTGTGCCAACCCCGAGTGCAACAACCATTATGTGCAGTGCAAAACCTGCTCAGACACATTAAATGGTGCTTGTAGCGTGGCTTGCAGCGAGCACCCGCGCATACGCCCTTACGATGGTACCGGCTATTATGCCCAAAGCGGCAAACAAATTTTTACTAAAAACACCAAGCCAAATTATCAGCAGCAGCAGCAGCAATTGTAGTAGTAGTAGAATTTGCAAAAGTAGTAAAACAGCCATTTACCCTACCTTTAATTAGCGCGCTATGCTCGAAATTATTTTGCTGGCGATGTATATTTTAGTCAATTTTTTGGCCTTGGGCTTTGCCCTATCCGGATTGATATTGGCTTGGCAGTGTCGCAAAGAAAGTTCAGCTAATGCTTTGCCCAACAAAATACAAACCTTGGCGGATTTGTTTCCGGATGAAAACCAATATCCGGAGATAACGGTACAATTGCCTATTTTTAACGAGTATTTTGTGGCAAAACGGGTTATTGATGCAACGGCAGCCCTGCATTATCCTAAAAACAAACTTCAAATACAAATTTTAGATGACTCGACCGACGAAACGGCTGCCCTAACGCAGGAATTAGCGCAAAATTATATGCAGCAAGGCTTTAAGGTGCAATGGCTACACCGCGCTAATCGGCAAGACTTTAAGGCGGGTGCGCTGCGCGAGGCTTTAAAAACGGCAACCGGCCAATTTATAGCCATTTTTGACGCCGATTTTATTCCAGATGTGCAATTTTTACAACAAACCCTGCCGTATTTTTATAGCCAACCACAAACAGGCGTAGTGCAAACGCGCTGGGCGCATATTAATGCCCGGCAATCGCTGCTAACAAGGGCGCAGGCTTTATTTTTAGATGCTCATTTTGCCATCGAGCAGTACGGACGCTTTGCCGGAGGCTGGTTTTTAAACTTTAATGGTACGGCAGGAGTTTGGCGCAAGACTACTATTTTTGAGGCCGGCAATTGGCAGGCCGACACCCTAACCGAAGACCTTGACCTAAGTTACAGGGCGCAACTTAAGGGCTGGAAAATAGTATTTTTAAGACATGTTTTATCGCCAGCCGAGTTGCCACCCAATATGGCTGCTTTTAAATCGCAGCAGCACAGGTGGGTAAAGGGCGGGGCCGAAACAGCCATTAAAATCTTACCCAAATTAAATAAATCGGAGTTTGGCGGGGTGAAAAAATTTATGGCTGCCGTGCATTTGCTTAGTAGTTGCATGTATTTGGTGGTTTTGTTTTGTTTTTTGCTGGGCTTACCCCTTATGCTTTTGCGAAATACTCAAATTATGTTTAACTACAGCCCTACTTTGGCCATCTTTTTACTGACAACCATTATTATTACTTCAATTTTTTACAAGGCACACCTTCTTACAGATTGGCAAACAAGTAAACGTCCCAGTTTTTGGCTTGCTTATTTTTGGTTCATGCTTATTGCTTCCGGATTGTCGCTGCACAACAGCTTAGCTGCTTTGCAGGGCTTGTTGCGGCAGAAGTCGCCATTTGTGCGCACCCCTAAATATGATGTTCAAACAACAAACCAAACAATTAATACACGCAATATCCACCAGACTAAACATAAATATAAAATAAGTACTAATAACTGGGTGGTTGCCGGCGAATTGCTGCTAACGGTATATTTTGCTGCTGGAATGGCATTGTGTTTTTATTACCTGGATTTTACTTTTTTTGCCCTGTTTTTATGGGCATTTTTGGCTTTCGGCACCGTAGCAGCGTATAGCTTGAGGACAGTAAAAATATAGCTCCTTTCTGTTTTTATTTTATGCGATATTAGAGACTGTCTAAAAATTAAAAATTGGCATGCCAGTCCTAAAAATTGATAGGAAAAAAGTTATTAAAAGAGATGTGAATAAAAGACTATCAGTTTGACGTTTAAATAATAATTCATAGCTTTATGAAAATCAAACACATAAAGTAAAATGAAAACCTACCCAAGCAGTCTCACCGATAGTCAATGGAGTGCAATATTAGGCATTTTAGACGACAAACGGAAACGAAAACACAGTTTAAGAGAAATTTTTAATGCGCTGTTCTATTTGCTTAAAGCTGGCTGTCAATGGCGCATGCTGCCGTTCCATTTTCCGTCATGGAAGCTTGTTTACTACTATTTTACCAAGTGGAAGAAGGATGGGACGATAGAACTCATCCATGAAATACTCAGGGATAAGACTCGAAAGCAAGCAGGCAGGGCTTCATCGCCAAGTGTTGGTATAATTGATAGCCAGAGCGTAAAGACAACAAGCGTCGGAGGCTTGTGCAGAGGGATTGACGGGGGTAAAAAGTTAAAGGCAGAAAGCGGCATATTATTGTAGATACAATGGGACTACTTTTAGCGGTTGTGGTTCATGCGGCAAATGAGCATGACAGTAAATCAGCCCCAATGGTTATAGCTGACCTCAGAGGCAGGTTTTGCAGATTGGTAAAGATAGTAGCTGATGGCGGGTATAGAGGCGAGTTAATTGAAAATACCCGCAAAACGTTTGGGTGGGTGGTTGAGGTTGTAAGTAGATCGAATACAGCCTCGAAATTCGAAGTATTGCCAAAAAGATGGATTGTTGAAAGAACTTTTGCATGGCTCGAAAGCTATCGAAGATTGAGTAAAGACTTTGAGTTCCAAACCGAAACGAGCCAGACAATGATCCAACTTGCCATGATAAAATTGATGCTTAATAGAATTAGAAAATAAAATTTAGACAGGCTCTAAATAAAATAGTATTTTTTATCAAAAAGATGACATTTTTTAGGCTTTTCCGGATTTTTTATACTTCCGGATATGCGTTTTGCGTTAAAAAGGTTTTTTAATGTCTTAAATTTAGCCCCTCCCATCATTTAGTTAATTAATTAATTGATTATAAAACAAACTAAAGCGTTAAAACAAGCTTTGTTTTTTTGAATTTATATTCTGCAAACACCTATGAACTGTTATTTTTTACTTACCCGGGCTTTTTTTGGCCTTCTGCTGCTATTTATTATTACCAATATTTTATATGCCCAAGAACCCTATTTAGAGCCGGGCAGCCCCGTACCCCCCGAAGAAAAAAACACTTCAAAAAACCCCGAAAATATTTCTATTGCGCAAGAACAAGCCCAGTTTTACAGCCAGTTTGCGGCTGAAACCGAAAACGAAGCCGACTATGACCACGTTCAGTTTGACGTGTTGGGCAATGTTCGCACTGGTTTAGTGCCGCGCACGTTGCGCTCGCCCAATTGCCGCCTCAATAAAATTGTTTACGGCTATCACCCCTATTGGTACGGCCCCGAAATTTACCAGAATTACGATTTGGGACTAATTTCAACGCTAAGTTATTTTTCGTACGAAATAAATCCGGCAACCGGAGCTTATAAAACCGTTCACAACTGGATGGATACCGAAGTTATTACCCAAGCGCAAGAAGCCGGATGTAAAGTTGAGCTTTGTATTACCAATTTTGGCGGCGACAATAACTATAAGTTTTTTAGATACAAAGGCACTTGGCAACGTTTAGCCAGCAACGTGGTTAAATTATTAGATGCCCGCGCTGCCAATGGCGTAAATATTGATTTTGAGCATATCCGGAAAAGCGACAAGGCTTATTTTATTAAGTTTGTACAATATTTACACAATTATTTTGCCCAATATCGTCCCGGCACCACCATATCTGTTGCGGTGCCCTCGATAGATGAAGACGGCATTTGGGATTTAAATTTGCTTGACCCTTATGTTGATTTGTTTGTAATAATGGCTTACGACTACCATTATGCCAACAGTAAAACTGCAGGCCCCGTTGCCCCCGTAAATGGCGGTTTGTTTTCAATAAAAACTACCCTTGACCATTATACCAGCTACAGCGTTTGCCGCGATAAAATTGTAATGGCCGTGCCCTATTATGGCCGCGAGTGGCAAACACAGTCGGGGTATGTGCCATCGGCTACTACGCAGCATTTGCAAGCGGCTACTTATGCAAAAATTAAACAATCGTACATGGGGCGTTACAGCCAACGCTGGGATGCCAACAGTGCATCGCCGTTTTATATTATGGGCAAAAAAGGCAATTTTAAGCAATGCTGGCACGAAAACGAAAAAAGTATAGCGGCAAAATACAATTTAGCCATGCAATACGGCTTGGGAGGCGTGGGTATTTGGGCTTTGGGCTATGATAATGGCCACCAAGAACTTTGGGATGTAATAGAAAGTAAATTTATGACCTGTGCCGATGCCAACACCTACTCCTCATCCGGAAGTAACGCTTTTCAGTCGCACGGCGCTTCTATCAACCCGTTTTACCAGCGCATTGTTGATGCCACTAAACAAATAATGCCCGCCGACAAGCCTAAAGCTGCCCCCGCTGTTGCCACCCCTAACGGAAAATCAGCTATTTACAACGGCAATAAATAATTATTAGCCCAAGCAAATAGATGGGTCTGAAGCGCAAACTTGCCAAACAATATCCGGAAGGTATCGATGCAATATTTTCCCTCAAAAAGTTTATTTATCCGGATTTTACCAACAAAAAACAAATTAAGGTATAAATTTGTTGAAATTTGAGTTTTTAGAAAGACTACTGTTGGCGGTCATTATAACGGATGACACAACCAGAAAACAAAAAATATAAATATGGACATGGTAACAACAACAAGCGACAGTTTGATTTTTAAGAACGGATATTCTGAGGTGAATGGACTTAAAATGTATTACGAAATTTATGGACAAGGTAACCCACTTGTTCTGATACATGGAGGTGGCTCAACTATTCAAACAAATTTCGGGAAGCTAATCCCTTTGCTTTCAAAAAATAGAAAAGTAATTGCTGTTGAACTACAAGCCCACGGAAGAACCAACGACCGCAATACTGACCTTACATTTGAGCAAGATGCTGACGATGTAGCTACGCTTTTAAAAAATTTAAAAATTGATAAAGCCGATTTTTTAGGGTTTAGCAATGGAGGAACAACAACCATACAAATTGCTATCAGACACCCTGAAATTGTGGCCAAAATGATTTTATGCTCTGCACTTGCAAAGCGAAACGGTGTTCCCGACTGGTTTTGGGGATTTATGGCACAAGCAAAATTGGAAAATATGCCTAAGCAACTGCAAGATGGCTACAAAAAGGTTGCAGCAGACACAAGCGGTTTGCAAAGAATGCACGACAGAGATGCAAAGCGAGTAATTAACTTTAAAGACATTCCAGACGAACAAATAAAGGCTATAAAAATTACTACCTTAATTATTATAGCCGACAAAGATATTATTACACCGGAACATGCCATTGAGCTTCGCCGACAAATTGCCAACTCAGAATTGGCCATCGTTCCCGGCGTACATGGACAATACATTGGGGAAATAACAACAATAACCCCTGATTTCAAAGAAAGCGACCTGGTGATTCCAATGATTGAAAAGTTTCTTTACAACAAGAGCGAATGAAATGATTGCTTAAACAAAAAGGAATACTAAAGAAAACCTTAACCAAATGGCAGCAACAAATATCAAATCTTTTAAATCCAAGAATACTTGGCGGAATTGGTTGGATAAAAACCAAGACTTGCCAGAGGGAATATGGCTTCAAGTGTTTAAAGTTGATTCAGGCATTGAATCCGTAACCATCGTTCAAGCATTAGAAGAAGCATTGTGTTTTGGTTGGATAGACGGACAAAGAAAAAGCTATGATGAACAATCTTATTTGCAGAAATACACACCTCGCAGAGCACAAAGCATTTGGTCAAAACGCAATATTGGTATTGTGGAAAAACTTATAGAAGACGGAAAGATGACCCCAAGAGGTTTTGCAGAAATTGAAAAAGCCAAAGCTGATGGGCGCTGGGCGAGGGCTTACGATTCACATACTACCATGCAAGATGCTGAAGATTTGCTGCAAGAATTGGCAAAAGACAAAAAAGCTGAAATCTTTTATCAATCGCTTAATAAGACCAATAAATTTGCCATTAATTTTCGGCTTCAAACAGCTAAAAAACCCGAAACAAGAGCCAAGCGAATACAAGAGATTGTGGCCATGTTAAAGGAGGGAAAAAAGCTTCATTAAAAATCAGATTAAAACCTACGATATAAGGTTTAACAGAGTAAGATAAATATGAACAACAAAATAACGGTAACTGCAACCATAAATGCAGACGCAAAGAAGGTTTGGGACTTCTACACCAACCCAAAACATATTGTAAATTGGAATTTTGCCGACCCAAGTTGGCATTGCCCAACAGCCACCAACGACATGAAAGTTGGAGGTGTTTACAAAGCAAGAATGGAGGCCAAAGATGGAAGTTTTGGTTTTGACTTTGAAGTCGTTTATACAGAAATACACCAGGGTGATAGTTTTACCTATGAGTTTGGTGGGCGGCAAGCATCTGTTGTGTTCAAAGAACAAAGCGGGCTAACCACAGTTACTGTAAAATTTGACCCTGAACCACAAAACCCAATTGAAATGCAACAGCAAGGTTGGCAAGCTATTTTGAATAACTTTAAAAAATACACCGAAACTAACTGACGAGCAAGAACAACGAACCACTAACGATGGTAACCGTTGCACAACTCAATTTTTTTCTAAGTAACTTTGGGGCTAAACTGCCCGTAGCGACTGCATTTGCGGCGTTTTAAACAAGCTTCAATTTTGAATGCCTTAGATGGAACTTACCAAAGTCCGATACTTCCGGATAAATTTACGCCCTATATTTTTATCCGGATAAAATTAAGGCAATCCCCCCAACCCGCTTATTTATCCGGATAGATTAAATAAAAAAGCCAATAAAATAGCCGCTGTTTAAAATTAATTATGTAAATTTGTTGAAATGTTAAAATTGCAAACCATGAAACACAAAATTATTGTATTATTGACCCTCCTAAATGCAATTAACAGAATTATCCGGATAGGTGGCGGAGATAATACGGCAAAGATTTAACATTTAAAAACGAGTTAAACAATTTTTAGAGCACCGGACGGGAAAACTAAAACTTATAACAGATTAACTTTTATAAAAGTGAAACCACAACAGATACTTAACCTCGAAAAACACTTAGGCTTCGAACTTACACCCTGTAGCTGGGGGCATACCCGATATGCCAGTAAAAGGTGTGCTTTTGATACGCAAAATAGAATAATTGCATTAAACTTAAGTCAATGTAATATTTCGGATATTTCTTGTTTACAAGGTTTGACGAGTTTGGAAGAGTTGCATTTAAATAATAATCAAATTTCGGATATTTCTTGTTTACAAGGTTTGACGAGTTTGAGAGAATTAGATTTACATTATAATGAAATTTCGGATATTGCTGGTTTGCAAGGCTTGACGAGTTTGGAATTTTTGCATTTAGGTAATAATCAAATTTCGGATATTGCTGGCTTGCAAGGTTTGCGGTGGTTGCGCATCTTGCATTTAAATAATAATCAAATTTCGGATATTGCTGGTTTAGAAGGTTTGACGAGTTTGAGAAACTTGTATTTACATAATAATCAAATTTCGGATATTGCTGGTTTACAAGGTTTGACGGGTTTGGAATGGTTGTTTTTAGGGCATAATCAAATTTCGGATATTGCTGGTTTGCAAGGTTTGACGAATTTGACAGTGCTCGGATTAGAGAATAATCAAATTTCGGATATTGCTGGTTTGCGAGGTTTGACGAGTTTGGAAGAGTTGAAATTACATAATAATCAAATTTCGGATATTGCTTGTTTGCAAGGTTTGACGAGTTTGAAAAACTTGTATTTACATAATAATCAAATTTCGGATATTACTTGTTTGCGAGGTTTGACGGAGCTGAGGACATTGTTATTACATAATAATCAAATTTCGGATATTGCTGGTTTGCAAGGTTTGACGGAGTTGAGGACATTGTTATTACATAATAATCAAATTTCGGATATTACTTGTTTGCGAGGTTTGACGGAGTTGAGGACATTGTTATTATATAATAATCAAATTTCGGATATTGCTGGTTTAGAAGGTTTGACGAGTTTGGAATTTTTGTATTTAAATAATAATCAAATTTCGGATACTTCCTTTTTAGACTATTTACCCAAGCTGAAAAAAATATATTTAGATGGCGAGGAAATTACGGATATTTCTTCTTTACCCGAAATCTTAAAAAGGAAAAAACGCTAATAAAGCGCCACCAAGAGCAAATCATTCCCTTTTTTAAGCAAAGCGATGATGAAATTTTGGCCTACCTGTTACAATATAGACCAAAGTCAAAACTTTTCAATTTCCGGAAAAAGGTTTTGCCTAAATACAAAGTCATCAATACCACTATCCGCGCCTTAGGGCTGTTGTAGGTTTACAAACGGAAAAACCGTTAAACAACAGGTCGCAGCACTTGATTTTTTGTTACTACTGCTTCGCAGGTTCACTTCACAACCTTGCCTTCGCAAGTTTGCCCGTTCATATAAATAAAAAAGATATAATAAAACAAAAGCCATATATTTTGTTCTTACAACAAAATAAAGCAATTCAGTTTAAGTTTATTGGGCTAATTATTTATTCATTTTGATGAAATACATTTGCCAAGTAGAATTTACAGTGCCACAATTAGTACAGAAGGCAGAAGAAAAAAGACCATCAAACTAATTGAGGTATAAACCTTGCTTAACAGTGCGGGCGATATAAATCTGTGTGTTTAAAGCGAATCCCCCCAACCCGCTTATTTATCCGGATAGATTAAATAAAAAAGCCAATCATCAAAATAAAGAACTCACTCAACAGTTTCTTTAAGGGCTTCGGGCAACATCAATAAAAACGGCAAGCATCTATCCCAATACAGCACATAGTAGTTATAGCCCAAAGCAATATTTTGATAATATTCAGGACGATTATCCCAATAATATTTTTCTGAATTTATAGACCAAGCCGACATGCCAAGTGTTGCCACTAAAAACCATTTTTCAAGTAAACGTGCAGAACGACCATTGCCATCCATAAATGGGTGGATTTTTGCAACCCATAAATGTATCATTGAAGCATAATAAAAAACTTCCTTGTGTGATAATTTGCGTTGCAAAAGTTCTGAAATATCGGCAAACAATTTGCCCAATTCCTCCTTTACGAATTGCGGCTCAACTGCCAAATAAACAGGTTTTAGCGTTTTAGAATCTCTAACCCCCACTTGCTCTTTCCTTAACTTTCCTCTTAAACCTACCGCCAATAAAGTTTTTGATAAAATTGCGTGCGCTTTCAAGAAATTGGTTTTATTCAAATTGTTTTCAGAGGCAAATTTGTATGCCTTTACCAAATCTTCAATTTCTTGCACCTCCTTTTTCTTAGGAAAACTTTTGTTTCCCCTGTTTCTAAAAAAACTGTTTGCATCGATGGTATTACCCTCAATCTTAGAGGAATAAAGTGATGATGCGATTATATAGTATTCAAAATCGTCTGCTGTGAATATTGATTTTGCCCGTAGTTTGTGAAATACCGCCAACCAATTTATTTTGCACGCTGACGAGTATTTTTCAAGGTATTTGAAAGAGATGAATTTTAAATGTTTACCCATAGTACAAATTTACGATTTTAAAGTATAATTATCGCCAAAGATTATACGGCAGGGCAAAAACCAATGCCCAAAGCAGTACATTTGCAACCCACCCAAAGCCACACCGAAACCAAAACCTACCATAAAATTGTTTTGTTGCCGAAGCTTATGAAAATTTCCGTGTAAATTTCAGAACTTAGCGCAAATAATCAATCCCCATGAACGAAAAAAAGCTATCTGAATTACAGAAAGAATACAGAATCTTCTTTTTAGAAAAGATGGAACGTTATGGCGTTAAATCACCTGCCGAGCTAACAAAAGAAGGAAAATATAAGTTTTTTACCGAAATAAAACAAGATTGGGCAGAATATAAACTAACGAAAATACGAGAAAAAGAAAGAAAACTCCAGCCAACCCCCACTGTAGAAGAGCCGGTTGAAAGCTATAGAAAAACCGAAAGTAAAAACAAGCAAACAAGTCCTAAAAAAGATTTGCCCGAACAAAAATCTATAAGCCAGCAGACGAATAATGAAGATAACCCGCGCTTAACCCAAAAAACACCTCAGCAAGAGGAGGAGGAAAAACCAAGGGAGTTTATAAGCCAAATAATTATGTCTGAACCCAATGAAGAACAAACAGATGATTTAAGAATTTTATTTGCCCCCAACAGTTATTTTGCACAAACAGAACAATACTTATATCCGGTAGTAAAAATGCCAAAACAAAATGCGGTGCTAAAACTTCCAAGGGCTGGTCGTTCAAACCAAAGGGGGTACACCGAAAATGGCTTTTTTAATCAGCTTAAATTATACATATCCGACCTTGAAATTACAAACAATGTACATTTGGTAATACCAAATTTTAAAAAACCCTACGAGCCAGATATTGTTTTGTTTGATAAAAATTTAAACCTCTATATTGATATTGAAATTGACGAGCCTTATGACGGTTATTACAGATACCCAACACACTATATTAATCCGGAAGATGAGGCAAAACAAGATAATATCAGAGATTTGTTTTTTACCGAAAGTGGTTGGATTCTAATACGGTTCACAGAAAAACAAATTCATTGCCAACCATTCGACTGTATTGATTATATCAAAAATGTTCTCAACTCAATTTATAATAGAAAATTCGTTATTGGTGCGGCTTGCCAAAGAGAAAACCAATGGGATTACAACCAATGCATACAGTGGCAAAAGGCTTATTACCGGGAAAAGTATTTAGGTATTGAAAGATTTAAAAAACAATTTAGCAACAAGGAAATAGCAATAGACACAACCCAACCCGAAAGCATAGAAAATGTAATTGAGAGAACCAAAAGATTCAAATTTGATAACTGGAGCAGCAATATTGCCTTTGACGAAGAATCGCATAAATACCTTCACCCAAAAGATGAAACAGGAAACGCCGAATATATTTCGGTTACAACGCTTATTGAACGTTTTTTTCCGTTTGATTTAAACAGGTATATCGAAAAAAAAGCAGAAGAGGAAAACAGACCGGAAGAAGATGTTTTAGATGAATATCTTTTAATGCGAGATGAAGCTGCCGAAAAGGGAACATACCTGCATAACCAAATTGAGCAGTTCCTGAAAAATACCGCTTTTGATCCGGATTCAAAGGAGTTTGCCTTGTTTCTTGATTTTTACCATAAGGAAATAAAACCAAGAGGTCTTAGGTTTTTTGATGCTGAAAAAATGATTTTTTCTGATAAATATCTTGTAGCCGGAACAATTGACTGTCTTTACAAAAAAGAAAACAAAGATGAGTATGTTATGCTCGACTGGAAAAGAAGCAAAAAACTCATTATTGATGGGCATCCGAGAATTTTTGGCTATGGCTATGCTTTATCAGAATTGAGCAATTTAGACAATTCGAGCTTTAACAGATATTGCCTGCAACAAAATATTTACAAGCATATTGTAGAAACCGAGTATGCCCTGAAAATATCTTCAATGAAACTGGTTGTTTTACACGAAAACTACCCCGACTATTATATTGTTAATGTACCGGTTATGAAAAAAGAAACACAAATAATTTTAAACTCATTAAAAGTAAAAATATAAAATGGACGTACTAAACGAATTTCAGGCAGCTATTGAAATTGAATTTGCAAAAAACCTTCAAGAATTTGAAGAACAACAAAAATTGCCCTTAGATGAAAGGGTTGCCAAAGGGGTAACAATGTCTAATTTGAAAGTTGAAATAGAATTTTATGACGGTTTACCCGATCGGTTTTGCCCTCGTTTACCAGAACCACACGAATACATTTATGCGGTAAAAGTATTTTGTAAAAACAACATATCGAAATTTAAAGAAGGCAATTCTGTTGTTTTAAGCAATGGCTCGTATCGTTTCGAAATGGAAATTGAGGAGGACAGTACGGAAAACTTTATACTAAAACCCAATGATTTTAACGTTAAGAATTGCTATATTGATAGTGTAAAATACCCCGAAAACAACTGGGAAATAAACGCAGTAAATACGAATATAAGCACAAAACTTTTACTAACTGCTGCCGAGGTATTAAAAGACGATACTACAATCCTTCGCAAAATTGAAAACTTCTTAAACGGCAGAACCCAAAACACCTACCAAGGTTATTCGAAAAAAGTTGGTTATTTAAACGATTCGCAAAACACGGCTTACCTTAAAGCCATAAATGCAAGTAATTTCTGCCTTGTTCAAGGTCCTCCTGGTACAGGTAAAACAGAAACCATTGGTAATATGGTAAAACATTTTGTTGATTGTGGGCTAAAAGTTTTTGTAACGGCACCAAACCATACCGCTATCAACAACTGTTTAAATGCCGTTGCTTCAAAAATTAGAGACAAATCTAAAGTTGTAAAAATTGGTGAAAAAGCGAACAACAAAGAAGTGCAGGAAAATCCTTTTGTGGCAAGGAAATCAAGGGTATCTTACTCGAGTTATAAAATTAATGCTAACTACAGTCAAAAAGGAATTGCAATTGGCTCAACCGCCTATTCGCTATGCTATCCGGGAAGTAAAAAATTAGATGGTTGGCTGTTCGATGTCTGTATTATTGACGAAGCCGCCCAATTAAGTATTCCGTTATCTGTTGCTGCAATGTGCCGAACCGGAAAGTATATTTTTGTAGGCGACCACAAACAACTCGACCCAATTATACCCAAAAAGACGGGTAATAAAATGTTTGCCGAGTCTATTTTTAGTAGATTGGCACGCATTTATCCAAGTGAGATTAACCTTTTGAACACCTCTTATCGCCTCAACGAATCGTTGATAAAAATACCAAATACGTTGTTTTACAACAACCTGCTTAAAGCTGCATCAACTACTCAGGAGGATAATAAAACCTATCAATGCAACCATCATTCCGGATTGCTAAACAGCGAATCGCACAAACTTATATTGCATAATGTTTTTGATTCGAACGGTCGTTCTCCGCACGAAGCAAAAATTGTGGCTGAATTGGTTTCAGACCTTATACAAAACGGGGTGGACATTAAAGATATTGGCATTATGTCGCCCTACCGGGCACAAGTTAGAGAAATTAAAAAAGCAGTTAAACAAGTCCTGCCCAATTCTATCGATAAGCCTTTTGATACATTGCTGGTCGATACCGTTGACGGAATGCAAGGGCAAGAAAGAAATTATATCATTTACAGTTTTGCCAATGCTCACCCTCTTGAATCAATGAGGCGGTTAGACTTTTTCTACAGCCCAAACCGATTAAATGTAGCAATAACGCGAGCCATTAAAAAATGTTTTGTTATCTCTAATTATAAGGTGTTCGACATTATAGATGAAGACCTAAAAGACCACGAAGAATACGACGAAATAAAAGACAGTTTAGATGTTTTTAAGCGGTATAAATCAATGGCTTCCATTGTAGAGATTAACCAAACTGATGATGATGAATGGTAAATGATTAAATCCACAAGCAAAGACACTGGGTTTTATGCTTTCCCACCTCACCCCCCCTATTCAATCCGGATTTTTTTAAGCGCAAAACCCACTAAATCGCCTGTTTTTCAAGCCTGTTTCCTAAATTTGCCAAAAGTTAAACGGCTATTAAACCGGCTGCCGTTGGCATCAATAAAAAATGCAAAAAAAGTTTAATTCTATTTTAGCGGTTTGCCTCGTATTGCTTACATTCGACGCCTGTAAAAAAGACAATCATGCGCCAGATGACCTATTCGCCCCTATGAACGTGCTCAACGACAAGTCAGGACGGGCAGCGGCAAACCCGATATTGTGGGCAAAGACAATTTTCTGAAATTCGGCACCATCTTGAACCTAAAAGTCTTTGAAGGCAGAGTTTACCTCGCCATTGGCAACAGACAAATAGGGGGCACTTTGCAGCAGATTTCGTTCCTGCGGGAAAAGTAAAATTTAAACAGGAGAAGGAATTCAATATAGAAAACCAACTTAAAAACAATAGCAAATAATGTCAACTAAATTTTTTACAAACAAGAGCGAACGAAGCATGTTCGAAAAATTCAAAGGAATTATCGATTATATGAAAGATTTGTATGCCTTTCATGCTGTTGTTGGCTATTTCCGTTCATCGGGCTACTTTGCCCTTCAAGATTACCTTAAAAACTTAAAAGAAATTAAAATTTTGGTTGGTATTAATGTTGACCAAATGTTTGCCGAATCGCAACGCAAAGGGCTTTTATACTTTGGTGATGCAGAAAAAACCAAAGAAGAATTTTTAAAATGGTTTATACAAGACATTAAAGAAGCCAAATATTCTAAAGTAGTTGAAGATGGTGTTTTAAAGTTTGTAAACGACTTAATTAACGGAAGAATTGAAGTGAGGGCACACAACTCAAAAGCCATGCACGCTAAGTTTTATTTGTTTTTACCCGAAAAACACAGCGAACATTCAGACGGGTGGGTCATTATGGGTTCGTCAAACCTAACAGAAGCAGGGTTGGGCAAAAAAAAATCTCCTAATTACGAGTTGAACATTGCGCTGAAAGATTTTGATGATGTTCAATTTGCTAAAGATGAATTTTCCATGTTATGGGATGACTCAGTACCTATATTACCTACCGACATTCAACAGTTTAAACAAAAAACGCATATAGGGCAAATTTTTACACCATACGAATTATACATCAAGTTTTTAATTGAATACTTTGGCAAAAATATAGACTACGACCCCGATACAGTTGGCGATTTGCCAAAAACCTACAAAACACTTTCCTATCAGGTTGATGCCGTAAACCAGGGTTTTCAAATGTTGATGGACCATAACGGTTTTTTTCTATCAGACGTGGTTGGCTTGGGCAAAACCGTGGTTGCCGCCATGATAGCCAAGCGGTTTTTGATAGCAAACGGCACTTTGAACACCAGAATTTTGGTAGTATTTCCACCGGCTTTGGAAAAAAACTGGATTAATACTTTCAGGCAATTTAATATTGATAAGCATTGTAAATTTATAACGAACGGGAGTTTAGATAAGATAGTTGAAGGAAAAGACCCTAAATACTGGGCAAAAGAAGATTACGACCTGATTTTAGTGGATGAAGCACACCGTTACAGAAACCACAGTTCGCAATCTTTTGCCTTTTTGCAACGCATTTGCAAATCGCGTAGAAACGGGGAAGGTTTGGTTCCGGGAGAAAAGAAAAAAGTAATTTTAATTTCGGCAACACCACTCAACAACCGCCCCCAGGATTTATACTATCAATTGCTTTTGTTTCAAGATGCAAGAAGAACTACTTTACCGATTGCCAATTCTAATCTACAGGCATTTTTCGGACCCATTATCCGGGAATTTCAGGAAATAATGAAAAAGAGTCAACCGGATATTAAACGCATCAGTGAACTGTATTCAAGCATTCGCGAAAAAATTATTTCTCAAATTGCCGTTCGCAGAACAAGGAGCGATTTAAGAAACTACCCGAAATATTTAGAAGATTTAAAAGCGCAGGGCATTGAGTTTCCCGATATTGCCGGCCCCAAACCAAAAATTTATACATTTGATACCAAATTGAGCAAACTGTTTTATCATACCGTTTTCTATCTTACAGACAGCGATAAAATTCAGTATTTTCGTTATCAAGCTATCAAATATTTGAAACCAGAACTGCGCGAAAACTATTACGAACAAGCCGTTTTGGTTTCGCAATCATTGGCGGGCATTATAAAAACCTTTATGATAAAACGTTTAGAAAGCAGTTTTAGGGCTTTTAAATCTTCTTTAAAAAATTTTACTACCGCCACCGGCAGAATGATTGAAATGTTTGACAAAGGCAAAGTTTTAATTGCCCCCGATTTAAGTGTAAACGACTTGATGGAAAAAGGCTTCAGCCTTGAAGAAATTGAAGAGAAAATAGCAGTAATTTCTATTGAAAACCCAAGAAACAACGTTTTTTCTCCGGATGATTTTGAAAGCAATTTTATTGAAGGTTTGCGAAAAGACTATCGGCTTTTGCAGGAATTGGTAAAAGAATGGAGCGAGATTGAGCAAGACCCCAAATTAGATACATTTCTACACGCTTTGAAAGAAGAATTTTTCAATAAACAAATCAACCCAACCGGAAAATTAGTTGTTTTTACCGAAAGCGCCGAAACGGCAAACTATCTAACAGAAAAAGTGGAGGCGTTTTTGAAAACCAAGGTATTGAGCGTTTCCAGCCACAACCGAAACAAAATTTTTGAAACCATTCAGGAAAATTTTGACGCTAACTACGATAAAGAACACAAAAACGATTACAACATAATTATTACTACCGATGTATTGGCAGAAGGCGTAAACTTACATAGAGCAAATGTAATTGTTAATTACGATACCCCTTGGAATGCCACCCGATTGATGCAACGAATTGGGCGGGTAAACCGTATTGGCAGCTCAGCAGATGTTATTTATAACTACAATTTCTACCCCTCGCAACAAGGCGATGAAGAAATAAAATTATACCGCAACGCTTTGGTTAAACTGCAGGGTTTTCATACTGCCTTTGGCGAAGACGCAAAAATTTATACCCACGAAGAAATGCTGGAAGAATTTGAACTTTTTAAAGAAGGCTCACCCGATGAGGAAGACAAACGCCTGTACTACCTGCGCCGCATTAGGGAATTTAAAGATAACTTCCCCAAAGAGTTTAAACGAATTAAAGCGTTTCCGTTAAAAGCACGTACTGCCCGTAAAAATAAACCAGATGGTACGAAAAACGGAACAATTGTTTTCCTAAAATCGGCTTACAAAACAGAATTTTACCATATTGATAACGAAGCAAAAGTACTGCCATTGACTTTTTTAGAAGCTGCCCAAAATTTTGAAGCAACCCCTGCCGAATTGCCTTTGCCCTTGCCCGAAACGCATTTCAAGCATGTGCAGGCTGCCCTCAATTCGTTTGAAGAAGACTTTTTGGGCAGCGTTGCCGAAAAAGTTACCGCTACCGACAAATCCGATGCCAATACCAAACAGGCATCAAAATTCTTGAAGGATTGGAAAAACGTAACGCACCAAAAAATAGTAAAAGATATTTGCCAAAACCTCATACCCATTGTTAATGACGGTATCTATACGCCATTAGCGCTTGAACTTGTAAAACTTAAACGAAAATGGGATAAAAAGCAAATCAACGTTGCGCAAGTGGAGTATTTGCTGATTGCCATGGCAAAAAAATATGATGCTTTTTCTGAAGTGGAAGAAGAACAAATAGCAGAAGAAATTGATGCAAATATTAATCCGGAAATTGTGCTTTCAGAAACATTTATTGATGGACAATAGTTGTTGCAACCGCTCGTCTCAAATTCTCTGGGGGCACAACTGCCTCATTGTTTCAAAAATAGCGTTACCGAAAAAATTTAAATCGCAGCTGCCTGCCTTGGGCAGTTAAAAAACCAACTAAACAAAAAAGAAAAAATGAACAACACAGCACTAAAAGAACTATTTTCTAAACCCTTCGACCTGCAAAACTGGATAGAAGTTTTACGAACTGTTTTTAGCGTAAAACACCTGTACCGGCTACCGCAAGCCATTCGCTTGCCAAACAACGACAAAGCCGAAGCCGCTTTTGAGTTGGGTAATTTTAATACCATTGACGACCGCCTTATTGGTCTTTACCATATAAAAATAAAACCAAATATACGGCTTGAACGCAACAAAGTAGGTTTGCGGGAACTGCTCCACAATATTTACAAAAATGATGTGGACGGCGCTATTATTGTTTTTGAGCAACAGAACAAATGGCGCTTGAGTTTTGTGAGCGATATTAAAGTGCGAAACAACGAAGGCGAAATTGTAACCCAAACCACCGAACCCAAACGCTATACCTATTTATTGGGCGAAGGCGAAAAAGTGCGCACACCTGCCGACAGGTTTTCTGCCCTAACAGGAAAAAAACTACACCTCGAAGATATCCGGAAACTCTTTTCCGTTGCCACACTTACCAAAGATTTTTACAACGAATTATTTAAATGGTACGAGTGGACACTATCAGACGAGGTAGGTGTTACTTTTCCTAAAAACACCAATACTCCCGAAGATAACCGCGAAAAATTAGAAGAGCAAATTATTCGCCTCATTACTCGCTTGCTTTTTGTGTGGTTTATCAAACAAAAAAAATTAGTCCCCGATAATTTGTTTAGTGCAAACGCGCTCAAACCAATACTTAAAAACTTTAAATCCAATGATGCCCAAAACGGTAACTATTACAACGCCATTTTACAAAACCTGTTCTTCGCCACACTCAACAAAACCATTACCGGGCGGGCTTTTGCCAAAGAAGAAAACACACGCGATATAAAAAATTTATACCGCTATGCCGAAATGTTTTCGATAAGTGAAGACGAAATTATTGAACTGTTTAAACCCGTTCCTTTTTTAAACGGCGGCTTGTTTGAATGTTTAGACAAAGAAATTTCTACAGACGGCATTAAATACCATTTAGACGGTTTTAGCCGAAATGATAAAAAAGTAAAAGAACAATTCAGCCACCGGGCATTTATACCCAACTGCGTGTTTTTCGACGAGCAAAAAGGTATTATTCCCCTATTAGAACGTTACAATTTTACCGTAGAAGAAAACGCACCCGAAGAGGTACAGGTAGCACTCGACCCCGAATTATTGGGCAATGTATTTGAAAATTTATTAGGCGCATTTAACAGCGAAACCAGAGACTCAGCACGGAAACAAAGTGGCTCCTTTTACACACCACGCGAAATTGTGGACTTTATGGTAAACGAATCACTATTAGAATACATCAAGAGTGCAGTTAGCATCCCTGCTGACATAAAAAGTACTTTGAGCATCCCTGCTCAAACTAAAGAGCAAGATACTTTTGAAGCATTTTTCAACCCCTACAACGAAATCGAAATTCACCAAGGCAACCTGCCACACTGGCAACAAGAAGAAGTTTGGTATTTCATCACATTTCGCTTAGCCGACTCATTACCTAAAGAAGTGGTAGAAGAAATAAAAATCAAAAGAGAAGAATGGCTTAAAAGGAGGAATGGTTTAAAGCCCGAAAACCTGTCTATTGAAGAAAAGAAAGAATATTATCGTTTATCTTCAGGTCGCATTGAAGAATTGCTGAGTGCCGGAAAAGGCTCATGTATTTTGAAAGAACCTAAGATTGCCAAAATTGTTGCCGATGCTTTACTGCATTTCAACAACAAGCGATATGTATTAGACGAATGGGTAATAATGCCCAATCATGTCCATATATTAGTAAAACCCTTGGCAAACCATAAGTTACCGGATATTCTTCATTCGTGGAAATCTTTTACTGCAAATGAAATAAACAAAGTAACTGGTAATAAAGGGCAATTATGGATGCACGAATCGTATGACCATATCGTAAGAAATGAGAAAGCCTTAAACGCTATCAGAAATTATATCAGGCAAAATCCGGTAAAGGCTAAATTAAAAGTGGGTGAATTTTTATTGAATGAAAGTAAGGATATGCTTGTAGTCAGAAGCAAGGATGCTTCTGGAACATTTGAAGCTCGTTTACGGGAGTTATTTTCTTATACCGAGACACCTAATACTTTTGACGAAAAAGAAACAAAAGCTATAATTGAAGCCATTAACAACTGTAAAATTCTTGACCCCGCCTGCGGTTCGGGGGCTTTCCCTATGGGTATCCTACACAAAATGGTGAATATACTTCAAAAACTCGACCCCGAAAACAAATACTGGAAAGACCTGCAACGCCAAAAAGCAATTGAAGAAACCGAGGCAGCTTTGAAAATTGGCGACAAAGAAGAAAGAGGCAAACGACTGGCTGAGATAAACGATGTATTTGAAAACAATGCCAGCGATTACGGACGTAAATTGTATTTAATAGAAAATTGCATTTATGGAATAGACATACAAACCATAGCCGCACAAATTAGCAAACTGCGTTTTTTTATATCCCTGATTGTAGAACAAGGCGAAATGGATTTTAATAAAGAAAATTATGGTGTAATTACCTTACCCAATTTAGAAACTAAATTTGTAGCCGCTAATACCTTAATTAGTATTGGTGCCGGAAATAGCGACCCACTCGATTTAAACAAAGCAGAATTGCTTAATATGAAAGCAGAACTTTGGAGTATTCGTGAAAAACATTTTTACGCCAAAGGTGCTAAGGAGAAAAAAAGTCTGCGCAAAGAAGATGAAAAATTAAGAGAAAAAATAAAAACTTATATTTGCGAAAATGCCTACAAACCCAGAGAAGATTTTATAGCCCTTTACAAGGAAGAAATTAGCAAACAGGAAGCAGAACGCAAAAAATATGAAGGGGAAAACTGGGTAGAAACAACCGAAAACAGTACCCAGGGCGATCTGTTTGAAGCACTACCAAAACAACAAATTCCTTTTAAAACAGACAAAAACAAAGAAGAAAGAACCCGTATTGATAAATTAATTAATAATTTAAAAGATAAAATAAAGTTGGAATATGAAAGAGAAAAACCAAAAGGCTTTGAAGAAGAAATTCAAAATTTAGCCGCCTGGAACCCCTACGACCAAAACAGCAGCTCGCCTTTTTTTGATGTAGAATGGATGTTTGGCGTAAAAGATGGTTTTGATATTGTAATAGGTAACCCGCCTTATGTACAATTGCAAAAAGAGGGTGGACGACTAGCCCAAATGTTTGAAAAAGAAGGATACCAAACTTTTGCACGTACCGGAGATATTTATAGTTTGTTTTACGAAAAGGGGCACGAACTATTAAAAGGCAATGGTAATTTATGTTTTATAACTTCTAATAAATGGATGCGTGCAGGCTATGGTGAAAACACACGCCAATTTTTTGCAGAAAATACCAACCCTGTTTTATTGATTGATTTTGCCGGGCAAAAAATATTTGAAAGTGCTACTGTAGATACCAATATTTTATTGTTGTCTAAACAAAAGAACCAACAAAAAACATTGGCTTGTATTGTAAAAGAAAAAGTGTTAAATGAATTGAGCGTTTTTGTTAGACAAAAAGGTACAGAATGTAGTTTTACCACTCAAGAAAGTTGGATTATTTTAAGCCCAATAGAACAAAGTATAAAACGCAAAATAGAAGCGGTAGGTACACCACTCAAAGATTGGGATATTAATATTTATCGTGGAATATTGACGGGATACAACGAAGCTTTTATAATAAATGGAGAAACCAAAGACAGATTGATTAAGGAAGATGCAAAATCTGCTGAAATTATACGACCTATTCTTAGAGGGCGTGATATAAAGCGGTATGGCTATGAGTTTGCAGACCTTTGGTTGATTGCCACATTTCCAAGTCTAAAAATTGATATTGATAAATACCCTGCGGTAAAAGCTCACTTACTTTCTTTTGGAATGGAACGTTTAGAGCAAACAGGTAACGAGCATTGGTAAATGGAGAAAAAATAAAAGCACGAAAAAAAACCAATAACAAATGGTTTGAAACGCAAGATAGCATAAGTTATTGGGAGGATTTTTCTAAACAAAAAATAATGTATTCTGAGATTGTTCGTGAACCTCAGTTTTATCTTGATAAAGAAGGAAAGTATTTTCCTGAAGCAACGAGTTTTATTTTAACTGGAGAAAATTTAACGTATTTGTACCATTTATTGCATAGTAAAGCAGTAACCTATTTTTTTAAAATGTTTTATGCAGGAGGTGGGCTTGGTGAAAGCGGTTATCGTTACAAAAAAGCATTTCTTGAGCTTTTACCTGTTCCAAAACCAAAGAACAAAATATATTTTAACGACAAAAATTTGGACACCGAAGTATATAAAATTTATCAACTGACAGAAGAAGAAATCACGCTTATTGAGAATCAATAAAAGCTATTTCTTCTTTCGTAAAGCCATATAAATCGTTTACAATTTCGTTGATTTTGGATTCAAGTTTAATTGTGCTTTCGACCTTCGATTTATCATCAATAATTTGCTGAACAAGTTTAGTGATTTGTTCGTTTTTATCAGGAATTGGAATTGGGATACTACTTAACGATTGAATATTCAACATCACATCACCTGCACCTGTTGTATCGCTATTATTCAAAATGTAATATTTTGCAAAAGAGCTGCATAAAAATCCAAGTAAATACAAATTTTGATTTGATGTAATAAATGAAGCGGGTGCAGTAATAAAAGAACCTTCTTCCAGCAATGAAAAAGCTAAATTTCTTCCAACGGCTTTCCAAACGATTTTCTGTTTAAAAAAATCCTCCATATAAGCACAGTTTCTTAAATTGTAAGGTGTTATGCCTTGGTCGGCACGTTTTTCAATTTCTTTCCAATAGCCATCTAAATGTTTTTTTATGGCTGGGTAATCCTTTATATTTATAGGTTTTATGCCTTTTTCCTTTATACCATTATGGGTATTTATAAGCCACAAATCGGCAAAGTCATAACCGTATCTTTTGATGTCTCTGCCGCGTAAAATCGGTCGTATAATTTCATCACTTTTGGGGTCTTGTTCTATTAATTCCTTACGTTTTGCACCGTCAATAATGAACGCCTCATTAAAACCTGTTTTTATACCGTAATTTATTTGTATGTCCCAGTCTTTTAAAGGCGTACCTATGCGTTCAATTTTTTCTTTTATGCTTCGTTCAATATCCGATAATATTACCCAACTATCTGCGGTATTAAAAGGGCAAATATTGCCGTTTTGTCTAACAAAAACGCTAATAATAAATATAAAATAATGGTCTAAGTTTTTTCTGTACGGTTTAGGTTTAAATTAAACAGCAATTTTTAGTATTAATTTAAACAAACAATTAAGTATGATTTACGGCTATATTCGGGTAAGCACCGACAAGCAAACAGTAGAAAACCAACGCTACGAAATTAACCAGTTTTGCCAAACCCATTTACATATTGTATATAAATGGATAGAAGAAACCATATCGGGCACCAAAAGCCTGCAAGACCGAAAATTGGGTCAACTACTCAAAAAAATGAAGAAAGGCGATGTTTTAATCTGTTCAGAGTTATCGCGCTTGGGCAGAAATTTATTAATGATAATGGGCATACTCAACGAATGTATGAACCGCGATATACAAGTATGGACAATAAAAGACAATTACCGCTTGGGCAGCGATATTAGTTCAAAAGTATTGGCATTTGCATTTGGTTTATCAGCAGAAATTGAACGCAATTTAATATCACAACGCACCAAAGAAGCCTTAGCTCGTAAGCGAGCTGAAGGGGTTATTTTAGGCAGACCCAAAGGAAGAAAATCAAGCAGAACAAAACTCAGTGGTCAAGAAGCGAAAATCAAAGAATTATTAAAAAAAAAGTTTCCTATTCCGCTATCGGTAGAATTTTGGGTGTGCATAGATTAACGGTTGCTTCTTTTGTAAAAAATACTGAATTAGGTGCAAAATTTTAATCCCATATTTAGGTTATCATTTAACGCATTTTCCGGATAAATTTACGCCCTGTATTTTTATCCGGATAAAATTAAGGCAATCCCACCTCAACCCCCTTATTCAATCCGGATTTTTTTAAGCACAAAACCCACTAAATCGCTGCTATTTGAAGCTAATAGCGTAATTTTGTCGAATATTAAGCGTTTTTTTAGACGCATTGCCGCTACAAGCAGGCGTAAAAGAAAAGACAATAACTTGAAAATTTACAAAATAAAACCAACTAAATTATTTGTAAATACGTCTATTTATCTATTAATGTATTTTTAAAACCCTGTTTTGCCATGAAACCCTCGTTTTTTAAACCTTGTCTTTGCCTTTTAATTGCCATCTTTACTTTAAGCACAACTTGGGGATGCGATGATACACTTTTCCCCGAAGGGCTGCAAAAACTACAAATAAGCAGCGACATACCCGTTAGCGACCCTATTGCCATTTCCAGTGCAATGGCCAATGGCTGCTGTTTGTATATAGAAGCAGGTTATAGCTGCGGCTGTAAAGAACACGAATTTGAGCTTTATTGGAACGGTAGCTGGAATAAAACCAATCCGCCAAGTGTTAATTTAAATTTTTACCATAATAGTAACGGCGAACTATGTGAGGCGTATTGTTTGCAAAAGTTTATGTTTAATATTGAAGCGGTAAAATATCAGGGCGCCGATAAAATTATCTTAAATTTATCCGGATATAATAAGCCCATAACTTATGTTGTTCAATAGTAAAATCAATAGTACGCCTTGGTTTTTAATATTTTATTTCGGCATCCTATTGTTGTTGCTAAGTTGCCGCTCAACCAACACAACCAACTCGCGCAATTTAATGTCAAACCAACAACAGGTAACACACCTCGATTATACCGATGGCAATGGCAATAATTATTATATTGGCCAAAACGAATTAATTTATAAACCTATTGAAGTACACGAAAGCTCATCGGGCGTGTATAGCGGCGGGCAGCCTGCGCAAATCCCCCTCGACCCTTCCCAATATGCCCAGCTTATAAAGCAAGTACAAGGCATGGAAACGGCCACCAATACGCATATACAAAACCGCCCCAAAGGTTCGGGGGCTTTTTCCATTTATCACAACGGCAGTACAAAATCAAAAACTCAATTTATAGTTCGGCCTAATAATCAGTTACTAAAGGCGTGGAACAACACCCTGAAACAGCTATTACAAAAGCCTTAAATTAAATCAACTGTTCAAATAGAATGGCCCAGCCAATAAAAATTGTTGGCTAATAGTTTACTTGCTTCGTGGGCGGTTAGCTATATTTTTAAGCGTTGCAGGTTTTAAAATGCGGAGTTTTGCCTTCTTAAAAATGCCATTTTTCACTTCAATTCCGCGCCATGTTTGGTTAGGGCAAAGGCAAGTTATAGTGCTGCCATATAATAGCAAAGTGCCGCCGGGCTGTACCAATATTTTACTGTTAGGAGGCATGTTTAAATGTGCATTTTGCAGTATCAAACATCCATTTTTAGCTATTACAATATCTCTTGGCATATCAACAAAACGGTTTAGGCGCAAGGTATCGCCGGCATAAATAGTTACAGTTTCGTTTGGGTTTTGGTTGCACCAGTTTGGTTGGGTGTATTTGCGTTGTGGGCTGTTTGGATTGGTAAAATTAGCGTGCATCCGGCCAAGTTGGCAAGGCGTTAAGGCTTCGCGCAGGGCGGTGTAGTCCATATAATTATTGCTTGGTGCATGGTCGGGGCAAACATCCCAGTTCCAGCATTGGGTATGTTGTGGCGTGTCGTCGCAGCCGTCGTTGGTATTCCAGGTATGCCAAAGCCCCAACGAGTGCCCCAGTTCGTGGCATAAAAGGCTCGATGCTTCGGCGGCAGTATTTTCTAAGGCATTGGGGTCGTTGGCATTAAGCAGTTTAAGGTAGGCGTGGTAGCTATTGGCCAATTTCACGTGGTTGGTGTAGCCAATTCCATCGTTCGAGGCTTTGTAGGTGCGGCTTTTAATGCTGTCGGGGTGGTGTTCAATCAAAAAAATATTTAACACCGAGTCTTTGTTTACCCCGTAGGTTTCAAACAAGGTTTTGTTATACAAACTTTTATCTTTTTTGTTAAACCAATAAAGCGAGTCGTTGGCATGAAAATAAATACCCTCCTCATTTTTTGCTTGATTAGTTTGCCCGGCTAATTCAAATTGAATTAAGATGGGCAAAACCGGGGTTTTATTTCCACCTTCCGGAAGGTTCATTTTTGTGTTTTTACTCCAGCGATAATTGACGTAAAAAATTAGCCGTTTTACAAATTCGCGGCCTGTTTGTTGGGTAAAATTTTTAGTGCTGTCGGTATTGTTTACTAGGTGTACATTTACGCGCACCAGCCGAGGGGGGGTAAGCCAAAGGCGCTGTGTGTCGGGGGCATATAGTGCCCAATTATCTAAAAAATTAGAGGATGACGATGTTGTTGTTGTTGCCGCAGTCGGTTGTGTTTTTTGCATTTTGTTGGCCAATTTGGCTGCAATATCTGCATTTTGTTTGGGCAGCGGCAACTGCGCCGTAGCGGTGTAATAGTGTTTGGTACAACCATATCCGGATAAAATGAGCGCAACCCAAACCACAATCAAACAGTAATAATATACAAGGCGATTATTATGAATAGTAGTGTTTTTCATACTGATTGATTGGCTGCGGATAAAATAAAATTTCCGGATTTTACGCCACCATAAGCAGCAACAAATCCGGAAATAAAAATGGTGTTTTTGTTTCTAAAAAAAACAGCGCAGAGCTTAATTTTTCTTAGGTTTATTTGTGTTTTTTGCCTTTTTCTTTTTCATCAAACTGTTTGATGCGCTCAAGTACGCGCTGCCGGCTGGCTTCTTGTTTTTGTTTTTGTTCTTCTTTTATAATTTCTTTTGCCTCTTCGGTGTCTTGCTCTAATTTGCGGGCATTAGCATTGTAGGCATATACCTGCGAGCAAAGCACATTTATCCAAGTTTTGCCGTCAACGTAGGCAAATTGGCAAGAGGGGTTTGTTTCGCATTTTTCTACTTTTACCGGTACTTCGCCCCCATCGGGGTTTATGGCAAACAACGAGTACGCCTTGATGGATGGGTTTAGGTAGGCTTTAAATTTTACTTTTGTTTTTTCGTCAACGTGCAATTCGTTTTCGCCGGCATTTAAGCCCATATAGTCAAGGTTAAAGTTTACAATTGCCCCGGCGGTTTCGGCGTTAGCGGGCGTTGGAAACTCGTTAATAGGAATGCCATAGTCAAAAGAGTCTTTCATGTTTGTTTTGCTGTCGGCTGCCGTGTTATTTTGGGCAGCGGTCATAAAAGCTACAAACGTGCATAAAAATAACGAAAAACAAATTTTGGAAAGATTCATGGTGTTAAGTTGTATAGTTAAAAAGTTTATTTTGTAAAATGTAAGTGCCAAATTGAAGTAACAAGAATGCGCTTTAATTGTTTGGCTTGCCAATTAGTTTATTTAGACACAATATTAATCCGGATGTTTAATAATACAGACGGCGAAACTTTGTTTTGTTACCTGTTTTGATTTTAAAATCTTTTAGGTTAGCTAAAAAACGAAAAACGCCGAACCTTATTATATCACTTAATTGATTGCTTGAAAGACAATATTTTAGGGCATCCGGAATAAAACTAAACCAAAACATGAAATTATAGTTTAGTTGTCTCTTTATTTTTAACATTCTTTAAAGAAGGTAGGCTTAAATCGAAAAAAATTCAATTTGGCAAGAGGTTTGTTAGAAAATACTATTCAGAATTGCGAAAAAACACTCAAATTAGGCAAATTTTGTTTTTTTTGACAAAATAATGACTTCAAAGTGAACGTTTATTCATTTTTCCGGATTATTTTTGCCCCCTTGCATTAAAATTACAATTTTTATTTTAAAACCACATAGTTAATATTAAAATCAAACACTAACCGAATTATGAAGTGTTCATTTACTTTTATTGTTGCTTTGTTTGTTAGTTTGCTTGCCATACAAGTACAAGCACAAACACAGCGCAATTGTAGCGCAAACGAAGTGCGCGAACGGCTATTAGCCGAAAATCCATGGCTGGCCGAAGCTTGGGAAGAAATTGAGCATCAAACGGCTCATTTTATTGCATCGGGCGCTGCCGAACAAAGCCGGGCGGTAATTACCATTCCTACGGTTTACCACGTAGTTTACCGCACCAGTACCGAAAATATTACCGACTCGCAAATTGCTTCGCAAATGACGGTTTTAAATGCCGACTTTCGCAAATTAAACGCCGACTGGACAAACACCCCCAGCGTATTCCAATCTTATGTTGCCGACTGCGAGATAGAATTTTGCATGGCTCAACGC
This sequence comes from Sphingobacteriales bacterium, assembly GCA_016706405.1. Classification (NCBI taxonomy): domain Bacteria; kingdom Pseudomonadati; phylum Bacteroidota; class Sphingobacteriia; order Sphingobacteriales; species Sphingobacteriales bacterium. Next base: position 450,961 of record JADJJT010000001.1, read on the forward strand.
GACCCTACTAACAACGCAACCACCGGAATTACACGCAAATATGTAAACAAAACCTCGTGGGGAACAAATGACGATGTAAAAAAATCCTCAAAAGGAGGTGTTGACCCCTGGAGTGCCGCTAATTACCTAAATATTTGGGTTTGCAATATTGGAGGCGGCATTTTGGGCTATGCTCAATTCCCAGGCGGCCCGTCCTCAACTGATGGCGTGGTTATTGACTACCGCTATCTTGGCACCGAAGGCACTGCTACCTATCCGTTTAACAAAGGCCGCACGGCCACCCACGAAGTTGGCCACTGGCTAAATTTATACCATATTTGGGGCGATGCTACTTGTGGCTCAGACTTGGTAAGCGACACCCCTACCCACAACACGGCAAACTATGGATGCCCAACTTACCCACACTACAGCACCTGCTCGGGCTCGCCAGTTGAAATGACCATGAACTTTATGGACTATACCGACGATGCCTGTATGTATATGTTTAGCACCGGGCAAAAAAACCGGATGCGCGCCGTACTTGAATCAGGAGGCTACCGATACAGCCTGCAAAGCTCGCAAGGCTGTGTTCCCGTTGGCGGCGGCGGAAGCTGCGGCACCCCCACCGGCCTAAATACTACCGGCATTACTAATACCAGCGCAACCTGTAACTGGACTGCTGTTTCGGGAGGCTCTACCTACAATTTACAATGGAAACTAAACTCGGGCAGCACCTGGACAACCGTTAGCGGCATTACTAGCACTACTTACACTTTATCCGGATTGACCGCAGGCACCACCTACAACTATCAGGTGCAAGCCGTTTGCTCAGGCACATCGGGCACCTACTCAAGCCCGGTTAGTTTTACTACTACCGGAGGCTCTTGTACAGATACCTACGAAAATAATAATACTAAAACTAAAGCCAAATCTATAGCTGCCAATACCACAATTAACGCAAAAATTGGCACCAACACCGATGTTGACTGGTTTAAATTTAGCAATACCAGCTCGCAAAAACATATTAAAGTTACCCTAACCAATTTGCCTGCCGACTACGACATGCAATTAGTTAGCAGCAGTGGCACTGTTTTGGCTACCAGCGAAAACGAAGGTACTACTGACGAGCAAATTATTTATAACAACGGTTCGGTTAAAACTTATTATATAAAAATTTACGGATGGAATGGCGCTTACAGCAATACTGCTTGTTATGCCTTAACACCAAGTATTTCAAGTTCAACTTGGCGCACTTCGGGAGAAATTGAAGAAATGAAGCCCGCAGCGCTTCCGGTTCTTACCGAATTAAGTGTTTCCCCCAATCCGGTAAGTAATGGCCAGGTAAATGTTAATGTTCAGCTTCTTGAAACAGAAATAAACGCCACCATAGATATTATTGACTTAACTGGCCGAGCCCTTGTAAGCCAACGACAACTATTAACCAAAGGCAATTCAAAAATTACAATGGATGTAAGCCATTTGCCAGCCGGCATATACATGGTTCGGGTAGCAGACGGCACAACCTCACGCATGACCCGACTTGTGGTTAGCCAATAGCGTAAAATAAATATTGAAAAATATTTAGCAAAATAGCCCGCAGATTTAGTTATCTGCGGGCTATTTTTTGTTGGTGAAGCCATTTTTTGCCTCAAGTTAATTTGCAAGCTAAATAGCTGGCTAATTTTTATTGTTCTAATACTTGTTTTACCTTTTCGGCGGCTTCGCGCAGCAAAATAGCCGATTGTACTCGCAACCCCGACTCGTCAATAATTTGTTTGGCAAGGTCGGCGTTAGTGCCTTGAAGGCGCACAATTATGGGTACATTTATTTGGCCAATTTTGCGATAAGCCTCTACAACACCATTGGCAACCCGGTCGCAGCGCACAATACCGCCAAAAACATTGAGCAAAATAGCTTTTACGTTGGGGTCTTTTAAAATTATTCTAAATCCGGCTTCAACAGTTTCGGCGCTGGCTTTACCTCCTACATCTAAAAAATTAGCGGGTGCACCCCCTGCCAATTTAATAATATCCATAGTAGCCATAGCCAAACCTGCACCGTTTACCATGCAGCCCACGTTGCCGTCAAGCTTAATAAAATTAAGGTCATATTTATCGGCCTCAACTTCGGTTGGGTTTTCTTCGGCTAGGTCGCGCATAGCGGCCAGTTCGGGGTGGCGATATAATGCCGACTCTTCGATGGCCATTTTACAATCGACAGCTAAAATACGGTCGTCGCTGGTTTTAAATAAGGGGTTAATTTCAAGCAACGAGCAATCTGCACCGGCATAGGCAGTATATACTTTTTGTAAAAACTGTTCCATATTAGTAGCAGCCACTCCGGTTAAGCCCAAATTATAGGCCATTTTACGAGCTTGGTAGGGGCGCAGAACGTCTCCGGGCTGAATCCACTCTTTAAACAATTTTTCCGGATGATTTTCGGCCAGTTCTTCAATATCCATACCGCCTTCTGCCGTATAAATAATAACGTTACAACTTTTAGCTCTGTCAAGTAAAATACTCATGTAAAACTCTTTTGCTTCCGAGGGGCCGGGTGCATAAACGTCTTCAGTAATAAGCACTTTCCGGATTAGTTTTCCTTCGGGGCCTGTTTGTCTGTTGTACATGGTCATGCCAATAATAGCGGCAGCTTTTTCGCGCACTTCGTCTAAATTTTTCGCCAATTTTATTGCCCCAGCCTTACCGCGACCTCCGGCATGTACCTGGCCTTTAACAACATGCCATTGTGTGCCGGTAGCTTGGGTTAGCAGTTGGGCAGCAACTACTGCCTCATCGGGGGTTGTAGCCATTATGCCACGTTGTATGGGTATGCCAAAACTTGCTAAAACTTCTTTGGCTTGGTATTCATGCAAATTCATGATATATTTTGATTGGATAAAACGTTTACTAATAAAAATCCTATTTTAAATGGGTATTGCTCCCAAAAACGGGGACAAAGGTACGTTTTTTACACTTTCCTTGTAGCTATTTGATTAAGTTGTTGTGCCTGTTTTGCTTGTGCTATTGCCTTGTTTTAAAAAGGCGTTGAAAATTAGGAAGCACCAGTTCTTAGTTAAAACCCTAAAGCAGCACCTTCACCGCGGGGGTCGGTTGCCCCTTCGAGCAGGCCATCAGCTGGGCGTTTTAAAATGGCATCAACGCGGCCTATAGGTTTGCGCGGTATAGGGTTATGCCCCATTTTTTTAAGCTGCTGTAAAGTAGTGTCGGCAAAGTGGTTTACTTCGTAAAACAAGGTGTCGGGCCGCCATTGATGATGGTAGCGGGGCGTATTGACTGCCGTTTGAAGCGTCATATCAAACTCATAAACGTTAAGTATCGTTTGAAGCACGCTTGTAATAATTGTAGAGCCGCCGGGCGAGCCAACTACCATATATAATTGTCCGTTGCGCAATATAATGGTCGGCGTCATGGAGCTTAACATGCGTTTTTGTGGAGCTATGGCGTTGGCCTCGCCACCCACTAAGCCGTACATATTGGGCACACCGGGTTTTAGGCTAAAATCGTCCATTTCGTTATTCAGCAAAAAGCCTGCGCCGCCAACTACTACTCGGCTGCCATAACTGTCGTTTAAGGTTGTGGTAATGGCTATGGCATTGCCAAACTTATCAACGATACTAAAATGCGTGGTTTCTTCTGACTCAGTGGGCGTTTTGGGCAAATTTGTGTTTTGCAATTTTTTAGTTCCTTTTTCCGGATGAAAACGGTTGTCGGTGCTGGTTGTGTCGCCGGGATTTCCGGGCAATATTTGATGGCTTAGCGTAGCTTTATCCGGATGAAATAAAGCCCAGCGTTGCGATAGATAATCAGGATTTAACAAGCCATCTACCGGAACCGGATAAAAATCGGGGTCGCCTAAATATTTGCTGCGGTCGGCATATACAAGTCGCTCGGCTTCGGCAATCAAATGCATAATTTGCGGGTCATGCACTTGATTTTTGGAATGTTTTGCAGGTAAAAAAGGGGGCAGATTTCGTTCAAGCAGCGTTAGCAGTTGTAGCAAAGCTACACCACCGCTCGACGGGGGCGGCATGGTAATTAGTTGTAGGTCTTTATAGTTGCCCACCAAGGGTTTGCGCCATTGTGGCTGGTAATTGCCGAGGTCGCTTAAAGTAATTAAGCCGCCACGCCGTTGCATTTCGTTGGCAATAAGTTGAGCTGTTTTACCTTGGTAAAAACCATTTGCCCCTTGTTGTTGTATGCGCAATAAGGTTTGGGCCAGGTCGGGTTGGCGCAGGGTGTCGGTAGGCAGCCATTTAACGCCGTTGGGTGGCTGTAAAAAAGCGTTGGGCTGTGTGTTATACTTAGTTATTTCGCTGGCTAAATTATTAAGTTCGTTTGGTATGGTAGCCGATAAAAAAGGCACCCCGTTGGCAGCCATATTAATTGCCGGTCGAAGCAGTTCAGACCAAGGCATACTGCCGTATTGTTGGTGCAAAGCCCACATACCTGCCACCGAGCCCGGCACCCCCGATGCCAAATGGCTATACAAGCTCAACTGCGCAACGGGTTGCCCCTGTGCATCTAAAAACATATTGCGCGATGCTGCTGCGGGTGCTTTTTCTCTGAAATCCAAAGTGGCAGGCTGCCCGTTTATTGGTTTGTAAACGGCAAACCCACCACCGCCAATATTTCCGGCAACCGGAAAAGCAACAGCCAATACAAAATGTACGGCTATGGCGGCATCAACAGCGTTTCCGCCGCGTTGTAGTACTTCTAATCCTGCCTTCGATGCTAATGGGTGCGCACTTACTACCATTGCATTTTTAGCCAAACTGCCCGTAGAAGGTGGTGGCACGGGGCTGGCAGAACTCAAACTTATACCCTGTTTATGGCTACGGCAAGACCATAAACTTGAAACGAATATTAGCAATATAAAATAACTCAACAAAACCTTTAGGTGTTGAAAACGCGATTTTTTACCGGAAATATTGTTGTTGTTGTTTGGCATAGTTTAATACATGCTGACAGGTGCTGATAAAAATAGACTTTTCTTAAAATGTTTTACCAATTCCTGCTATTTGTCCGTCTGCTAATGCTAATGCTCTTGCTCTTGCTTTGTTTCATTTAGCCATTTACCTTTAATTAATAAGCAACAACTTGGTCTTCGATATGGTTAGGCAAGGTGCGGAATTGATAGTGCTGGTTGCGCAGTTGTGGTGTAAATCCGGCCTCGCGTATGGCTTGCTGTATGCCCGATGCAGTAAATCTATGGGGTGCGCCGGCTGCCGACACTACGTTTTCTTCTATCATAATGGAACCAAAATCGTTAGCCCCCGCATGAAGGCAAATTTGAGCGATACTACGCCCTACTGTTAGCCAACTTGCCTGAATATTTTCGACATTTGGCAACATAATTCGGCTTAGGGCTACCATGCGCACGTATTCATCGCCGGTAACGTCGTTGTTTACCTGGCGTACCCGTTGTAAAGTAGTGCCTTCGTCTTGGTAAGGCCAAGGAATGAACGCTAAAAATCCTACTGCATCGCTGGGTTTTTCGGCTTGTACTTCGCGCACACGCGCTAAGTGCTCCATTCGTTCTTCAATAGTTTCGACTGTGCCAAACATCATTGTTGCCGAGGTAGTTAAGCCTAATTTATGTGCTTGGCGCATTACATCAAACCATTGGTTGCTGTTGCATTTGCCTTGGGCAATAATACGGCGTACCCTATCTACTAATATTTCGGCGCCGGCACCCGGAAACGAGTCGAGGCCTGCAGCTATTAACTGCTGTAGTACATGTTGGTAAGTATGTCCTCCAAGGGTGGCTATATGGTGTATTTCGGGGGGGCCAAGTGCATGTAATTTGAGGTCGGGGAACTCGGATTTTAAAGTTGCAAATAAATTGGTATAAAACGACAGGCCCAAATCGGGGTGATGCCCACCCTGAAGCAGCAGTTGCTCGCCGCCAAAACGGTATAGCTCGGCAATTTTTTGCCGGTAGGTGTCCATATCGGTTATATAGGCTTTGTGGGCGTGTTTTTCGGTTGGTGGCACAAAAAAATTACAAAACTTACAATTTGCCACACAAACGTTTGTGGTATTGACATTGCGGTCAATTATCCAGGTAACGATATTGGGTGTTTGCCGCTTATGATGTTTGCGCAATAAATTGCCCACATTGGCTAATGCTGCCGTTGGGGCGTGGTTAAAGAGGTAGGCCCCTTCGTCAATAGTGAGCCATTCAAGTTGTAAGGCTTTTTGTAATAAATGATTAACTTGCATGACTTTTTACTTTTATCATTCTTGTTATTATTATTCTTTATTTTGGTTGCAATATTAAGAGACTGTCTAAAAATTAAAAATTGGCATGCCAGTCCTAAAAATTGATAGGAAAAAAGTTATTAAAAGAGATGTGAATAAAAGACTATCAGTTTGACGTTTAAATAATAATTCATAGCTTTATGAAAATCAAACACATAAAGTAAAATGAAAACCTACCCAAGCAGTCTCACCGTAGTCAATGGAGTGCAATATTAGGCATTTTAGACGACAAACGGAAACGAAAACACAGTTTAAGAGAAATTTTTAATGCGCTGTTCTATTTGCTTAAACTGGCTGTCAATGGCGCATGCTGCCGTTCCATTTTCCGTCATGGAAGCTTGTTTACTACTATTTTACCAAGTGGAAGAAGGATGGGACGATAGAACTCATCCATGAAATACTCAGGGATAAGACTCGAAAGCAAGCAGGCAGGGCTTCATCGCCAAGTGTTGGTATAATTGATAGCCAGAGCGTAAAAGACAACAAGCGTCGGAGGCTTGTGCAGAGGGATTGACGGGGGTAAAAAGTTAAAGGCAGAAAGCGGCATATTATTGTAGATACAATGGGACTACTTTTAGCGGTTGTGGTTCATGCGGCAAATGAGCATGACGGTAAATCAGCCCCAATGGTTATAGCTGACCTCAGAGGGCAGGTTTTGCAGATTGGTAAAGATAGTAGCTGATGGCGGGTATAGAGGCGAGTTAATTGAAAATACCCGCAAAACGTTTGGGTGGGTGGTTGGGTTGTAAGTAGATCGAATACAGCCTCGAAATTCGAAGTATTGCCAAAAAGATGGATTGTTGAAAGAACTTTGCTGGCTCAAAGCTATCGAAGATTGAGTAAAGACTTTGAGTTCCAAACCGAAACGAGCCAGACAATGATCCAACTTGCCATGATAAAATTGATGCTTAATAGAATTAGAAAATAAAATTTAGACAGGCTCTAAGTGAATTAACCAAGAAAACCAAACTAATTAGTTGAGTTTTGTAAGGCTTCAATAAATTAACAAAGAACGGATTTATTTTGTTTTTGCTTTATTTTGCTTGGCATAGTTTTTTAATCCGGAATAAAAAATTTTACTTGCAGTAATATCATCCGGAAACAGGAAGGAGGAGTTATTTAACTATGATACTTTTCCCCACAAAAAACATCTTTATCGTCTTTATCATTTTTATTATTATCCGGATGAAAACCGGGTAGTTTATTTGTTTGTAATTAAGAAAATAAAATTTCAAACCAAGTAAGCCTTATTTTTGCCATCTCAACGAAAGGTAAACTATTAAAAAAATATGCCCAAATTTAATACATTAACTATTTTATTGCCCGCACAAAATGCCGAAAGCCATATTATTAGCATTTTACAACGAGTTTGCCGGGCAAATTTACCCGGATACGTTCAAAAGCAAATTATTATTATTGACAGTGCTGCGGCTAACGACAATACCGAAACTTTAACGAAAGATTTTATTGGCAATGGCTGGCGACCCGAAGCTGAATTTAAATATTTAAAATTACCAAATGGGCATAATTTATTTGAAGTTTGGCAAGCGGTGCTTCCTTTTGTTAAGGGCGAGTATATTTTATGGCAAACACCCCATCAAAACTATCATCCGGAGGAGTATTTGAACGAGGTAGTTCGGGCAGCTTATATCCAAGGCGCGCAATTGGTTTTTACCATTCGCGGTCAATATAAACCAAAGGTATTACCACAACTATATGGTGGTAAATGGGCTTATGACCTGACTAAACTGGCAGCCAACTTCTTTAGCGATTTGCCCCTCATTGACCCCAATACGGGTTGCCTTTTGTTAAATACAGAGTTGGCCAAAAATTTTGTTCGCGATGCCACTGATAAAATACGCGCCCTAAACAAACAGTTAGGATTAAATTTATATTTGCATCAATATTTTATTAGTGAGCAGCATAATAGCGGCAATGACGGTACTATTTTTGAAGTGGAAATTCCTTATACGTTGCCGATAAACAGTACTGGTAGGGTAAAAAACAAAATGCTTTAAAACCGGATTAACCTTGTTGACACTTTATGGCAATTATGGCGCAGTTAAACCAGGAAACTATCTTAATTGGATTGATTTTTTAGGTGTGTGAAAACCGCCCTACGCCAAATTTGTTTTTTATTTCGTCAAAAACGTTTAGAATTTTATTCAGGTGTTCGGGTTCGTGGCTGGCCATATAGCTTGTTCTAAGCATTTGCCTTCCGGGTGGGGTAGCCGGAGCAATAAAAGCATTTACAAATACGCCGGCATCATACAAAATTTTCCACATTCTAAAAGTCAGTTCGTCGTCTCCTATGATTATAGGCACAATAGCCGAGCGGCCTTCGGGAACGTTATAGCCCATATTGCGCAAGCCAGTGCGAATTACCTGGGCATTTTGCACTACTTTTTGCACCAAATTGGGGTTGTCTTCTAAAATATTTAAAGCGGCAATGGCGGCTGCAACTGAGGCAGGTGTAGGCGAAGCACTAAAAATAAGTGCCTGCGAGGTATGGCGCAGATAGTTAATTACGCGCTCTTCGCCGGCAACAAACCCGCCCAACGAGGCCAAACTTTTACTAAACGTGCACATAATAAGGTCTATATCGGCATCGAGGCCAAACTCGTTGGCTGTACCTCGCCCGCCTTGTCCAATAATACCAAAGGCGTGGGCATCGTCTAATAAAACGGCGGCATTATATTGTTTGGCTAAATGGTTTAGTTCGGGCAGGTTTACAATGGTGCCAAAAGTGCTAAACACCCCATCTGATACGATAATTTTATTGGCCTCGGGTGGGGCAATTTGCAATACCCGCTCAAGGTTTTTCATGTCGTTATGCTTGTAGCGCACCACTTTGCAGCCAGTAGCTTGGCCCAATAAATTTCCGGCAACAATACTCGCATGGTTATCTCGGTCTGAAAAAATAATATCGCCGCGGCCAACTAACGGAAACAAAACGCCTTGTCCGGTTTGAAATCCGGTACTAAACAGCAAGGCTGCTTCTTTGTTTACAAATTTAGCTAAGCGGGTTTCTAACGCTACGTGCAAATCTATGGTGCCCGTTAAAAACCTCGAGCCCGAGCAACTTGTGCCATATTTAAGCAAGGCTTCAACGGCGGCCAATTTAACATTTGGGTGGGCAGTTAAGCCCAAATAATTGTTTGAGCCAGCCATAATAACCTCACGGCCTTCCATTTTTACAATAGGCCCTTCGCTTTCTTCTACCGTTCTAAAATAAGGGTAAATACCCAGTGCTTTGTAATGGTCGGGTACGGTATATTCATAACACTTATTAAAAATACTCACTGTTTAAATGGATTGATTTTAAGCCAAATGCTATTGGCAGGCTGAAAAATAAATGAATAACTTATTCAAACAAATAAAAGAAAAAGAAGCTATTGGCTATTTTCCGGGTTATATATCCGGAAAACGTACACAATATTAGCGTTTAATTTATAAACATCCTAACTTGCGGGTCAATTTCGATAATTAATTTATTTAAATCTGAATTAATTCTGAAGGCGCAAAGTTAAGTTTTTCTTATTTTGCGTTCAAATTTTTGGCCATGAATAGCAATAATTTCGATAAAATTGCGCTTATAACGGGTATTTCGGGTTTTGTTGGCAGCCATTTAGCGCAGCAGTTAGTAGCGCAAGGTTGGCAGGTTCGGGGGCTAATTAGGGCAAGCAGCAATTTGCGCTGGATACAAGATTTACCCATTACTTTATACCAGTGTGGTTTAACAAATATTGAAAGTTTAGAAGGGCCGCTACAGGGTGTTACCCATGTTTTTCATATTGCAGGTGTAGTAAAAGCCAATAGTTTGCAACAGTTTGAGGCGGGCAATGTTGCCACAACTGCTACCTTATTGCAGGCCATTAGCAAGTACAATAAAAACATACAACACATTGTGGTTACAAGTAGTTTGGCTGCCGCCGGCCCCACAGTACCTAATTTGCCGCTTATCGAAGCTATGGCCGCCAAACCCGTTAATTGGTATGGCAAAAGCAAATGGGCACAAGAACAAGTATGCCTAAACTATACACAGCAACAGCAGCAACAACCGCCTTTGCCCATTACCATTATAAGGCCACCGGTAGTTTACGGCCCCCGCGAAACCGATGTTTTGCTGTTTTTTAAACTTATTAAGCGCGGTATCTTACTGCAGCCCACAGGTAATAAACAAGTTTTGAGTTTAATTTATATTGACGATTTGGTAAACGGCCTAATTGCCGCCGCACAAAGCAAAAACACAATAAATCAAACGTATTTTTTAGCCCATAACCAAATCTACATATGGCACGATTTAGCCAAAACAACAGCCCAAATTCTACAGAAAAAAATAATTACTATAAGTTTACCTCGCTCTTTTATTAAAACTATGGCTATAATTGCACAAGGTTGGGCAAAACTGCGTGGGCGAACTGCCACAACCCTAAATACCCAAAAGATAATAGAAATGGAGCAAGCTGCATGGATATGTAGCCCTGCTAAAGCATATAATGATTTTAATTTTGAAGCCACTACATCTTTGGCATCCGGATTAAAAACAACACTTAACTGGTATCAACAACATGGCTGGTTATAAGAAAACACAACAACTTGCCTTTTTCTTCTGTTTACTTGTTCTTAGCAAGCTATATTATTTTAACTTGAAACACTGCTATTTAAGTAACGAACTAAACTAAACTAAGGGGCTAATCTTTGTATTGTCCAATTACTATCAGCAGTTCTTGATGTATTGGTTTCGGGTGGATCGTTAATTAGTAGGCTGTAGGTAATACGGTCGTGTAGGCGGTTAGGCCTGCCTTGCCAAAACTCCACATAATTAGGCTGTAACCTGTACCCTCCCCAATGTGTGGGGCAAACTACGGGAGCATTAGGCGCAAATTGTTGTTGGGCGGCATCAAAAAGGGCTTGCAATGCCTGCTGATTGGCAACAGGCTGACTTTGGTGCGAGGCAACAGCAGCCAACTGGCTTTCGCGCGGGCGCGAGGCAAAATACTCCACCGACTCTTGCGCCGATGTTTTTACTACAATTCCCTCAACCCTAACCTGCCGCTCAAGAGACGGCCAGTAAAACAAAATACTTGCTTGCGGGTTAGCGGTTAGTTCGTTTCCTTTGCGGCTTAAGTAATTGGTATAAAAAACAAAACCATTCTCATCAAAACCTTTTAACAATACTGCCCGCACCGATGGTTTGCCGTTTGGCGTTGCAGTAGCCAAAATCATGGCATTCATATCTATACGGTTAGGGTCTTGTGTTGTTGCCCATGCTTCAAACCAAAGTGCAAAAAGTACTAAGGGGTTGGCAGGCAAAGGCGCATCGGGTAAACTGTGGCGGTTATACTGTTGCCGCCAGCTTGCAATATCGGTTAAAAACGACATAGTTTGGCACGTTGTTTTGTTTGATTTAATAATATTGATTACAAACCGGCGGCAAAATTAATAAAATGGTATGGTTTCCGGATAAAAACAGGCCGACAATAACCCCAATACCACTCTGAAAGACCGAGTAAATATCTCCAGAACACAAAGTTGTTAGCAAGCAATAATTTTCAACCTAAAACCCAAGCAGCCCCAAATGCAACTAAAGCCCTATTTTTAGCGTTAAACAAACTGAAATTAATATTTGGTAGGCGGTAATATATTGCGCTGATTTACAAATTGTCTTTGTTTTGTGCCCAAAAAGCTTGTTTTTTTAGTTTCCTTGTTTATACCTTGTTTATTAATTTGGACAGGGCTGCAGTTAAACGCACAAACAACCGCCAAAGATAGCTTAGTTAAACCAACAGATGCGCGTTTTAACCTTTCGAACCTTAGGCAAAAATGGATAAAAATTGGGCTGGGCACCGATACGATTACCTTAGATACTCTTTCCGTTTTTCCGGATACTTTTGCCTTGTTTTACCCCAACGGGCAGCCCTTTACCGATACTGCCGCTTATAAACTTTATCCGGCGCAGGCAAAAATCATTTTTCGGCACTCAATATTATCAACTGCTGCTGCCAGCACACCCCCGCCCGACAGCCTAATGGCTCGTTACCGCGTAATGCCATTCTACTTAGCACAAACCTTTAGGCATAAAAACAAGCAGCTAAACACGCCTTTTGGCGAGCTGCCTTATACGGGTAATGCCTACCAGCTTAAACCCACCACCGCCACCTCGTTATTCGATTTTGGCGGCTTAAACTACAATGGCAGCCTAACGCGCGGCATTGCCATTGGCAACAACCAAGACCTAAGTGTTAATTCAAATTTTAACCTTCAAATTGCAGGCAAATTGCCCGGCGATATTAGTATTTTAGCCGCCTTGAACGACAATAATCTGCCCATACAGCCCGAAGGCAATACCCAGCAATTACAAGAATTCGACAAAATATATATCGAACTAAAAAAACAAAACCACAGCCTATTGCTTGGCGATTTTTCACTTACCAACCCTGCTAATGGCTATTTTATGCGGGTACAGCGCAATTTATTAGGTGCCAAATACCAAACCAATTTTAATATTAATAAACAAGCCGAAAAACAACGACAGCAGCAATTAACGTTTGGGGCGGCTGCGGCCATAGCCAAAGGAGCTTACCAAAGACAAACCTTAACCCCTGTTGAAGGCAACCAGGGACCTTACCGATTGGTAGGAGCTAACGGCGAAAATTTTATTGTTGTACTTTCGGGCAGCGAACGGGTTTATGTTGATGGCCGTTTGCTGACGCGCGGCGCTACCAACGATTATATAATAGATTATAACACTGCCGAGTTGGGCTTTACCCCCAAAATGCCCATTACCAAAGATGTGCGCTTAGTAGTTGAGTTTGAATATACCGACCGCACCTATTTGCGCCCTGCCTTATTAACCCATGCCCAATGGCAGCAAGGCAAAACTCAAATAAGGATAGCCCATTTTTACGAAACCGACAGTAAAAACCAGCCTGTAAGCGATTACACGTTAAGCGACGCGCAAAAAAATGCCCTTAAAAATGCCGGCGATAACCCGTTGAGTGCCATTGTATCCGGAATTGACAGTGTAGGCTATTCGCCTCAAAGTTTAGTACCTTTATATGCTTTAAAAGATACTACTGTTGGCACTCATTTTTATCCGGATGTTTTAGTACAGCGAAACGACACCACGGCAAGCTATGCGGTGCGTTTTAGCTATGTAGGGCAGGGCTTTGGCGACTATATCCCTCAAACCGAAAACCTAAACGGCAGGGCTTTTAAATGGGTTAGTCCCGATACGGTTACCCAACAAAAAACGGGTAGTTATGCACCCGTACAACAGTTAATTACCCCCAAGCAGCGGCAGTTATTAACGCTTGGTGCGCAAACGCAAATAGCCAAAAACGGTATTGTTAACGCCGAATTAGCGCTAAGCCAACGCGATGCCAATACTTTTTCGGAAAAAGATGATGCCGATAATTTGGGACTGGCGGCAGCCCTAACCTGGCAAAATAGCTGGGCATTAAGCAACCGTTTGCATTTTGAGCAGCAATTGCGTTACGAGTTTGCCAACAAACAGTTTATTCCGGTTGAGCCATACAGACCAGTGGAATTTGCCCGGAATTGGAATTTGCCGGCTACCTCTTCTGTCATTACCGGATCATCAGGTATTGGGGGGGGGCTGCCCGCCTATGGGCAACATTTGGCGGCAATAAAAATGGGCATTAAAGGTGCAAATGGCCTAAATACCACCTACGATCTAAGTTGGTTAGCCACTACCGACACTACTTATAGGGGTTGGCAACATGATTTGCAAAATCAAACTTCCTTAGGCAAAGGCTGGCTATTTAAAATAGGCGGTACCTGGCTGCAAACCAAACAGGGCAAAGGCAGTAGCAGCAGTAGTTTTATAAGGCCAGTTAGCAGCCTCGAAAAAAAACTGAGCAAAGGCCGTTTGCGAGGCTTTACTTTTGCCATAGCTACCCAAGCCGAAAAAAATGCGCGCTGGCTACTCGATAGTCTTACCCCGCAAAGCTTCGCTTGGTACGATTGGAAATTAATGGCAACAAATAGCGATACCAGTCAAAAAGCGCTGCGTTTATCGTTTGTACGGCGCATAGATTTTGGCCTTAAAAATCAAACTTACCGGATGGCTTCGCAAAGCCAAACCCTTGATATTGGCGGCACCTGGGCTGGCAATAAAAAGCAACAGCAATGGGCATGGCAGCTAAACTGGCGGCGCTTAGCCATAACCGACTCGGTGCTGATAGCCGCCAATAATAAACCTGCCAATAATTTATTAGGCAGTTTAACACATCAAGGCGGGTGGTGGCGCGGTTTGCTGCGCAGCACCACGCAGTACGAAATTGGGTCGGGACAAGAGCAAAAAACCGAATATTACTATCAGCCGGCTACCAATGGCCCCGGTGCTTATATTTGGAAGGATTACAACACCGATGGACTACAGCAAACCGGCGAGTTTGAATACGACCCTCAAGGGGCCGCGCTATCTGACACAACTACCTATAACCGCTTGCTTTTACCTACGGGCGATTATTTGCGCACAAACAATGCCTTATTGAGTCAAACTTTATACCTTACGCCTAAGCTTGGCTTAAACACGACTTCAATATCCGGAAGAAAAAATAACTGGCGCAGTATCTTAGCACTTGTATCAACGCAGCATACTATTAGTTTAATGCGCAAGGTGGCCACAACGCAACAAGCCCGGTGGTTGGCTTGGCTGCCCTTTGGCCGCGACACGCTACTGCAAACCATCAGCGAAAACTCGACCTGGCAAAACACACTATACCTTAATCGCAGTAACCCCGCTTGGGAGCTAATGCTGCAGAGCATAAATATTGCCACTACTGCCAATTTGGTAAGTGGTGCCGACCGCCGCACGCGCAACGAGTATTTGGCACAATGGCGGCAAGGATTAGGCAGGCGTTTTACCGCTATACTTAAATATGGCAGGGGCAACACCACATCGGCATCAATGGCGTTTGCCAACCGCAATTACCACCTGCAAAACCAACAAATTGAGCCTCAGCTAACAGCCATTATTAGCAACAAACAGCGTTTTATACTAAGTTATCGGTATAAACATGCGTTTAACAAACCAAATAATCCACCTGCCAACCCACCCGAAACCACCCGCGAACACCGCCTTACCGCCGAGCATACCCTTGCCGCTGTTGGACAAAATAGTATAAACAGCCGGTTGTCGTGGGTAAATATTGCCTATTTGGGGCCTACCAATACGCCAGCCGCTTTTGCCTTGCTTGAGGGTTTGCAGCCTGGCCAAAATTGGCTGTGGACATTAAATTATGGTACCCGTTTGCCGGGCAATTTGCAGCTTAATTTACAATACGAGGGGCGAAAATCGGAAAACAGCCGCGTAGCACATGTAGGGCGTATGAGCCTGACAGCCTTGTTTTAAAGCCCTTACTTGGGGGCAGCATACAAATATTTTTTTATTTTACTTGATTTTTGAACAAACGGCAGCTATATTTGTGCGATAATTATTGTATTTGTTTTTGTGGATATGAATATTCAAACTTTCCACTTTTTTATAAAACGAAGCTTGAGTGACGGGCGTAATAGCTTATCCGGATGTGGATATAAGTTAAAGCTAAAATGTCTGTTGAAATAAAACCAGCAAATGAAATAATGGACATCGCTAATATAAAAATTCATTTTAAATACTTCCTAATCATTTTTGGAATGTTTTTTTCCTGCACTCTTTATTGTCAGCCCAAAACTGATGATGAGCTATATGCCACTTGGAAAGATAAATCGAAACCTGAAACGGTAAGATTAGAAGCAATTTGGGAGAGATTGAACATGGATTTCATGCCCAATCAAGAACCAGCCTGGTGGAAGAAATGGAATAAGGAAATTAATGAAGCTATAGAGCTATCTATAAAAAATAACAAAAATGGATACTTGCCGCTTTTATATATGCTTAGTACAGAAACTTGTGAAGGCAATATTGAGTGCAAGTGTACAAATGCTAAAAAAGTAATAGAAAGTGCAAAAGTTGCCAATGATTCTAAAATGCCGGTTGTTTTTGTGGCGTTCTTTAGTTTAGCTTTTGAATGTAACGAAAAAGTGAAAGAGGAAGACTTGACTAATGAATTCAATAAAATGAAAAGCAATTTATCAGATAGTCCCACTAACCATAAAGAATTACGGGAAATAACTTTTGCTTTAGGTGAATGGTACAGTCAGAAGGAAAAGTATCCAAAAGCGTTAAGTTACCTTTTGGAAAGTCAAAGATTATCTGAAGAATTGAAATTAATAGATTTTTCTTATGCCCGAAATAACCAAGCAATTGCTGGCATTCATGCCCAAATAGGAAATTATAAAGAAGCAGAAAAATACATTGATAAAAGCCTTGAGGTTGCTTATTCTTTGAAAGATACCTTCCAACTGGGTAGTGCATATCTTGGCAAATCTAATTTAATGTTGAAATTAAAAGAAGAAGCAAAAGCCCAACACTACATAGATTCTGCCATGTACATTATGAAAAATGTTAAACGCTGTGAGCCTTGTTTTAATATTGCAAAAACGCTAAACGCCGGAATTAAAAATTTATCCAAAAACTATTCAGGAGCGTTAACTGAACTAAATGAAGTAGCGGCATTTTATAAAGGAAATAAAGAGCAAAAGCCAGACCCCATTTTTTTTACAGAAAAAGCAAGGGCTTATTTGGGGCTGAAAAAATATACCCATGCCATCCAAACAATTAAAGAAGTAAAAGTATCGGAGCAAACGTATAATAAAAATATTTCTGACAACTATGATATACTTTCCAAAGCTTATGAAGCCATTGGGGACTATAACAATGCTTTGAAAAATTATAAATTACATGTACAGGCAGAAGATACATTAGCCGTTTGGAGAAATAGCAGTGAAGTAACAAGGTTGGAGTTAGAGAATCAATTCACCCAACAACAACTTAAATCAGAGCTTAATTTTCAAAGTCAAATCAACAAACAAAAGTCAACCAGAAACTGGATTTTATTCTTAGGAATTTCGGCTTTGATACTTTCAATAGGATTATATACCAGACTTCGATATACCAGAAAAACTCAAAAACTACTACAACACAAAAACCAAATCATCGAAGCCGAAAAACAAAAAGCCGAAGCCAGTGAAAAAGCCAAGCATCTGTTCCTCGCCAATATGAGTCATGAAATTCGTACACCTATGAATGCTATAAAAGGCATGACGGATATTCTCATAAGAAGAAACCCTAAAGATGATCAGAAAGAGTATCTTGAAGGTATAAAACAATCTTCAGATTCTTTATTGGTTATCATCAATGACATCTTAGATATTTCTAAAATTGAATCCGGAAAAATTGAATTAGAGCATGAATCATTTTCTGTAAATGAATTGTTGAATAATGTCCACACCATCATGCAATTCAAAGCCGAAGAAAAAGGACTTGAGTTGGTTAAAGATATTCCCAATCAAGAATTAAATGTTCAAGGAGATGTTACCCGATTGCGACAAATTTTAATCAACCTGATTGGAAATGCCATTAAGTTTACTGAAAAAGGAACGGTTACTACTTCAATAAAATCAGAGCAAGATGGTAATAAACTTAGTCTTCATTTTACCGTATCGGACACCGGAATTGGTATAGATGAAAATAGAATGGGTAAAATATTTGAATCATTCGAACAAGCTTACAGCGATACTACCCGGAAGTTTGGAGGCACGGGTTTGGGTTTAAGCATCTCAAAAAAATTAGTAGAACTACACAATGGAAAAATTTGGGTAGAAAGTGAAAAGGGTAAAGGTAGCCAGTTTCATTTCATTATTCCCTATGCTGTAGCCGATGCTAAAACAGAAATAATGCCGGCAGATGATGCTCAAACCAATATCGCTGATGCACTTAAAGGAATAAAAATTCTATTGGTAGAAGACAATGAATTCAATGTAGTTGTAGCTAAGGAAGAGTTAGAAGATGCCATTGAAGGTGTTTATGTTGAAGTTGCAGAAAATGGTTTAATTGCCGTAGAGAAATTAAAATCATCTACATTTGATATTATTCTTATGGATGTTCAAATGCCGGTAATGAATGGCTTTGAAGCCACCCAAGCCATAAGAAACCTCGATAGTGAAAAAAACAATACCCCAATCATTGCCATGACGGCCAACGTACTTAAAGAAGAAGTAGATTTGTGCTACAAATCAGGTATGAATGATTTTATTGGGAAACCGTTTGAGACGGAAGAATTGTTGGCGAAAATTAAAAACTTGGTAACAAAATGAGAGCATGCCTTTTTCATATAATCATTTCTTTACTTGGCAGTTCTGTTTGTCTTGCTCAGCAGCAATACACGTTTACAAAATACTCCGAACCCCATGGGCTTACAACGAGTAGTATGTGGCAAATGTTTAAAGACACGACAGGCTACTTGTGGATTTATAGTGAACTGGGTATTGCAAGATTTGACGGATATAATTCAAAATTATTTCGGCACAATTCTAATGACGCTAATAGCATACTCGACAATCCTGTGGAAGAAGCGTTTTTACTGCCTGATGGAAATATTTATCTTGAAACATTGGAAGAAGCACGCCTTTATGATCCCCAAAAATTAGCCTTCAATAAGTCCTTTGCTTGCAAACTTGGCACAGGCTATATAAGCTATAGTTATAGGTTGAAGAAGGATAACAATGCATTCTTTTTTTTTACAGAGGAAAAACTTGTTCGTGTAAGTAATGCTGAGTGTGATTACTTTCAACTGCCTGAGGATTGGCATTTTAGGAACACAACTGCCGCGAGTGACTCATTAAGCAATATAATGTTAAACGTGTCTGGTAGGGTTTATGTTTTTAAATCCAATGTCAAAAGGTTTGCCCAAATAAATTTGTATGATCGCTTCGGCAAATTGGATACCAGCGTTTTTTCTGTTGCTTATAGTTCGGTAGCGCATAATTTTATTGCCATCAGTAAAAAGCATCTTTACCGATACGATAAAAATACTGACGAGTTCCTCCCTGGTCTCGATTTGCATCAAGCAGGTACTGTTCAGCAAAGGTATGAAGATGACATACTTTTGCACCAAAACAACTATTTTGCTTTTACAAGAGATGGAAAGCTTTACAAATTAAATATTAAAACAGGAGTTGAAAAAATTGTTCAGCTCAACAAAAAAATTCCTGAAATTGAAATAGACGGTTTAAAAATGGGTCTCATTGATAAAAACGGAATACTTTGGATATATTCTAGCTATATGGGTTTTTTTCGTTACGACATCCTCAGCGACCAGTTTGAGCAGTTTGTTCATGAACCAGGACAGGAGGGAAGTATTCCTACTAACAATATTATAACAATAGTACCTGATGATGAAGGAATGGCTTGGATTGGATGCGGTGTAAAAGGCTTAGTAAAAATGGAACCTGTGATGAAAGTTATGGAGCACTTGAGTCCTGGTGAGAATAAAAAGAAGATAGTTTATAATAACGATGTCATAAACGTTCGTTCGTTCCTCGAAACAGAATCGGGATATTTGGTAGGGGCAATTCAGGGTTTTTTCCGGTATGATGTGGCTAAAAAAGAATTCTTTTTGGAAACAACACCCTATAGTCATTACAAGAGTTCGGTTTCCGCTATGACAAGGGATAAATCAGCTAATTTCTGGTGTGGAACATGGCAAGGGCTTATAGGTGTAGTTAATTCAAAAAGTAAAAAGGAAATAAAGTTCAAAATCCAAATTGGAGCTACTGAAGTTCGCACCTTGTTTTGTGATAGCAAAAATACCATGTGGATTGGAACCGGAGCTGGAAAAATTTATACAGTTAAGGTAAATGAAATTGATTTTCAAAATCCGGCTTCACTAAGAGCCTGTCTAAATTTTATTTTCTAATTCTATTAAGCATCAATTTTATCATGGCAAGTTGGATCATTGTCTGGCTCGTTTCGGTTTGGAACTCAAAGTCTTTACTCAATCTTCGATAGCTTTCGAGCCATGCAAAAGTTCTTTCAACAATCCATCTTTTTGGCAATACTTCGAATTTCGAGGCTGTATTCGATCTACTTACAACCTCAACCACCCACCCAAACGTTTTGCGGGTATTTTGGAGTAATGGACAAAAATTAGGCTATTTTTTAGACGCTTGGTTCAAGTGGACATTTTTAATGCTGTTTTTTTATTCACTTTTTTACATTATTCTTGAATATTTTATTTCTTTGCATGTCTGTAAAAACGGAAACAAGCTCTGCTGGGGAGCAACTTGTCAGGGATAAAACAGATGCTTGACGAAAATGTCTTATCAAAGGCTTACTGTATATTGTAAGCCTTTGATATTTTCAGAAAGCCCTTATACCTTTAAAAACCCATCTATAAATTTCATTTTCCGTTTCATTGATAGGCCATTATGGTTTCTTAATTTGTTTTTTAAATCTGCGAAATGTCCATCAATAGCATTGGTTGTGTTAGGTATTTGAAGTTCCCTGTTATCGTGCCAAGTAACAAACAGGTAAATTATTCTTCAAACTACGATAAGCACTTCTAAGCCTTTTATGCGTATAAAACGATTTGTTTGTAGTCGGATTTACAGTTCTCTCGTTTAGAAACACTTTCCATTTTTCAAGCCATAGCCCTAATGCTCCGACAAAGCTTTCTTTGTCTGTTTGCTTCATCAAATCTACAACATCCATCAGCTCTTGTGCAGCTTTTAGCTTTGGCTTACGGGTCAAATATCTTCGAATTATTGCTGCTTGATGAAACTGGCACATTTGAACAGGAATACCCTTAAACGACGCAATTAAGCCTTTTCTTCCGTCACAAACAATAGCCGAAATAGTAAAACCTCGCCTTTTTAACTCCTTAATTCCTTCTATATACAGCCCATTGGTCTCTGTCTTTACATAATATTTCCAAAGGTTTTCTTTGGTGTAGGCATCTTAAAAAGCATTACGCCAAAACCCCCGCCCCAATAGGTGGTGTCCATTAATACAACGACTACTCTACCTGTTTTTTTTTCAGCCACTATTTTAATCTTGTCTAACCGCCTTTGAATCGTTTTAACAGAACAATTATACTTGTGGAGCTAACTGCAAATAGGTCTGTTTTACCACTTTTGTATTCTTCCCATATTTGCTCGTTATTGATGCGTTGCCCACCTAAAAATTGTTTCCCACAATGAGCACACTTATACAATTGAACTCCTTTTACAAGTCCGTTTTTCTTTACAAACCTTTTACCACAGTAAAAGCATTTTTTTTATTCATAACCTTTGATTGTCCTCAAAGCTAACAATAGTAATGCTTTCGAAGGTTTTTAGCCTAAAAAATGTCCATTAAGCCGGTATTTTCAATTAACTCGCCTCTATACCCGCCATCAGCTACTATCTTTACCAATCTGCAAAACCTGCCTCTGAGGTCAGCTATAACCATTGGGGCTGATTTACTGTCATGCTCATTTGCCGCATGAACCACAACCGCTAAAAGTAGTCCCATTGTATCTACAATAATATGCCGCTTTCTGCCTTTAACTTTTTACCCCCGTCAATCCCTCTGCACAAGCCTCCGACGCTTGTTGTCTTTACGCTCTGGCTATCAATTATACCAACACTTGGCGATGAAGCCCTGCCTGCTTGCTTTCGAGTCTTATCCCTGAGTATTTCATGGATGAGTTCTATCTTCCCATCCTTCTTCCACTTGGTAAAATAGTAGTAAACAAGCTTCCATGACGGAAAATGGAACGGCAGCATGCGCCATTGACAGCCCAGTTTTAAGCAAATAGAACAGCGCATTAAAAATTTCTCTTAAACTGTGTTTTCGTTTCCGTTTGTCGTCTAAAATGCCTAATATTGCACTCCATTGACTATCGGTGAGACTGCTTGGGTAGGTTTTCATTTTACTTTATGTGTTTGATTTTCATAAAGCTATGAATTATTATTTAAACGTCAAACTGATAGTCTTTTATTCACATCTCTTTTAATAACTTTTTTCCTATCAATTTTTAGGACTGGCATGCCAATTTTTAATTTTTAGACAGTCTCTAAAATTCATTCCTGTTGAATATATTCAAAACAATGATGCTGGCATTTCAAAAATTGTTTTTACTATCACAGAAGATGCGGAAGGCAATATTTGGGCTGGAGGTAATAAAGGATTATATTGTCTGAAGTCCGGTGAAAAAAAATGGGTTCACTATTCAAATATTCCCGGCGATGAGAAAAGTATTCATGATAATAATGTGCGCTCTTTAGCTTTCGACAAAAAAGGTAATTTATGGATTGGAACCAATGGCGGAGGCTTGAACCGTTACAATAAATCAACTAATAATTTTACCCATTTTACTACAGAGAATGGATTGCCCAACAATGCAGTTTACACCATCCTCTGCGACAACAGCGGGATGTTGTGGCTGGGGACCAACCATGGTTTGTGCCGCTTTAATCCGGAAGATTATTCGTGCAAAAATTTTACAATGAAAGATGGTTTGCAGAGTTATGAATTTAATACCAATGCAGCATTGCAGCTGAAAGATGGAAGATTGCTTTTCGGAGGAGTGGACGGCTACAATGTCATTGACCCTACGAAGCTGGATAATTCAAAATCGCCTCCGCCAACCGTGGTCATATCTTCTATCAAAGTTTTTGATCGTGAAGTTCCGCCGGGTAATGGTCATTTAAAACTAAAATATAGCGAGAATAGTTTAGCATTTGAATTTGCAGCACTCAGCTTTTACCTCAACCAGGATAACCGGTATGCGTACAAAATGGAAGGCGTTGATCCTGACTGGATTTATAGCAACGACAGGAAATTTGTGACCTACTCCTATCTCGAACCCGGAAAGTATATTTTTAAAGTAAAAGCATGCAATAGTGATGGCGTTTGGAATGAGGAGGGAACGCAAATAATCATAACTATAACTCCACCATGGTGGAAAACATGGTGGTTCCGCACAGGGTTTGCGCTGTTTGCTATATCGACGGCGTTATGGTTTATAAGGCGCAATACGGCTTCCCTACGCAAGCATAAATTAATTCTCGAAAAAACAGTTGAACAGCGAACTGCAGATTTGCGTACACAAAAAGAAATTGCAGAACAACAAAGAACACGTGCAGAACAATCGGAAAAAGCCAAACATCTGTTCTTGGCCAACATGAGCCATGAAATTCGTACACCTATGAATGCCATAAAAGGCATGACGGATATTCTCATAAGAAGAAACCCAAAAGATGATCAGAAAGAATATCTTGAAGGTATAAAACAATCCTCCGATTCTTTATTGGTTATCATCAATGATATACTTGATATTTCTAAAATTGAATCCGGAAAAATTGAATTAGAGCAGGCATCTTTTTCTGTAAATGAATTGATAAATAATGTCCACACCATCATGCAATTCAAAGCAGAAGAAAAAGGACTTGAGTTGATAAAGACATTCCCAATGAAGAATTAAATGTTCAAGGAGATGTTACCCGATTACGACAAATTTTAATCAACCTGATTGGAAATGCCATTAAGTTTACTGAAAAAGGAACGGTTACTACTTCAATAAAATCAGAGCAAGATGGTAATAAACTAAATCTTCATTTTACTGTATCGGACACCGGAATTGGTATAGATGAAAATAGAATGGGTAAAATATTTGAATCATTCGAACAAGCTTACAGCGATACTACCCGGAAGTTTGGCGGTACCGGCTTAGGTTTAAGTATTTCTAAAAAATTAGTAGAACTACACAATGGAAAAATTTGGGTAGAAAGTGAAAAAGGGAAAGGTAGCCAGTTTCATTTCATTATTCCCTATGCTGTAGCCGATGCTAAAACAGAAATAATGCCGGCAGATGATGCTCAAACCAATATAGCCGATGCTTTAAAAGGAATAAAAATTCTATTGGTAGAAGACAATGAATTCAATGTAGTTGTAGCTAAGGAAGAGTTAGAAGATGCCATTGAAAATGTTGTTGTTGAAGTTGCAGAAAATGGTTTAATTGCCGTTGAGAAACTAAAATCATCTACATTTGATATTATTCTCATGGATGTTCAAATGCCGGTAATGAATGGCTTTGAAGCCACCCAAGCCATAAGAAACCTCGATAGTGAAAAAAACAATACCCCAATCATTGCCATGACTGCCAACGTACTTAAAGAAGAAGTAGATTTGTGCTACAAATCAGGTATGAATGATTTTATTGGAAAACCTTTTGATACTAAAGAGTTATTGCAAAAAATTCATGGCTTAAAAGTTAAAATATCAGGATGAAGGCTTTTATCAAAATAATGCTACTCGTCGCAGTAGGATGTTCGTTTGTAAATGTGGCTCAAGGGCAAACCCAAAAGACTTATTTCAATGCTATAACGATAGAAAATGGATTGCCTTCTTCAGCTATTTTATCATATACACAGGACAAATATGGATATCTATGGTTTGGCACCGAAAATGGTTTGGTCCGCTACGATGGCTACCAATTTAAGAAATATCCTTTCAAAGATAGTACAGGAAATACTATTTCCCTATGTTTAATATATTCTTTACATGAAGATAGTCATGGGACATTATGGGCATATCTATATAATGAAGGTATCTATACCTACAATATAAAAAAAGATGCTTTTGAAAAAACAAAAATTGTACAAGAGAAGAAATTATATGAGGTTTTTGACATAGAAAGAAAATGGGTAGAAGATAAAGATGCATTTTGGATAAGCCATACTACACATCAAGCTGCAAAAAACCCAAAGTTGATTTGGTATGACCCCAAAAAACAACGTATGGAAACATATAGTGCTGAAGAAAAAGGAAAGTATCACTTACCAGCCTATAAACAAAGAGACCTTGTAAAGGATAAGAAAGGCGTAATATGGGTAACATCAGATAGCTTGATAAGCTACTATGATACGAAAAATAAAAAATTTACTCCTTGTTTTGTGCTTTCTGGATTTCCCAAAAATACCGTTTTTGAAAAAATGGAGATAGACCCAAATAATCACGATATTATTTGGATAACAACACGTAATTATAAAAATCCGGAAAATCGATTTTATAAAAATGTAGCACAATTTAATACCAAAACTAAAACACTAAAAAAGTATAGCCATGATAAAAAAATTAAATCTTCACTATTAGACAATGCCTGCCTTTTTGTGAAAGCTGATGCGATGAACAGATTGTGGTTTTTAACAAAAAAAGGATTGTCATTATATAATCCATCCACCGATAATTTTACCAATTTTGAATTTGACCCAAATAACAAAATACCATTTTCGATATATCAATTGGCATCAGACAAAGAGGGCAATATTTGGATTGGTGGCAGTTTTTTAGGCTTGTGGCATTTGAATGTAAAAACTGGAATAAGTACTTTATATAGCCACACAGAAGAAGAAGGTAGTTTGCCTTACTGTCCTGGAGGAGTCAATAATATATTTTTTGACAAGGCACAAAATTTATGGCTTACCTTGCCTTGCACCGGCATCGCCTATGAAAACACTCAAAAGGCTTTTTTTAGTATTTTAAATCCAAACTTAAAATATAAAGGCAAAGAAGTAAAAATTAGTGACCCAAATTATTTCATTATATCTGAAGTTGATGATCAGTCTTTTTTTATTTATGACCGTAAGAATCTCTTGAGTTGGAACACAACGCTTAATACGCTTGAACCCATTGACCTGAAAGTCCCTGCTCGAGACACAACTATAAATTATATCTATAAAGATAAAGTAGGTTTACTCTGGATAAATTATTGGGATGAGAGATTGCGATGTTATTACCCGAAAACACATAAGTATGTAGATTATAAAAATGACCCCAAGGATAGCACTACGATTGGCAGTACAAATATTACTAAAATTGTAGAGGATAAAAATGGGACAATTTGGATAGGTACAAGAGGCAATGGTCTTAACAGTTATGACAAAAAAACAAAAAAATTTACCCGATATCCATTTATAGATTTAGGCGGGGCTCGTGAGACAAAGGACTCACTCGATGACAAAGATGTAATGTGTTTATTAATCGATGGTGATGGTACATTATGGATTGGTACACTGAATGGTGGTTTAAACCGAATGGATGCTAAAACAAAAAAATTCAAATCCTTTCACAATTTAAAAAAAGGGTTTTATAGTGTTACTCAGATTCAGGAAGAAAGCAAGCATCGTTTATGGCTTGGCACCTCTGGAAGTGGCATATATTTATTTGATAAGAGGACAGAGACCTACATTAACTACTCTGAAAAAGAAGGTATGCTTTGTAATAGTATTATGGATATGCAAAAAGACCACGAAGGTAATATTTGGACTACATCAAATCGAGGTTTGTCGATGTTCAATACTAAGACTAATAAATTTGTGAATTATACCACAGCAAACGGACTTCCAACAAATACACTTTGGAATATCTATAAAAGAGCAAATGGCTTGTTTTATATTGGGTGCATGCATGCTACCAAAGCAAAATATATCACTTTTGATCCAAAAAAGTTGGTTGGAAGCAATACTCCACCACTTACCATTTTAGAATCCATTAGCTATCATCCAGCACATTACAAGGACATTAAAAAAGATAGTGCTATTATTACAACAGAAATGAAAAACGTAACCTTTGCCTATAATGAGAATAAATTAACTTTCTATTTTACTAGTTTACATTTTGTGAATGCTCCGCTGAACCAATACGCCTATAAATTAGACGGATATGATGCTGACTGGCTTAGTAACGGCACTCAAAGGACAGTTACTTATACAAATTTATCACCAGGCGATTATACCTTTCACGTAAAATCATCGAATAGCGATGGTATTTGGGATGAAAAAGGGACTCAAATCAAAATATCCATTCTGCCACCTTGGTACCAAACTTGGTGGGCATATCTATCGTATGCTTTAATGCTTCTTTTAGCTTTAAGAATATTCAGCAAATACAGAGAACGTCACCTAAGGGCAGAAAAAGAAAAGTTGGAAAAAACAGTTGACCAAAGAACCGCAGAATTGCGTACTCAGAAAGAAATTGCTGAACAGCAAAAATTGCGAGCAGAAGAATCTCAAAAAGCAAAACATCAGTTCTTAGCAAACATGAGTCACGAGATTCGTACTCCAATGAATGCTATAAAAGGCATGACGGATATTCTCATAAGAAGAAACCCTAAAGATGATCAGAAAGAGTATCTTGAAGGTATAAAACAATCTTCAGATTCTTTATTGGTTATCATCAATGACATCTTAGATATTTCTAAAATTGAATCCGGAAAAATTGAATTAGAGCAGGCATCTTTTTCTGTAAATGAATTGATAAATAATGTCCACACCATCATGCAATTCAAAGCAGAAGAAAAAGGACTTGAGTTGGATAAAGACATTCCCAATGAAGAATTAAATGTTCAAGGAGATGTTACCCGATTACGACAAATTTTAATCAACCTGATTGGAAATGCCATTAAGTTTACTGAAAAAGGAACGGTTACTACTTCAATAAAATCAGAGCAAGATGGTGATAAACTAAATCTTCATTTTACTGTATCGGACACCGGAATTGGTATAGATGAAAATAGAATGGGTAAAATTTTTGAATCATTTGAGCAGGCTTACAGCGATACTACCCGGAAGTTTGGAGGCACAGGTTTGGGTTTAAGCATCTCAAAAAAATTAGTAGAACTGCACAACGGAAAAATATGGGTGGAAAGTGAAAAAGGAAAAGGAAGTCATTTTCATTTTATCATTCGTTATACTATTGCAGAATCGAAATCTGATGTATTATCAACAGAAGATTCAGATTCCAATATAGCTGATTCCCTGAAAGGGATTAGAATTTTATTGGTAGAAGACAATGCTTTCAATGTAGTAGTTGCACAGGAAGAGTTAGAAGATGCCATTGAAGGTGTTAAGGTTGAAGTAGCAGAAAATGGTTTAATTGCCGTAGAGAAATTAAAATCATCTACATTTGATATTATTCTTATGGATGTTCAAATGCCGATAATGAATGGCTTTGAAGCCACCCAAGCCATAAGAAACCTCGATAGTGAAAAAAACAATACCCCAATCATTGCCATGACGGCCAACGTACTTAAAGAAGAAGTAGATTTGTGCTACAAATCAGGAATGAATGATTTTATTGGAAAACCGTTTGAAACGGAAGAACTACTGAATAAAATTTTTAACTTAATAAATAAAATATCGTGAACAAAAACAATTCAACTATTTTCATCGTAGATGATGAGCCATTACTAACCGAAATGCTGACCGACTATTTAAAGCAGCAATATGAAGGCTTTCAAATCAAATCCTTTCCCACCGGAGAAGCTTGCTTATTGTGTTTAGAGGAAAAGCCAGATGCAGTGATTTTAGATTATTATCTAAACTCAAAAGAGAAAGATGCAGCAAATGGCATAGATATTCTAAAAGAAATCAAAAAAAGAAACAAGACATTACCAGTCATCATGTTATCCAGCCAAAAAAGCTATGGAACTGCCACAAAAACCATCATGTATGGTGCCGTACATTATGTGATAAAAGGACAAGATGCTTTTGAAGAAATTTACCAATTAATTAAAGCTAACGTATAGATGGTTGATTTAACTTTTTTAAAAAAATTTACGAAAGGCGATTCTCAAAAGATGAAACGCTACATTACACTCTATCTAAATGTAGCACCAAAAACTTTTGACGAAATGCAGAACAACCTAAAAAACAGTGATTGGGAACAACTTCGTATCAATGCACATTCCTTAAAGCCGCAAGCCGATTTTATGGGGATTGATAGTTTAAAAAAGGAGCTTGTGAAAATAGAAGATGCTGTGAAAATGAAAAATTTTAGTGCCATTGAAAACCTGCTTAAAACATCGCATAAAATTGCCATGGATTCTGAGGTGATACTTAAAGAGCTTTTAGAGAAATTATAAAAAACGATTAACAAAATGCTATGGGCAAAATTGCAGCAAACAAAATGGAAATAATATTGACTTTTTTTGCAAACCTGCTTTAATGGTGTTTTGAAGGAAAACAACAGCCAACAAGGGCAACCCTTGCACGGCTCAAACATTTTTTGCTCGTTTTTGTGGCCAAACCACCCGCTGCGCATGCATTTACCGCGGTTCAAACAAGCTTAGTTAGAATTTTTAATGCCTTAAAATGAGCCTGTTAAAGTTCATTACTTCCGGATGATGCCGTATTTTGGGCGATGGTTTTGGGTTTTTATCCGGATTTATTAAACCCCCAAAAAACAATAAATCTCTAAATAGCCTCTGTTTAAGGCTTATTCTCTTTAAACAACCAGCCAGTAATGGCAACTCTAACTAAGCCGTACGCGAGAAACAAAATTCAGCAAGTTTCGGATTTTATAACTGCTCTCTTGTTCCTACCTTTGCATTATAAAATTTGAAAAAATGGCAACACAAAATCAAATTCATTACAACCGAATTGCAGCAGCAATCGAATACATCAAAAACAACTTCAAACAACAGCCAAATTTGGACAAAGTTGCCGAACAAGTGCATTTAAGTCCGTTTCATTTTCAGCGTTTGTTTAGCGAATGGGCAGGAACAACACCCAAAAAGTTTTTGCAATACATCAGCATCGAACACGCCAAAAAATTACTGACAAACAAACAAGCCACACTTTTTGATGCGGCATTTGAAATAGGACTTTCGGGCACAAGTCGTTTACACGATTTATTTGTGAATATCGAAGGAATGACACCCGCCGAATATAAAAACGGCGGCAAATACTTACACCTTAATTTTAGCTTTGCCGAAAGTCCGTTTGGAAATTTGATTGTTGCTTCTACCGAAAAAGGTGTTTGCTATATGGCATTTGAA
Organism: Sphingobacteriales bacterium; assembly: GCA_016706405.1. Taxonomy (NCBI): domain Bacteria; kingdom Pseudomonadati; phylum Bacteroidota; class Sphingobacteriia; order Sphingobacteriales; species Sphingobacteriales bacterium. The sequence goes on from JADJJT010000001.1 coordinate 480,953, forward strand.
GACAACGAAGAAAAAGCATTAAACAACCTGACATCAAAATTCCCGAACGCATCGTTTCAACGAAAATTGGATTTAATACAACAAAACGCTTTGTTTATTTTTCAGCATGACTGGAGCAAACTGCCCGAAATAAAATTGCATTTAAAAGGAACGGAGTTTCAACTGAAAGTTTGGGAAACACTTTTAAAAATTCCAATGGGGCAACTATCTACTTATGGCAATATTGCAGAGCAAATCGGAAACGCAAATGCTTCAAGAGCAGTGGGTACGGCAATCGGTAGCAACCCTGTTGCGTTTCTTATTCCATGCCACCGTGTTATTCAATCATCTGGGAATTTTGGCGGTTACATGTGGGGGAATACCCGAAAAACTGCTATCATTGGTTGGGAAGGAGCAAAAACAAATTCTTAAATATAAAGACAAAAAAATGCAAGATATAAGCAGGGGAAAAAATAAAACGGAAAAAACCGTAAAGAAAATAGGCGTAGAAAATACAGTTTGAGCGAAGGTAGCAGGTTAAAAGCATAATAAAATTAAATGATAGAATGTGCTTCATAAATGGAAACAAAAACAAAAGGAGATTACCTTAACTAATTGGACTGCTACTTTTTTCACTTTGGTGTTATTTGACAAGTTAAATGGACACTCCAAATCGGTAATATTCTATTTCAGAGGTAATAGGCAAAAAGCAAAAAATTCCGGATAATAGTTGGTTATTACGTAACACCATTATCCGGAATTTAATAAACAGGCAAATTCAGTGCTGCCTATTTCTTTTTTCTATCCTTATTGCCGTTGTTATTGCCAACAACTAACGAATAAGTTTAAAAGTATGAGTTTGCTGCCCAGTAGCATTGCGCAACTGCACAAAATACAAACCATAATTAGACCAGTTTTGCAAATTTATTGATTGTGTTAGCTGGCAGCCATTAGTAGCAGCATTAATAGTTTGGTTGGCAACCATACGGCCTTGTGTGTCGTAAACGCGCAAATGGCCATTGGCAAAGGTTTCGGGTAGGTTTAAATAAGCCACATCATGGTTGGAGTTTAACACAATATTTGGTTGTATATTTTCTTTATTGCCAAGGTTAACGGCAACAATATTACTGTATTGCGTGTAGCCGTTGGCATCTGTCCACGAAAGGCGGTAGTAAGCCGTGCCACATAACGAAGGTGGGGTATGCAAAGCACTGTAGGCATAAACCTCGTTGGCAGTACCTGCCCCCTGTATAGTGGTAAAAGGTTCAAACTGTTGGCCGTTGGCCGAGTAATACAGTGTAAAATACTGGTTATTTATTTGCGCCGCTACCGAAAACTGTAGCAATACTCCTTTTTCTTGTTGCGTGGCGTTAAAGTTCAACAACTCAAGCGGTGTTTTTTCGCAAATAATATCTTCCACAAAATTATCTCCTGGGCAGCCGTATGGATCACTTAAAATAAGCATGTAGCTTGATTTTTCGCCCTCTTTAAAGAAAAGCGAGGGCAATGTTTCGCCATAAAATGGTTGGTAAATAAGGTCGCCGCTAATATTGTACTGGCTGTTGGCATCCCATTGTGGGTAGCCACCTTTAGCCGACAGCACTACGGTATAGTCGCCGGTTGACCAATCGCAAGTGCCATTTACAGTTAGCTCAACGGGTGCTAAAAATACAATTTCAACAGGGCCAGCGCTGTCGTAGCAGGGGTCGCTTAGGTCGGGGCTGCCATTGGGGGTGGTTTTGGCAGCATAGGCCGTTATATAATAGGTAGTATAATATTTTGCACCTTCATCTTTAATGGCATCATAAGTAAACTCGCCGGTAGTATTGATGGCTAATATTGAACCAAGCGGGTCGAGGCTGTTGCTGTGCAATACATAAACGACCTGTTGTCCTTCGCCCAATACCACATCAGTTGCGGCGGTTGTACCTGTTGCGCCGGCACAAACCGGTTCAACCGGAGTGGGGCCGGCCAAATTGGTTATGCAGCAAAGCGGGGCATTAAAACTAATTTCTTCTACGCATCCGGTTAATAATCCGGTACAAACAACAGTATATTGGCCTTTTCCATCGCCTTTAAATTCAAACGAGGGTTTATCTCCGGTGTTAAAAATGCCCAAGGCATCGCCACTAAGCTGGTATTCTTCTTCTTCGCCAAAAATTTCAAAGGTAACGCTAAAGTTTTCTGTTCCCGCAACACATTCGGGGCCGGCTATAAGGTCAATCAAATTGTCGGGGCAAGGATTACAAACGGGCAAATTAAAGCTTAGCGAGCCAGTACAGCCCGAGTCGTTGCCAATGGCATTTACCAAAACCGTACTTCCATCTCCCGGAAGTTCTAAGGTTAGCGATTCGCCATTTTTAAGCTGGGCATTTACACCACCGCTTAGGGTAAAAGTTTCGTCTTCGCCAACTACGTCAATAGTAAAGGTGGCATTTTTGGCGTTTGGTATGCAATCTACATCTTTTACCGTTAAAACGGGGTTATGATAAACGGTAACATTGTAAAATGCGGTATCAATGCCATTGCAAGTGCCTGTTTTTTCGGCCACCAAATAAGCCAAGTATTTTCCGGGCTTGTCGTACAGTTTTACGGGGTCGTTTTCTTTACTGGTGGTGCCGTCATCAAAATACCAGGTAAATTGGTCGGCATTCAGGCTTTTATTTTTATAAAACACTTTTATTGATTTGCAGGCTTCAATTTCTTCGGTGGTAACAAAATCGGCAATAACGGGGGTTAGTTCGAAGGCAAATTTTATAGAACCAAGGTTACAGTTTGTAGAGTTGTTGGTTTCTGACCACGCGCCGGGGGTAGTAGGAAACAAATCGGAGCCGCCGCAGCCTGCACAAACAGCCTGGTAAACAACGCCATCTTTGCTAAATCGGCTGGTGCCACCGTCAACGTGTTCTCCGGTGCCGCTTGGCGCACCAAAAAAGGTGGCAAAGGCAATATCTTTACAATCTTGGCTAAAAACAATAAAATAAAAGTCGTTGCCATCGGTAGTGCTTTGGTAGGCATCGGAGGTTACTGGCAAACCAAGGGTTGAAAGGTTGGATACGCCACCTACGCCTGCCGACCCCCATCCGGAAACATAAATTTGGTTACATTTATCTACTAAAAAAGCGGTGGGCGAAATGTCGGGGGTGCCATCTCCGTTGCCAAACGCCATTGAAAAAATGGTTGCGTCTAACTGTGGCGATAGTTTATGGATATACTGGCCACCGCCGTCTATATTATATACATCGCCAACTTTGGGGTAAGCGCCTTGTGTTTGGCCAACGGTATAAATATATCCATCGGCATCGGTTTCTATAAAATAGCTTTGGTCGTACGAGGTGGTACCTAAATAGGTGCTTTGCAACAGTTGGCTGCCGTCTTTATTTATATGTGCAACAAAGGCATCGGCAGTGCCACCAATGGCAGAGGGAAATAAGGTGCCAGCAGTTGTGGGGAAGTCTTTACTAGTAGTGCCACCACATATATAAATAGTACCATCCGGATATGGTTTAACTGAGTAAACAGCATCATCTTTAGTGCCGCCAATATGTGTACCCCACATCAATTCTGACAGGTCGGGGTTAAATTTAAGCACAACACCTTCTTGGCTGCCATTGCTATACTCTTGAAACGAGCCGGGCGATGCCGGAAAGTCGGGAGATTGCGTGGTGGAGGCAATGTATATATTACCATCTTTATCAAAAAATACTTCGCCGCGGTGTTCGTCGGCATAGTTAAATTTAAGCGGTGTTACGGTGTTAATACCATCGTTGCCAATACCCCCAATAAAGGTTCCGGCTAAAAGTGATGCGCCATCGCTGCTAATTTTGGCTATTACAATATCTGTTCCCTCGATATAATGCACCGAGTTAATGCTAATTTCGGCACCACCATTGTGCGAGTCGTCGTAACAGCCCGGCGAGGTTGGAAAGTCGGTAGAGGCCGATGTGCCATATATAATAAGGTCTCCTTGGTCATCAATAACTATACTGTGTGGCACCTCGTTGCCTAACGAGCCGCCAACATAAGTTGAATATACCAAACCTGTGCCATCGGGGGTGTATTTGGTTATACCCATATCGGCAGGGAAATAGCTGCCCGATGACCCTCCTTGGAACGACTCTTGAAAAGCGCCTATAGTTGTTGGGTATCCGATGTCAAAAACCACGCCACCGGCAAAAAGATGGCCTTCAAAATCGTAAGCAGCCGTAAAGCCCCAGTTGTCGGCAGTTGAGCCGGTATAGGTCGAGAAAACAAGGGTGGGGTCAATAATTAGTTCGGCATTGGGGTTATAGCCCGAGGGAAAATCGAAGCTAACTTTGTTTCCGGATACTATAAAATTACAGGGCACTTCTACCATCTTGCCATCAATATATTGGTAGGCAAAGGGTTTTTGGTCTATTAAGGTGTTTACTGATGTTACGGCGTGTAAATTGCCATCTTTTACAAATAATTTGTCTAATCCATCGTAGCTTAGTTTAATTTGATCAATATTGGCATTTGGCTTCACAATAAAATCGTATTTCATGGTTGCATCATCTCCATATATACGCATGGTAACACCGTTCCACAGTTCGGTATAATCTATTTGCTGGTACAAGCCAACATGCGAGCGCCACTTGTCTTTTTTGCCTATAAAATAGTTGCGGTAGGGCTCGGTCAGGCAGGTTGCTGCCGGCATTACATTGGTATTGGCATTTTCAAAATTTACCCTAAACGCGTGACAATTGACCAAAATGTCTTCGCTGTCGGGGGTGTGGTGTGCCTCGTGAATGGCATCAATATCATCCGGCGAAACCAAAACGTAGGTAAGGCGGTTTTGCTCCAAAAAAAGGCGTGCCGAGTTTAATTCGACTTTGTATTTAATAATATCATTCCACTGGCCCTTGTTTTCAATAAAATTTAAAACCGTGGGGGGCAATGTATTACTTTGGCAGTCGCCGGCATGTGCCGGCATAGTTTTTGCCCATGTTATTAAAAACAAGCATAACAGGGCTGCCAAACGTCTTAAAAAGGGGTTAAAAAAGCGCATAAATAAACACATTATTTGAGATTTTTAAAAAATTTATAGTCAATTGGCTTAGCTTGCTATAAATTAAGCTTAATTTAAACCGGTTAAGGTAATACTTTTTTGCTTAACCCTATTTAATAAATCACAAAAATATTTGGTTGAATCGTATTTTTTAGATAAAACTAACCGTCTCCTGCTGTATTTTTGAACTTTTTATCTAAAAATCTATATTTTTAATATCCCTTGATGATGGATAGTGCATATTATGCCCCCGATTTGTTTAAGCATAAAACGGTATTAATAACCGGAGGTGGCAGTGGCATAGGCAAAACTATTGCCCAGCATTTTTTATACTACGGCGCACGTGTGTTTATTGCCTCGCGCAAGCCCGCACGCCTTGAAAAAGCCATTGACGAGTTGCGGCAATATGGGCCTGTTGAGGCTGTTGCCGCCGATGTACGCAATACCCAAATGATAGCCGACTTAGCCCACCACATACAATCGAATACCGGTCAACTCGATATATTAATAAACAATGCGGGCGGGCAGTTTCCGTCTCCAGCGGAGTTTATTTCGGAAAATGGTTGGAATGCCGTTATTAACACCAACTTAAACGGCACCTTTTATGTAACGCAGCAAATGGCTAAAACTTTTTTTATCCCGCAAAAAAGTGGCGTTGTAGTTAATATAATTGTAGCTATTTACAAGGGATTTCCGGGCATGGCGCATACCGGTGCGGCGCGTGCCGGGGTTGATAATTTAACCAAGTCGTTAGCTATTGAATGGGCTAAAAATAATATCCGGATAAATGCCATTGCGCCGGGCGTCATTCATTCTTCCGGATTAGAAAACTATCCACCCGAATTACTTACAGGCATATCGTCAAAAATACCTTTAAAGCGGCTTGGCACAACCAACGAAGTAGCGCATTTGGCTTTGTTTTTAAGTAGCCCATTAGCCAATTTTATAACCGGCGAAACTATTTATGTAGATGGTGGGCAACGCCTTTGGGGCGATTTATGGGAAATTCCGGGATGAAGTTCCGGAAGGCAGTAGAATTTAGGCTAATAAAAGAATTGTTATCCAACAAAAAACAGCACTATTAAAAAAAAACAGTAATTTTACACTTTCGTTTGCCTTAATTAGCCATAAATTGCACTCGTTATAAGTGCATAAATTTACCGCTCACTTCATTTTTATTAATTTTATGAAACCACTTTCGACTTTACGGCGATTATTTCCACCGTTTTTGCGCAATAAATATGGATTTGTAGGCGTAAGTTTTTTGATTTGGATGCTTTTTTTTGATACCAACACCTTGTTTTCGCAGTGGCAACTGAGCCGCGACAATGACAGGCTGCAAAACAAGCTTACCCAATACCAACAAGAGATTAAAATAGTTGAGCAAGATTTAAACGAACTTAAAAACAATACTTCGTTAATTGAAAAAGTAGCCCGCGAAAATTTTTACATGAAAAAAAATAACGAGGACGTTTTTATTATTGAAAGCCAACCCAATAAATAATAACAAGCCTTTACCTTATTAACTTCAGGCAGTTGCTACACCTAAGCGCACCCACAGGGCGGGTAATTAATGGTAGGGTTAGTTTGCCCACCTCAAAAAGTATAACCAACCGCGTTTTTATTATTCAAGCCTTGCTTGGGCAAGCCTTTGCCATACAGCAGGCAGCAGTTTGCGCCGATACCCAAGCGATGCAACAAGCCCTGCAGCAACAAAAACAAGCGCAAAAAAATAGTGGAAATTACACCCACCTAACTGTAAATGCAAATATTGGCCATGCAGGTACAGCTATGCGCTTTTTAACGGCTTATTTTTGCCTCCAGCCACACACCACCATCCTTGACGGCAGCGAACAAATGCGGCAACGCCCCATTGCCCCATTAGTGCAAGCCCTACAGCAGTTAGGCGCACACATTACCTATCTTAACCAGCCCGGTTACCCACCCATACAAATACACGGCAACCTCAAACCCTTAGAAGGCGGGCAAATTACCATTGATGCAAGCATTAGCAGCCAGTTTTTAAGCGCAGTTTTGCTGATTGCACCCGCCTTACCCAAAGGACTTATTTTAGAATGGAAAGGGCAATTGGTATCGCAAGGGTATATAAATATGACTTTACAAGTGATGCAGTATTTTGGCGTGAAGGCTCAGTTTGGTTCCGGATTTATCCGGATAAAGCCCCAAACCTACCAGCCTCGCCCCATACATATTCCGCCCGATTGGAGTGCAGCCTCGTATATCTACGCTTTAGCTGCCCTTTCGCGCGAGGCAAGTATAAAACTACCCAATTTAGCCCTGCACCCCAACTGGCAACCCGACGCTATTATTAAAACATGGATGCGGCAATTAGGCGTACGCACCCAACCCTGCGAAACAAACCCCCAAACCGACCTAATAATTACAAAAAAGGGCTATGGCCATACCCCTCCTTTGCTTCAACTGCCTTTTTTAAACAGCCCCGACCTTGCACAAACAATGGCCGTTGTTTGCGCCGCCTTAAATATTGAGGGGCATTTTACCGGCCTTCAAACGCTACGGCATAAAGAAACCCAAAGGATAACAGCACTACAAACCGAATTAGCAAAAATTGGCACAAATTTTTTACCAACCAACGCTACAAATTATAATTCGGCAACACTAAAACCTGCCCCTTTGCCTAATCATATATTGCCTTGTTTTGCCACTTATAACGACCATAGAATGGCTTTGTCGCTATCAGGGTTAGCCATGGTAATGCCCCGCGGCATTCAAATAATGCAACCCCAGGTAGTTGAAAAATCGTTCCCTACATATTGGGAGGTACTACAGAATTTAGGGTTTTTGGTTAAAAATTTGGGCTAAAACCTAATAAAACAAGATTTTTTTATTTTTTTTGCTAATTTTTTTTGCAAAAATTTGTTTTTTTGATAAAAACACCGTACATTTGCCAAAGATTTAGAAAAAAAGAAATCAGTAATCAGAATTTTATTTTTTAATGTTTTATTTTTAGTATTTTATTATGACGAGTTTAAACCGAGTAATGTTAATCGGTCGTTTAGGAAGCGACCCCGAAATTCAACGATTTGAGAGTGGAACTGTAAAAGCAGCATTTAGATTAGCAACCAGCGAGCGTTACACCAACCGAGACGGCCAAAAAGTAGAAAAAACAGACTGGCACAGTATTATTGTATGGGGCAAACTTGCCGAAGTTGCCGAGCGTTTTCTTAAAAAAGGCAAGCTAATATTTATTGAAGGTCGCCTTTCGACCCGTACATGGGAAGATGCCAATGGGCAAAAACGATTTGTGGTTGAAATTGAAGCAAATAATTTTCAAATGTTATCAAAAGATGAGCAAGGCGGCGGAGAGCATAGCGCAACAAGCGCCTCCGGACAAAAAGGCGGATATGCCAAACAAGACGACGACCTTACCCCCCCCAATGAAATGCCAAAAATGAATGACGGCAATCATGACGATGCTGACGATTTGCCATTTTAATTTGCCATACAGCTTAAAACTGATCTAGTAAAGAAATAAATCGGCTACCACATTTATTTATAGCACTATAATAATAAAATAAGTAGTCGCTTACTACCCCAAACCAAAGCTTAAATATTTTGCCTTTGGTTTGGGGTATTGTTTTTTGCTTGTAAATATTAAACTTTATTGTACCCTACACTGTAAGACCAAATTGAAAAAATAGCTGTAAACGAACCAATCCGGAATTGTTACCTGCGAAACCATAGCCAAACGCTCGGTGAATTGGCTCAAACCAACGAGCAGTTAATAATTAATTGACAACGCGAAGATGTTTTGTGATAACCGCTTGTTTTGTGCTAAGGCATATACCCGTCAAAACCAAAACAAGTATTTTCAATTTGCCGCATTAAGGCATGTTTTGTTTTATGGTTTCGTGTTTTGGCCGCTTTATGGCTTCCAAACAAATTGCCGAAATAAAATCCGGTAGCCAACGAGCCGAAAATCCAGCCATTTACGCTTTTAACACCTTTTTTCGAAAAACCATTATAAGCCTGCCAGGCATTACTGCCTACGATAATAAAAGCTATTAATCCGTCTTGCCAATTGCCGGTATAAACCTTACCTAAGCCCGGCACCACCGCCGACATGCCCACCGCCAAAGCAGGACTTTTGTAGCGCAAACTTTGCCCTTTTAAGGCGAAGGTATGATATTGGTTGGCTAATGGGTGTACGGGTTGTGCTGCCACCAAGGCACTGGCAGCATATTGTTCGGCCTCTTGCCATTTTTGCTGCAACAACAAACTTCCGCCTTGTAAATAAAACTCATCGAGGGGCAACAATCGGGTGGGCTTGTTTAGTAAAGTATCTAAGTTGGCAAAATTGGGCAATCGAAGCAATAGTTTGCCATACTGAGCAGCAATTTCGGGCGGCATGGCGCGTGCATTAGGGTATTTGTTTTGGCAACGGGTAATACCTTGTTGATACTGCTGCCCCAGTTCGTATGCTTTTAACAGCTGCAAAAAAATACTGTCGTTAGTGGGTTGCATAAAAACAGCGCGCTCGTATTCGGCTATTGCGGCCTCAAATTGCTGTGAATCGAGCAAATACTGGGCAAACGCCAACGAGTGCGGCAGGTCAAAAATATTTTGGGCTACAACAACAGTTCTTGCGGTGTCGGTTTGTTGTTGGGTTTGGGCGTTAATTGCAATGCCGACATAAAGTTGTAGCAACAACAACAATAATAGCATTTTAATATTAACGACAGAAGTAATAGGTGTGGGCAAAATAAATTTAATTAAAGGAGCAGTATTTTTTTAGGTAGTATCCGGAATAACGACAGGTAAAAGCATATCCGGAAGGAAAATAGCAAAGGCGCAGCTTAGCGTTTGGGGCGGAACTTAAAAAGCGGCAGCTAAATTTAGCATAAAAGTCTAAGAGCGGCAATAAGCCATTAGTCAATAGTAAAACTGTAGGTTGTTGTTGTGTAGTTAAACTAATTGCTTTTAAAACTGCTTGTTTAAATTATGGTAATCTATTCGCGACATATATGGAAAATACGGCAAAGATTCTATATATTCTATCGCCTTGTTTTCGTCAATATTTTGAAATATTAGAACCGCATCTTTCTTTGAAACTGAAATGAAAAAGCTCTCTAATATGTTTTCGTTTTTCCATTTGTTTACAAATTCCATTTCCTTTATGGGCAATTCCGGAGTAGATTTGATTGTTTCTATTCCAACGTCAGAAAGTGTTATTACAACCATTATTTTATTCATTGTGTTATATTTTTAAGTTTATATTATATGTTTATTAATTTACCGGATCTATTTGTAATCCGGTATCGAGTTGAATTTCGTAATGTCGCGGGGCAAGCCGGTGGCAGCGGGTAAGGCGGTCAAATCCGTATAAAAGACCCCTCGCAACGCCCTTTTTTTGTACCGCCTGCATAGCATAGCTTGAACACGAAGGGGAAAAACTGCATCGTTGGGCATCTTGCGACGAAAAAAAGTTTTTATACATTAAAAACAAACCTGTAAGCATTAATTTTACCTCGTTTGTAATATTTTGTTTAGCAAACGCGTAATCGGCGTGTGGTTGGTTGTAAAATTGCACCTCGGCCAAGCGGGTCAAATCGGTGGCGACAACCGTAGTTGCGGGTTGTGTGTAGGGCTGTGCAGCAAGGTAAAAACTACTCGTAAAACTTATGGTTATAAGCAGCAGCGTTGCCTGTTTCATTAATTACAATGTTTTTTAGTGTAGTAGTGCGATAAATTTCTTTGCCCTCCCAAAACGATACTTGCGTAATTTCGGTGGGTATTTGCAGGCCTTTAACAGTTTTATAGTGTTTAAAAACCTGTTTGTTTACAATTTTTTGGGTTGGGTCAATAAAAACAATGCCCTGTAATTGCCCATTTTTTTGCGAAATAACTACCTCGCCAACAATATTGTCTAATTGTTTTGGGGGCAGCCAAGTTGTAATTACCAAACCTTTGTCTTTGCTAACCTCTTTAATGGTAAATGGCGATTTGTTGAGGCCAAAATTATTTAAATTACTGCTTAAACACATGTGAAAAAATGACATGGCTGAAAAATGCGGAATTGTTTCGCGCAGCACTAATTTATTGTTGCTAAACTTTTGAATAACGGTATCTTTTAGTACCCACTCTTCGGGATAAGGAAAGCTAAGATTGTAGTATATTTTTTTATGATTGGTATCGTAATATACTTTTCCGGATACTAATTGCCCAACCTCATCGCAATCGCTTGTTTCTTTAATTGTAAAATCGGCTTTAATACGAAAAGCCTGCTGCCCATGCGCTAACACAGGTAGCAGGCTAAACAGTAAAAAAGCAATAAAGCGTGTAAAACTGGTTAGTAACAGCCATATTGTTTTTTATTTAATCTTGTCTTTTTTAGGGTGGCAATATTGTTTAAATGTACCACCATGGGTTGGCAGCCCAAAGACCAAACCATAGCACCGTCCAAATAACAGCCGATGCAATACAACCAAACAGTGCTTTTTTGGTTTCGCTTTTGTCTTCGTCAGTTAGCAAATAAACTACAACCACGCCAACAATACCTAAGCAAAAGCCCCAAATAAAGCTGGGAATACCCAAGGGGGGTTCGGCGCCAAACGAGCCATTAATTAAGTTTAACGAGCTGTTTTGGGCATCAATACTGTTGGCAAGTTCGGCATTTTGAGCTTTGAGGGCATCAAAACTCATTCCGGGGTTAGCATTAAGCATTTGTTCAACCTGATTTAAGTTGTTCATTTTTTGCTCAATGCGTTGTTCGTCAATGGTAAAAAGGTCGGCATTATGTGCGTTGGCAACAAATTGCCCAATAATGCCAAGCATTAAAACAAATAAAAATTTTTTCATAAGGTTTTGTGTATTAAAAAATAAGCGATATGTTTTTAGGCTTATTTGGTTGTGCTAATGATATGCCACAATACAAATAAAGCCCAAAGATAGACAAAAATTGTAAATCCTGCTATTTCAAGTCAAATTTGCTACTTTTTTTTTAACTAATTAGCGTTTACAACACACAAATATCAATTTTTTTAAAACACATATAGTTTATCTGCATTTTAAATGCCTTTTTTAGTAGAAAGACATCAGCATATAATTTAGTCATAATTACAAACAGACGAAAAAAACACGTAGTAGCTACGTGTTTTTCTTAAGCTTCATTCCGTGTTTTTATCCGTGGTTTTCCTTCGTGTTAAATTTTATACCCCATCGACAAACCGCCATAGTACGGTATAAAAAACTCTTTTCTAAATATTGGGCAAAGAAATATCCGGAAGGTAAGACCGCCATCGGGTGGTTCTATTCTATAACCAAAAATTCCATGCCCAAACGTAGTAGAAAACATGCCAGATGAGGAGCCATCACCGCCAAATGTAGGTGTAACACCAAGCCCTACTTCAAAAAAGTTTTTGTTATCTTTACTAAAAAGATAGTTTACTCCGAGCGGCACAAAAACTACTCCTACATCCTCAATTTTAAACCCGCCAACGCCAATTCTGCCTCCTAAGCCTCCGCTGTTTTTAGTAAATCGAGCATCAATGTTAAACGATGCTATGCCAGGCCCGCCAAGTTCGGCATATATTGATTGAGCGCTGAGGTTTAATGTTACTACTAAAGTTAAGGTAAAAACTAAAAATAGTTTTTTGAATAAACTTTTCATCTTTCTTGTATTTTAAACAGGTTAATAAATAATGATAAATTTTATTTTAATAATTATTGCACTTGAACGATCCAACTTGTTTGAGTTTGCGTATTAAATAGACGATTCAATGAGTTAGAATTGGCGAAATAGGGAGTTATTTTTGTAGAGCATTTGTAGGCTATTAGGTTTTTACCCGCATCCGGAGTTTAAAAAATTAAGCCTTTCTATTTGCTATATTACACTTTATAGTTATTATTCTTTGTTCTAAAAACGTGTTATATTTGCACCAAACTTACAAAAAACACCATTAATGACACTTTCAGCAAATAATATTACTATTACACCATTTGCAAAATTATCTATTATAATTCCGGCCTATAACGAGGGCAAAACCATTCACCGCATTTTAAACAAAATTGCCGCCGTAAATTTAATACACAATATTCAAAAAGAGGTTATTATTATTAACGACTGCTCGAAAGATAATACCGAAGAGGCCATTTTAGCCTACCAAGAAGCCAACCCCAATTTGCCCATAACCTATTATAAACACGAGGTAAACAAGGGTAAAGGTGCCGCGCTACATACGGGCATCACCAAAGCTACTGGCGAATATTTAATTATTCAAGATGCCGACTTAGAATACGACCCCCAAGAGTATAATTTATTGCTTCAACCTATTTTAGATGGGTTTGCTGATGTGGTTTTTGGCTCGCGGTTTGCCGGAGGTAACCCTCACCGCATTTTATTTTTTTGGCATACCATTGGCAACAAGTTTTTAACATTTTTATCGAATATGTTTACCAACCTAAACCTAACCGATATGGAAACTTGCTACAAAATGTTTAATTCCAAAATGGTGCAAAGCCTGCGGCTAAAAGAAAATCGTTTTGGTTTTGAGCCCGAAGTAACAGCTAAAATTAGTCGCATACCTAACGTGCGCATCTACGAGGTGGGCATATCGTACTACGGCCGCACCTACGCCGAAGGCAAAAAAATAAACTGGCGCGATGGCTTCAGGGCAATTTATTGTATTTTAAAATACAATTTGTTTAGCAGGTAAAACACTTTTTGCCGCAAGTAAACAATTAAAAATAAAGCGCAATTTTACCTACATAATTGCCCGCGCGCACCACATAAACCCCTTGAGGTAACTGGTTAATTTTTACCGACTTGTTACCATCAATTTTTTGCGAAAAAACAACCTGCCCGTTTAAATTTGTAATAATGGCTTGCAGCGGAAGCGCTGACTGCATTTTTTCCGGAAAAACAAACCGCAGCAAACGATCTTCCGGATTAAACGAAATTATAATATTGTCGTTTATAGTGTTGTTTGATGCTACACCGTAAACAGCCGTTGCCGGATTGGCCTCAATAGCGCCAATTGAGGGCGGATTGGCAAATTTTTGCTGCAAATAATCAAATTTTGGCTCTGTCAATAACATGCCTTTGCCGGCGCCGGCACTACTTGGGGGTATCGAAAAATCTTCAGCATCGGGGTTTTCAAGCAATGGATTTTGGTTAATTATTTGATTGGTTTCGGCAACCGGAATATCGGGGCCGTTCCAACTTGTATTATCTACATTAAACCACAAATTGTTTGAGAACGCAAACGTTTCGGGGGCGGTATCTGGGCCAATATTGGTTATAACCGAGTTTTTATTAGAGAGGACAACTATATTATTCCGGAAAAAATTATCGCCGCAAGGTAAAAATTGATTAGGGTCAACTGTCTCTTGTAAAATCCGGATAGCCCATTTATCCGGAAAATAGATGGTATTGTTGGCAACATCTACTTCAACAGCGCCAACATAGGCAATGGGTGCTATCGAGCCAATCATAATGTTACAATAAACCTGTATTCGTGCTGCTTCATAATGCGCCGTGTCGGGTCTAAAAAATTGCAAACCTGTACTGCCGCCAATATTTAGGGTTCGTTGGCCAGCGTTTTTAAAAAAATTGCCTGCAATATGCACATATTCGCTGCCGCCCTTACATTGAATAGCGTTTGACCCCATGTTTTCGAACCTGTTGCCTACAATTTTTCCATGATGGCAACCCACCATATCAATTCCGCTACCACCTTCGGCACCGTTTTCAAACAAGCAGTTGCGCACCTCAAAATAGTCAAGCCCCGACAATTTAAGCAGGTCGTTATTGCCCGATGCCGACATATCGCGAAAGGTGCAGTTTTCAAAAATGATGTCGTGGGCGGGGGTGTCGTAGGTGCCACCGTCGTCTAAATTTACACCGTTCCCCGTTTGGTATTGAAAAATTAACCCCGAAAAGTGCAAATATTCGGGTTCAACAAAATGAATAGCATTGCTACCCCCTTCAAAAATAACCGTTTGGTCGGGGGCATTTTTTATGGTTATCCATTTGCTTGCTGTTCCTTTTAAATTCTCAATAAATAAGCCGCCGGGGTAGGTTCCGCCATAAATAAGCAAAGTGTCTCCGGGTTTGGCCGCGTTTGCTGCTGTTTGTAAATCAGTGTAAGTTTGCCCAGTTCCAATTTTTAAGGTAGTGGCGGGCAGAGTTAGGCAA
This sequence comes from Sphingobacteriales bacterium, assembly GCA_016706405.1. Taxonomy (NCBI): domain Bacteria; kingdom Pseudomonadati; phylum Bacteroidota; class Sphingobacteriia; order Sphingobacteriales; species Sphingobacteriales bacterium. Next base: position 496,138 of record JADJJT010000001.1, read on the forward strand.
AAGCATAGTGCCGATAAAATAAAAACAAATGCTTTCATGTTTGCGTAGGTATTAAATTTGGTATAATAAAAGTTTTACCGTTTAAACAAGCTAAATCCGGGCCCAAGCAGTTTCGTTTTAAGCCGCCAGTTTTGTGGCGGCTACTTGGCTTCGCCATAGGCGCAGCAATAAAATTTCGAGCAATAAAAATAGTAAGCACAACATTACACACCATTGCCAAAGCTGAATACCTTTATCGGCCTGTCCAACTTTTACCGAAAGGTCGCCATCGGCATCAAACAAATTAACGTTAGGTTGGTTAAACTGGGCTTTTAATTCATCGGGTGTAAAATAATCTAACAACGACTCTAAGCGGTTATAATTAAAGGCAAAAAATTGTTGTGGTTTTTCTTCGCCTAAAGATAGACCGTATATGCCTGCCTGTTTTAATTGGTTGTTTAAGCTTAAAAGCAGTTTATTGTTAAGGGTTTTTTGTCCCGGAATAAACTCTTCGACATCGCTTTTTAATTTAAAAACTGCGTCTTTTTTGTCGGTTCGGATATCTGTTTCTAAAACCTCATCTTTTCCTATAGTGTAGGCAATACGCTGCGATTTACCACCTAATAAGGCAATTTTATAAACCATTGGCACAAAAACCGCATGGGCGGGTAGGTTACTGTCTTTGGTGTCGAGCGAGGTGGCGCATAAATACAGTTTGCCATTACCGCCCACCCTAAATTTACTTAAAAACGAAGCGCCGCCGCGGAGCCTAAGTAAAACTTCTTCTCCGGTGTTGGCCAACGAGTTCAGGTTAAAACAACGCTGTACGCTGGGCAGGTCAATATTGTCGTTTAGGCGTTCAAATACATCGCTAAAAACGGCTTCGCGGGTGTTTATATAATCAACGGCGCGTGGCTCGGAGTTTAAGCTGCCGTAGGTGGCTGTGCGCAGGGGATGTAAAAAATTATTGTAAGTTTGGGTATTCATATTGGCATCGGGAAAAACCAATACCGAGCCACCATTTTGTAAATATTGTTGTAACGAGGCTGCTAATCCGGATGAAATTTCGCGCAATCCATTTAAAATTACCAATTGGTTTTGCGGCAGTTTGGTATAATCTATTTGGTTTACGCCCTGGTTTTGAAGTACAAAATTATCGGTTCCTTTTAATAAGGCATTCAAATAAACACTGGGGTTGTTTTGATTTATAGCCAATAAATTAATTTGCGGCGCCACCTCAAAACTAAAAAAGTAATTATTATCAAATTCAATGGGGTAATCTTGCAAAATAAGTTCGGCTTTGCCCCATCCGGTTTCGGTTACGGCAAAATTTAGGGTGTCAACTATTTTATCTTTAGCGGGTACCGATATGTTTTTTACCGCCTTGCCTTGTTGGTTAATATTTAGCGTTAATTTGCTTGACTCAACCGCACTGTTGCCCGTGTTTTGTATGCGCACCAACAAGCGGTTAGGCTGGTTTAACATGCGCACTGGCACCTCGAACCAAACCGAATCAATAAATACATTTTGCTGCGCAGCGGTAGTTAAAGGCACTAAATTAAAAGTAACTGTGGTATCGTCATTGGCTAAATCGACCATATTTTTTTGAAAATCGGATACCATAAACAAGTTTTTTTTGTTCACTTGTTGCTGCGAGGTGGCAGTATTTAGCGCTTGTTGCTGCCGCATTTTCACTTTGTTTAGTGTTTGCACGTTTGGGCTAAGTTGCACCTCGTCAAGATTGGCTAAAAACTCGTCTTTGCCTACTAAGCGCTGGTGTTTGCCTTCAAAATCGTTGGTTAGCAGCTGAAAACGGTCTTCGGGGCCATAAGCGTTGGCAATTTCGCGGGCTTTAAGTTTGGCCTTATCTAACAGTTGCACGTCGTTTTGGGTGCGCGCCTGCATTGAAAACGAGTTGTCAATATATACACTTACCGCCCTGCTGCCTTGTGCTACGGTATTGGCAGTTTGAGGCAAAAACGGCTGGGCAAAGGCAAAAACCAAAAAAGCTAAGGCCAATAAGCGACATAGCAATACCAATAAATGTTTTAACCTGTTGCGCGCAGTAGTTTGCTCTTTAACCTCGCGCAAAAACCGCACGTTGGTAAAATACACCCGTTTAAACCGCCTAAACTGAAACAAATGTATTATAATTGGAATGCTTAATGCGGTTAATGCCCATAAAAAAGCCGGATAAATAAAACTCATACTACTTTCAACTAACTAAATAAAGCGCTTTGCTATTAATTTTTATCCCTTTTAATTAATTTGATACAGATTTTAAACTAAACAAGCTATAAAAGCTAACTTTACCTTAAAATTTACCCCTATCATCCGGATAAATAAAAATACATTATTTAATAACCCGGCAAAGTTACTTGTTTTTAAGCAATTAAGCCTTAACGAATTGCTATTCAACCACCTCTAAATAGGTTAAAAAAAGCTAAACACAGCCAGCAAACTAATAAAATACACTCGAAGTTAATTTATAGTTTTGTCGCAATACAAAACATACAGTTTATTTGCATTAAAATATATCCTCATTATCATTTATGTACTTTAATTTTCACACAATCATTTCTTGTTTATTAATTGTACTGGTTTTTACCTTATTTATTACGCAGCCAACAAAGGCACAGCCGCCTTATTATTTTCCGCCCACAAATGGCAGTAATACCTGGGAAAAGGTAACAATAAATGAGCTGGGATGGTGCCAAGCCGAATTAGACACCTTGGTTGCATTTTTAGATACAACGAACACCAAAGCATTTATAGTGCTAAAAAATGGCCGGATTGCTATTGAAAAGTATTTTGGCACTTTTACAGCCGATAGTAATTGGTATTGGGCATCGGCAGGCAAAAGTATGACCGCTTTTTTAATAGGCATAGCACAACAACAAAACAGTATAAACATAAATAACACCTCGGCAACCTATTTGGGTAATGGCTGGACGAGTTGCCCCGCCGCAAAAGAAGCAATTATAACGGTAAAAAATCAAATTTCTATGACTACCGGCTTAGATGACGGTGTTCCCGACAAAGATTGCACCGACCCATCCTGTTTGCAATACTTGGCCGATGCCGGCACTCGTTGGGCATATCATAATGCCCCCTACACCCTGCTCGATGCGGTAATTGCCAACGCCACTGGCCTAACACTAAACCAATTTTTTATTGCCAACGTGCGCAACCCAATTGGCATGAACGGTGCTTATTTTAAATTAGGCTACAACAACGTACTGTTTACAACCCCCCGAAGCATGGCGCGCTTTGGCTTGTTAGTGTTAAACAAAGGCAGCTGGAATGGTACACCTATTTTGGCCGATTCAATTTACTTCCACAACATGGTAAATACCTCGCAAAACCTAAACTTGTCGTATGGGTATTTGTGGTGGCTTAATGGTAAGGCCTCGTTTATGTTGCCCGGCCTGCAATATGTATTTGATGGGCCGCTAAACCCCCATGCCCCCAATGATGCTTTTGCCGCCTTAGGTAAAAACGGGCAAATTATTTATGTTGTTCCAAGCCAAGATTTAGTACTGATACGCATGGGCAACAACCCCGACAATTCCCTTGTTCCGGCAACCTATAGCAATGATATATGGCAATATTTTAGCCAGGTAGTTTGCCCCTTACAATGTGGTAATCAATCGAATGTAGTTATTTCAGGAAGCGAGGTGGTTTGCAATCATTTATCCGGAAATACCTATATTTATAGCGTTGCCCCAGTTAATGGCAGTATTTATATCTGGACAGTAACCGGCGGAACAATAATATCGGGGCAAGGAACAAGCCAAATTACCGTTTCGTGGGGGCAAAACAGCACCGGAAGTATAAGTGTAGTGCAGGAAACACCATAGGGTTTTGAGGTTAAAAGAAGATATTCCTTTGTTTTTGCCTTAAATTCCGGATAAAAAAATACGGTAGTGGGGTAAAATGTATAATAGAAAAAAGCGCAATGAAACGCCTATCTTTGTTTATCCATGTGCGAAATAGCTAAACTTGTTTGTTGCCCCTATTGCGCAAGTACAAAAGTAGTAAAAAATGGTAAAAATCGAATGACAGACAAAATTTCAAATCTAAGGGAGGTGGGACGCATTTTCAAGCTACCTATCTTTACATTTGCAACAAAAATACTAGTTATTATTTTTGTATTTCCATTTGTTTAGTTGCTTAAATTGGTTTAATGTTTATATCATTATTTGTGCTGTTATTCGCTATCGTCTTCGGCGGGTTCTGTGGGGGCAGTATTTGCTGTTGAAACGGTTGGGGCAGCTGCTAGTTTGTCTTGCCATTTTTGGGGCAGTTTTGTTATTAGCTGCTGTCGGCGCTCGTTTTCGGGGGCAATTTGCTGTAGCCAATAAACTGCTTTTTTAGGGCGTTGTAATTTTATTAAAGTCTCGGCCAAACTAAGTTTACCTTCTTCAAAAATTGAATTTATTTGTACCGACTGCAAATAGGCTATCCGGGCTTTTTCGTACTCGTTGTTTTTAAAGTGCATATCGCCTTTGCTGTTAAGCACCAAATAATGGTTAGGGTGGTCGGTTAGGGCGGCATTATAATAATATTTTGCCAAATCGGCGCTGTCGAGGGCGGCGTAGGCATTTGCCCAAAACGCTTGTATGGGGTAGCACGGCGGCGAAATGGTGTTCCACAGCGGGTGGTAGGCCAATGTGGTTGTGCTTATTAAGGCCTCCCAATCTTTGTTAGTGTATTCGGCAGCTAATTTATTGGTATAACTGCCCGCCTTCAAGTATTGCCAACTTGCGTAGCCGCCAAAAAAACTGCTAACAAGTACAAGTCCCCAAACCCCAAGATGCAAGCGCTTTGGTGGCGTTTTTGTTAAGTATTGGGCATAAGTGTTTACTAACCATGCTAACGGAAAATTTAATGCCAAAATAAGTTCAATACGCATACGCGGACTGGTAAACATGGCCATTAATACAAACGAGCAAACTGCGGCGACACAAATACAGGTAAACCAAATAATTTTTTGACGATTGTTATTGTTATCATTACCATTATCATTATCCGGAGGAAGTTTGCTTGCCCAACGCAAAATCCGGAGGCCATAATAAACCGGTAGTCCGCAAAATGATACCAACAGCAATAATCCGGGCCAACCTGTTTCGGCTCCGGCTAATAAAAATTCGTTATGCGGATGAACAAACGTAACGCGGCCTTCTTGCATTCGGGTAAGGCCATCTAAACCCAAACCGGGCATGGCAATTTTCCAGTTGTTAAGTCCGCAGCCGGCAAGTGGATTTTGCTGCATTAATTCAATAGTTTTTTGCCAAAGTGCCCCCCTTTCTATGGCTGTTTTTGAGCCTGCGTAATTGGCAATATTTAAACGCTCGGCCAGGTCGCCAACATTGTTAAGGCTAATTGCGGCAACTATTAAAATACTGGCAAAAATGCCCGCAATCCACAGCCATACCTTGCGCGCAGGCAGGGTTAATTTGCCGTTAACTATTACCCGGGCTGCCAAACTTGCTGTTAATAAAACCAATAAACCTAAAAAAGCGGTTCGGCTTTGCAGTATAACAATGGTTACTATATTTGCTATGCCTGCAAAAATGGCTAAAATTCGCCAAATTTTTTGTTGCCTTGTAATATCTTTCGTTTTAAAACTTATTGGCAACAGGCAAAGCGGAAGCAGTAAAACCAACAAAGATGCCGATACGTTTTTGTTTCCGCTAAAGTCGGCAATTCCAAAAATAGTGGTGCTGTTTATGCCACCGTCGTACTGCAAACTGTTAAGATAGGTTTGCAGTTTGGCTAAGGCGAAAAATGTATGAGCCGATAAAAACAAGCTTGTTATAACGGCAATTTTGCCTACTAAGCTAATCAGTTGCCCCTCGCCCGAGGTGCCGCTGTATTGTTGTATTAAGCCGCGCTGCAAATAAAACCACCACCATCCGGGCAATAAATACAGGTTCATTTTTAAGGCCTCCGAAGGATTTTGCGCCCAGGCAATGCTGGCAAAGTTGAACAAAACAATCATCAACCAAACGAAATCAAAACTTGTAAACCTAAAAACGGGTTGTTTTGCCCAGTTTTTGGCAACAAAAAACATAGCGGTTACTAAGCTAATATTCACCCAAAACAGTCTATATATCCCAAAATTAGGCGAAAATTGGCGGGTCAATACTACCCAAAGGCCTATAAACATGAAAACTAAAAAAACAATTAACCAGCGTGGCACTTGCGCGTTAACCATAAATAAAGAAGGACAATTTGTAAAACTCACTGCAATATCCGAATAAAAATAGCAATTTAGCGTAATAAATTGACCATATTTTAAGTTAAAGGGTTATAACACATCTTTACTTGGTTAAAAAAATACTAACTTTGCGGGCTGTTTATTAAAACACCATATTATTTAGCGCATTTTTGCATCATGATGAGAGATAAAATTGTAGCCCGAATTGAAGAACTGCTTCAAGAAGAGGGATTGACAACCCTACGCCGCGATATTTCCGGATTAAAGGAACAATACTATGCTGCTTCGAAGACTTATTTTACCAATCTAAAAAAACAGTTTGTCGAAGAAGGTGGAAATCCGGATGAGTTTACCGCACCCCAAGACGATATTTTTCCGCGCTTTAAAGAATTGCTCGCCGAGTTTTCTGAAAAAATGACGGTAATAAAAGCCGCCGCTGCCGCCCGCAAAGCTGAAGAAATAGCTAAAATGAAAATATTTTTAACCGAAAAAATAGCCATTTTAGACGAGCTAAAAGCCCTAATTGCAAACGAAGGAAATATAACCAAAGCATTTGAAAGCCTTAAAGATATTCAGGCGCGTTGGAAAAACGTTGGCCGGATAACTTTAGAGGAGTACAAACCCATAATGTCGGATTACAAATTTCAATTAGTGCAGTTTTTTAGCCAGGTTGAAATGTTGCGCGATTTTAGAGATTTGGATTCAAAGAAAAACCTTGAAGCCAAACAAAAATTAATGGCCGATTTACAAGAATTAGATGCCAGCGATTTGGCCCCGGCTCAAAAATCGGAAAAACTGCGCCGCATTCAAAGCGAGTGGAATAAAATTGGTCCGATTCCGCAAGACCTGCGCGAAACTTTTAATGCCGAATACCGCGCCCTTTCGGATAAGGTGTTTAGCGACGTACAAACCTTTTTTGAAGGCCGCCGAGAAGAACTTAAAACTAACCTTACGGCTAAAGAAGAGTTAATTGGTCAAATACAAGCCATATTAACCGAACAACCCCAAACTATGAACGAATGGGGTGCTTTGATTGACAAGGTTCAGGCAATACAGGAAGCTTGGAAAAATATTGGATTTTCGGAAAAAAACGAAGAAATATGGCAAACATTCAGAAATGCTTGTAACGAGTTTTTTGAAAATCGCAAACAGTTCACCAAAGGTATTGACCATGAACGCGAAGCAAACCGAGTAAAAAAACTTGCCCTTTGCGAAAAAGCCGAATCACTGCAAAACGATACCAACTGGCGCGAAACAACTCAAACATTAGTTGCCCTTCAAAAAGAATGGAAAACTATTGGCCCAGCCCCAAGAAGCCAGGAGAACAAACTATGGGAACGTTTTAGAACTGCCTGCGACTCGTTTTTTGAAGCTAAAAAGGCAAGTAACGAAACTTCAAATGCCGAACACGCAGAAAACCTAAAACAAAAAGAAGCACTAATTGAACGTTTGGAGGCCTTAGAATTGAGCGGTAGTACAGCCGACGACTTTAAAACCTTGCGCGATTTTAGTGCCGAATGGAATAAAATCGGCTTAGTTCCGTTTGAGCAAAAAGAGGTAATCAACAAACGTTATAATAAGGCTTTAGATGCAAAATATGCACTTGTTCGCGGCGAAAAAGTTGAAAAATCAACCAAAAACTACAAAACTAAACTTGAAGATATACAACATGGCAGTAACGCCAACCAAGTGTTTAGACGCGAACAGGCAATAATTAACTCAAAAATTGAAGCCCTACAAAAAGATATTACCCAATACGAAAATAATATGGGCTTTTTTAAAAATGCTAAATCCGACAGCCCACTTATTAAAGGTATTAAAGACAATATAAACCGGGCCAAAGAAGAAGTTGCCGAACTTATGGCCAAATTAAAAGCACTTGACGAGGTTAAAAACACCCCACCACCTGCTACAACAGCACCTCAACAAGATTTACCCGCCAACAACAATAATGAGAATGAGAATGAGAATGAGAACGAAAAAGGAGAGGCAACAATTGAGGCTGTTGAAACCGACAATAACAATACAAACGAATAGTTTTTTATCCGGAAAAGATAAAAACAATAGCACAAAGCATACTAATTAGTTTATTTATAGCGAGGCAGGGTTAAGCAACAACAACCTTGCCTCGCGTTTTTTTTCACACAACACAACTATTGACTACCTAAGTACAAAATATAAATAAGGTAATTTTTTTATGACAGCTAATCTTGCAAAATCAAACTTAAAATTAGGCATTATATCGGGTGGGCAACTCGGAAAAATGCTAATTCAAGAAGCAAGCAAATGGAATATTGAAACTTATGTTTTAGACAACGATGAAAACTGCCCTGCCCGGGGTATTGCCTCGCATTACGTTAAGGGCAGTAATATTGACTTTAACGCGGTTTATAAATTTGGAAAAATGGTAGATATTTTAACTTTTGAAATAGAAAACATCAATATAGAGGCACTTAAAAAATTAAAGTCAGAAGGACACACCCTATTGCCCAGCCCCGAAATATTGGCACTAATACAAGACAAAGGACTTCAAAAAATATTTTACCACCAGCACAACCTCCCTACTGCTCATTTTAATATTTACGAAACAACCGGCCAAATTTTATCGGCTCTTGATACGGGCGAAATAAATTATCCGTTCGTTCAAAAACTGCGAAAAGGCGGTTATGACGGGCGCGGAGTGGTGGTTGTTAATAATGAAAACGATTTAAATAAATTGCTTCCGGATGCTTCGGTTGTAGAAGAAAAAGTTGATATTGAAAAGGAAATAGCCGTTATTGTAGCCCGAAACCATGCAGGCGAAATCAAAGCTTATCCGGTAGTCGAAATGCTTTTTGACCCCAAAGCAAATTTAGTAGATTTATTAATATGCCCCTCGGCAATTACCAACGAGCAGCAAAAAAAAGCCATCAAATACGCCAGCCAAATCATTGAACTGCTAAAAATGGAGGGATTACTTGCCGTTGAGTTTTTTGTAAATATAAAAGGCCAGGTAATAGTAAACGAAATTGCCCCGCGACCTCATAACAGCGGCCACCATACCATCGAAAGTGTTGTAACCTCGCAGTACGAGCAGCATTTACGCGCCATTTTAAACCTACCTTTGGGAAGCACCAAACTTAAAACCCCATCGGTTATGTTAAATATATTGGGCGGCGAAGGTTACGAAGGCCCCGTTCTTTACGAAGGACTAAACGAGTGTTTGGCCATAGAAGGCGTTAAAATACATTTATACGGGAAACAAATAACAAAACCTTTCCGGAAAATGGGACATGTAACAGTATTAGCCTCTACGGTAGCCAGTGCACTGCAAAAAGCCGAAAAAGTAAAACAACTCGTCAAAGTAAAATCGTTATGAACAAAAATATAGTAGTGAGTATTGTAATGGGCTCTGACTCGGATTTGCCCGTTATGCAACAAGCCGCCGATATGCTTAACACCTTTGGCCTTGATTATGAAATTGATATTGTTTCGGCGCACCGTACCCCCGAAAAATTATTTGAATTTGCCGCCAACGCCCACCTACGAGGTATTGAAGTTATAATTGCCGGAGCCGGCGGCGCAGCACATTTGCCCGGAATGGTTGCAGCTATTTCGCCGTTGCCGGTAATTGGCGTACCTATAAAATCAAGCAATTCAATTGACGGATGGGACTCGGTGCTTTCCATTTTACAAATGCCCGGAGGGGTTCCGGTTGCTACCGTTGCACTAAATGGGGCTAAAAATGCCGGAATTCTTGCCGCCCAAATTATATCGGTACATCATAAAACCGTCCGCGATAAAATTATTGCCTACAAACAAAAATTAAAAGACGAAGTTACGGCCAAATCAAAAAACCTTACACCTAAAAGGTGATGCCTAAGATTTGTTTACACTGCTAATTTTTTACAATTCAAATTAAAGCCTTTAATATTAGTGTTATAAATACTGGTTAGTGTTAAATTTGCGCGGCGTTTATCTGAGAAACAAAATAAATACGGTAACTTTGCCTTGCCTATAAATATTAAATAGGCTTTATGGGCTAAATCCGTTTTTACTCCATAACTCCATATTTTTACCAATTTAATAATTTGTTCGTTATGCGTTTAGCTTTACAAGCATGTTTGTATTTTGTTTTTTTTAATGCTTCGTTGTGTTTATTTGCCCAAGCGCCCAGTGTGCCGCCCCCGGCCCCAGCGCAAACACAAGCTATTGCCATTGTAGGTGGCACCGTTCATGTTGGCAACGGCAAAATTATTAACAACGGAACAGTAGTTTTCGAAAACGGTAAAATTATTGCAGTTGGCGAGCGCAGCAGTATTGACACTAAAAATGCCCATATAGAAAATGCTTCGGGCAAAGAGGTTTATCCGGGTATTATTGCCGCAAATAGCGCTATCGGTCTTAACGAAATTGGGGCTGTGCGCGCCACTAACGACTTTGCCGAAGTAGGAGACCTAAAGCCCAACGTTAGAGCAGCGATAGCCTATAATACCGACTCGCGGGTGATACCCACCGTACGCTCAAACGGCATTTTATTGGCACAGGTTGTACCGCAAGGTGGCTTAATGCCTGGGCAATCGAGCATTATGCAGTTAGATGCTTGGAACTGGGAGGATGCAATTTATAAGGCCGATAATGCCATTTATTGCAACTGGCCATCGGTGGCAACTTTTACCGGATGGTGGGCCGAACAAGGCGGTATTGAGCCAAATAAAAAATATATGGAGGGCGTTAATGCCATCCGCACACTTTTAGACGAGGCACGGGCATGGTGCAGCAGCATTGATAATAACAACACTAATACCACCCGTGCAAAAAACTTAAAACTTGAAGCACTTTGCCCCCTTTTTAGCGGTCAAAAACAAATTTTTGTTAATGCCAACAATATAAAAGAAATTATAGACGCGGTAAACATGGCCCAAAATTATGGCCTTAAAATTGTTATCTGTGGGGGTAGCGATGCTTGGATGGCGCTTGACTTTTTAAAAACCAATAAAGTGCCCGTTGTTATAGCACGCACCCATAATTTACCCAACCGCCCCGACGAAGATATTGACCAACCCTTCAAACTGCCAAAAATGTTAAATGATGCCGGAATTTTATTTTGCTTGTCTGCCGGAGCTGCCGGCGATGCCTTTTGGGATATGCGAAACATACCCTTTGAAGCCGGCACCGCTGTTGCTTACGGCCTAACCAAGGAAGAAGCCCTTTCAGCAATTACCTATAACGCCGCTAAAATTTTAGGCATTGACCATCAAACAGGCACCATTGAAGTGAACAAAGATGCCAATATATTAATCGTTTCTGGAGATTTATTAGATATGCGCAGTAGCAAAGTAGAACAAGCCTATATTTCCGGAAGAAAAATTGATTTAGACAACAAACAAAAAGCACTGGCCCGTAAATTCGCAGGCAAATACAATATTGTCATTTCCGAATAAGTAAAGTAAGTCTAATTTATATTTATTTTGGTTTACATTTTAAACCAATTCCTAAGGAAGCAAATCATAGTAGTTTGTTGTTTTTTAATCACTACCCAATCAAAACAATAGCTATTAATTATGATATTATTCTACTTTAAATACATTGTTGCTTTAAGTTTGTTTGCTCCATTTGTTTATTTAATAGGAACAAAGCAGGTAATTTTGGAAAATTATCCGGATGATGCTTTAAATTGCAGCCGTGCATCACTTCAACATGCGCAGGTTTCAAGCTATCCAACACAAATATCGCCTACAAATTACGTTTTAAACTGGGAGGTAATGATTGACCCCGGCTATTATACCTATTCGCAATTATGTGAAAAAGACGTTTTTGCAGCTACGCAAATAATTATCGACAAAGAAAAAACCTCGCCTTTCCTATTGAACTACATTAGTTTGCCCGCAACCGAAATTGGCAACCCCGACCCCTATTTTGATCGGTCGGGCACAATTAAAAATGCCTTTTGCAACACCTACAAAAACTCAATATTGTTTAAAAGCGAAATTCAGTTGCCGCAGCCATTAGCTAGCGCCCAGACAGTTGCAGGTAAATTTGTTTTTACTACTTGCAACAAAAAAAGTTGCGACCCTACTACAACAGAATATTTCGAATTAACTATTGGCCCATAAAGTAAACTTATCCACACTCAATTCTTTAAAATTTGCCTTAAATTGGGCATTTTTGAGGATTTTTTCAAAGTTATGCACATTTTGCTTTTTAACACCACACGCTTTTTTATTGGGAATGTGCATAAAAAACAAGCCAAAATGATACATCGAAACAAAAATTGTATTACCTTTCGCTCTCGTTTCAACAATTTTAGTGTTTTCTTAGCCATATAGTGCTTTATTTTAATTAAATTTACCTCCTTGCTTTCACCTTAAATTTACCTTTTTTAATGGTTTTTTAGAGTTTGGCTAACACCTAAATTTATTAAAAAATGAACTCAGATGCTCCCCGAAAAAGCCGCCTTACTAGTAAACTTAGGTTGCCTTTTTTACTAATTTTATTTTTAGGATTTACTACATATACCTTATTTGCCGTTTCTAAACAAGAGCAACAAAAAACTGCGGCTTTATTTGGCAATAATAATAACAACAAAACTAAAAATCCAGTAAATTGGAATTTTACTTATCAGTCAGTTGGTAGCAATGAGTTTGTACTCAATTTTATTGCTGACATTGAAGACCAGTGGTTTATTTATTCAAAAGATACCGACCCCAAACCTGCCGTTCCAACAAAGGTTATTTTTAATAATAGCAACAACTTTGAATTAGTTGGAGCTGTTCAAGAGTCCGGAACTCGAATTGATTACTTCGACAAGGACATTGAAAAAGATATTAAAAAATATTCAAACAAACTTAAAATTACTCAACGTGTTCGCACACACCAGCCCACACAAACTATTTCGGGTAACGTGGAATTTATGGCGTGTAACGACCGCGAATGTTTGCCGCCCAAATTAAAACCTTTTACTTTTGAATTACAACAAAAAATAGCCGACGAAGACTACGCAGATTTTTTACCAACATCTAATAGTACAAGTTTTAAAAATAGTAGTTCAAAAATCAATACGACTGCTGCATCCAAAAAAAGTGCTTTAGATCAAGAATATGGCCTTTCTCAACGTAAAAATGTGGTTAATCGTGAGAGAGTTGAAGATATAGAAAAAACCAACGATTTAGTTGCCGCTAATATGCCAAGTTTTTTTGCTTCTAAATTAAATAAAACAGCAACAAAACAAAAAGCAGACAAAGAAGTTAAAGAGATTGAGGCCAAGACGAATACTACCAACGACGGTAGTGGCGTTGCCGGAACTGATTCTCAAACCACTAAAAAGCAAGATGAAAGCGAAGAAGAAACAGCGCAAACGGCAACAGAACTACCCGCAAATCCGGTTACTTGGTCCTTTCATTTACAGCCGGTTGCTGTTAATGCCGGAATTTATGAAATCCAAATTACAGGTCAACTATATAAGGGATGGTCTGTTTATGCCCCTAACATTAATACTGCTACTGAAAATAATTATCCATTGCAAGTTCAATTAGCGGCATCTCCAAATTTTCAATTAATAGATGCTCAACCAGTTAGTATTGACAATGAAGTTAATGCTAATGGCACACTTTTATCAGGCGATTTAATTACTTTAAAACAGCGGGTAAAAATTTTAGCAAACGAACCTTTTAATGGTGTTTTATCTTACGCCGCTACAAACGGAGAGGAAACTTTAAATAATCAAACCCAAGATTTTGTATTAAATGAGTTTGAATTAGTTATTCTTCCTTCCGAAACAAGCACAGCCGGATGGTGGTGGGTAATAGGCGCCGGAGTAGCCTTTTCAATTCTAATGGCTTATGCTTCAAACCGGTTAAAACCAGCAGTCAACTCAAATCATGCTACTAAAACAAACGAACAAACAGGCAAACATAAAAACATAGCATAGGTAATTTTTAATAAATGCTATTAATTAATAGAAAAGGCTGTCCGAAAACAAAAAGGGCAGCCTTTTCAAGTTTTGTACAAACACACAGAATCAAACTTAAATTATACCAAAGTGATAACCGTATTAGTCCAATTAATTCATCTAGCCTTGCTCAAACAGAATTTTATACGCCAATTTTCTTCACGGTTTTTCCGTTGATGAAACAGCCGTTCAAAAGCGGTGGGCTATGGTATTGATAGGTTGTCATTCAAAATAAGCCTTTTCCGGAAGTTTAAAGAATTTATCTTTAAACTATTTTGTAACTCAATTTGTATTAAATGCCAGCAATTACATAGTACACATCAGCGTTACTTTAGTCTGACGGTTTAGAGCTTAACCATGTGCCCGACTTAGAGCACAACACCATCACTAAATACAAATGTTTGATAGCAAGATACAGTGTATCTTTTACTATTGAGTGTAATATTTGAATAAACCTGTGCTAACGGGTGTATATCTTTTGTAGTTTGTTGTAAATTGTACCAATAAGAAACCCACCCACAACACCTAATGAAATGTGCCATGCAATGTCGCCAGTTATCACATTTGTCGGCCAACTAAATAAGGAAGCATTTATAAAATTCCAAGTCCCTGATGCAATCAAATTAGTTAGCCCCCCCGCAAAAGCAGCATTGATTAAATTAATTTTACCCGTTTGTCTCACACAGATAAAGTAAGTCATACCAAAAGTTAGAATAAAATCAAGTAATGCAACCCACAGCGGATTTACATCGCTCATTTTGCGAATAGCAGGTGCAAGGTGATTGAGATTGGAATCAAAGAAATTTGCTGCTAATTGTCCATGGAAAACACCATTAAGTCCAAATACAATTACGAAGGTTGGCAGCCAACAAATAAGGAATGTTTTAATTTTCATTTTTAAGTTGTTTTAGTTTAATTACATTTGTCAGATTAACTGACTACAAAAGTAAGAATATCTGACTAATTTGCAAAATTATTTTTATGAACATTGGTATATTACTTCGCAAACCGTTTCAGCAATTGGTCGATGAAATACATGAAACCCTTGCGATAGAAGGCTATCCTGAAATTCGCCCTGCGCAAGGTATTGTCTTTCAGTTTATTGGTAAAAACGGATCAAGATTAACGGAGTTAGCGATCAAGGCCCAAATAACCAAACAGTCGATGAGTTATTTGGTGGAATATCTAGAAAAGGAAGGTCATATTGAAAAAACAGATGACGAAACTGACAAAAGGGCAAAAATTTTTCGTCTAACCAAAAAGGGTTGGGACGTGGTTGCAATTGCCGAGAAAGCGATAGAAAATTTTGAGACCAATTGTAAAAAAAAACTTGGAGTTGTAAAGTATAAACAGCTGATCAACTTGTTAAATGAGTTGGATGATGTGGGGTCTTCCTAAACTTGTCATTAATCACCTGCCTACCATGTAAGGCAAAACGTTTACCTTCGGTATTTAAACACCAGACAATACTCCCAATCTCGTCAACTACTTCAGTCAAGGTCATAATATTTTACCTCAAGCAGTTTCTATTCGCAAAATAGATTCATGAAGTTGTTAGCTCCTATAAAAATAAACTAAAGTGCTGTTCGCACTTGGCGAATCGTGTAGGTTTAATACTAGAGCCTCGCTCATTTAGTTTTTTATGTTATTAAACAAACAAACAATGTCTCGCCTGTTCTCTCTCTCTCTTAGAATTTACGTTAAATCCAAAACGATTTTGTAAAATTTAATTGCTTGTTACATGTCGTTAACGGGTATTTCAAACCAAGAAATGACCACTTCTTTCGTAAATAAAATTAGTTGATTTATAATGTAAAGCGTTCTTATATGAATTAGCCACATTGTATTTATATTTTGTTTACAAGTATAAAGACAACAATAACAACAAAATTCTAAACAAAAAAGGTTGCCCAGTAATATAAAACATTTACATGGGCAAACCTCTTAATACATAAAGTACTAACTAAAATTACCCTTATTTAATTATTATGTTTTTCGACTAAATAATCGTATAATTCTATTTCAACCGGACCATACACCGGTATTTCTTCAACCTCTTTATTTTCGCGATACACTCCCCTGCCTTGTATATACAATAAAATTTGAGGCTCAAGAGCATTCGTTTGTACATACAATCGCTTTAAGAAATCGCCTTCATTTAACGCATTTGGTTCGTAATGAACGCTAATAAAACCTACACTTTGCGGAGCAATTGCACCTTGCGTAAAAGACACCTCGCCACATCCACATCCATCTTCAACAGTATTGATTTTTAGTGTTTCGTTGCCTTTGTTGTAAACAGGAAAATTAATTACAATTTCTTCAGACAGGTTTACTTCGCCTGCCTTGTAAATATAATATGGCAAGGAGGCTATTGCCGCATGTATATCCTCAAACTGCCCTTGTTCGTTGTAGCGGTATAGCCCGCCATTTTGCATATTTGAACTATTAGCACCAGTAAAACTATTTAACTGTGCATGAATCGGCGAAATGCTTAAGCTTAAGCAAAAACATCCAAACAAAAATTCCTTTAAACGCATAATAAGATAAAAAGAAATGGGTTAAAAATAAATTATATTGGGCGCTATACAATTTTGAAACAAGTAAAATTTTCTGAATAGAGACCGAGATAGAAACTCGGCGCTTGATGTGGATAATTAAAACTGCTGTTTTACTTTGCAGTTAAAAACTTAATTAGCTAAGGCCAGCCAAATCCGGATATTTAGTAAAATTATAAATTCAAACTTTATATCCGGATTTGTTACAAAACAATTTGGCACAACCTTTTTTTACACAACTAAACAAATCATTTTTAATTAATTTGTTTGCACTAATTAATCAACTTTGAACTGAAATGACACTAAGTTGTCGCTGGTTTTGATTATAAAACCGCGCGCACGCCACACCTCTTTTACATCATCTTCGATGCTCAATTCATAGTCATCGTAGATGGGGTTGTCTGAGCGCATAACCAATACACCTCGTTCGTTTATGTGATTGTAAACGCGCTTGTAAACAATACCCTCGCGTTGCGAAATCACCACATACGTGTGTCCATTTTTTATTTCCTGCCAACGCTCAACATACTCGGCAATTACAATTGAGCCAGTTGGTAGCGGTGGCATCGAGTCGCCTTTAATTTCAAAAGCTCTTAGTGTTACATCGTGGGGCATAAATGGCAGCCTAAAATTTGGCAGGGTCTCTACATATTCAGTATCGGCAAAACCATTTACATAACCTGCACTTGCTTTATCGGGTACCATAATAATATTTTCTCTGCCATCGGGGCCAACCGAGATGACTAATGTTTCGCGAAAAATTTCGCGCCAGCCCGTTACAGCGTGAGGTTCGGGCTGATTTTTGGCAAAATTGTGGTCGCTTAGGCTGAGTTTCCAAAGCTCATCTAAAGTATAACCCGAAAAATTGGACAAAGCGATAACTAGTTTTGAACTAGGATATTGCCAGGCACATTCAATCTGGCCAATCGTTTTTCCGGATACAGGTTTACTGCCAGCCTCCAAATGTGCCGACAATTTTGCCGCCATTTCATCTTGACTCAAATCATATTTAAGCTTTATGTAGCTAAAATTTTTGTGAATATTCTCAAGGCGATGCTCATTTGTTTTCTTTTTTTTAGGCATATAATTTAAATGTTTTATGGTTAGAGAATAATAATTAGTTATTGTAATACTAAACAACGATGCAAAGATACTACAAATTTTGGTATTTTGCAAACTTTTTGATGATTATTTTTGTTTTTTACTAAAATTTTTTTATTTTTGCCAAAAATTGCAACTAATGGATACCAAGCCTTTTATTTTACACCTCGATTTAGACTCGTTTTTTGTATCGGTAGAGCGGCTGCTAAACCCTAATTTAGTTGGCTTGCCCGTTGCCATTGGCGGAACAAGCAGGCGGGGCGTAGTGGCATCGTGCAGCTACGAGGCGCGGCAATACGGGGTTAGGTCGGCAATGCCCATGTACAAAGCTATGCAAATTTGTAAGCCGTTAGTGGTTGTAAAATCAACTCCGGGGGTTTACAGCCTTTATTCAAAAAAAGTAACCGATATTATAGCTCAAACAATACCTAATTTTCAAAAAGCTTCTATAGATGAATTTTATGCCGACTTAACCGGATTTGAACGCTATTTTGGGGCTTATAAAATTGCCACCGCCCTGCGGCAGCGCATTATAGCCGAAACAAACTTGCCTATATCTTTTGGCTTAGCCGCCAATAAAGTAGTGGCAAAAATAGCTACCGGGCGGGCCAAACCCAATGGCCAATTGTTTGTACCCCATGGCCATGAGCGCAGTTTTTTAGCTCCGCTGCCTATTAGTAAAATACCTATGCTGGGGCCTAAAACAGCCATTTTGCTGCAGCAGCACCATTTTTTTACTATTGATAATTTACAACAAAGCACCGAACAACAATTACAGCACATTTTGGGCTTACAACACGGAAGTTTAATTTGGAACAGGGCCAACGGCTTGGGCAGCACACGCCTTGCCGCCGACGACGAAGACAGCGAAGATGGCACTAACAGCTATGTTGCCAAATCTATATCGAACGAGCGAACGTTTATGGAAAATATTGCCAACGAACAACAACTTAGAGTTTATTTAATCCGGATGGTTGAAAAATTGGCTTTTAAACTTCGCCGGATGGAAAAACTAGCCGGCTGTATCGCCTTAAAATTCCGGCATCCGGATTTTACCACCTATGGCCGCCAAATAAGTATCAAACCAACCGATGCCGACTCAAACCTTATAAAAAACACTTTAGCTTTGTTCGGCAAAACTTATCAGCCTAATATGCCATTGCGCTTAATAGGTGTTCGGTTTAGCTCATTACAAAGCCGGCAGCAACAACTTACCATTTTTGAGGCCGACCAACACCTAAAACACCAATATTTATATACCGCCTTAGATAAAATACGGCAAAAACACGGCTTAGGTAGTATTGGGTTGGCTATATGTAAAGACTAAAAAAGTGGAGCTTAAAAAATCCGAAAGTTAAAGTGGCACCTTAAACTAAATAGTATTATTTATCGTTGTAGCTTTGTCTTTTATAAGCACCGCTTCCTTAATTATTTGTATGCAAACAAGCCCGCAGTATCCTGCACCTTTTATTATTTTGTTCGATGGGGTTTGTAATCTTTGTACTACCTCGGTTCAACAAGTTATTAAACACGACCCAAAGGAAAAATTTAAGTTTGCCGCACTACAATCAAAATTTGGGCAGCAATTTTTAGCGCAGCATCAATTGCCAACCCAAGCCTTTAACACATTTCTACTAATTGAACAAAACCAGCTCTATACCCGCTCAACGGCTGCTTTGCGCGTAGCACGGCATTTAAGCGGCTTATGGCCTTTATTATATATATTTATTTTAGTTCCGCCGTTTATACGCAATGCCGTTTATAATTTTATTGCCAAGAACAGACATAAATGGTTTGGCCAAAAAAATCAATGCTGGATGCCCACCCCAAAACTACAAGAACGTTTTTTGCCCAACTAATTAACACAAACCACCATAATAACATTATTTTTGCCCGCTCATTATGATTGTTAGTGGATTTACCTTTGTACGCAATGCCGTTTTATACGACTACCCCGTTGTAGAAAGCATTACCTCTATGCTGCCACTATGCGACGAAGTAGTGGTTTGCTTAGGCAACAGTACCGATACTACCGAAGCATTGGTGCGCAGTATCGACTCGCCAAAAATTAAAATCATCAACTCTGTTTGGGATGAAAGCCTGCGCAAAGGAGGGCGCGTATTGGCCATCGAAACAAATAAAGCCCTGCAAGCCATACGCCCCGATGCCGACTGGGCTTTGTACCTGCAAGCCGACGAAGTGCTGCACGAGCAATTTTTACCCCACCTAACCAACTCTATGCAAACACACCTCAACAACAAAAAAGTAGAAGGTTTGCTGTTTGACTATTTACATTTTTACGGCAGCTACCATTACATAGGCACATCGCGACGATGGTATAGGCACGAGGTGCGTGTAGTGCGCAACTTAAAGGGCGTTAGTTCGTGGGGCGATGCGCAGGGTTTCCGGATAAATGGCAAAAAATTGCAAGTAAAGCCCGCAAATGCAAGCATTTACCACTACGGATGGGTTAAACACCCGCAGCAACAGCAATTAAAACAACAAACTTTTAACAAATTGTGGCATTCAGACGAGTGGGTACAACAACACGTAGCCAACACCCCTAATTACAACTATCACCAAATTGACAGTTTGGCAAAATTTACCCAAACACACCCCTTGGCGATGCAAAAAAGAGTAGCAGCACAAAATTGGCAGTTTAATTTTGATACCACCCAACAACGCCTTTCCATAAAAAACAAAATACTGCTTTGGATAGAAAATAAAACCGGATGGCGCCCCTTCGAATACAAAAACTACACCTTAGTTTAATGAAACCAAAAGCTAACGAAGCAACAAAAAAAGTAAGTGGCCGGAGTAAAGAAACCCCGACCACTTAAAACCATTCCGGATATTTTTAAACGTATGGTTCTGAATGTTTTTATAACTCAAGCCATTAAAATATTTGAAACTGTATTTTACTACTTAACGGCTGTGTTTTATAAACTAACGGCGTGGCGGGCGGCGGTCGTTATGGCCACCTCTATTGTCGCGGTTGCGGTCGCGGTCGCGGTCGCGGTTATGGCCACCTCCATTATGCGGTGGGCGTTCTTTTTCTTCGTAGCCATCCGGACGGGGTAATAACGCCTTGCGCGACAGTCTAAATTTACCCGACCTTTGGTCAACCTCCAACAATTTTACCTGAATGGTGTCGCCAATATTAAGCACATCTTCAATTTTATCTATGCGCTTATAATCGTATTCTGATATATGTAACAAGCCTTGTTTTCCGGGTAAAAATTCAACAAAAGCGCCAAACGTTTCTAAGCCTTTTACTACGCCCTCGTAAATAGCACCTTCTTCGGGTGCGGTGGCAATACCTTGAACCCAGCGGGTTGCAGCACTTAGGGCTTCTAAATTTGACGAAAATACGGTAACTCTTGCGCGACCCTCGCCTTCAATTTCTTCAATACTAACTTGGGCACCCGTTTCGCGCTGTATTTTTTGAATGACCTCGCCACCTTTGCCAATAACTGCACCAATAAACTCCGATGCAATATAAAATGCTTCAATACGCGGGGCATGTGGTTTGTAGTCTTCGCGGGGCTGCGCAATCACTTCATCCATGTGTTTTAAAATATGCAGGCGACCATTGCGGGCTTGTAGCAAAGCTTGGGTTAAAACCTCGTAGGGCAAACCATCAATTTTTAAATCCATTTGCACGCCGCAAATACCCTTGGCTGTTCCGGTAACTTTAAAGTCCATATCGCCTAAGTGGTCTTCATCGCCTAATATGTCCGATAAAATTGCAAACCGTTCGCCATCGGTAATTAAACCCATGGCAATACCCGACACACTGGCTTTAACTTTAATACCTGCATCCATTAGTGCCAACGAGCCAGCGCAAACGGTAGCCATTGACGACGAGCCGTTCGACTCTAAAATGTCTGAAACAACCCTAACGGTATAGGGTTTTCGTCTTCGGTGGGCAGCACCTGTTTTAGCGAGCGCAAGGCCAAATTGCCATGCCCCACCTCGCGGCGGCCAACACCACGGATAGGTTTTGCCTCTCCGGTTGAAAACGGCGGAAAATTATAGTGCAATAAAAATTTGCTGTACGATAAGCCTTCGGCGCGGTCAATCAATTGTTCATCATCTTTGGTGCCAAGGGTTACGGTTGTTATAGATTGGGTTTCTCCGCGGCAAAATAAAGACGAGCCGTGTGGAGACGGAAGCCAATCAATTTCCATGTGGAGGGGCCTAATATCGGTGGTGGTACGGCCATCTAACCGGATGCCGTCTGTTAAAACTACGTCCCGTATAACTTGCTTTTCAACCTTGTAAAAACACTCTTTGACGGCTTTAAGCAAATCTGCATCTGGTTCTTCGCCAAGTGAAGCTTTGTGCTCGTCTTGAATGGTTTTTAGGGCTGCTTTGCGGTCTTGCTTAGACATGGCCGACTTTGCAATCGTCCGGATGCGTTCGGCAGCAAAGGTTTCAACTGTCTGATAAAGTTCCGAATTGTCTTCGGGGGCAGGTACTTCGCGTTTGGGTTTGCCAATTTCGGCAGCCATTTCGCTTTGTAGTTGGCACATGCGCTTAATTACTTCATGTCCGGCCTGAATAGCGGCAACTAAATCTTCTTCGCTACATTCTTGGGCCTCGCCCTCTACCATCATAATATCTTTTTCGGTTGCGGCCAGCATAATATCCAAGTCGGCATTAGCCATTTGGCTGCGGCTTGGGTTAACTACAAACTGGCCGTCAATACGGGCTACGCGCACCTCGCCAATTGGTCCTAAAAAAGGAATATCCGACAGGGTAAGGGCTGCCGAGGCGGCAAATCCGGCCAAAGCATCGGTTAGTACCTCCTCATCGAACGAAATAAGATAAATTAATATTTGGGTTTCGTTTAGGAAATTATCCGGAAAAAGGGGGCGAATGGGGCGGTCAACCAAGCGGCTAATTAAAATTTCGTAATCAGACAACCGTCCTTCGCGTCTTAAAAATCCACCCGGAATGCGGCCATTGGCTGCAAATTTTTCTTGGTAATCAACCGAAAGTGGAAAAAAAGAAGCCGTGGGTGATGCTTCGGGGTTCGAAACGGCTGTTGCTAATATTACTGCTTTGCCCATGCGCACTACAACTGCGCCATTGGCTTGCCGGGCTAATTTGCCGGTTTCGATAGTTAAGGTGCGACCATCTCCAAAATCGAAGGTTCGCGTGTGAGCTTGCCAACTCATAATAAATACTTAATTGTTAAGGTTTGTTTTAACTGCCCACGCGGACAGCCGTGTGTATAATAAATAATGACTATGTAATTTTATATTTAATTGCTCCGGAAAAAAACGGATGCTTATTTTAGTGCTAAAATATAAAAAGACTTAACCCAAAAGTTACGGCCAAGTCTTTTCGAGTAACAAAAATTTATAAGTTTTATAAACTGGGGGCTATTGTTTATTAATATACGCAAACAACAAAATTCGGTTTTATTAATTCGATGAATTTACAAATACAAAACAAAGTAAAATCTAAAAATATGGCAATAAAAAAATGCCTCCTGATAGATTTAATTTTTTTGAAGTGCAAAGATACCCAAAAACTAAACATAATTTTGTTAATATAGTCAAATATTCCGGAAAATATTTTTTAAACATTTAAAGTCAAAACAAACTGTTTTTGAACTTATCTTTTTAACTGTGGGAAATAATTTGTTTATACCATCAAAATAAAACTTAGATTTGCCTTAATTTTACGCTTTAAAAAATTATTAAACTACAATGAGTCTTATGAAAAAGCGGTTTTTTATTGTTTTTGCTTCCCTGTTTGCTGTTGCTTTTGCCTTATATACCCAGCCAGTTTTGGCCCAAAGCAAAACAAAACCAAAAAGTACCCCAACCTCGTCTGAGGAACGCGACACGCCCTACAACAGTAATGACGGCGATGCCCCCAACCGCAAAGGCCGTTTTACTTTTGGGGGCGATATAGGATTTAATTTTTACAACAATAATATTTACCTGCGCTTAGCTCCGCTTATTGGCTATTATTTTAGCAATAAATATGAGGCGGGCTTAGGCCCAAGTTTTGAATATTACAAACAAACCGGAAGTTCGTTTAATGCTTTTGGTGGCCGCGTTTACAATAGGTTATACCCCATTGACCGTATTAATTTGTTTTTACACGGCGAGTACAATATAATGAGCTATAAAAACTCGCTGCAAGATGGTCGCGAAATTGTAATGCGCTTACCCGTTGGTGCTGGCTACCAGCAAAGTTTAGGAGGTAAGGCATCGGCCAATTTAACTGTTTTGTACGATTTGTTATACCAAAAATACAAAGACAAAGGGTATAACTATGGTTATTTAAATGGTTTTCCGGGTTTAATTATACAAGGCGGAGTTAATATTGGTTTATAAAGTTTGTACCATCAGTATTAGTCCAAAAACTGATTAAAATGTGCAATTTCGGCCTCAAAATTAAGTGCCGGATATTGTGTTTGTAAAATAGCTATTTTTTTTAATTGTTGTTGGCAAAATATTTGGTGGGCATTACTTTTGGCAGTGCGTGGCCGGTGTTGGGCTGCGGTTGTTATGGCTTCTACAGCCTGCATAATAGGGGTGCATTGGGCTACATTAAAACAGGCTGTGTAAAATTGTTGCCAAATGTATTGAATGGCTGTTTCGGAGGGGTGCAACATATCGGAAGCATAAAAACGATAGTCGCGCAAATCGTCCATCATTATTTCGTAGGCCGGGAAATAAACAGCCGTCTCGCGGTTTGTTGTAGTATTAATTTGTTGGCAAAGCTTATGGGCGGCAGCAATTAAAAGGGCTTTACTATGGGCATTTATTACCGCACCATGCCGCCAATGCCGAACGGGGCTAACGGTAAGTACTATCTTCAAACTTGGGTTGGCTTGCAGCCAGTTTTGTAGGCTTGTTTGCAAGGCAGCCACCATTTCGTCTATATTGCTTAATTGGGTATTAAACGTTTCGTGGGGTGCTTTATGGCAGTTGCCTACTATTTGATTGGTTTGTTTATGTTGCCAGGCAAAGGCCGTACCAAGGGTAATTATTAAAGCACTGGCTTGGTTTATGGCTTGATGCCCTTGCGTAATAGCCTTGTTTATTTGCTGCAAACAAATTTGTTGGTCGCTATGCGAAAAACAACCATGATGCGCCCAGCTTGCCCATTGTTCATTAGTATTTACAAATAAATCGGCGGGGGTAAACAAAGTGGGCTTTAACAGAACTTGTAAAGCATTAGCAATAGCAATGGGGTGGTATAAAATGCCAAAAGGGTTGGTATAGCTGGGCAGTTTATTTTGCGCCGTTATTGCCGATATATTTTGTGCAAAACACGAGCCTAAAAACACCAAAGGGGTATGGTAATTAAAATTAAGTTGTGGAAAAGAGCAGGTTATTTCGGTTCTAAAATTTGACATGCCAATTTGGTAAATAACGACTTTATTAAAACAGGCAAAAATTAACAGTACACGCTGCTAAGTTTTTTCCGGATTAAAAATAGTTAGCCAGTTTTGCCTAAAGGGTGGAACATGCAAACAAGCTACAAGACTTACAACGTAATCAAACAGTTAATATTACTTATCTTATCTAACCTCCATTGCCTTGTGTATTCGGCGGTGCAGAAGTTGGTGGATTTGTATTTGGTGGCGGTGCCTGAGTTGGAGTAACCGGAGGTGAACTTTGCGTTGCCGGAGGTGTATTGTTATTCTCTGCGCCATCTACTTTCCAAACCAAATGATTGGTATCGCCTTGCCACGGAAATGTTTTAATTTTTTGTTTATAGTGCAACACAACGTTCTTGCCCTCATATTTTTGCAACTCCTTAAAAACCTTTTCGTTTAAAGCCGAAAACTGCCAAATATGCGGCATACTACCATCGGGCGCACTACTTATAACTCCCGTTGGCAAGGTGTTCAAGTCACCTTCGTAAGTTTTAAATAAATACCCTTTTTTCGATATTTTAAGAAGCGTACCAGCCCGCGTTCCTTCACTAAAAGTAATATTACAATAAAGGTAATAA
Organism: Sphingobacteriales bacterium; assembly: GCA_016706405.1. NCBI lineage: Bacteria > Pseudomonadati > Bacteroidota > Sphingobacteriia > Sphingobacteriales > Sphingobacteriales bacterium. The sequence continues at coordinate 521,915 of JADJJT010000001.1, forward strand.
CCAAAAAAGGCAATTAAACCCACAAGGATGGCAAATAAAAAAATTTTTCGCACAATACGCATACCAGTAAATTATTTGATATTGTTTTCTGTTATTATTGTTAAATTAGTTTGTTTGTTTACGTGTTTTTTACCGTATGGTCTGCAAACTGTTTTATCATATCAGAAGTAAACCACAAAGGTAATAATTCGTTTACCGAATTTACTACACCCACCCATTGTTGCGGGCCTAATAAGTAAAGCTTTATCGGTTGGGCATAAAGCTGCTCGTACTCGGCAAGCACTTGCCTACAAGCACCACAAGGCGAAGCAACGGTATTAACGCTTCCCTCCATTTCCTCCTCCTCCTCCTCAGGGTATTGAATGGTTATGGCAATTGCGGTGATTGGCACATTGGGGTTTAGCGCCGCTGCCTGAAAAACAGCTACCCGCTCGGCACACAACCCGCTTGGGTAGGCGGCATTCTCTTGGTTGTTGCCTACATATATTTTGCCGTTAGCCAATAAAACTGCGGCACCAACCTTAAATTGTGAGTAAGGCGCGTAGGCATGCTGGCAAGTATTTTTGGTCGCTCCAAAAAGCACTCTTTCCTCCGTCGAAAAATTTTGCCAATCATGATGTATCTGCAAAGTACAAGTTAGTTGGTATATTTTTGCCATGTTTTAGGTGTTTGGCTTTTGTTTTAATATTGTTTCTGTTATGCGGTTCCTAATTTACCTCCGTAGTAGCCACAACTTCAAATCCAAGCTGGGTAATGGTTTGTATAATAGTTTGCAATATGGCGTTTTCGCCCGAAAAGGTAACGGCAGCTTGTTTTTCTTCAAAACTTACCGCCACACTTTGTACACCAACGATGCCGGCAACTGCGGTTTCAATGCTTTTAGCGCAATTTGAGCAGCCCATTCCATTTATGGTTAAGGTTTGGGTTGTTATTTTCATGTTAGTAGTAGTTATTATTATGTTTTTGATTAATAAAAATTTTGATTCTGCCAATTTAAAAGGGCAAAATTACACAATATATTGGTTTTTTGTGCGTTGCTAAAACAAAACAATTTGTGCTGTAAATTAACGATTTTAGGAGTTGTTATGCAAGCTTAAAAATAAATGTCTGCCGGATTGTGTTTACCACGTTTCATCATCCGGATAATTACTGCTTGTTGAATTATTTCTTTTTCTCTCGTTTTTATACAGTTTACGGGTATGTACTTTTTTCATTTCGCGTTGCAATATAATTTCGGCTAAGGACAAATGAAGCGCCTGCCCCGAAAAACGCCTAAATGCCTGCCGCACCCATTTTTCTTGCACATCTAAACGATACAAAGCCTGAAAAAAAACGCCTGGTTTATGTTGTAACATCCAGGCAATTTGCCCTCCTAACCAATGGCAAAGCACTTCCCATGTTGCGTTATAGCCCTGTTGTTGGTGTTGAACAACGGATTCTTGTTGGTTCAATTCAAAATCGGTGCAAACTAATTGCATTGTAGCTTGTAGCAGTTGCGCATCGTCAGGGTTAGCAGTTTCCTCGTTGGGTGGGGGCAATGGTGGGGGCGTGTGCATTTGAGTAGGTTATTTAGGTGCAAAAATTCGGTGGCATATTTTTTTGAGGTCCTATTTATACTGGTTTTACTACGTGCAAAGTATGTCTTTAGGGATATTAATCTGATTTTTTCTTGGCAAAGTTAATTACTAAAAGGCAAATCAACTCTTATCATAATTAGCCGTCGGGTAATAAAGCATCCGGAAAAATTTGCACCAAAATTGCCTTAATCAAACTGGCTCATAGCGACTTCCAGGGAGCGTTCTTATAAGTCCGTTTAATTCTAAATTAAGTAATATACCGCTAAGTGTTTGCAGTGGCATTTGTGTTGTTTGCACAAGTTTGTCAATATGTTGGGGATTTTCGTTGCGCAAGGCAACCATTACTGTTTGTTCGTTTGGCATTAAATCGAACAACAGGGCTTGTTTTGTGGGTTGTGTTGGTGCATTGGGGTTTTCAGGCCAGTTAAGTATTGCCACCACGTCTTTGGCATTTTCAATTAACGAGGCAATATTGGCTTTAATAAGCATGTTGCAGCCACTCGAGTACACGTCGCCCACGCGGCCGGGCACCGCCATTACTTCGCGGTGGTACGAGCGGGCTAATTGTGCCGTAATTATGCTGCCGCCTTTGTTTGCTGTTTCAATTAGCAGGGTGGCTTCGGTAAGGCCGGCAATAATGCGGTTGCGGCGCGGGAAATTGGTTTTATCGGGCAGAGTTTTGGTCATAAACTCGGTAAGCAGCCCTCCTTGCTGTTGTATTTTTTGAGCTAATGTTTTGTGTTCGCGCGGGTAAACTTCATCTAAACCATGCCCAAGTACGCCTATCGTATTTAGCTGGTGTTGCAGGGCCGACTTGTGAGCGGCGGCATCAATTCCCAAGGCCAAACCGCTTACTATTAGCGGGTTGTAGGGGGCTAATGCTGCTACTAAGGCTTCGCAAACGGCTTTGCCATAAGCCGAGGCAAGGCGTGTGCCTACAATACTAATAGCCCGGGGCTGATGCAGTGCCGCAGGTGTTTTTCCGGAAAAATACAGGAGTATTGGCGCATCGTAACAATTTTTAAGCCTTGCCGGATAGTCGGGTTCGGTAAAACCTAAGCAAGTAACCCCATTTTTTTGAGCCAAATTCAGTTCTGTTTCAGCGCGTTGCAGGGCAGATTTTCCAAGGTTTACAATATCATCGGCAATTTTAGGTCCAATGCCCGGGGCTTTTTGTAAGGTGGCTTTTTTGGTTTTAAATACCGCCTCGGCACTGCCGCAGTAGCTTATTAGGGTGCGAGCGGTTACGTTGCCAATATTAGGCAGTTGAGTAAGGGCGGCTAAGTATAAAAAATTGAGAGACATAAAAAACTTTGGTGCAAAATTACCAATACAATCCGTAAAATTGCCATTTCCCTTTGCTGTTTAACGAAATAGCCGGGGCTGGTATTTTAATAATATTCAACATATTTAAAGCTATATTTACACCTCGCCACCGAGTTTTAATACGGCTCAAATCAATATCAGGCGAGAGGTAAAATTGCCGTACCCTAACAATATGTGGGGCGTTAATGGTTTGTCCTTGTGGTGTTTCCCAACTGTTTTTTTGTGCGCCCAACAGCCCTTCAACGCCGTAGCCGGCGGCTAAATTTAGCCATTTTGGAAGCCATTTTGCGCGGGGGGCAAAACTTTTAAGATTTGCCGACACCCAATAGGTTTGGCCGTTATAATCTTTTAAAACACGCTCGGGCAACGATTGGCCATACAAACTTAAAGCCCTTGCTTGCACAGCTGGGCCGTAATGGCCATAATTAAGTTTGTGCGAAAAAAACTTTATCCGGATGCGCTGTTGCCGCCATGTCAATGCTTGAATAGTGTGGGCAGCTGCGCCCAAAGCATTAGCCGCAATATCTCCCGGAGATGCCCCCCACCCAACCGAGGTGCCATCGAGCAATTCGATGCCATTTTGATAAACAAGGGCGGTGCCGCCACCTAACAAAGCTGCTTTGGGCAAGGACAGTCCGGCCCATTGGTACAAATTAGTTAAGTATTCGGCTTCAAAATAGGCTGTCCAAGCGTGGCCGGCCTTGTCAATTTGCATCCAGCCATCCCAATCTTTAAACCAATGAAATTGTGTGCGCGGGTATTGCGAGTACCATGTTTTGTTAAGCATTACCATGCTGGCAGTGTAAGTAGCAGTACTGCCGCCTGCCACAAACCATAGTCGGGTTTTATTGGGTTTTGGTGCTGGCTGTAGTAGGGTTAGTTTTTTTGTTTTATAATTAGAAGTAGCGATAATGGCATTTGTTTGAGCTAGGATAGCGGACTTGCTAAAAAAACATCCGGAAAGAAATAAAAACAATAGCAGTTTGCCAATAAAAAGCCTGCCTTTCCACTTGTTTATCCGGATAAAAACGAGAAGTTCAGCTTGTTTTGGGGCGGCCATATCGCAAAAACCAATTTTAATACCATCATTATTTTTATCCGGACAAAAAAAGCAGTTAACAAGCTTAAATCACAAATCAAGTTGTTTAAATTGCCAAAAGTTGTTGCTGTACTGTCGATAATAAAATTTCGACCTCGTTGGCGGTAGGCGCTTCGGCATAAATACGCAATAGTGGCTCGGTGCCCGAGGCCCTAATCATTGTCCACATTGTATCGCTAAGGTGATATTTATAGCCATCAATAGTTTCAGTTTTCTGCACTTTGTAGGGGCCAAAATTACTAAATCCGGCAGTTTGACATTGTTGCAAAATGCGCTCTTTTTGATTTTGGGTAAGGTGTAAATCGCTGCGGTTATAGGCAAACGCCCCCACAATAGCGTAAACTTCGTTTATTAACTGTTGAAGCGTTTTTTTTGTCTCTGCCATCATTTCAATAATAAGCAAAGCCATCCAAACGCCGTCTCGTTCGGGAATATGGCCTTTTACGGCTACCCCGCCCGATTCTTCGCCGCCAACCAATACATTTTCGGTAGTCATTATTTGAGCTATATATTTAAAGCCAACGGGTGTAATTTGATAGGGCAAATTATAAGCATGGCATAGTTTTTTCACTTTTTCGGTTACCGAAAACGCTACTACCACTTTGCCAGTTTGTTGTTTGTAATGGAATAGGTAATGGATTAACAGTAGTATTAGATGATGTGCATCTATATAGTTGCCTTCTCCGTCCATTAAGCCTAAGCGGTCGGCATCGCCATCGGTAGCAAAGCCAAGGTCAATTGGGTGAGTGTGTTGGCGTATAGCTTGGGAAAACGAACTTAGGTTTTTAGCAATAGGCTCGGGATTTATGCCCTCGAACGAGGGGTTGTAGGTGCATTGGTGCAAGAGCGCATTGGGAAAAAGTTGCCGCATAATTTGTTGCCCCGCTCCAAACATAGCGCAGGCGGCTAATTGTAAATTGGCTTGGTTTATAGCATTTAAATTAAATCCTTTTTGAACGGCTTGCAGGTATAAGGCATCAAAATTATAATACTGTATTAGGCCGCTTTGTAGATAGGGCTCAAGGTCTGTAGGAATTAAAATGGCATCATCTGCATCATTATTTGCAGTATCATTAGGCAAGCAGGCTTCAACGGCGGCAATTTGCTGGGGCGTTGCCGGGCCGCCAAAATGGGCTTTTAGCTTAAAGCCATTATAGCTTGGTGGGTTATGGCTGGCAGTTAGCATAATGCCACATTGCGCGCCTAAGTGTAAAGTGGCCAACGAAATCATTGGCGTTGATACAAAATTGGGCGACAAATAGACTTTAATTTGTTTTTCGGCTATTATTTTAGCACAAACCTCGGCAAACATTTGACCACCAAAACGGCAGTCGTAGCCAATGGTTACAGACGGGTTGCTGTGGTTTTGGTTAAGCCATTTTGCTACGGCGGTAGCTACTTTTGCAACGTTGGCATTGGTAAAGGTGTCGGCAATAATGGCACGCCATCCATCGGTGCCAAACTTAATTTGGGTACTCACTCCTATAAATTTTGGGCAAAATTACAGCAATTTTTGGCAATTTATAGCAATTGTGGCTTAGTAAGCAACCCTATTAGCAGCTTACATGGGCTCTAGCAGAGGTATATAGTTTAATTTATAATACTAATGTCTATGGTTAAGCAATAGTTTTTGGCTTTTAATAGCCCTTTGCTCTTGGTATAAAGTAGTCAAATACCACCCAACGGGCAGGTTTGTTGGCAAATTAATAGTAGTGCCGTTGGCAGTGGCAAGGTCTGAGGGCAAAACATTGTGCTGCAACATTATTTTTCCTTGTGCATTAACAAGTTGTAACGAGTATGTTTTTTGACTTAACAGTTTTTCATCCGGATGGTGCGCTATAATTTGCAACCTGTTTTCATCCGGAAAATAAAGTATTTGCAAGTCATTTTTAGGATTCTGTAATTCTTCCTGCTCAAAAATATTGGTAAATACTACTTGTGCTTTTCCTTCGGCAGTACAATCAAAGGCATCGGTTACGGTTACGGCATATAATCCGGGCTGTGTAACGGTAATGGTGCGCGTGGTTTCGCCCGTTGACCAAGTATAAAAAGTACCATCTTCGCCCGCATCTAACAAAATAGGAAAACCGCCGGGGTTTACCTCCGTCCATTCGAGGGGTATATTGGGGTAGGCAGTGCAATAATGGTGAATTTCGGCTGGTTTATACAATACGTTGTTTGTTTTGCAGGCTTCGTTATATTTTCCGGCAAAATCGGCAAATACTGCCACCACATTACTGCCATTTACATTTAAGTCAATAAAATCGTTTTTAAATACCAATTCTAACGTATCGAGCATAGCGGGTATGGGCACCTTTATTGAGTCTAACATTAGCAATGAGGCATCTTCAAATATACGGCCTACATGCAGCCAAACGCTATCGTTTACATATTGGCCGTAGTTGTGCAGTACAAATTTAATGTTTACACCGGGCATTTTTTCGGTAATAAACAAAGGCGTACTAAGCAACGGAAAATCATCGGCGGTACTGTTATAGCGTGTTTGCGATTCATAAATGGCCAATTCGGGGCCACGCGGGTTTGGCACAGCTTGTATCAGAGGGTCGCCGCTTAGGGTAAAAGCTTGGGCTAATAGCTGGGCTTCGGCAGGGCTTAAATTGGGATTATTGGCTAAGGCGTTGCCCGCTAACAGCATGGCCTGACCTAAGCCAAGTCCGTAATTAGTTTGCGTTAAAATAGCTAACAAAGTATCGGCAAAAAGTTGGGCTTGGGCTTGCGGTATTATAAACGACTTGTCAACAAAGCCTATAAATCCGGCATTTTGCGCCATAACGTAGGTTATACTCATGGGTTGATTGTTTCCGTAGTTAAATAAATTGCCCACACTGCCCGCATTCGATATTACTACCGGATACCGCGCTTCGTTGTTATATACATCGGGCGGAAGCAAATAAAAATTCCAAGCCAAACTACCTGCATTTGCCCCGCCAGTAAACGTTATTAAACCAAGCCCTTGGTTAATAAGTTGGGTCATTTGCGGCAATTCGGTTATTACATCACCTTTTTGTGCCAACAAAGTAATTTGCTGTGCTCCTATGCCAAAACCTTTATATAGCGGCTGTTTAGTTAGTGCTTGTTCGGTAAGTGTATTGGTTTCGGGGGCTGAGCTGCCTTGTACCAATTGCAATACGTTTTTACGCCACATATAGGTTAAAGTATCGCAAGAGGGGGGAGCAAACCAGGGCGACTCGTGTTGCATTAATTTATTCAAATAGGCTTTCAACTCGGCGGCGTTGCTTGCCGACACCCTGCCTATGGGCAATTGTGGTTGCAGTTGGGTTGCAGACCGGGCAGTTAGCAATACATCGCTGGGTTGGTATCCATAAGTTGGCACTAAACATGCCTTATAGGCTGTGGGGTCTAAGGTTGTTTTGTTGTAGCTAACACCTTTGCCCAGTAGCAATAGTTGTTTTGGTGGAATTTTCCATTTATCTATGGCGTAGTTTACAAAATTACGAATAGCTAACGGCGATTTATAGGTACCATAAGCAAATTGGTCGTAAAGCGTTTCGATAGATACTGCTGCTGCGGTAAAATTACCTCCGGATGGGCTTTTCCGGTAATTAAGATAGCGTTCAACTTGGTTTACGTCGCCCATGGCCAAATCCGGATGATAAACCATGCAAAAATCACCTTGCAGGGAATCTTCTTCTTGTTCAAAATTGTAAAAAGGTACTGGAATTAAATTCTCTATTTGGGTAATAACTGCGCCCGTTTGAGGGATAAAATTAGTGGTGTTGGCCAAATACAGTTTTCTGTTTACACTTGGGTTTAACCCTTTGGGTAGTTTAATAATAGTTTTACCTGCTTGTGTTATTGCGGGTATTCGCAAGCGGTTGGTAAGGTCGTACAAAACGGGAGCGGTGCCGGCGTTAAAATTAACAATTTCGAGCAAATAAGTATTATCGTTGAGCAGTTCAAAAGAAAAGCCCTTTTTATTGTCAAAATCAAATAAGCGGGGGTAGGTAAGGCGCAGCCAATTGGCCGATATTTTGTCGTCATCGGCTAAGTCGCCAAGGGCTTGCAAGGCGAGGGTGGTTTGGGGCGAGGTTAGCAAACTCGGGTCGAAGCTTGTGGTATAGGCGTTTAAAAAATACCCTTCGTTGGTGTTGTCAATTAGGGTTGTGGTGCTAATTTTTAATTTAAAATGGTGGTCGGGATTAACGCCGGCTACCTCGCTGCGCCCCATTAAGCCAATTTGCAACTGTGGCAGGCCGTCGGCATCGGCAGATATGGCCGGCGTTGCAATTTTTAAGTCGGTTTGGTTGCCTTTGGTTATCAGCGCACCGCAATAGCCCTCGCCCAAATCGAAGCTGGGTGAGTATGCGTTAAAACTTCCGGCTTGGGTAATAATGCCCGGATGAAATGTATTTTTAAAATTTATTTGTTGGGTGTACCAAAACCAGGTGGGTGCAGTTGGTGCATTTATGGTATCGTTTGCAAGGGCAAAATAGCGTTCGTTAAAGCCAAAAATGTTAGTAGTTAAATAATAGGTGGCGGTATCGGTAAACAAATTAATATACGGGTTGGGTTGCCAATTAGCGTTGGCATATAGTAAAGTGTCGAATTGGCCATTGTTAGGTTGGCCATAAAATTCAATGTAGTCATTTGTGCCAAGTTCGTTGCTGGTGGTAACGTAAAGCGGTACTTCTTTGCCATTGCAAAATAATTGGTAGTGGCTGCCTGTTAAACCCAATTTTGTTGTACTTAGCACTTGCTGCGAAATGCGGTAAATGCCCTCGGCACCAACTTTGATTTTATAGTAGTTTTTGCTGGTATTTATCCACTCGTTGCCGTAAAATGTTTGGGCAGCAAGGGGCAAAAAGCATCCGGCAAATATAAATAGGGTTAATAGCAGTAAAAGACGACTGCTGTTAGAAAAAAAATGCTTTGGGCAAGGTATCACAACAAGTTTTTTAAAATCGAAATGTTAATCTAATTGAGACAATTAAAGAAAATAAGCAAGTTTTTTGTCCTTGGTTTAATATAAAGACGCAAAAATAACAAAGTAGGTTGGGTTGGCAAAATTACACACGCTACGCTTTTAAGGGTCGTTTTTTGTATTTATTGGAATTGGAATAAATTGAAAGCAAGCGCTAAAAAACGCTGTTTAAAGTCAAATAATTGGGTAGGTGTATGATTGAAGTTATTTTTTATTCAAAGCCATATCGGCTCGTTTAAAATAGGCGTTTGCTTTATCCATTTGTTTAAGGTTAGCGTAGCTAATGGCAATATTGCGCAAAATAGGCTCGTATTGAGGGTATTTTTGCTCGGCTTTGAGACCAATTTCAAGGGCTTTTTCAAAATTACCCATCATGCCGTAGGCGGTCATATAGTCTTGCCAGGCGGCGGCACTTGCGTTGGGCAGTTCAACGGCTTTAGCTAAAAACTCGGCGGCTTTTTCAAGTTTATTCATTTTTTTGCCGTACAAAATACCCAAGGCGTGGTAGGGCTGGTAGCGGCCATTGTTTAGGGGTAACACTTTTTGCTCTATAAACTCGGCAAGGTCGGCAATAGCGTGTACTTCGGTAATTTGCTCGGCTACTGTTACCAAATTACTGTTTACCAACTCGTGGTTAGGATTTCGCTCTAAGAGTTGTAAATACGGCGGGAAAGCTTTTTGAAACTCGCCCATTTCTAAATAAGCATTTCCTAATAAAAGTTGGGCGTTGTGGTTATCCGGATAAATTTTCAGGGCTTTTTCTAAATAGGCAACGGCGCGTTGGCGCATTATTTTTTGGTCGTCTTTATTATTGGTAATTTTAGCAGCTTTTTCTAACAAAACGCCTCCTGCTGCTGTGTTTACTTTGCTGCTGTTAGGCGAGTTTTCAACATCGGTTAAAAACAGGGTTTCGTTGCTGCGCCATGCGGGTAGGCGTGCCCAGGTACGCAAGCTATATGTTGCCAATAATAAACCCAGCAATAAAACGGGTGCGGTATGGGCTATTTTGGGTTGCCACTTGGGTAGTTTTTGCACCAAAATCCATGCTACTAACACGCAAAAACCAATAGATGGGATAAATAAAAAACGTTCGTTTAAAAATGTTCCTACCGGAAAAAGCAGGTTCGATACAATAATTAAGGATAAGCCGTAAAATGCCCAACACCAAGCCCAAATTTTCCGGCGCAATAGCCCCCAAACAGCCAATCCGGATAATACAAGGTAGAATAGCAAAGGCAAAAATGCCCTATAATCGCTCCAATTGAGAATGGGTATTTGTTTTGGGTAATAATCGTGCGTTAAAGTTAGGGGGGCAATTAAAAGTTTCAGGTAAATCCAAAGGGTATAAAAAATGGTGGCATACTCTTGCGATTTAGTGGCTTCGGCAAACGGGTTGTTTAGCAGTTCGGTTATTTTTTGCCCGCCCGAGTTCCAAAAAAAGCCAATAGCCATAAAACGCACCAGCATAAAAACAGCAAATGCGCCAAACATGGTACCTGCTACTATAATAATTTGTTTGTTTAGTTTGGTTTGGGGCCGAAACACCCATAAACTTATTGGAACAATAGCTAAAAATGCAATAGCACTTTCTTTTGTCATTAAAGCACCAAAATAGCAAAGGGCAAGGCCTGTAATCATCCGGATGTTAAACGTTGTACTATTACCACTATTTGTTTTTGCGGCATATTTAAAGGCAAACCACATAGCTCCTAAGCATCCCAATAGTTCTAAAATTTCCATGCGTCCTTTAATATTGGCTGCCACCTCAGTATGAACAGGGTGGGCTATAAATAGGGCTGTTGCTACAAACGGAACTGCTAAATACCACTTGTTATTTAATGAGTCGCTAAAATGGCTTGTTTGCCACATTAAACTTAGCAGCCTAAACAACAACAAGCCCAAAAGTGCATATAACAACACGTTAACTGCGTGCGAAAAGCGGGGATTTTCGCCTAAAAACTGATATTCAAGGGCAAAAGTTGTTATTACCATTGGTCTGTACCGGGCGCCCTCTAACAAGTCTTTTTGTTCGCCCCAAAAGCCTACAAAACTTTCTTTTGTTAAAATATCGGGTATGCCTTTTAAGCCTTTTTTAGTAAAATCATTTTTGGTTATATACAGTTGGTCGTCTAAGGCGTATTCAAAACCGCTCGAGGCAGTATAGGCATACAGTGCTATTGCCAGCACAAATAAAATTAAGGCGGCAAGTTTGTTTGTTTTCCAAAAATTAGCCGTAGTGCTATTGCTGCTATGATTGTTTTGCGGCTCAGCGGGCAATGATTTTTTACTATTAGTGTTTGTAGTTGCGCTCATATAAATAATAACAAAATACAAATTAAGGGTTAAGTCCGGATTTTTTTTAGATTAAAAACTTATGTTTTAGTGTGCAAACAACCAAAACTCGAGCATATAAACCAAGGCACCGGCAAAATAGCCTAAGGTGGCAGCGAACGAAATATTGCGCACGTACCAAAAAAAAGTTACGCGCTCAATACCCATTACCGCCACACCAGCCGCCGAGCCAATAATAAGCATACTGCCACCTGTGCCGGCGCAATACGCTACAAACTCCCACAGTTTATGGTCTATTGGATATTGCTCAACCGGGTACATTTGTATGGCGGCAGCCACTAAGGGCACGTTGTCAATAATTGCCGATAAAACACCCATCATAACTACAATAATATCTAAATTGCCTACACTGGCATCTAACCCCCGCGCTAATTTGCCCAACGAGCCTATAGATGACAAACAAGCAACGGCGGCCAAAATACCAAAGAAAAACAAAATGCTTGGCGTATCAATGCGCGACAATGCTTTTAAAATACTGTATTGTGTTTTTTCTTCGTTAGATTTCTTGTGGTGTAAAAATTCGTTTAATATCCACACTATCGAAACACCCAGCAAAATGCCCATAAATGGCGGCAAATGGGTAATAGTTTTAAAAACGGGTACAAAAATTAAACTGCCAATTCCGGCAAAAAACATTAAATTGCGTTCAAGCGGGGTGGTTTGGGTGTCCTCTTGGTGGGTAATTCCGTCAAATTCGCCTTTATATTTAAAGCTAAACCATATTAAAGGTACTACCATACAAATTAAACTAGGCAAAAACAGCTCTAAAATAATATTAACGGTCGAAATACGTTCGCTAATCCAAAGCATTGTAGTTGTTACGTCTCCAATAGGCGACCACGCACCGCCAGCATTTGCGGCAATAATAACCAAGCCGGCAAACACTAAGCGGTCTTCTCTATGCCGTATTAGTTTGCGCAGCAACGAAACCATAACAATAGCAGTGGTTAAATTATCTAAAACCGCCGACAGAAAAAAAGTAATAATACCAATAATCCATAGCAGTTTTATTTTGTTGCGCGTTTTAATGCGTGCGGTTATCACATAAAAACCATTGTGCATGTCAATTAGCTCCACAATGGTCATTGCCCCTAGTAAAAATAGTAAAATATTTAAAATTTCCGGAAGATGGTATTCCAACTGGTGTGTTACACTAGCCAAAACACTGCCGTTTGGGTGCTGTGCATAGTCCGAAACCTCGTGGTGGCTTCCTACAAATACGGCGTAAATACTCCATGTTATTACACCGATTAATAAGGCTGTAGCCGCTTTATTTATATGTATATTGTGTTCAAGCGTTATTGCAATATAACCAACAACAAACACAAGTACAATTAGCAATTCCATCATATAACAAGCCGTGTGCGAATTAACAACGATAGGTTGTAGCAAGATTAATAAACAAATGAGGCACGAAGTTAGTGAAATTATAGAAAATGCCCAAAATAGGCCTCGTGTCAATTTTTATACAAACCGGATGGGTAAGCCCTTCCATTAGTTTACTACCACCACATTATAAAATGCTCTTTTGCTTGTTGCTCTTGGCGTAAAAAAACCAAGCCCAACCTAAACAAATCAATGGTTAAAGTAACCTGTGGATGTTGTTGTATGGCCGCCCATGCTTGCTCCATCTCTTTTGACCAATGAATATCGTCAAAAACAAACACTGTATCGTTGTGGGCATGGGGCAAACAAGCTTCAAAATAGCGCAACGTAGGCGCATAGCGGTGGTTGCCATCAGCCCAAACAAGGTCAAGTTGTGGTAGTTGTGGCAATAGTTGTGGCAACACCGCATCAATATTGCCAATATAGCTTTTTATATTGTTTGCCCGCATTTGAGCAAAGTTTTGCCGGGCTATTGCTGCCGTTTTGGCACACCCCTCAATGGTATGGATAGTGGCCTTTTTGCGGGCTTTAGCCAAGTACAGGCTACCCAAACCTAACGATGTTCCCAGTTCAAGGCAGGTGTTCGCTTCAAAATAATTTGCTAATTTAAACAGCAGTTCTCCCACTTTTTCGGTGGCGCCGGCGCGGTTTGCTATAGTTTTAATGCTACGCATGTAAGTTGATGCCGCAGCAACATCATTTTTGCTTGCGGCATTTGTCGAAGCACCTAAGTCAGTAACTATTAGCATGGTTGAGTTTTTCAAGAGCGCACGCCGTAAGTCGGCAATATCGTAAAAAGCATAATAGCTGCGAGGGTCGTAAATAACATTTTCTGCAAGGGCGTAAACAAATGGCGAGTGCAGGTAATACTTGGTTTGTGCTCGAATACCGTAGCGCAGAGCGGCTAACAATTGGTTAAACATGAGGCAAAATTAGGGTTAATAATTTTATTTTTATCCGGACAAAATTTGCTTTTTACTCTCTTAGTTTGAGAACATAGGCAATTACGAGTAAAATTCCATCCCAAAAATCGCCGCAACTATTTTACTCGCCGCAAAATATTTTTTCAACAACAATATATCCGTTAGCTTGTAAAACGGCAAAGTACAAGCCTTGTGGCAAAAATGCCGCCATATTTAAGCTAAATGCCGTATTGGCGGATATATTGCCTTGCCAAACCAACTGGCCTGTAACCGCATACAGTTGTAAATTAGCTGGCACATTTTCGGGGTTAGCATTGTAAATTTGCAATAACCTGTTGCCTGTATGACTATAAACCTGCATTTGCAAAGGATTATCAATGGCTACGCCAAGCGTTATGCTTCGCACAACCGGGCAGCCCGACCCATCTGTAACCGTAAGCGAATAATTGCCAAAGTTTAAACCCGTTATAGTATTTGCGTCCTCTAAACCTGTGCTCCATTTATAGCCATAGGGGGGCATCCCCTCCGAAACCAAGGCCATTATTTGCCCATCAAATTGGTTTAAATGTGCCGCTCGCGTCTGAAAAACTATTTCGGGGGCAGCGGCAACTTTAATTGTAAGTGTAGCGGTGTCGGTGGTATATAAGTCGGCAGCAATAAGTGTTATGGTGTAATTGCCGGGTTGGGCAAATTGCAAGGTAACGGTGTCGGTGGTGGCACTGGCGGGTTGGGCATTGGGCAGCAACCAGTTAATTTTATGCGGCGTGTTATTATATTGTCCTTTTACAAAAATGGGTTCGTTGGTGCAAAACACACCGCTGGCCGGCATATTGCCCACCCAAATAGCAGCAGTCATTGCCGGGTACTGGCTCAATAAGGTGGCATGGGCAATTGTTTGGCAGCCGTTAGCATCGGTAACAGAAACACTGTATTGGCCTGCTGTAATTTGGTTTAATTGTGGTTGGTTGGGTGCGCCGGGCAAACTCCAGTTATATTGAAGCGGCTCAACACCTATAGCAACAGCCGTTAAGCTGCCGTCGGTGGCAACAGGTGTAGTAGGCAACTGCGATTCTATTGTTACCACCGGGGCCGAGAGCACCGTAATAGCTGCCGGCAAATTGGCTTGGCCGGCACCCTCGCCTTTAACTACCAATAAATTTACACTATACTGACCCGCCTGCGGATACACTACCGCAATATTTTTTCCGGATGCTGTTGCCGGAACCGCTCCATCTATCGCCCAGTAATAGGTATCAGCATCCTCCGGATAATTGCAACTATAATATACCGTGTCGTTGGGGCAAACAATACTATCAGATGCGGTAAAAGTTGGCACCAACTCGCCACTACCTTCTACACAAAAACTTATAGATGCGCTGCCCTTAAACTCGGCGCCCTCTCCTAAAAGATTTTGTTCAGCATCAATAAGTTTATAGTTGCCATTGCCAAACTCGCAACAAATGCCATCACTTAGGGCATCGTAAATGGTGAATATATAGCAACCAACCGGCAAACAATAATTAAACATATAGTTTTGTTGTTTATCGGCAAAGCCCGCTTGGGCATACATCGTTTTATTGTTTGTGTCTTTTATATCAAACGAGGTTTCGCTGCCATAGGCATCGGTGGTTAAATAAACGGTTACATAACTGTTTGATGGTACTAAGTTGAGCTTAGTTATGATGGTATTATTTGCCCCATTTTCATCCGGATTATTGTTCGGATTAAATAAGGTGATTTCTAAATTATGTACCCCCGGCTCTAATGCCGGGAGCGGCAAATCTATATAATCAATTTGGTAGTAATTTAACGACCCCGACCAAGTAAACAACAACGGGGTTTGGCCGTTAATACTTAGCTTTATTTCGAGGCTTGTTATGGGGGTACTGCCTTTATTCCGGATTTTTATTTTTGGGTTTAATGGACTATCGCTGCAAGCAAATTCCGGAAGGTCTTCAATGCTCATCAACGCCACATCTAAGGCAAACGGCGGTTGACTGCAATCTTTCCCGTCTATGCTTGTAACACCGGTGTTGTCGGGGTCAAGCCAATCTTTAAGGCGGGCTTTAGAGTCGGCGCCTTTTGCCCACGACATTGACAATTTGCCAAAATCGTCGTAGTCAATTTTGGTACACGAGGCATTACCTCCGTACAATTGCCCAATAATTAACCCAGTTTGATTATACAACGGCGAGCCCGATGAGCCTCCTTCGGTAGTGCCAGCGTCCCAGCCATCAATGCGCCAATGCGAGTTAGGCACGCCGCTACCCCCTGAAGACTCGGTCAAAAGGTCGTCGTTTAGCGAAATTTTTTTAATATCGCCCTTGGGGTGGTGTATGCAGGCGCAAATAGCAACAGGGGTATTGGCGTTGTCCCACCCCGAAAACCATACGTTATAATCGGGCGGAATTGGTTCGGACAGTTCTAAGAGCGCAAAATCGCTGGCAAAACTATTTGCCAATAGTGTTGCCCCCGATACGGTTTGGTTGGTTGGCCCATCGTTATTATTGCAGTCGGGGCTTTCGTAATTAAACATAAACAGCCATGTTTCAGGTTCGGTGGGGTAATCAACGCAGTGATTGGCTGTTAAAAATAAAGGCGTACAATCGTTACGGGCATTGTTAATTAAGGCGCCAGTGCAAAGGCGCGTACCTTGTTGCGACAATATTAAACCTACTGAGCGTTTGGGGTTTTGCCAATCGTCTCCTTCGGGGCAATTAACGTTGATATTGCACAACCCCGAGTCGCCAAACCCTTCTTCGCTTTTTGATTGTTGTTGTTCCTCCTCCTCCTCTTGCAATGATGGCGATTGTCGCTTATTATCCAAATTAAACTGTGCGTTTGCAAAGCCTCTATAATGATGTACAACGGTAGCAACCTGTATTTGCCCTTGTCCGGCATAAGCGGCGGGTTCGTAGTATTCTAATATAGTAGTTTCGCCAAAAATAATACCTGTGGCCATGCGGCCATGTGGTTTGTTGTTTAGCGGGGTAAATGCACCCAATATTTGCTGCTGGTTGGGGCTGTAAAGATGAAGCGTAGCACCGGGCGGCAAATAAAACTGTTTGTAAATTAAATGTATTGCTTGGGCTGCTGCCGAGTTTATAGCAAGGCGGCAAATTTTGTCGCCATTTGGCAGGGTTTGCCATAGTCCTTTTTGCAGTACATCAATATTGGCAGACAATGGAACGCCAAAACGATAGGGCTTGGTGGGGTCAAGGTCGTTTATGGCATCTTTGGCGGCAATTTGCCCCCAATTAATGGTAGTGGGGTTAGTTGCTATAATTGGAAGAGAGGTATTTTTATTTAGCTGTGCTTGTAAAAACGAGTTAAAACTAATGGGTTGCCCGCCCGCGCTTACCTGTGCGCTAGCATTTGTTAAGGGGCATAGTAAGTGTAATAAAGCTACAACTACGCAAATAAAAGTATAAAAACGAAAAAACAACATGGTGCCGCACAAAATTTTATTTCTTTATTCTTTAATTAAACGCAATATTGTTAGGTTTGGGTTGTACGTTTATTGCACAAAAATAACAAAACTGCCATTAAACCAACTTATAGGAGTTAAATTGACAACAAAATGGCTCGATGCTGCTATTTATTATCCGGAGTTTTGGCACTATGGCGTAAAATTAACTTGTTAGTCGTCATCAGCAATAATACCCATTTGTTTAGCTATACTTAATGTTTCACAAATCGCTTTAGAGGCTTGTTTTTCGGCCTCTTTTTTATTGGGACCTTCGCCGCGCCCTAACTCTTCATTATTTACGTAAGCTGCTACGGTAAAGCGGCGGGTATTTCCGGTAATACGTTCGTCAACCAATTCGTAATCAAGGGTATGTGCATGTTTTTGTGCCCATTCTAAAAGCAGGCTTTTATAGTTAAGGTCGCCGGTTTCGAGGCGGTCAATATTAATAAACTGGGCTAATATTTTTTGGTAAACAAACTGCTGTGCCTTGTCGTATCCGGCATCTAAATAAATAGCACCCACTAAAGCCTCAAGTGCATTGCCCAACAACGTATTGGTAACGTGTACGCTTAGGTGGTCGTAGTCTAAAAACTCCGAAAGGTCTAACAAATAGCCAATTTCGCCTAATTTTTTGCGGCGTACAATTTTCGAGCGCATTTCGGTTAAAAAGCCTTCGCCTTTGAGGGGGTATTTCTTAAATAAAAATTCCGAAACGGCTGTGCCAAGTACCGAGTCGCCTAAATATTCTAAGCGTTCGTTGGTGGTGTGTGTAGCCGTTGTGCGCGAGGCGTGCCTAAATGCCATTCGGTAAACGGCAATATTTACGGGTGTAAAGCCCATTAGGTGCCGTAGCTGGTTGACATATATTTTGTGTGGAGAAAACCACCTATTGTACCATTTTTGAAACAGCAAAACGTTACAGTTTTTTTATTTGCGAGGCAAAGGTAAGGAAATGGCTTTAGGTTCCGGATTTATTGTAAGGAAAATACATTATAAAAAGGCATCATTGCTGCAAAAAAAAATATCCGGATATTTTTTATTATCAACGCAAGTTGGATACTTGTTTATTTTACGACGCCTGGGGTCATGGGTACAAATTTAAACTCGTCTCCTTTGGTTTCTACAAACCCGTTTTCTGATTTTCGGGTTACCCCTACCATGGTTTGAATGTTTTTACCCACCGGAACCACCATCATGCCGCCAATTTTTAGCTGATTGAGCAAAGTTATGGGTATTTCTGGGGCAGCTGCCGTTATTAAAATGCGGTCAAACGGGGCATATTGCGCAGCGCCTTCGTAGCCGTCTCCAAATAAAAGTGTAGGGTGGTAGCCCATTTGTTTTAATAATTTTTTGGCGGCAACATGGAGGGTGTAATCTCGTTCTATACTTACTACGCGGCAGCCCATTTCGAGCAAAATGGCGCACTGATACCCCGAGCCGGTGCCTATTTCCAATACATTTGCGCCATTAAACGTTTGTAACATACTGCTTTGATAGGCCACGGTAAATGGCTGCGAAATAGTTTGCCCCTGCCCAATAGGAAATGCTTTGTTTTGGTAGGCTTGTTCGGCAAATTCCGGAGGAAAAAAATAATGGCGTGGTACTTTGTGAATTGCAAACAAAACTGCTGTGTCTTTAATGCCCTCATCCACTAACTCGTACATAAGTCTATCGCGCAGGCCTTTGTGTTTAAAATTATCAATTAAACTATTATCCATAGGACTTGCGAAGGCGATTGGGTTTAAAAAACTTATTGTCGGTGCAAAGTTAGGCTAATACTTTGGTAGTTTTGTTTAATTTGGGGTGGGTTTACCCTGTTTTAGGTGAGAATTGTTGTTTTTTTATGCCTTGATAATCTAAGTAATATAAGAGTTTTAGCGCTACAAAATTGGCTTGGGGTTCGGCAAAGGTTTTGTTTATGTTTTGCAAATAGTTTCCGGTTTTGGTGTTATAAAAAGCTATAATATTGTTTTTCCAAACAAAACTTAGTTGGCTGCCTGGCAAAAACTCCCAGCTATAGACAAAATCTAAATTAAACAGGTTAAAATTGCCATCGTGGGCTTGGTTGTACTGCTTATACCATAAAAGGCGGCCATTAGGTTGTAGCAGGTGGTAATCGTAATAATCAACTTTACCCCAGTAATGGCGTGTTCTTACGTTAATATTCATACGCGGGGTAAAAACATACCTTACCGATACGGTATTTGAAGCATTAAACAACTGCCTGCGGCCAAACACTGTTTGCTGGTTAATGGTGTTTACCCATCCGTAGTTGCTTTGGTCGTAATCGGCAAAAATGGTATATGTGGCGGTCAATCGCTGGCTAAACCGAAAATTAGAGGCAAGTTGGCCTGAGTAGTAATAGTCTTTGTGGTTGTACGAGTCGGCGATATTGCCTTCAAAACTAAACCAAACTTTTTTACGGGTATCGGTTTGCAAATTAAATCCGGTAAAAAAATATCCCGGACGTAAAAAATAGGTATCCTCCTTGCGTGGTTCGTTATAATCGTGGGTATCAAACGGGCTACCATCTACCCAAGCCGACAGCATCCAAAAATTAGTAAATTGACCATTGAAGTTAATATTAACAATCTGTTTTTCGTGTGCAAACGGGGTAAAATGGGTTTGGTAATTAAAATTGCCGTTAACAGACCAGCTATTGAAGGTTTTGTTGGGCTTGTATTGAAAATATCCGGCCTCAATACTTGTTTTTGTGTTGTTGTTACCATACTGTAAGCCCATATCGTTGGGGTCATAATTTTTATCCATCCCAACATGCGAAACCTTCCAGCGCCAGGTGCCCGATATTTTGCCGTAACCCACTTGGTAGTTGTATCCGCGTTGTGTTTGCTCGGCAGTAAATATTTGGCTTGCTTTAAGTGTTGCATTAAACGCATATTTGTTTTTGCTACCAGCCAATCGGGTTTCAAGCGCTGTAACGTTGGCATCGGGGCTGGTGCCATTGCGCAACAAATTTGTGTTTATTAGGCTAATAGAAGAATTGTTTTTAAGCACCTTGTCAAGTACAAAGACGTTGTAATTGGTTAGCGGAGCGGTTTCAAAACGCCGTGTTTTATTGGTTTGGGTGTTAATTATAGCGGCATGTGTAGGGGCTTGTATTACGTTTAACACCCCTATTCCTAAGTTTTTGGCTGTGCGTCCCGAAAATTTTGTGGCATTATATAGCTGGCTCATGGTAGGGTTTTCGGCTACATATTCAAGGGTGTCGGTTTGTAAATAGGCATCGAAAAAGTGTAGGGGCAGGCCTCCGATACGGCGCGAGTAAAAAATATCGCCTTTGCTAAACAATTCGGTGCCCTCGGTAAAAAAGGGGCGGCGTTCGTTGTAGCGGCGTTCAAAAGGGCCTAACTCTAATACTTTATCGTCTGATTGTACTTGGCCAAAATCCGGAATTAACGTTGCATCTAAAGTAAAACTTTCGTTGATACCCCATTTTACATCCATGCCGCCATTAATATTTTTACCTTCTTCGTAGCCGGTTACGGGTAAGTTGTCGCTATTATTTGTCGGGTATCGCTCGTAACTCAAGCCCAAATAGGGCGTAAACGACAGGCGCAAAGGTGGCTTAATATTTTGCAAATTGACCCAGCTACCCCATTGATTTATAATTCCATCAACGGCGGGGTTTATAGCTGCCCAGGTAGTAAACTCTTGGGTGCGCTCGCTAAACCGAAAAAAATTAATGCCCCATGTTTGTACGGGTTTATTTGGAAAACGCAATGCCGAGTAAGGAATTCGTATTTCAATTACCCACCCTCCGTTGGGGTGCATAGTGGCGCGGCTTTGCCAAACGGCATCCCAGGCGTCGTCGTAGTCGGTGCCGTTAATTTTAAAATCGCCTTGCACGTTAGCCGCCGATACGGTAAATACGTTGGCGTTTACATTGTCGTTATAGGTGTCAATTCCAACTCTGAAATAATCGGTGTTTGCATCTACAATTTGGTCGCGCACCGACATTTCGTTGGCAATTGCGTGGGCTTTGTCTTCAAACATTTGTGCGGCAACGTAAATAGCCTTGTCGTCGTACAATAGCCATACTTGGGTTTTTTGTTGTGCTGACTGTCCAAAAACCGGCTCGGAGGTAATAAAATTAGTAGCCATTGGGGCGTTTTTCCAGGCATCTTCCTCTAATACACCATCAATATGCAGGTTTTGGCTGGTTTTGATGGCGGTTAGAGTTAGCTCGTCAAGGGTTTTAAGTGGTGGGGCGGCAAGTAATGAAGTCCAACAAAAAATAAAAAATAAAGCAAGTATAAATTTGTTTTTCATAAAGAGAGCGCGTGAGTATAATTTTGTAAAAAGGGAGCAGTAAAAACAAGGCCGCAATATGGCAATTATTTTTACTAACAACTATTAATTAACAAAATATAGCATTTTACAACTATGCTTAAGAAAAATAATGTTAATTAAGGCGATTCATGGTTTACAACCTGCTATTTGCTTCTTATTATCCGGATAATTATTTTGATTGGTTTTAATGCCTGCTTTATATTCCGGGAAGTTGTTTAATAATTAAACCATATAATTAACCACATAGACACATAGAATTTGTTTAAGTATTAAAAGGTGTGACAGTTTTAAACGCTTGATACTAAGAAAATATTGAGGTAAAAACAGGCTACAAAAATGTAAAACAGATTTATAGAGGACTTAGTTTCGCAATTATTTCAAGGGCACATAGTTCCAAATTAGTTCAACAAACTAATTTTTAAACAATTTCCGGATTAAAAAAAAATCATTCAACTAAAATCGCTAATATTTGTTTGTTGTTGTTTTTCGAGGTTGTATTTTAACTTGCCGTTAGGTGTGTTCGTACAGTTTTTTAAACTCGTTTTGCAAGGCAAATAATTCGTCTCGCAGGCGTGCGGCGGCCATAAAATCTTGTTCTTTGGCAGCTTTTAGCATGTCGCGGCGGGTTTTTTCAATTGATTTTTCTAATTGTGGGCGGGTCATGTATTGTATAATGGGGTCGGCGGCAAGTGCGGTGCTTGTTTCATCGGGTTCAATATAAACGGCGTTGGTTTTATTGCCTTTAATGTCAACAACGGCGGTTTGTTCTAAAATTTGTTCGCGGCTTTTTAGCACGGTTTGTGGTGTAATGCCATTGGCTTCGTTAAAGGCAATTTGTTTGGCGCGGCGGCGGTTTGTTTCATCAATGGTGGCCTGCATACTTTTTGTGATGCGGTCGGCGTACATAATTACCAAGCCGTTGGCATTGCGGGCAGCCCTTCCGGACGTTTGTGTAAGCGAGCGCTCGTTGCGCAAAAAGCCCTCTTTGTCGGCATCTAAAATAGCCACTAACGACACTTCGGGCAAATCTAAACCTTCGCGCAGCAAATTAATACCCACCAACACGTCAAAGTCGCCCAGGCGCAGCCCTCTTATAATTTCAACCCGTTCAAGGGCATCAACCTCTGAATGGATGTATTTGCAATTAATATTTAACTGCGTTAAATATTTGCTTAATTCTTCGGCCATTCTTTTAGTGAGGGTTGTAACCAAAATACGCTCGTTTAGGGCAACACGTTGGTTAATTTCGCCAATAAGGTCGTCAATTTGGTTAAGGCTGGGGCGCACTTGTATTGGCGGGTCGAGTAGGCCGGTTGGGCGCACAACCTGTTCTATAAACTCGCCGCCGGTTTTGGTCATTTCGTAGTCGCCGGGGGTAGCCGACACATACACAATCTGGTTAATTAACTGCTCAAATTCTTGAAAGCTTTGCGGCCTGTTGTCTAATGCCGATGGAAGCCTGAATCCATAATCAACAAGGGTTAATTTGCGCGAGCGGTCGCCGCCGTACATGCCCGATATTTGAGGTACGCTTACGTGACTTTCATCTAAAAACAACAAATAATCTTCCGGAAAATAATCGAGTAAACAAAACGGGCGTTGTCCGGGCTTTCTGTTGTCAAAAAAGCGCGAGTAATTTTCAATTCCCGAGCAATAGCCCAATTCTTTAATCATTTCAATATCGTTTTGCACTCGTTCGTAAATTCGGTCGGCTTCGGCGTGTTTACCTACACTTTCAAAATAGTTTTTTTGGGCTTGTAGTTCATCTAAAATTTGATGCAAAACTTGCCCTAATTGACTTTGGTCGGTAAGGTATAAATTTGCCGGATAAAAAATTGCTTGCTGAAGGGTTTCTATTCGTTTTCCGGATTCGGGGTGTACTCGCTCGATGGCATCTATTTCGTCGCCAAAAAACACCACCCTAAATACATAATCATCGGCA
This sequence comes from Sphingobacteriales bacterium, assembly GCA_016706405.1. NCBI lineage: Bacteria > Pseudomonadati > Bacteroidota > Sphingobacteriia > Sphingobacteriales > Sphingobacteriales bacterium. The sequence goes on from JADJJT010000001.1 coordinate 545,263, forward strand.
TACGGCGGAAAAACATCTACCGTGTCGCCCCGAACTCTAAAAGTACCCCGGTTAAACTCGTCTTCAGTGCGCGAGTACATAATTTCTACCAAGCGGCGCAAAAAAGGGTTCCGGCCAATTTTATCGCCTTGGTTAAGGTAAATTATTTTATCTTTATATTCGTTAGGGTTGCCCATACCGTAAATACAGCTTACTGATGCTACCACAACAATATCGCGCCGCCCCGACATAAGCGAAGAGGTAGCCCGTAACCGCAGCTTTTCAATTTCGTCGTTAATTAACAAATCTTTTTCGATATAGGTATTTGTTACCGGAATATAGGCTTCGGGCTGGTAATAGTCGTAATAACTTACAAAATATTCAACTGCATTTTCGGGAAAAAACTGTTTAAACTCGCCATACAACTGGGCTACTAAGGTTTTATTATGGGTCAAAATTAGGCTGGGGCGCTGTAATTCGCTAATTACATTTGCCATTGTAAAAGTTTTGCCCGAGCCGGTAACCCCTAATAAGGTTTGGTATTTTTCGCCCTGTAAAATGCCGTTTACTAAGGCTTTAATGGCCTGGGGCTGGTCGCCGGCAGGCTTATACAACGAGGTAAGTTTAAACTGCATAGTGTAGGTAAAACAACAAAAGTTTATTTGCTTTGTTTGGTTTTTTGTTTAATTAGTAGTTTTAAAACAGCTATTTTTGCCTTTAAAATTACACCGTCTTTGGCTAAAAACTATAAAATTTGCTCAAAAATAGTCATTTTAGGATTATTGTAATACAAGCCAACTTTTTCTTTGTATAGGCAAATTAAAAAGGTTAAATTGCTTTGGTTTTTTTCACTTAAAATTTGTTCGAAAAATTATGCGCTTGCCTTTTTTTATCCGGAAAATAGCTCGCGAAATAGCACTGCAAATAGCTCCAAAATGGTACAAGCATCGGTTATTGGCTTTTATTCGGCAAGTAAGTTGGCATAATTTAAACACAATTAACCGTAATTTAACCGATTTTGAGCCCGAATTGCTGTTATTGCCTTATTTGTTGCAGCCCACGCTAAGTTTTATCGATATTGGTTGCCACAAAGGAGAGTATTTATATGCCGCACAGTATTATGCAAAGCATCCGGAAAATTTGCTGTTGGGGTTCGAGCCTATACCAAGTTTAAATCGGCTGCTTACTCGTTTTTTTCCTAAAGCAATTATTTCTCCGGTGGCAATAAGCAATAAAAATGGCGAGTTTTTGCTTAAAATTCCACAAATAAACAAACAATGGCGCTTGGCACGTGCTACTTTAAATACCCATTACCTCGAAACCAACGAAGAAAACTCCCAAAAGCTTACAGTTAAAACACAACGTTTAGATGATTTTTTAGCCCAAAACAAGGCGGCAATTGCCCCACCATGCCTGCTTAAAATAGATACCGAAGGCCACGAGTGGGAAGTAATTGAGGGGGCGCAACAAACTATTGCCTTATACCATCCGGCATTAATTGTCGAGGTCGAGCAAAGGCATCACAACCAACCCATAACTCAAATTATAGATGCTATTTGCGAGTTAGGATATAATTGTTACTACTATCAGCCAGTAGCGGGGCAGATGGTGCCGTTTAGTGCCACCCAAGCCAATGCGCTACAAACTGCAAACCCTAAAACAGACCGGCAAGCTTATATTAACAATTTTTTGTTTTTACCTACTAATACCGACCAACAAATTATTAGCAATATAAATACGCAAATAGCAAATAGCACCTGTTAGTTAGGCAAACGCTTGTTCAACAATAGCCTTTTGTTCGGCATCGGATATTGCCTTGAACCCCGATGCAGGTGATGCACTATTTGGCCGTGCTATAAATGCCATATCAAGGTTAAGTTCGGCAAAAAGGTTGCGCAAATACCACAATGCGCCCATATTTGCCGGCTCTTCTTGCACCCAAATCAAGCGTGCTTTTTTAGGGTAGCGGCTAATAATATTTTTAAATTGGGCTTCGGCAAACGGGTATAATTGTTCGATGCGAACGATGGCAATATCTTTACGCTGATCTGTTTGTTGTTTTCGCAGCAGGTCGTAGTATATTTTTCCGGAACAGAGCAATACGGTTTTTATTTTTTCCGGATTATTAAGATTTGTGTCGTCTATAATTTCTAAAAAGCGTTTGTTGTTGCCAGTTACCTCGTCAATATGCGAAGTGCAAAGGGGTTCGCGCAGCAAAGATTTAGGCGACATAACCACCAGCGGTTTACGGAATGGGCTAATTACCTGCCGGCGCAAGGCATGGAAAAAATTAGCCGGAGTGGTTATATTTGTTACAAACATATTGTCGTTGCCACAAAGCTGTAAAAAGCGTTCTAAACGGGCGCTGCTATGCTCGGGGCCTTGCCCTTCGTAGCCATGGGCAGCAACAAAACCAAACCTGTTGCGTTCGTCCATTTCGCTTCAGAGCTGGCAATAAATTGGTCGATAATAATTTGAGCGCCGTTGGCAAAATCGCCAAACTGTGCTTCCCAAATAGTAAGCGCATTTGGCCAAGCAAGGGCGTAGCCATACTCAAAACCCAACACAGCATACTCAGAAAGCAGTGAGTTGTATATTAAAAACTGCCCTTGTTGATTTGGCACCACCTGACTAAGTCGGCAATACTCGTTATACGTGTTTGCATCGTACAACATAGCATGGCGATGGCTAAAAGTGCCGCGCTTTACATCTTGCCCACTCATACGCACATTAAACCCTTCGGCTAAAAGGCTGCCGTAGGCTAAAAGCTCGGCCCCGCCCCAGTCGAGGGTTTGCGTTTTTTGAAAGTTTTCGCGGCGTTTGCGCAGCATAGTATTAATTTTAGGCAGTGGGTCAAAATTTTCGGGTATGGCGTCTATTTGTTTGGCTATTTGGTTTGCAATACCGGCCTCAATACCTGTTATTACCGACTGGGCTAAATCGGTGGGAGTTGCATGGCGCAGTTTTTGCCAGGCCAAGTCGGGTTTTTGTAGTTGGTAGGGCAACGGTTTTTGTTTTACCATATTGAGCCTGTCTTGAAGAAGTTGCCAAAACTCGTCGTTTAGGGCTTTTACATCGTCATTGTTAAAGGTTGTTTCGGCATATAATTTTTGGGCATAAATTTCGCGGGGGTTGGGGTGGTTTTCAATAAGTTTATACAATCCGGGCTGGGTGTAGGTTGGGTCGTCGCTTTCGTTATGGCCATGCTTGCGGTAGCAAACCATATCTACAAACACATCGGCATTAAATTTTTGGCGATATTGCACGGCCAGTTGGCAGGCAAAAACAACAGCCTCTATGTCGTCTCCGTTTACATGAATTACTGGTGCCTTTACCATACTGGCTACGCTAGTGCAATAGTCGGCGGTGCGTGCATCGTCAAAATCGGTGGTAAAGCCCACTTGGTTATTAATTACAAAATGAAGTGCACCTCCGGTATAATACCCTTTTAGCCCACACATTTGGGTTACCTCGTACACAATGCCCTGCCCTGCTACGGCTGCATCGCCGTGTATTAAAATGGGTAAAACTTTGTCGTAATTGCTATTGTATAATATGTCGGCTTTTGCGCGGGCAAAGCCCTGTACTACGGGGTTTACTGCCTCGAGGTGCGATGGGTTAGGCATTAATTTAAGATATAATTGCTGGCCATTGGGGGCAGTATGCTGCGCACTATAACCCAAATGGTATTTTACATCGCCACTGCCCATTTTGTGGTCCATAGCCGCGTAGCCTTCAAACTCGTTAAAAATTTGCTCGTAAGTTTTGCCTATAATATTAGCCAACACGTTTAAACGCCCCCGGTGAGCCATACCTATCAGCACTTCGCTTACATCAAGGTTCGAGGCTGCATTAATAGCGGCATCAAGGCCCGGAATCATAGATTCGCCTCCCTCTAAGCCAAAACGTTTTTGACCAATATATTTGGTATGTAAAAACTGCTCAAAAACAACCGTTGCGTTTAATTTTCTAAAAATATGTTTTCGTTCGTTTAAACTAAATCCAAAACTGCCACCCTGTGTTTCAATACGCTGGCGCAACCATTGCAATGCCTCTAAATTGGTAATATATTCACACTCAAAACCTAAAGTGCCACAATAAATTTTACGCAACTGCTGGTAAACTGTTTCCAGTGTTTGTTTTCCTTGCAGCCCTATTTCGACACCTAAGTTGGTTTCAGTAGTTAAGTCGGCATTGGTAAAACCAAAGTCCGATAAGCTTAGGTGTGCCTTGCGGTCTTTCCGGGGTTTAAGTGGGTTGGTAACTGCCTCTAAATGCCCTTTGTGCCGGTGTGCGGCAATTAGCTGGTAAACACGCAAATCGAAGCTAAGGCTTTGCGTTGTTGTTGTTGCATTAGTAGCAACGCTTTTTGTGTGCCATTGCCATTGCCATTTGTAGGTGTGGTGATGGCATTGGCTAAGGCAAAATCAAAACCTTCGAAAAATTTTTGCCATTGCACATCAACACTTTGTGGGTTTTGTTGATAGGCATGGTATAACGATTCTATAAACTCGGGGTGCGCATTGCTTAAATACGTGTAATTAGCAGACATTTTTTTTAGTTAGATACGATTTAAGAAAATAAAATATTATTTATCCGGGAATATTAACTGCAGGATGAAATGGCTGCAAAATTACGCAATTACCGTTGTTTTAAAAAACGCAGGTCAGCATCCGGAGCAATTTGATACTGCCCGGCAGCATTTTTAAGCTTCATATTGTATTAAAAAGTTTGGAGTTGTTGTTTTCTCGCCCGTTATATTCCATTTTAATTATGGCAGCACCATTTGAACGGTCAAACTGCCGGCGCCGCTATTACCCCACTGTACTTGCACGTTGGGCGAGCCCTGTCCGCTTAGCACTACGCCTCCGGTAACTACCCAGTTATAGGTTGCATTGGCATAGGTTGGGGCAGTATAATCGTGCATCGAGTTGTTGCAGGGATTTATGCTGCCGGCAATAGTTTTATTTACAGTATGAAACTGCAACACACCGGCCACCGATGCCGTGCAACTGCCCATTGCATTTTGTGTAACTTGCACGCTACCTGCTGCAAAATCAACCTGGTAATTGGCGTTTGGTTGAACACCGCAAAGGGTATGTTGTGTTAGCTCGTTGCTGCCCCATACATATTGCGTGTTGGTAACTGGTGCGGGGGCTAATCCGGATTGGCTGTTGAACAACGCAACATATTGGTTTTGGTCTCCATTCGTTATAGCAGCGCCGGTCATTTTTGCATCGGTAGTTGTAATGTTTTGGGTTGTAATGGCGGGCAAATTAGTATTTCCGGCGGTTATAACCGTTAAAAACGGATGTTCGAGGGTATTATTAACGGGGTGCTTTACATCAATACGCCATGTTTGAGGATTTACGTTGTTGTCGTCATAGTATAATGTATCCGGATTATTTGATTCGTCAATTAGGTCAATAGAAGCAGTTTGCGGCAACAAGGTATGTAAATATAGTTTCGAGGTGTTTTTTTGAAGGGTAGTAATATTGCCGTTTTGGGTGGGTTGGCCGGTAAAGTGCCAACGCAATGCTTTTATATAGGGGTTTCCGGAGTTGCTTGCCACCTTAACCTGGTCAAAAACTACCATTAAGTTAGAGCCGTTCAGGTATAAATAATTCCGGTAAAAATGTTGCAGCGGGCTGTTCCATAGTGTTGTATCATAGCTCTTATAGTAGGCTGGGCGTAAGTTTCCGCGCACATAGGTCCATTTATTATTTTGTTCGGCGGCAACAATAGCATCGTGGCCAAAACTTGTTTGCCCTCCTACGTAGTAGTCGCTATCGTACATATAATCGCCGTTATCGTAAAAAAACAAGGTATTGCTATGCGCCGAATTGCTCATATAAACATTGCTGCCTACCATTCCATTACAATCTTCGCCCGTAGTTTGTTTAAATAACGAGGCTTCCATTAAAAGCCATTCGTTGTTTCGTTTTAGTGCAATATGCCCTGCCTGTTTATGTTCGTGGCCTTCATAAGTAGCGCAACCCATGCGTATAGATGCCCAGGTAGCCGAGGTGTCCCAGCTATTGCGCATTAAAAAATAGGGCACGGCCTGATTATTATGCCATCCGCCATAGTAGCCATTGGCAAAACCACTGTGGCAAAGGGGTTTTACTTCTTCAAACGGTGTAGCTGTGGCATTAGGTAGGTGAAAATAAAAAGCCTCCCAAGCGGCATCGGGGTAAGGAACGCCCGATGGGTTGTATTGTGTTATGCACTCGTTTTGTGTAGGTTGTAAAAAAGTGTGTCTAAAGTATTGGGCATACTCGCCTTCGGTAGTACCTGCCAAATAAAATGCTAAGCGTGTGGCTAAATAACGCGGGAAAAATGCGCCCCAATCGCCGCCCCAGTCAGCAAAAAAATCAATTTCAGAGCGGTTGGGCATGCAGCCTCCAATTTGGCCATTTAATAATTGCACCAACCAGTTTTGATAGGTTTGTATTAGGTTTTGGTCGGTGGTGGCGGTGCTGACAACCTGCATATAATCGAGCAGCCGGCTAAGGGCAGCGCCGTAAGCCCAGCCTTCGGTGTACCAGCCGCCAGCTAAGGGTTTTGCTACTAAGGTGTCGGGGTTGTTGTAGGTTTCGGCGCTCAATACGGTGGGGTAACCGCCGTTGTAAAGCTGACTAATATAAGTATAAGCCGTGTCGTTGCCAATAGTGGTCGTTTTAGTGCCATCAAATCGGTTGCGCGCCCAGTCAATCATGGTTTGTGCGTTGGCGTTGTCGTTAAAAAGTGCGTAGCCCATATAACCAATACCAGCCGTATGACCCATAAAATAATTATCGCCGGCGCGTTCTTTATTTTGGTAGCCGTTGTTGCGTATGGCGGTAAAATATTGGTTCATTACGGCAGCTAATTGGGTACGGCGGCTTGCACCTAATTCGTCGTAAGCCCAGTCGTAAATAATGGCTGCAGCCCGGCAAATAAAACGCGAGGGGTAGTGGCTATCAACTCTAATTGGCCAAATGGTGTCGGCTACGCCTACTATCCAATAATGGTTTTGTGCGGCAATAATGGTATCGGCTAATTGTAGCAGTTTGTTCGAGTAATCGGTTGGAAAATTGCCGGTATTATTTCCTTTGCTTATTTGGTGTGCCAAGCCTAAATTCATGGCAGCATCAAACCACCCCGACCCTTGGTAGGAATAAGCGATAGTGCTGCTGGGTTCTTGGGAGTAGGTGGTTTGGTTCCATGTTAAAACATTGAAATTGGTTAAATTGTCGGCGCGGGTTTTAAGTGCCAGCCAAGTTGGGTCGTTATTGTTTTTTTTGTCGAGCAGGGCATTTTTTATATCGGTGGTAAACAACAAACGAGGGTGGGTGCTTACAATTTGAGCACTTGAGTTGATTGAGCCAGTCAAAAAATAGCTTAAAAAAAACAACGGCAAGGCAAGATGAAATAACTTGAAATTGAACATGGTGTAGGTGATTTTTATTAATTTTATTAGTAATGAGATGAAAATGCGGCGTTAAAGTTTATCCGGAGTTTTTGAATGAATTGGCATTTATTGGTCAAATTTTCTAAGCATACTCATCCGGATTAATTTAAGGCAAAAATAATCAGCCTATTTTTAAAAAATCAATTTTTATTGAGCGGCATCTGCCTTTGTTTAATACCGTTCATAAAATATCGTTTAAATGATGTAATTTTGCCTTTATTTTTGCTTTTTTATCCGGATATTTACAAATTGTACGCCTTAAAATAATCATTTTTATACAACAACAAACAAACACATATCCGATTTTACGTTTTTTAAGATAGATTGATTAGTATGCTCGACAAACTTGAAGTAATATACCACAGATGGGAAGATATTGGCGAAAGCCTTGCCGACCCCAAAATAATGCAAGATAATAAACAATTTGTACGCCTTAGTAAAGATTACAAAAACTTAGAGGGTATAGCGCATGCCTACCTTCGCTACCGCACTATTTTAAGCAATATTGATAATAGCCGCGATATAATTGCCAACGAAAAAGATGCTGATTTTAAAGAAATGGCCAAAGCCGAATTAGATATTTTAGAAAACGACAGACAAATATTAGAGGAGAAAATTAGAGAAATGTTAGTGCCCAAAGACCCCGAAGATGAAAAAAATGCAGTACTCGAAATTAGGGCTGGGACTGGTGGCGACGAGGCTTCAATATTTGCCGGAGATTTGTTTAGAATGTATCAGCGATTTTTTGAAACCAAAGGTTGGCAAGTTGAATTGGTTAGCATGAACGAAAACCCCGTAGGCGGGTACAAAGAAATATCGGTACGGGTTGAGTCGGCAAACGATGGCGTTTACGGGCAGCTTAAATACGAGTCGGGGGTACACAGGGTACAGCGTGTGCCAGCAACCGAGGCGCAAGGGCGTGTGCATACCTCGGCAGCATCGGTGGCAGTGCTGCCCGAAGCCGAAGAAGTGGACGTGCAAATTAACACCGCCGACCTTGAGTGGGATACTTTTAGGGCACAAGGAGCAGGTGGCCAAAACGTAAACAAAGTTGAAACCGCCGTTAGGGTTAAACACCTACCAACGGGTATAGTTGTGGCCTGCCAAAAAGAACGCTCGCAACACGGCAACCGTGCCATAGCTCTTGAAATGCTGCGCACAAAAATTTACGAAATTGCCTACCAAAAACACGTAGATGAAATTGCATCGAGGCGCAAAACCTTAGTATCAACCGGCGACAGATCGGCAAAAATACGCACCTACAACTGGCCGCAAAACCGCGTTACCGACCACCGCATTAACCTTACGCTTTATAATTTAGATGCCATAGTAAATGGCGACGTACAACCTTTAATAGATGCCCTTCAATTAGCCGAAAATGCCGAAAAAATGAAGGCCGGCGAAACATTATAGAAAGGGACGAGAACATACAACAGCTCGGCAATGCAATGAAAGGCTTACAAACGGCATAAATAAAATATGCTGGCCAACGCCTATATCGTGTTATATTTTGATTTTTTTCACTTATATTCAACTACAAATAATGTTACGTACAACTGCCTACTGTTTATTGATTGGCATTTTTATAGCCAACACTATTGCGGCAAACGCTCAATTATTTTGCCAAAACACTACAAATAAAGATATTTGGTTGTCTTTAGCTTACAACTATGTTCCGATTGAAAAGATTGGCGAGCCAGACCTGTACGACACCTTTGTGTGCGAAGGATGGTTTTATGTTCCGGCCGGCGGGGCTGCTCAATTAACAACACATATTGGTTTTGACCGCAAGCATGGCGTAAAAACTAATTTCTTTTTTTATGCCTACCAAATTGGTGGTCGCGAGTGGAGTGGAAGCCGCCTGTTTTTAACTGATTTTAATGCACCCAAAAAACAAGGCCAATTAGGTTTTAAAATTGAAAACGCCCAAAAAACGGCTACCAATACAAATCCGCAATATTGGACTTTAAACTTTAAGCGCGGCGTAAATACCGATATGGCAACCTATGTATTAGTGCTGCGCGAAGATGATGTAAACGACCCGCCTCATAGTTTAGAAGCGGCTTTCGACGCCGAAAATCCATTTGACCCACAAACAATGTTTGGCAATGCACACCAAAACGAATCCTACAGCAATTCAGCACCAAATCCGGCAAATAGACCCAGTTCTACTGCGCCAATATCAATATGGTCATCGGCACCCCAAAATATCGACTTAATTCAGGTGCGCCAAAATTTAAAGGAAGTTGAATCCGAAAACCCAAGATAAAAGACTAACAGCAACAATATTGGAGCGTGCCTTAAAATGGTTTCAATTTTTTTAATGAATTTAAGGCTTAATGGACAAAAATGATGCTAAAATCGTCTGGAAAGCTTAATATTATTAGCTTTGAGGACAATCAAAGGTTATGAATAAAAAAAGTGCTTTTACTGCGGTAGTTCTGTTACCAAGAAAAATGGGTTAGTAAAAGGTAAACAGCGATATAAATGTGCCTGCTGTAATAAACAATTTTTAGGTGGGCAACGCATCAATAACGAGCAAATATGGGAAGAATACAAAAGTGGTAAACAGACCTATTTGCAGTTAGCTCACAAGTATAATTGTTCTGTTAAAACGATTCAAAGGCGGTTAGACAAGATTAAAATAGTGGCTACGGAAAAAACAGGTAGAGTAGTCGTTGTATTAATGGACACCACCTATTGGGAGCGGGGTTTTGGCGTAATGCTTTTTAAAGATGCCTACACCAAAGAAAACCTTTTGAAATATTATGTGAAGACAGAGACAAATGGGCTGTATATAGAAGGAATTAAGGAGTTAAAAAGGCGAGGTTTTACTATTTCGGCTATTGTTTGTGACGGAAGAAAAGGCTTAATTGCGTCGTTTAAGGGTATTCCTGTTCAAATGTGCCAGTTTCATCAAGCAGCAATAATTCGAAGATATTTGACCCGTAAGCCAAAGCTAAAAGCTGCACAAGAGCTGATGGATGTTGTAGATTTGATGAAGCAAACAGACAAAGAAAGCTTTGTCGGAGCATTAGGGCTATGGCTTGAAAAATGGAAAGTGTTTCTAAACGAGAGAACTGTAAATCCGACTACAAACAAATCGTTTTATACGCATAAAAGGCTTAGAAGTGCTTATCGTAGTTTGAAGAATAATTTACCTTGGTTTGTTTACTTGGCACGATAACAGGGAACTTCAAATACCTAACACAACCAATGCTATTGATGGACATTTCGCAGATTTAAAAAACAAATTAAGAAACCATAATGGCCTATCAATGAAACGGAAAATGAAATTTATAGATGGGTTTTTAAAGGTATAAGGGCTTTCTGAAAATATCAAAGGCTTACAATATACAGTAAGCCTTTGATAAGACATTTTCGTCAAGCATCTGTTTTATCCCTGACAAGTTGCTCCCCAGCAGAGCTTGTTTCCGTTTTTACAGACATGCAAAGAAATAAAATATTCAAGAATAATGTAAAAAAGTGAATAAAAAAACAGCATTAAAAATGTCCACTTGAACCAAGCGTCTAAAAAATAGCATTAAAAATGTCCATTACTCCGAATTTAACCTTAAAAGCTTTCTTTATCTTCACATAAAAAATCAAGCCTACTTGTTTAAAAACAAGTAGGCTTGATTTGTTTGTTTATGGCAAGGTGCAAACAACAAATAGTTTTTTGCTATCGCATTAGTTCAATAAAGCCATTATATTTTTCGATTACTCCAGCTTCGGGCTTAACGGTAATAACGTAATAATAAGTGCCCTCGGGAGCAGGCTCGCCGTTAGTTTGCCAGTTGCCGTCCCAAACGCACTCCTCGTTAACTGTTTCGGGGCAGTACATTAAATCGCCCCAACGGTTAAATATAAGCAGTTTTACTTCGGCGCCTGGGTTGCAAATTTCAAAATTGGCTATATTGCTAATATACCAGCAATCGTTTTTATTGTCGCCGTTTGGCGAGAAGCCATTAGCAGGCACTAAAACACATTCGGGTTTGGGTTCGATGGTGATATAGACCCAAGCGGTATCGCATATTTTAGTAGCCGGGTCATCCGGATTTGTTTGTACGCACAATACATATTGGAAGGAATCAACCCCTTCATAATCATCCTCCGGATTGTAGTTTATTGGCGTACCATCGCCCGGATTTGTAACAACGCCTTGTTGAGGTGGCGTAATAATGGTTACGGTAATTATTCCGGATGGGTAAGAGTCGTTATCTAAAATATCAATGGTAAGGTCTGTATTAAATGGAGTTGTAACCGTGTCATTTACTGCATCTATAACTTGGTCAATGGTATCGGTGCTAATACAAATGCTTACCAAAGCTGTGTCGGTTAAGCCATCGGGGTCTTGTATTACGTAGCTAAACGAGTCGGTTCCTTCAAAACCGGTTGGCGGCGTATAAATAATGCTATCGCCTGTGGTATTAATGGTTGCTGTGCCGCCTTGCTGGGTAGGTGTTTGCACCCATATAATTAAGAGCAAGTCGCCATCGGGGTCAGTATCGTTGGCAAGTACCGGAATTGTAGCCGTATCGGCAGGGCTAATACAATCTTGCACGTCTGTTAGGTCATCGTTGTTAGCAACTGGGGTATCGTTTACACATGTAATTTGAATAACGGCACACACCGTATCACAAATTTCGCCAAGTGCATCGCAAACCAACATGGTAAAATCATCGTTGCCACAATAATTTGCGTTAGGTGTATAAGTTAAACAGCTTGGGTTGCCAACAATGGGGTTAAGCGTGCCATTAACTGGGGCAGTAACAACCTGAATACTTCCAATAACAAATTCTACTTTATCGGTTGCGCACACCTCAACAGCGGTGTCTTCAATGGTTTGTGCAACCACGCACCCAACTTGGGCGGTATCGGTAATTAAAATAGTAACATAAGCCGTATCGCACAAGCTTGGCGTACCATCGTCGCAAATTACATACTCAAAATATACATTTTCTCCTTCAACGCAGTTGGTATCGGGGGTAAAAGTAACAGAGCCATCGCCGTTATTGGCAACCGTGCCACATTCGGGTTGGGTAATTAAGGTAATAGCAATATTATCGCCATCGGGGTCGGTATCGCCATCTAAAAGGTCAATGGTTACGGGTGTATTTTTGTCGGTGGTGGTTTTTTCATCATCGGCCAGCGGTGGATGATTTACTTTTGGCTCTTCCTCTTCGCTTACAGTTACGCAAACAGTAGCTATATCGCAAAGGTTAGGGGCTCCGTTATCGCAAATAGTATAGTTAAAGCAACAAACGCCCAAAAAGTCGGTAGCAGGTGTAAATATTAACTGGGTGCTGTCGGCGTTAAAGGCTACCACACCACAAACGGGCTGTGTAAATTCGGTAATTACTAAGCTATCGCCGCCAAATGGGTCGTTATCATTATTTAAAACATCAATTTCAATGGGTGTAGTTGGTTTGGTGGTAGCTACATCGTTTACAGCATTAGGCGGCACGTTAGTCGAGTCGGCGGGCAAAACTATCACCTCAACTACGGTAATATCGCATTGGCCAAACACGTCACAAATTTGATACTCAAAATAATCAACGCCTATATATCCGGAGTTAGGTGTGTAAACAATACTATCTCCTACAACTTCGGCTGTGCCATGTTCGGGTTCGTCAATTAAGGTAGGCGTTATAGTAATATCCGTGCCTTTGTCGTTAGCCAGCACATCAATTGTAACGGGGGTGTCCATGTTGGTATAGTCAATATCGGGTTGGGCATCAATAAGCGTTGGCGAAATGGTAATAAATACAATAGCTGTATCGCAAAGGGGCGGATAAGGGCCTTGGTCGCAAACTTCGTAGAAGAACAGGTCGTTGCCCAAGTAGTTTTCATCCGGAGTATAGGTAAATGTGCCATCGCCGTTATCAACAACGCTACCATGTGCGGGGTTGGTAATTGGTTTAAAATCCAAGTCATCAAGCAGGCCATCGGGGTCGCTGTCGTTGGGTTTAACGTCAATGGTAACGGGTGTATTTACAAATGTAGTTTTGTAATCGTCAACTGCTAAAGGTTTTTTATTTAAGCAACTATCTGTACCAACACCTACGGCAACAATGGCATCATCGCAAAGTCCAAATGGGTCGCAAATTGTATAGGTAAAGGTGTCGCAGCCCACAAATCCGGGATTAGGGGTGTAAACTGGTAGGCCGTCAATTATTTCAACGGTACCATTGGCTGCGGGGTTTACATCAGTTACTTCAATAGGGTCGCCATCGGGGTCAAAGTCGTTTCCGGTTACAGGTATGCTAATTGGCTCGTCGGGGTTAGTTGTTGCTACATCGTTTACCGCTACGGGGGGCAAATTGTTTTCTAAACTATCAATAACGATGCTTACCCAAGTCGAGTCGCAGCTATTGCCACAATCGCAAGCTTTGTAGTAGAAATAAACAGTGCCAACAAAATCAGTTTCCGGAATATAGGTTGCCGTTAAGCCATCAGTTGTTACTGTGCCTTTTTCGGGAGTACTTAGTTGCGTAATGGTTAAATCGCTACCGATATCATTTTTTAGCACCTCAATTAAAACTGGTTTGTTTTGTTCGGTATAGGCCACATCGGGTTGTAAATCTATAATGCCGGCAATATTAATTATTACGGTTGATTGTGCTTTTTGCCCTTGTGGGTCGCAAATTTCGAGCACAACAGTATCAATACCCGTAGCACCAGGGTTAGGAATATAACCTATTACTTTGCTTCCAACGCCAATAACCGCCGAGCCTTTTGTAGCTTGCGCAATGATGGCACAAATACTTAATTCACATCCGGAGTCGTTAAGCAATGGGCTAATTTCGGCAGGGGTATCTATGGCAATACAAATTTCGTCGTTTTGTACTAATAAGTTACAGTCAACGCCAATATTAATTTGCACATAGCTGGTATCGCAGAGCGGCACCAAATCGTCATCACAAACTATATAGGTAAAATAATCAACACCTGTATAATCATTGACAGGCGTGTAATCGAACGTTCCATCCGGATTAATTATTACTGAGCCGTGTGCAGGGTTTGAGCCTTTAGAGAAGATAAGTACATCAATGGCATCATCGGGGTCGTTCACCAAAGGTTTAAGGTCATCGCTTACGGGCGTGTTGATGGGCGTGTTGTAAACAGCGGGGTTGGCAAAAGGTGGCAAATTGGGGTAGGGTGCATTAACGCATATCTGAACCAATGCCGTATCTGTTGCACCTTGATTGTCTTTAATTATATAGCTAAAAGTATCGCAACCGGTAAATCCGGAATTAGGTGTGTAGGTAATTTGGTCGCCGTCAATAGTAGTTGTTCCATTTGCAGGCTGCGTTACCGTTTCAATAATTAGCGGTTGGTTTTCGGGGTCGCTATCATTATCTAACACATTTAAAGTTATAGGCGTTTCAAGGGGTGTTTCGCCTGTATCGTTATTTGCGGTTGGCGGCTGATTGGGTGCATCGGGCGGCAATACCGTTACGCTTACAATAGTTTGATCGCAAACGCCATTGCAATCGCAGGCTTGGTAGAAAAAGTAATCAACGCCCGAAAAGCCTTCGTTTGGGGTGTAAATTACCTCGTCATTAGCTGTTAGCTGTGCCTGGCCATTTTCGGGTTTAGTTAAAGAGGTAATATCTAAGTCGCAGCCCTGGTCGTTATTTTTGGGCAATATTGTAATTGGTGTTTCAAAGGGTGTTTGTACTATGTCGGGTTGTAACAGCATAACTTCGGCGCCAATAAATATTTTAACCCACGAGGTGTCGCAGAGCGGAAAGATATCGTCGTCGCAAAGGATATAGGTAAAATAATCAACGCCTTGATAGTTACTGCTTGGCAAGTAGGTAAAATTGCCATCGGGGAATAGGGTTATAACACCATTTTCGGGTGGCGAGCCTAAGGAAACAGTTAAGTCGTCAAGTGCATCGTTGGGGTCACTGTCGTTGGGTTTAACCTGCCCCGAAACGGGTGTGTTTATTTCGGTATAAACGCTGTCGGGTAGGGCAATGGGTGGCAAATTAGGATTGGCAGTTCCGGTACACACAATTACTAATGCTTGGTCGGTAAGGCCACCATTATCTTGTATCACATAACTAAAGGTGTCGCAGCCCACAAATCCGGGATTAGGCGTATAAATAATTTCGTTGTTATCAATAACAGTAGTGCCGTTTTGCGGGCTTGTTACACTTATAACGCTAAGGGGTTGGTTTTCGGGGTCGCTGTCGTTATCTAATACACCAATAGTTATTGGGGTGTCAAGCGGGGTGTTTACATTGTCGTTATTTGCTGTAGGCGGTTGATTGGGTTCATCTTTAGGCAATACGGTTACGTTTACAATAGTTTGGTCGCATGCGCCTTGGCAGTCGCAAGCTGTATAAAAGAAGTAGGTTGGGCCAACAAACCCTTCGTTGGGGGTAAATTTAAAATTTTGACCAATTTTAATAACGTTTCCACCTACTGGCTGGGTAAAATCGCTAATTGTCAGCGAGCAGCCTTTGTCGTTGTCTAACACTTGAAAAGTAATGGGCGTTTCGTAAGGTGTTTGTACCAAATCGGGCTGCAATACTAATGGGTCGCCTATAATAATTTGAACATAGCTGGTATCGCAGAGTGGTAAAACGGGGTCGTCATCGCAAACCTGATAAAAGAAATGGTCATAACCTTCAAATCCGGATGCTGGTATATATTCAAACGTTCCGTCAGCATTTAAAGTTACCGTACCAAAGTCGGCATCGTTAATTAAGGTAACGGTTAAATCATCTTTGGCATCATTGGGGTCGCTGTCATTATCTAACACGTTGCCAAATTTTACCTGGTTTACGCCTGTTGTATAAAAATCGGGGTTGGCTATGGGTGGCAAATTTCCCGAAGTTGTATCAACGCAAACTTGTATGGTGGCTGTTGCCTGAAGGCCTTGTGCGTCTTCGATGGTGTAGTCAAACACATCGCAACCTTTAAAGTTTGGGTCAGGCGTGTAAACAATTTTGTTGTCAATAATTTCGGCTGTGCCATTGGCGGGGTCGTCCACGTTAGTAATAACAAGCGGCTCGTTTTCGGGGTCGCTATCATTGTTTAGTGCATCAATGGTAACGGGTGTATTAATTGGGGTGGTGGTGGCATCGTCGTTGGCAATGGGTGCTTTGTTGGGACTGTCAAAAACGGTTATACCTACAAGCGTTGATTTTTCCTGACCATTGCAGTCTTTTGCTGTGTAGGTAAAATAGTCTTCGCCTACATAATCCGGATTTGGTACGTAATACAGTTTGTCTCCTACTATATCAACACTACCATGGCTGCCCTGCGTCCACGCTACAATTTGAAGGTCGCAGCCCAAGTCATTGTTCAATACATCAATTAAAACCGGTTCATTTTTAGGGGTAGTGGCCACATCGGGTTGAACTATAAACTCAATTTCGGCGGGTTCAATATTAATTTGCACATAGCTTGTATCGCAAAGCGGCACAATATCGTCATCACAAACTATATAGGTAAAATAATCTACGCCTGTGTAGTTTGCGTTGGGTTGATATTGGTAAGTGCCATCGGCATTTACGGTAGCTACGCCATTTGCCGCCTGCGAGCCTAAACTAAAGGTTAAATCGGTGTCGGCATCGTTGGGGTCGCTCACAACATCCAACAAATCGCCCATTATTGGCGTATTGACTTTGGTGGTAATAATTTTTGGAGTGGCAACGGGTGGCAGGTTAGGGTTGTTTTGGCCAACACATACTATAACTTCGGCTTCGTCGGTTAGGCCGCCATTGTCGGTAATGGTATAGGTAAACAAGTCGCAGCCGTTATAGCCTTCGTTGGGCGTGTAGGTTACTGTTTGATTAGGATTAACAACAACAGTGCCATTTGCCGGAGGTGTGGTAATGGCAACTGTTAAGCTGCCGTTTTCGGGGTCGCTGTCGTTATTCAATACCGGAATAGTAACCGGAGTATTGGTGGGTGTGTTTGCATTGTCGTTGTTGGCCGTTGGCGGCAGGTTGGGTGCATCTTTTGGCAACACGGTTACGCTTACAATAGTTTGGTCGCAAATGGTTTCGTTGACATTACAAGCGGTGTAAAAAAAGTAGTCAACGCCGCTAAATCCGGGTTTGGGCGTATATAGCAGTGTGCCATCGGGAGTTAATGTTACATTACCATTATCGGGTTGTGTAAATTCTTTAACGTGTAGATTTTCGCCCTGGTCGTTGGCAATTACGTCAATATCAATAGGGGTTTCAAACGGAGTTTGCACAATATCGGGTTGGGCTACAATAGGGGTTGGGTCGCCAATGATATTAATTTTTACCACAGCCGTATCGCATTTATTGGCACTACAAGTATTACAAAGCACGTAAGTAAACTCGTCTGTGCCGGTATAGTCGGTTTCGGGGGTGTATAACACGTCTAAATTTGCTTGCACATCGGCAACACCGTGTGAGGGTGGGTTTAGTATATTTACGATAAATTCGTATGGCTCGCAAATGCCCAAATCGTTGGCGGTTACAGCTATTAAGTAGTTGGTATTTTTTGGAATTGTAACATTATCATCAACCGCAATAGGCGCGGTACAGCCTACAAAAACAAGCACGTACGCCGTATCGCATTGGCCAAAATTATTACAGGCAACGACCGTAAGGGTATCGGTGCCAAAAAATCCGGGTAGAGCGGTATATTTAAAGCAGCTGTCGCTTAAAAGTTGGATTCCGCAGTTAAAAGTAGCGGTAACGCCAATGATTTGATATTCACCGTCAAGTAAATCGCAAAACTCGGGGCAAATAATTTCCGGAATCATGGGCTCTGCGCAAAGTGCTATGTTTGGGTCGCATTCTTGTTGTACTAATATAGTTACGGTTGCTTCGGCACAATATTTTTCTTTTGTATCGGTTTCGCAAATTTTGTAAGTAAAGGTTACGGTGCCTGTAAACCCGGCGGCCGGTATAAAGGTAAAACACTGGCTTAACCCGTTAAACACTAAGTTTCCTTGTTCGGCGGGTATTGGCGTATTGGCTGTTACGGCAAAAATATCGCCGTTTAAGTCGTAGTCGTTATTGGTTACGCAAATATCAACGGGCGTATCGGCTGGGGTAGTGGCATTGTCGTTTAGGGCTACCGGCGGTACATTGTCGCTGCTGCCGTCGCAGTCTTCTTTAACAATTACGTGTACCACTACAGTTTCGCATTCGCCTTTTTGATTGCACCCGGTAATTGTAATTATATCTTCACCAAAAAATCCGGGCAATGGGGTATATTTTAGGCAGGTGTCGCTTAAAAGTTTAATACTGCAATCAAAAGTAGTAGTTGCGCTTTTAATTTTGGCATCCGTTACGGTACAAAATTTTATACAAATTTCAAGAGGAGTAAACGGTTCGGTGCACAAATTGTCAGGGTTTTGCCACCCGTCGCAAGGGTCGGGGCCGGTTTGGCAGTCGCCATCTTTGCTTACAATAGTTGGTATATTTATGGTTTGGCAGTTGCCTGTGCCGTCGCAAGCTGTTATTTGCATGGTGCCTTCGCCAAAACTGTTGGCGTTTGGCGACCATATTACGCAGTTGCCTACGTAGGTAGTTGTCAGGTTTAAGTTGGAGGTTATATTAGTTATAAAGGCATCGGGTTGGAGGTTGCAAAACACTAAGCAAAAATCTTCGGTGATGCCGGGTTTGCTGCATATTATATCCGGATTGGTGCTGTCATCGCAAGGGTCGCCGGGGCAACTGCCATCGGGGCTAACCCAAGCCGGAACGCTAATGGTTTGGCAATTACCATTTGCATCGCAGGCGGTAACGACTAAGGTGTCGGCGCCAAAAAATCCGGGCAATGGAGTCCATTCAACACATTTTGTGCCTTTAATTTTCAGGCCACAGTCGTAGGTTGCGTGTATTTCGGTAATTGAGGCATCGTCTCCTACTTCGCAAAATACCAGGCAAAAATACTCGGGCACCATTGGTTGGGCACAAATTAAGGTGGGGTTGCTGCTATCATCGCAAGGTTTAGGGTCGCAATCGCCAATATTTATATGTACGACTATGGTTTCGCATTGTCCAAACTCATTACATCCGGTAATATATAAAATATCTTGTCCTTGTTGTCCGGGCAAAGGGGTAAACTCAACACAATTATTATTAATTATTTTAAGGCCGCAATTAAACATCGATTCTACCTTTGTAACAACGGCATCTTCGACGGTGCAAAAATTTACACAAACTTCGATTGGGGTGTTTAGTGGCGTGCATAAATTATCGGGGTTTTCGCAATCGCCTTTTTTAAGTACGGTTACTTTTACTACGGCGTTGTCGCAGCCATCGTCGTCGCAAATAGTGTACATAAACTGGTCTGTACCTGTAAATCCGGGGTCGGGGGTATAACACAGTTTATTGCCGTTTTTTGTTACTACGCCATTGAGTGCATCTGTAAAAGCATCCATATAAAAAGGGTCGCCATCGGTATCGTAGTCGTTATTAAATACGTCAATACATACGGTTTCTGTTTCGTTGGTGGTAGCGGCATCGTTAATAGCTATGGGTTTTTTGCCGTCGCAACCATCAATTTGTAAAACCACATAAACGGTATCG
Source organism: Sphingobacteriales bacterium (assembly GCA_016706405.1). Taxonomy (NCBI): domain Bacteria; kingdom Pseudomonadati; phylum Bacteroidota; class Sphingobacteriia; order Sphingobacteriales; species Sphingobacteriales bacterium. The sequence goes on from JADJJT010000001.1 coordinate 565,234, forward strand.
CATACAAGGGCATTGGTGCAGCCTACAACCATAATAGTGTCGGTGCCAGTAAATTCGGGGAAGGGTTTGTAGGTAAAACATTGGTCGCCGCCCTCAACATTACACTCGAAAGTTGGTTTTACACCTGCCAAGGTAATTTTTCCGGTTAGGTTGCAAAAATCGGGGCAAATTTCGATGGGTGTAAATTTGGGGGTACAAAAGTATTGATACAAGCAGTTGCTGCCACCACAATCGTTTTTTACTACTGCGCTTACCGTGCTAAGGCAGTTAGTAGCATCTTTTACTTTTAAGAGATAATTTCCGGAAACCAATTCGGTAATACACAATTGACCATCGGCATTTAAAGTTTTAAAAATACCGGATCCGGATATGCTGTACGGGGCGTTTCCGCCATTAATATCCAAGCAAATTTTGCCATCGTTGCCGTTGCAAGTTTCGCCTTCTGCGTTTACGGCTACATTTATTTTACTGCTAATGGGTTGTTTTACCGTAATTTGTTTTAGCAGCGAGCAGCCGTTGGCATCGGTAATTAGTACGGCGAAGCTGCCTGGCTCGTCGAAACAATAGTTGGCCTGTGTGCCGCTTAGGTCGCTGGCTTGCCAACTGTATGGCGGTGTGCCGCCCGAAATGCTCATACACATTTGATAGGCTATGCTGCAATTTGTTTCAATTATTTTTTCGGTAAAATTGGCGGTAAAATCATCGCAACTACCTCCGCAATCTTCTGGTTTATAAACAGTTACTGTTGTGGTTACCATACAGTCGTCTTCTTGCGAGGCGGTAGCGGCGGTAAGGGTGTAAATGCCTTCGGGTATATTTGTTATACATTCTTCAACACCATCTGTCAATAAAATAATTTCGTTTGATGGTAGTCCCTGTAAATAGTAATTGCCCCCTAAGCCCGTTGCGGTAACACAAATTTGGCCATTTTCGTTGCAAGTGGCATCGGTTACTACAATATTTAATTTAAGCTTTGAGCAGTCGGGGCCACAATCGGCGGGCTTAGCCACCGATATATTTTTAGTAAAAACACATGTTTCGGCATCTGTAATTACAAGGGTGTAATTGCTGTTTGTTACGTTTTTAAAGCAGTACTCGGTATTTTCGTCAATAAGGACGGCTGCACCTAATATGCCCGATACGTTGTAGGGGGCCGCACCGCCTGATACGGTTAAACAAACCTGCCCATCGTTGCCCAGGCAGGTGGCATCGGTAATATTGGTGGCAATAATTACTTGTTTTTCTTCGCAGTTGGGGTTACAGCCTTCGGGGGTGGGCAGGTTTACTAATGCTTGCTTGGTGCAACCGTTGGCATCAACAAATACAAGGGTGTATTGGCCGGGCGGAATATTGGCAATACATTTTTCGGTATTTTCGTTAATGGGGTCAGTTTCGAAAGGCAAACCCGATACATTATAGGGGGCCATACCGCCAAAACCTTTAATGCAAATAGTGCCTCCGGTTAAGCAAGTTGGTTCAACAAGCATATTTGCCACCACTTCCATCTCGTCGCAATTAGGGCCGCAATCTATGCAAGGTACTGGAACAAATAAGTTTTTAGTACATCCGTTAGCATCGGTAACAATTAGGTTATAGTTGTTGCAATCGCCCACGGTTTGGCAGTACTCGCCATTTTCGAAGGTTATTTTTGCATCTAACCCATCAATATTATAGGGAGCTGCGCCGCCGTTTACTAATACACACAAAGTGGTAGGTTTGCCGTCGCAGTCGCCCAAGTCTATAGTAAAATCGGCATTAAAACTAGTACAATCACAGGTTAAGGAAAAATTATACGGTGGGTCGGCTGTAAAACTGCCTTGGTTGTGGTAAACATCGTTAACAGGTGTGTCGGGCAGGTCGCTGTCGGTGCTATTGTTAAAATTAGTTTGGGTTAAATCCCATGCAATATTGGTGGGTTGGGTATCATCTAAAATATCATAACAAATACTACCTAAGGTTAGCCAGTTGGCATCGTCAAAAACTGTGCAATAAACATTATTAACATACGCCGATAAAATTGTAGTAAACTGGGCTTCGCCTATTGTACCCACATCGTCTTGGTTAGTAAAATTAAAATTAGCCCAAGGGGTATAGTTAAAGCCTGGCACCACCACACACGAATCGGTTTTTGGGGTTAGCATGGCGGGGGTATAAACAGCGTTATTAATGGCATTTTTATTATACGACCAATAAACGGTATGGGAGCCAACTGCCAAGTTTGGTGCGCCATCTTCGGCTTTCATTTGTAGATCTATGCAAAGTTGTGAGGTGGGCAAATTGCAATTGACTACCGGATTGGCAAAGCGCAAAGTGTAGGTTGATGGGTTGGTAACTAACTGTGCAGCAACACCTAACGAAAGCACAATGCTTAAAGCCATTGTAATGCATTTGGCAATTGTAAACTTATAATTCATGGTAAATTATAGTAAATTATTAATTTGTTATTCAAAAAAGAAAATACAACTGGGCTATAAAACTACCCACTGTAGCCCAAAATGGGCAACGCAAACAGTAAAAATTAAAAAATTTATACGATACCTTAACAGTAAAGCAAAATACATGCCTAAAATTATACTTTATAGCAAAACTGCTTTAAAAGTTTACCTTAAAATGACTATCCATGATTATTTTGACTTAAATTGCTTCGTTTTTTCTGCCTTCTAAACGACAAAATTTTACTTATTTACTTAGGTAAGAGCGTTTTTTGCCTCCATCAACTTGCAAAACACAAGCTAAAATTAAATTTTAATGTAAATTTGTCTATTCCCGCAACAATAGTTTTAATATTATTTTAATGCGTAGTGTGAAAAAAATCGAGCTAAAAAAAATTGAGTTCAAGATTATTTTGTAATTTTATTGTGTTTATATTTTTTTTATTAACAATTTATTTAAAAACGTTTTTCTTAAATCCGGAATATTTAAAAAATCATCCGGATTTAAAAAGCCAATGCCTTGATTATATTTTTTTATCCGGAGAATATGCTGCAATTGGTACTACTAATTTTTATCCGGAAACAATATCGGGTCGCCGCAATACTGCGCCTTTGCCTTTATCTGTTGAAACCCAGCACTTTAAAATTCATTATACTTTAACCGGTTTACATGCTGTTGCCTCGTTAAATTATGCCGACAGCGTAGCTTTTTACGCCGAATTAGCCTGGCAGCAACTAATAACCCAAATGCGTTTTAAAGCCCCAATACCCGACGATACCACCAGCGGCGGACAAAACTTGTTTGATATTTATTTACAAAACATACCTAACCAAGCCCAAGGCCAAACCTTAGCCGACCCAAGTTTAAACCAAGGGCGTAGCACGGCTATTTGTTATATACTAATACAGCCCAATTTACCCTATATAAACGATTACCAAAGTCAGGGGCTTCGCGCAGTTGTTCAGCACGAGTTTTTTCATGCCATACAAAATGCCTATTATGGCTCGGCATTGGCCGGGCAAACCGGCGATGCCATTACTACCAGCAACAGTATTGCCGTCAGAGAGGGTACGGCTACTTGGGCGCAAACATTAATTACTAATCCTATAGTTAATTATAGCCATTTAGCTTGTTTTATGGCTAATGACGCACATTGGCAACAACCCAATCAAAATATTTGGGCTGGCCAAAACGACTCGTACTTATATGAGCAAGCGAGCTATGCTACGGTATTTTTTTGGCAGTTTTTAACTGAGCATTATGGAAGCGATATCATACGGCTTTTTTGGGAAAAATTAGCTAAAAGTTCGCTACCTGACCCCTCGCAAAGTATGGCCGGATGGGAGTTTACCGCCTTAGATTCCGTATTACAGCCCTATGGCGGTATTAACACGGCAGTAGGGCAATATTGGTGTGCCTTAACTTTATTGCAGTTGCGACCTAATTACGAGGTTGTTCGCCAAACAGAACCCGCCTTAACCTTTAAAGATGGCAATAAATATGTGCTCTATATGCCCAATATTACTACTGCGTCTCCTGTTTTATTAGCTCAAAGCACAACAACCACAAACAAAAATGAAAACCCTTTATTATATGCCATTGGCGGCGCCGCCCTGCACGAAATTAAAGGATGGCAAGCCCAAGAAAAACAAACCCTGTTTAACCTCGAAATACCTACGCCCAACCACAATTTATTGCCATCGGGTTTGCAAGTTTATTTTATTCAATATAACAAAAGAACAGAGTCGTTAAAAATATGCAGTGTTCAAATTAAAGAAGCCATTCAAAATCAACCAAATTTATTCAGTTTTTTTCTTCCGGATTGTGCTCACACCTCATTTTTAAGCCCGAATGATGCAAGTTTAGCCCAATCACAATTCGATAAAAACTACCTATTATTAGTGCGCACTGCCAACCCCGACACCGCCTTACAATTGGGCAACTACGCCCTTCAATATATGCTATATACAACGGTAACAAATTAAACATAATAAAAAACAACTAAACACAAACAAGTAATGACACTTGTTTTTAATTTTACGTCTAAGTATTATTAATATGGGACAATGTAAATAGTAAAAAAATTAATATAAAATAAAAATTATTATGAAAAAACTATTAGTTTTGTTTTTGGCAAATTATTTAGCTTGCCTAACTTTGTTGGCACAGCAACCTGCAACAACACCAAATTACCCGCCAACCATTGACCCCAACTATGTTGAAACGCCCATTCAAGCTACTGCCCCCACCAATTATACTGCTCATATTTTAATGCACGATGGCAAAACCCATTATTATATAATGCTTAATAACGATATTGTGGGCTTGCTTTCAGATGGAAATTATGGCAAAATAGGCATTAAAAAACGCCCGCCTATTGGCCGCGAAACCGAATTTAGCTATATGGTAAAACTACCTCATGTTGTTTATGCTGTTGACCCATTAGGCCACGTTTGGCAACAGGTTTCACCGTACCAGGAAATTGTAGGAGCTGTGGTTAAATAGCACAGGGTTTGCGTTTCTTTTAGAACTTTATAAACGATGCTATAAATCCGGATAAAAATAATATTACCGGAATTAAATACTTGTGGTTAAATTATAACAACTTAAACAAGATGGTCAAGAAAACATAGTGAGAATAAAATATATTTAAACAAACTGTTTACCGCCCAAGTTGTACTAATAAAACCGAAATATCGGCGGGCGACACCCCGCTAATACGACTTGCCTGCCCTAAAGACAGGGGTTTAATTTTGCTTAGTTTATCTTTTGCCTCGTTTGATAAAGCCGAGATTTTAAAATAGTCAAAATTAGGGTTTAGGCGAATATTTTCTAAACGTTGCATTTTGTTGGCCAATTCGCGTTCTTTGGCAATATACGATTCGTATTTTAGGTTTGTTTCGGTTGTTTCGGCGGTTTTGGGGTCAATATCTTGTAAATCGGTGGCAATTTGTGGTATTTTAAGTAAATCGCTTAAGGTTATTTCGGGGCGAAGTAATATTTGCAGTAGTTTTGATTTTTGCCGCAGTGGCGAGCCGCCTTTTTGTTCAATAATGGTATTAATGGCATCGGGGGCAATCGAGTTTTCGGTTAGGTAGTTTACAAGGGCGGCACTTTGGTTAACGCGGTTTTGAACGGCGTTTATACGTTGTTGACTTGCAAGGCCAATTTGGTAGCCAATTGGGGTAAGTCTAAGGTCGGCGTTATCTTGGCGCAACAGCAAGCGATATTCGGCGCGCGAGGTAAACATGCGGTAGGGTTCTTCGGTGCCTTTATTAATAAGGTCGTCAATTAGCACGCCTATATACGCTTGGTCTCGGGTTAAAATCAAGGCGTTTTGCTCCTTAATTTTAAGGTGTGCGTTTATTCCGGCCATTAAGCCTTGGCAGGCGGCTTCTTCGTAGCCGGTGGTGCCGTTAATTTGGCCTGCAAAATAAAGGTTATCAACTAATTTTGTTTCGAGGGTGTGATAAAGTTGTACGGGTGGGAAATAGTCGTATTCAATGGCATATCCGGGTCTAAACAGTTTAGCGTTCTCAAATCCGGGTATTTTTGTAATTGCTTTGTATTGCACTTCTTCAGGCAAAGAGGTTGAAAATCCGTTTACATAAATTTCGATAGTGTTCCATCCCTCTGGCTCTACAAAAATTTGATGTCTGTCGCGTTCGGCAAAGCGTTCAATTTTATCTTCAATACTTGGGCAATAGCGCGGGCCTAAGCCTTTAATGCGCCCTGTAAACATTGGCGACTCGTCAAAACCGGTGCGCAAAATTTCGTGTACTTGGGCATTGGTGTAGGTTATATGGCATGGGCGTTGCTGGTGTAACGGCAAAATTTGTGTTTCGTCGCTAAACGAAAATTTTTCGGGATTTTCATCTCCGGGCTGAATTTCCATCAGGTTATAATTTAGGCTACGGCCATCAACACGTGGTGGCGTTCCTGTTTTCATACGGCCAGTTTCAAAACCTAAACTTACTAATTGTTCGGTAATTCCGGTAGCGGCTTTTTCGGCCATACGGCCACCGCCAAACTGTTTTTGCCCAACGTGGATAATGCCATTTAAAAATGTTCCGTTAGTTAGTACAACGGCCTTTGCGTATATTGTTTGCCCCATTCCGGTAATTACCCCTTGCACTTGTTTGTTGTTTACTACTAAGGCGCGCACCATGTCTTGCCAAAAATCAATATTAGGCGTTTGTTCAAGTTTATAGCGCCATTCGGAGGAAAACAACATCCGGTCGTTTTGGGCGCGCGGGCTCCACATGGCTGGCCCTTTTGAGCGGTTTAACATCCGGAATTGAATCATTGATTTATCGGTAATTATACCCGAGTAGCCACCAAGTGCATCTATTTCGCGCACAATTTGCCCTTTTGCTACGCCACCCATTGCCGGATTGCAGCTCATTTGGCCAATGGTTTGCATATTCATGGTAATTAACAACACACTTGACCCCATATTTGCCGCGGCGGCGGCTGCCTCGCAACCGGCATGGCCAGCACCAACTACAATAATATCGTATTTTTTAAACATGGCGCAAAATTACCACAATTTATAGGTTTAGCAAAATTGGCATTTTATAGCGGTTATGCTAATTTTAAAAACATTCAATTGTTCCACGTGGAACAGTACCGAAAAGCCGCCTTGCATAAATTATTTTGTTCCACGTGGAACAAAATTAAAGCATCCGGACAAAGAGTTAAATTTAGAGGAGTTTCAACTATAAGTTTATTAGTTGTGTAATTTGTCGCTTATCGTAACCATAAACATCGCGGCCAAATTGCAGCTTACCGTTTTCATTTACCCAAGTTGTAAGGTAAAACACATGCACTTTAACAGGCTCGGGTAATTTTGCGTAAGTTTCGCGGCCTTTATACATGGCGCCTTTAATAGCCGATTCATCCCATGTGCTGCCTTGTAAAACTTTTTGGGCAAACTCAACAGGCTGTTGTACACGTACGCAACCATGACTAACAGCGCGGTAATCGGCCAAAAAATCGGTTTTATTAGGGGTGTCGTGCAAATAAATATTATAGCCGTTGGTAAAAGGAAATTTAGCCTGCCCCATACTATTGGTTTCTTTGGGGCGCTGGCGCATACGCACGCGGCGCATATCGACATCATGCCAATTAATATCGAGGGGGTTTACCTTTTGGCCATCTAACCATACATCTACGTCGGCCACAACAATTACAGCAGGATTCATTAAAATAAACTCCATTTCTTCTTTGGCAATATTGGTAGGTATATTCCACACGGGGCTAAAAATTGCATTTGTCATGGGTTTGTTGACCAATATGGGAGTAGCATGTTTAGGCTCGCCCACACAAGCCCTGATTGTTGAAACGGTATCGCCTTTATCAACAACACGAATTAAAAACTCGGGAATATTAACCCAAACATGTCTTTCGCCCAAACTTTCGGGTAGCCAGCGCAAACGTTCCATTGAAAGTTTGATGGCATTTATGCTATTTTCTGTTGTATCGGCTGAAGGTGCTTGTAAATAAAGCGCTAATTGTTTTTTTAGCAGTGGATATTGCGGATGCTGTGGCGATAAATTAGCCAATGCAGTTTCAAAATTATTTCCGGATGTTGTTAAGGCGGCTGTAAGGTTGTCGGCTAAGTTTTGTTTGCGCGGCGAAATATCCCAAAGTCCCTTGGGCTTAAATTGCCCTGTTAATTGGTCAGAAGCGTAAGCCATATAACTAAGGGTTAGTGCGGCATCTAATTGCGAAAGTTTAGCGGTATCGGTGGCTGTTTTACGCAAACTATCAATTTGCTGCAAACCGTAACGATTAGGGTTTAAGCCCTCGGCAGCAGCATTGGCAATAGTTTTAAGCAAAGCACTTCCTTGTTGGTTTATTTCGTCTTTACCAATCCACGCCCATTGAAAATCGCGTTTTGTATAAAATTGGGCAACCGCCGCTTTAATCGAATCGGCAGCTTTGTTTGAAAATCCAGTCCATACAAATTGCTGTGGCGTAATAACCTGCTCAAGCGCTTGTTTAATTTTTACCCGCCCTATTGAATCGGCACGGGCGGCTGCGGCAATTGCTTTGGCATTTTTGTTCTCAGAGTCTGTACCCGAATTACATCCGGATATTAATACTAAAAAAAATGCAAAACAAAAAATAAAATTATAATAAAAAATGATAAAGTCTTTCATAAAATCGCTTTCAATCAAATATTCGGCAAAAATACAAGTTCCGGAAATAATAGCATCATAAAAACTAAATTCAAAGGGCTATCTTTGCGCTAAAATTATTTATCTTACTAAAAAAAGTATTATTGTATTAAATTATGGCAATAAACCCCAATTTTAAACACATAAAGATTACACGCGGCCAAATGCAAACTACAGACATGGATTATATACCGCCGCGTGGTGTTGATGTGCAAACCTTAGCGCGCAAAGTTGAAACAAACCCAAACGAGGCTATTACCGAAATCAGAGCGCTTATAGAAAAACACCCAAAGCAAACAGCATTGTTATATAATATTTTAACGGTGGCGTACCAACATGCTAAAAAGAGCAAAAAGGAGTTTTTAGAAATGACCAAAGAAGGCTACGAAAAAAACCCGAACTACTTGTTTGCAAAAGTTGCATACGGCCAGGCGTGTTTACAAAACAAGCAAAGAAATAAAGTGGTCGAAATTTTTAACGGCAAATTTGATTTGCAAGAACTTTACCCAAAACGGCGCGACTTCCATGTGCAAGAGGCCGTTGTGTTTTATGGTTTTCTGTGCCAGTTTGCTATGAGCGAAAAAGACACCGAAACCGCCGAGCAATATTATGAGTATATAAAATCGCTTGACCCTACTAACCCACAACTAAAACAATTACAACAGCTTTTAATGGTTAGCCGTTTTCCGAGTTGGACGCGCTATGCCATCATTGCAGGTATTGCCGTATTGGTTTTAGGTGTAATATACTTGCTTTACCTGTTATTCGCATGGATTTTCTAAGCAGCAAATAAATTAAACATACAATAATATAGTAAAATATTTTTTTATGCAAACTATATCAATAGCTATTGGAAGCGACCACGCTGGATACACCGCCAAAACAGCCTTAATACAGCATTTAAAATTGCATGGTTACCAAATTACCGATGTTGGAACACATAGCCTCGAAAGTGCTGATTATCCGGATTTTGCCCACGCAGTAGCCAATCAAATTAACAACGGCGATGCCCAAATGGGCTTTTTACTTTGCGGAAGCGCCAACGGGGTGGCAATAGCTGCTAATAAACACACCAATATACGCGCTGCAATTGCCTGGCTACCCGAGTTGGCAGCTTTGGCACGCCAACACAACAACGCCAATATCTTATGTTTTCCGGCAAGGTATGTAACTATAACCGATATTTATGCCATGGCCGATATATTTTTAAACACCGAATTTGAAGGAGGCCGACATAAAAATCGCGTGGACAAAATAAATTGTTAATACACTTTCTTGTTTTCGCGCAAATAAAAAAACAACGAACCATGCAAACTATTATTCACTTTCCACTAATAAGTTAATTAGAATAAAATTTTTTTAAAAAAATCTTTTAGTTCATTATTATAGTGTGGATAAGGTGGAAAATAAAAACACAAAAAACTTGTTTTTCCGGATATTACCACCGGAAAACAACTTATCCACTGTGAAAAAAAGAGCTAACTAATTGATTTTAAGCACTTTGTGGTTTTATTAACAATTAGCGTGCAAGTTATCCACCGGATAAATACCGGCGCAGGCAGTTTATAATAACCAATTTAAACTCGTTGATAAATTATAGTGAATGACCGGATAAACAGCCTGTTTTACACAAATACATGGTCAAGAAAATAACGAGGAGAGCGCAATGAGGAAAAACAAGTGTTTATGCACGCGCCACGCCGCTTAGTTGTGGATAAGTAGAGTTTTCTAAAATATTGATTTTGAGACGATAATAAAATTGCCTTTTTTGTAACGTGTATAACTTAAAAAAATAAACACATAGTCTTATTGAAATGGGGTGTGTAAATTAAAATGTGGATAAGTGGCGATTATTGTGAGTGGGTATAGGTTTATTCACAAAAATAGATGGTGATTTAAAAAAAAAGAGTGGATAACTGAGCGTTTGGACAGAGAATAGAACAGCAATACAGTTTTCCGGATATTTTAGTATTCATTGTTTGAAACGCATAGCTCAAATAGAACAATATTGCTACAACAAGATGAATCATAATAGTTTAATAAAAAAATTAGTTGGCCAAACTGCAATTTATGGGCTACCCGCTATAGTGGGGCGTTTGCTTAACTATTTATTAGTTCCATTATATACCTATATTTTTAACACTGCCGAGTATGGACAGGTAAGTATTGTTTATACTTTTAGCGCGCTAATGGCAGTTTTGCTAACCTACGGCACTGAAACAGCTTTTTTTAGATTTGCCAATAAAAACAACAATGCCGAGTCGCTGACTCTGCCAAACCAAGCCCAAAATATAAATACAAATCCTAAGCAAATATACGCCACACTTGGGCGCGGACTTTTGCTAACCACAGCCATAACAACCGCACTACTTCTTTTAATAACAAAACCAATAGCCGCAGGCTTGGGCATAGCGCAGTATCCCCAGTTTGTAACATGGATACTTTTAATTTTAGCCGCCGACACAATTACATCGTTGCCGTTTGCCTTGCTTCGTTTTCAAAACCGACCGCGCTATTTTGCTTTAGTGCGCGTGGTGGGTATTGCTGTAAATATATTATTAAACATCTTATTTTTAGTTGTTTTGCCCAAATATGCAAACTGGCAGCCACATATTAAATATATTTTTTTAAGCAATTTGGCAGCAAGTGTTTTTACCTTGCTTTTTTTGTTACCTCAAATTAAAGCAATGTTTGCGGCAAGTTTTAACAGGCAATTATGGCAAACAATGTTAAAGTATGCGCTGCCTTTAATAATTGTAGGCTTGGCGGGGGTATCTAATATGGTGCTCGACAGGTTATTGCTGCGATGGTTACTGCCCATGCCCTTTGCCGAGGAGCAAGTGGGTATTTACGCCGCTAATTACAAATTGGCAACCCTTATGGCTTTGGTAACACAGGCATTTCGAATGGCTGCCGACCCCTTGTTTTTTTCGCAAGCCAACAATAAAAATTCGCCAGTTTTTTATGCAAAAGTTACGCATTTGTTTACCGCCGGAGGCGCTTTATTGTTTTTGGCCGTTACGTTTTGTTTGCCGGTTTTACAATATTTTGTAGGGCCGCAGTTTCGCGAGGGATTAAAAGTAGTACCGCTATTAATTGCAGCCAATATATGTTTGGGTATTTATTATAATTTTTCGGTATGGTATAAATTGACCGACAAAACCAATGCGGGGGCCATTATTACAACTATTGGCTCGGTTGTTACCTTGTTAATAAATTTATGGCTAATACCAATAATAAGTTACGAGGGCGCAGCTTGGGCAACATTTTTAGGCTACGCAACCATGATGCTAATGGCGTATATTTGGGGGAAGCGCGTTTACCCCGTACCATATAAAATTTTACGGATGATGGGATATGCCGCCGTTGCTTTTTGTGTTTATTGGTTTAGCGAAAAAATATTGCCAGTTTGGCTTGCTAATTCATCCGGATATTTGCAATACATCCTCCGGATTTTCGTTTTTATGCTAATAACAGCGCTGTTTTTTATCATCGAAAAAAAATCAAAATAAATAATAGTATAATATTTTATAATAAAATGAGATTTTTGTTCAAAAAAAAACTTAAACCCTTATTTTTTAAGACAACGGCAATATTTATTTTTCTTTCCGGATTTTTTTTCTTTCCGGATAAATATGAACTGCAAGCCCAGAATGCCGATATTCGGAGCGGAAACAGTAGTTACAACAAAGGCAATTACGAAGACGCAAAATCTAAATATCAACACGCAATAGATAAAAAACCACAAAACCCACCCGAAGCGGCCTTGTATAACCAAGGCAATGCCATGTACCAACTTGAGCAGTACAACGAGGCCGCAGCCCGTTTTGGCCAAGCAGCGCAGCAAACAAAAAACACCGATATTAAAGCCAAAAGCTATTATAACCAAGCAAACGCCCTGCTAAAAGCCTCGCAGCAACAGCAGCCGGGGCAACAAACACAAAATAATGCCAACGCACACCAGCAACAAGCCGCCGCCGCCTTACAACAAAGTATAGCAGCCTATAAAAATGCGCTGCGACTAAATCCCAACGATGCCGAAGCGCGATACAATTTGAGTTATGCCCTTCAGCAGCAAAAACAACAACAGCAGCAGCAACAAAATCAAAACCAAAACCAAGAACAACAAAACCAAGATAAAGAGCAACAAAACGAGCAACGGAATCAAACCCAAAGCCAGCAAAATCAAAATAAGGATAAGCAACCGCAAAATGAACAGCAGCAGCAACAAAATAGCGGCTCAAACAAAGAAAATGAGCAACAACAACAACAACCCCACAAAACACAAGCCATGACCAAAGAAGATGCCATGCGTGCATTAGAAGCCGCCCGCAACGAAGAGCTAAAAGCCCGGCAGCGTATAGACCGCGAAAAAGCCCAGCGCAACTACCAACACAACAGCCGTCAAAAAGATTGGTAATCAATTAAGCGAGTGCTACCTGCGCACTACCTTTTGCACAACGCTTCCAAGCTCCGAATCGAAGCGCAGAAAATACACCCCTGCCGCAAGGTTATCGCCGCCCCATGTAATGGTAGTGGGTTGTGGCGACAAGTTCAATACCTGTTCTTTCACCACCATGCCAAGGGAATTGGTAATGTGCAGCCTTCCGGAAATTGTATTGTACGAGCTTAGTTCAATTGTAGTTGTTTGGCTAAATGGGTTGGGCTTTATAGCTATTTGGTATATCATCTCGGGTTGGGTTACCGCCAAGGGGAAGCAGTTGTCGTCTGCGGCCAAGTCGCCGGTAATCTTCCATGCCTTGTCTGTTATTAGTATATTTCTTGCAACCTCCGCACCGGCATTGTATTTTAAGTTTAATGCCCCCAATTTTCGGTTTGAAGGGGTTGCGGGGTTATTTGCCCATCCGGATAAAGTTGTAGCATAGGTTTCACAATCCATACCACAATAATCTATCATATAGGTCATAACCACATTTGGGTTTAAAGCCCAAGTACCAAGTGGTTGGTTAAACATTGTGGCTTCAAAAAACATCTCCCACATATTTGTAACATTTTCGGTGTTCCAGTTTTCAATAGGTTGGTTGAAGGCAATCGCCTCGTAAAACATCCCACTCATATTGGCGACACTTGAAGTATTCCAGTTTTCAAGGGGTTGATTAAAGGACTCGGCACGGGCAAACATATTTTCCATATCTGTAATATTTTCAGTGTTCCATTTTTCAATGGGCTGGTTAAAGGCAATAGCACCAATAAACATGCCACTCATATCAGTAACGTTAGCGGTGTTCCATTTTTCAATGGGCTGGTTAAAGGACTCGGCAAACATAAACATACGACTAAAATCTGCAACATTTCCGGTATTCCAGTTGCCAATGGGTTGATTAAAGACAAAGGCAGCTACAAACATTTCACTCATATTTGTAACATTTTCGGTGTTCCATTTTTCAAGGGGCTGGTTAAAGGCAATGGCCCTGTAAAACATATCACTCATATTGATCACATTTTTGGTGTTCCATTTTTCAAGGGGTTTGTTAAAGGACTCGGCATGAAAAAACATATCATTCATATCAGTAACACTTGAAGTATTCCATTTTTCAATTGGTTGGTTAAACGAAGTGGCAATAGAAAACATGTCGCTCATATTGGTAACAGCTTGTGTATTCCAGTTGGCAAGGGGTTGGTTAAACGAAGTGGCAACAGAAAACATCCAACTCATATTGGTAACAGCTTGTGTATTCCAGTTGGCAAGGGGTTGGTTAAAATTCTCGGCAGCCCAAAACATATAACTCATATCGGTAACATTTTCGGTGTTCCATTCGTTTATATTAGTTGGTCCGTTCAGGGAGGTGCACCAGGCAAACATACCGGCCATATTGCTAACGCCTGTTAGGTTGGGCAGGTCGGTGGCGGTGATATTCAGGTTTGCGCAGCCATAAAAAGCATTTTCCATTGAGGTCCAAGCAATATCGCCCCACTGATTTACATCTAATAATTTAAAACGGTCTCCGGAATTATTGAAATAAATACGCGGGAAACTGCCTTGTATGCGTAGGGTGTAGATGCCGGGCGTGCCGTAGTTGTGGGTTGCATTTCCGGATAAATTGGTTTCGTCGTAAATGCCGTCGTTGTCCCAGTCAACTTCGTAATTATAACCGCCCCCGATAGTTGGTAGGGTAAAAGAGGTTTCATTTGACGAACCATCGGAAATGTTTTCTGTATTGATTGTAATAATAAACGCTTCGGGTTGCGCCAACAAACTGTTTGCCGAAAGCATAAAAAATAAGCTTACAAAAGTTAAATTCCGTAGGATATAAGGAAGTGGATACTTGTTTCTACTATTTTTCATGATGGGTAATTTTTTATTGGATTTAAAGGAAATATTTTATTTCCGGATTGGGGAAATTGTTGAGTGCAGGGTTTGGACTATCGAACAATTGGCTATTGCTCTATTTTTACAATTTTGCGCACAACGCTTCCAAACTCCGAATCGAAGCGCACAAAATAAACCCCTGCCGCAAGGTTATCGCCGCCCCATGTAATGGTAGTGGGTTGTGGCGACAAGTTCAATACCTGTTCTTTTACCACCATGCCAAGGGAATTGGTAATGCGCAGCTTTCCGGAAATTGTATTGTACGAGCTTAGTTCAATTGTAGTTGTTTGGCTAAATGGGTTGGGTTTTATGGCTATTTGGTATATCGCATCAGGTTGGGTTACCGCCAAAGGGAAGCAGTTGTCGTCTGCGGCCAAGTCGCCCTCAATAGTCCATGTTTTGTCTATTGTTAGTATATTTCTTGCGACCTCCGCACTGGTTTTATATGTTAAGTTTAAAGCCCCCAATTGCCGGTTTACTGGGGTTGCGGGGTTATTTGCCCATCCGGATAAAGTTGTAGCATAGGTTTCACAATCCATACCACAATAATCAAGCATAGAAATCATATCTACATCCGGATTTAAAGCCCACTCACCAAGGGGTTGGTTAAAAGAGATGGCCTCTAAAAACATACCGCTCATGTTTTTTACCGATTTTGTATTCCATTTGTTAACAGGTTGGTTAAAGGCTTGGGCGGCGGCAAACATATTGCGCATATTTGTAACAGCTTGTGTATTCCAGTTTCCAAGAGGTTGGTTAAAGGAGGCGGCACCGTTAAACATCCCACTCATATCGGCAATATTTTCGGTGTTCCAGTTTTCAATAGGTTGGTTAAAGGCTTGAGTAGCAGCAAACATATTGCGCATATTTGTAACAGATTGTGTGTTCCATTTGTCAATAGGTTGGTCAAAGGCAATAGCGCCATCAAACATACTGCTCATGTCTGTAACATTTTCGGTGTTCCAGTTACCAATAGGTTGGTCGAAGGTAACGGCATTTAAAAACATACTATTCATATCTGTTACATTTTGGGTGTTCCAGTTGCCAATGGGTTGGTTAAAAGCATCGGCGCCCAAAAACATACCGCTCATAGTTGCAACATTTTCGGTGTTCCAGTTTTCAAGGGATTTGTTAAAGGTTATAGCGTATCTAAACATACTGCTCATGTCTGTAACGGCTTTAGTATTCCAGTTTTCAAGAGGCTGATTAAAGGACTTAGCGTTAGTAAACATGCTACCCATATATTTTACGGCTTTAGTGTTCCAGTTTTCAAGGGGCTGGTTAAATACAGTGGCATACTCAAACATCTTCTCCATATCTGTAACGGCTTTAGTATTCCAGTTTTCAAGGGGCTGATTAAAGGCAATAGCACCATAAAACATGCCACTCATATCGGTAACTTTATCGGTGTTCCATTTTTCAATGGGTTGGTTAAACGAGATGGCAACAGAAAACATATTGCTCATATTTGTAACTGCTTGAGTGTTCCAGTTGGCAAGTGGTTGGTTAAAGGAGTCGGCATCTAAAAACATACTGCTCATATCTGTAACATTCACGGTGTTCCATTTTTCAATAGGTTGGTTAAAGGCATCGGCGCCCAAAAACATGCTGCTCATGTCTGTAACATTTACGGTATTCCATTTTTCAATAGGCTGGTTAAAGGACTTAGCATCAAAAAACATATAGCTCATGTCTGTAACTGCTTGTGTGTTCCAATTTTCAAGGGGCTGGTTAAAGGTAAAAGTACTATAAAACATAATAGACATGTTTTTGACGGCGGTAGTATTCCATGTATCAAGGGGCTGGTTAAAGATAAAAGCACCCAAAAACATACCCATCATAGTTGTAACGTTTTCGGTATTCCAGTTACCAATGGGTTGGTTAAAAGCATAGGCATAGCTAAACAAGTAGCTCATGTCTGTTGCGGTCTGTGTGTTCCAGTTGTCAATATTAGTTGGCCCGTTGAGGGAGGTGCACCAAGCAAACATGCCCGCCATACTGCTAACGCCTGTTAGGTTGGGCAGGTCGGTGGCGGTAATATTTAAGTTTTTGCAGCCATAAAAAGCATTTTCCATGGAGGTCCAAGCAATATCGCCCCATTGATTTACATCTAATAATTTTGCGCGGTCTCCGGAATTATTGAAATAAATACGCGGGAAATCGCCTCGTATGCGCAGGGTGTAGATGCCGGGCGTGCCGTAGTCGTGGCTTATATTTCCGGATATATTGTTTTGGTCGTATATGCCGTCGTTGTTCCAGTCAACTTCGTAATCGTAGCCGCTTCCGGTAGTTGGTAGGGTAAAAGAGGTGGCATTTGACGAGCCATCGGAAATGTTTTCTGTATTGATTGTAATAATAAATGCTTCGGGTTGAATTGGCAAACATGCTTCATCGGCAGCGATGTCGCCGGTAATAGTCCATGCTTTGTCTGTTGTTAGTATATTTCTTGCGACCTCCGCACTGGTTTTATATTTTAAGTTTAATGCCCCCAATTTTCGGTTTGAAGGGGTTGCGGGGTTATTAGCCCATCCGGATAAGGTTGCCGAATAGTTTGCGCAGTCCATACCACAGTTGTTAAGCATAAAAGTCAAATCCACATCCGGGTTTAAAGCCCACTCACCAAGGGGCTGATTAAAGGAATTGGCATTTAAAAACATGTTACTCATATCCTCAACATTTTCGGTGTTCCAGTTTTCAAGGGGTTGGTTAAAGGAGTCGGCATAGACAAACATCCCACCCATATTGGCAACACTTGAAGTATTCCATATTTCAATTGGTTGGTTAAAGGAGGCGGCAGAGGCAAACATCCCATGCATATTTGTAACGTTTTCGGTATTCCAGTTGCCAATGGGTTGATTAAAAGATTCGGCACCCCAAAACATACCATACATATTTGTAACATTAGCGGTGTTCCATTTTTCAAGGGGCTTATCAAAATCTAAAGCATAACTAAACATTTGGCTCATATTTGTAACGTTTTCGGTATTCCAGTTGCCAATGGGTTGATTAAAAGATTCGGCACCCCAAAACATACAATACATATTTGTAACACTTGAGGTGTTCCATTTACCAATAGGTTGGTTAAATGCCTCGGCGCTGATAAGCATATGGCTCATATCGGTAACACTTGAGGTGTTCCATTTACCAATAGGTTGGTTAAAGGAGTCGGTATAGGCAAACATCCCACTCATATCAGTAATATTTTCCGTATTCCATTCGTTTATATTAGTTGGGCTATTAAGTAAGCTACAGTTTTTAAACATGGCTGCCATACTGCTAACGCCTGTTAGGTTGGGCAGGTCGGTGGCGGTAATATTTAAGTTTTTGCAGCCATAAAAAGCATTTTCCATTGAAGTCCAAGCAATATCGCCCCACTGTTTAACGTCTAATAGTTTTAAATGCTCTTTGGAATTATTGAAATAAATACGCGGGAAATCGCCTTGTATGCGCAGGGTGTAGATGCCGGGCGTGCCGTAGTCGTGGGTTGCATTTCCGAATAAATTGGTTTCGTCGTAAATACCGTCGTTGTCCCAGTCAACTTCGTAATCGTAGCCGCTTCCGGTAGTTGGTAGGGTAAAAGAGGTTTCATTTGACGAGCCAGGAATAATATTTTCTGTATTAATTGTAATAATAAATGCTTCGGGTTGAATTGGCAAACATGCTTCATCGGCAGCGATGTCGCCGGTAATAGTCCATGCTTTGTCTATTGTTAGTATATTTCTTGCGGCTATTGCATTGGTGCCATATTTTAAGCCTAAAGCCCCCAATTGCCGGTTTACTGGGGTGGCGGGGTTATTAGCCCATCCGGATAAAGTTGCCGAATAGTTTGCGCAGTCCATACCACAGTTGTTAAGCATATCATACATGTCCACATTCGGGTTTAAAACCCAAGTACCAAGGGGTTTGTTAAAGGACTCGGCATAGTAAAACATCTCACTCATGCTTGTAATATTAGCGGTGTTCCAGTTTTCAAGGGGTTTGTTAAAAGCAAGAGCCCCATAAAACATGCTGCTCATATCTGTAACATTTTCGGTGTTCCATTTTTCAATTGGTTGGTTAAAGGACTTGGCTTCGTAAAACATACCGCTCATACCTTTAACGTTGGTTGTATTCCAGTTGCCAAGGGGCTGGTTAAAGGACTTGGCTTTGTAAAACATACTACTCATAGCTTCAACATTTTTGGTGTTCCAGTTGCCAAGGGGTTGGTTAAAGGCAATAGCTTCGGCAAACATATAACTCATATTGGCAACATTTGAAGTGTTCCATTTTCCAAGGGGCTGGTTAAAGGCAAGAGCATAATCAAACATACCATTCATATATGCGACACTTGAGGTATTCCAGTTGCCAATGGGTTGATTAAAAGATTCTGCATTAGAAAACATCCCACTCATATCCGTAACATTTTCAGTGTTCCAGTTTTCAAGGGGCTTATCAAAATCTAAAGCGTAACTAAACATGTGGCTCATATTTGTAACGTTTCCGGTATTCCAGTTGCCAATGGGTTGATTAAAAGATTCGGCACCCCAAAACATACCATACATATTTGTAACATTAGCGGTGTTCCATTTTTCAATAGGTTGGTTAAATGCCTCGGCGCTGATAAACATATGGCTCATATCGATAACACTTGAGGTGTTCCATTTACCAATAGGTTGGTTAAAGGAGTCGGTATAGGCAAACATCCAACTCATGTCTGTAACAGCTTGAGTGTTCCAGTTTTCAAGGGGTTGATTAAAGGCAATCGCCGAATAAAACATGCGGCTCATATCTGTAACGTTTGAGGTGTTCCAGTATCCAAGGGGCTTATTAAAATTTAAAGCATCTCTAAACATCTCGCTCATATCTGTAACATTTTCGGTGTTCCAGAAACCAATAGGTTGCTTAAAGGCATAAGCATAAGCAAACATCCCACTCATATCCGTAATACTTTCCGTGTTCCATTTGTCAATATTAGTTGGCCCGTTCAGTGTTTGGCACCCCCTAAACATGGCAGCCATACTGCTAACGCCTGTTAGGTTGGGCAGGTCGGTGGCGGTTATGTTCAGGTTTTGGCAACCATAAAAGGCATTTTCCATTGAAGTCCAGGCAATACTACCCCACTGTTTAACGTCTAATAGTTTTAAATGCTCTTTGGAATTATTGAAATAAATACGCGGGAAATCGCCTTGTATGCGCAGGGTGTAGATGCCGGGCGTGCCGTAGTCGTGGCTTATATTTCCGAATAAATTGGTTTCGTCGTAAATACCGTCGTTGTCCCAGTCAACTTCGTAATCGTAGCCGCTTCCGGTAGTTGGTATGGTAAAAGAGGTTTCATTTGACGAGCCATCGGAAATGTTTTCTGTATTAATTGTAATAATAAATGCTTCGGGTTGAATTGGTAAACATGCTTCATCGGCAGCTATGTCGCCGGTAATAGTCCATGCTTTGTCTATTGTTAGTATATTTCTTGCGGCTATTGCATTGGTGCCATATTTTAAGCCTAAAGCCCCCAAT
This sequence comes from Sphingobacteriales bacterium, assembly GCA_016706405.1. Lineage (NCBI taxonomy): Bacteria > Pseudomonadati > Bacteroidota > Sphingobacteriia > Sphingobacteriales > Sphingobacteriales bacterium. The sequence goes on from JADJJT010000001.1 coordinate 585,673, forward strand.
TGCCGGTTTACTGGGGTTGCGGGGTTATTAGCCCATCCGGATAAAGTTGCCGAATAGTTTGCGCAGTCCATACCGCTATTATCAAGCATAAAAGTCAAATCCACATCCGGGTTTAAAGCCCACTCACCAAGGGGTTGGTTGAAGGCAATCGCTTCGTAAAACATCCAACTCATATCCGTAACACTTGAAGTGTTCCAGTTGGCAAGGGGTTGGTTGAAATTCTCGGCACTCCAAAACATATAACTCATATTGGTAACATTTTCGGTATTCCATTTTTCAATAGGTTGGTTAAAGGTATCGGCGCCCAAAAACACGCTGCTCATGTCTGTAACATTTTCGGTATTCCATTTTTCAAGGGGCTGGTTAAAGGAAATAGCATCAAAAAACATATAGCTCATATCTGTAACTGCTTGTGTATTCCAATTTTCAAGGGGCTGGTTAAAGGTAAAAGTGCTATAAAACATAACAGACATGTTTTTGACGGCGGCGGTATTCCAATTTTCAAGGGGCTGGTTAAAGATAAGAGCGCCCAAAAACATACCGCTCATAGTTGTAACGTTTTCGGTTTTCCAGTTTTCAATGGACTGGTTAAAGGCATAAGCATAAGAAAACATCCAACTCATATCAGTAATATTTTCCGTATTCCATTCGTTTATATTAGTTGGGCTATTGAGTAAGCTACAGTTTTTAAACATGGCTGCCATACTGCTAACGCCTGTTAGGTTGGGCAGGTCGGTGGCGGTGATGTTCAGGTTTTGGCAACCATGAAATGCGTTTCCCATTGATGTCCAGGCAATATTTCCCCACTGTTTAACGTCTAATAGTTTTAAACGCTCTCCGGAAAAATTGAAATAAATACGCGGGAAACTGCCTCGTATGCGCAGGGTGTAGATGCCGGGAGTGCCGTAGTCGTGGGTTGCATTTCCGGATAGATTGGTTTCGTCGTAAATACCGTCGTTGTCCCAGTCAACTTCGTAATCGTAGCCGCTTCCGGTAGTGGGTATGGTAAAAGAGGTGGAATTTGACGAGCCAGGATTAGTGTTTTCCGTATTGATTGTAATAATAAATGCTTCGGGTTGCGCCAACAAACTGTTTGCCGACAGCATAAAAAATAAGCATAAAAAAGTTAAATTCCGTAGGAAATAAGGAAGGAAATACCTGTTTTTAATGTTTCTCATAATAGTATTTTTTTATTGGATTAAAGGAAGTATTTTATTTCCGGATTGGCGGATGTGGATGTGGATGTGGTTTTTTTGAATCCGGTTAAATAGAAGAGGGAGTGCTTAGGCGCAATAATATTCGGATAGAAAAATTGAGGCTTTGCCTTATTGTTTTTCTTACTGCGTTTAAGTTTTGCGTTAAGCGAGGCTATTTTTTGTGTCTTATTATTTATCTAAAGGTTTTGCTTTAAGGGTGGGGTCTAATTGCAGGGCTTTTTTAAAATTTTGTTGTGCCTTTGCCGAGTCGCCCATTTGTTGGTAACAGTTGCCCAAATTAACATAAGGTTTTGCATATTGGGGGTTAATGGCAATGGCTTGCTCGTAGGCTTTTATGGCTTGCATAATTTGATTGGTGGCTAAATAGCTATTACCCATATTAAACGCGGCCATTGCATAGTTGGGGTCAAGGGCTAAGGCTTTTTTGTAAGTGTCAATGGCTTGGTTAAATTGCTTTTGCTTGTGTTGAACAATGCCTATATGCAACAAAATTTTGGCGTTATTGGGGTCAAGTGTCTGGGCTTTTTGTAGCGCTTCTAACGCTTGAGGCAGTTTTTGCAGCTCGCTGTTGGCCATACCCAAACCAAACCATGCATCGGCAAAATTGGGTTTAAGTTGTGTGGCTTTTTCAAAGGCTGCTGCTGCCTGCTCGTTGTCGCCTTTGGCTTGGTAAGCAATACCTAAATTGTTGAAGGCGGCAGGCTCGGTGGTATATTTTGCGGTAAGTTGGGTAAACGATGTTATGGCGGCATCGGTTTGGCCGGCTTGCAACTGCTCAACTCCTTGCGTATTTAGGGCTTGCCCTTCGGCGGGCATATCGCTTTGTATTTGCTTGGAGGCGGTAGTTGATTGATTGTTGCTATTAAGACTGTTGTTGCTGCTGGTTGCCGAAGAACCGCCCGGATTAGTGCTAATATGGTTTCCGTTAATTGCTGTTGTGTTGGTGTTACCGGTGTTTTCGCCCGAGTATTCTTTGTTGTTGATTATAAAAAGCACTAAAAAAATAAAAACCACCAAACCTAAAAAAATAAATAAGGTGCGCCTGCTGGTTTTATTGTTGTTGTTGTTGTTTGAGGTGTTTGGCGTGGGGGTCATAAAAATAAAAATAATAATAATGTGTTTGTAATTAATAATTCAAATAAAAACTAATGCTAACTTATAGACAAAATTAACTAAATTGTGCTATCTAAAAAGTAAATTGCAAAATAGTTATTATATTGTATCTATTTTAGGTTTTTATCCGGAAAATTAAAAAACAAGGCGCTAATATTTGGCTCAATCTTGTAAAATAATCATACTAAGTATTACCTTTTTTAAACAACCAATTTTAAAATATGGACACAAATAAATATTTGTACAGTAGCTTGCAAATACAGCCAAGCGAATTAGCAGATATTGCCGAAATAACAGCGCTTTACCATGCCTGCGCAGCTTATCAAGCCGAAAAAAAGCACGAGGTTTGGCAAATTGCCAGCCCTCAAACCATAACCAACGAAATAAATCAATTACGCCACTACAAAGCGGTTGTTACCACATCAAAAACGGCTAAAAATTGCAATAATAACAAGGAAAGCAGTTGTTATTGTAAAATTGCAGGTGTTTTTACCATCGCTTACACCGACCCAATAATTTGGGGCACCCGCAATGCCGATGCAGCACTGTATTTCCATAGAATTGGCACACACCCATTATTTATGGGCAAAATAAACCTAATGGACGCACTTATACAATGGGGTAAATCTCACGCCTTAAATAATAACTTACAATATTTGCGCTTAGATACCTGGGCAAATAATAAACCCCTGTGCCAGTATTACCAACGCACGGGTTTTACTAATGTTGGCCAAACGTTTATTAACCAACCCCCAGAATTACCACCTCATTATTGGAATATACCCCTTATGCTGTTTGAAAAGGCTGTAAAATAATTAAAAACGGGCAAGGCTATAGTTTTTTTCCGGAACGAACCATTAATTACATCTTGTACGGCGTAAACAGCGGACCACTAAAACACGGGTAGGTTTTAGTAACGATAACACCATCCTCTAAAAAGGATTCAGCCCAGCAGTATTCGCGGCCTTTTGTGTCATCATTTTTTATTTGTGGAACGTACCATACTACTAATTGCGCATTTGTTATAGTTTCGGGGTTTGGCTCAATAAATTGTTCGGGGCCTTGTTTGTAGTCTTCGTTACAACAAGGGCCAATGGTAATTAAGTCGCTTTCACCCTCGTTGGCATCAGGTTTGTACAGGCTTACATACAAGTATGCGTTATCGCCACGCCCGCCATCATCAAATTGGCCATTTCCTGGGGTAATATAATAGCCCGATTGGTTTGGTTGCCCACTTTGCAGCGCATATTGGTAGCCATTTTTGGCATATTTAGTAGTAGGTTTTTGTAATTGCCAGCCTTCTTTTTCCCAGTTTTTCCAAGTTTTACCATCCCATTCGGCAAAATTCATTTGGGGGTTTGCCATGGCAATTCTAAACACGGGCCTATAAGTGGCGTTATCGCCGCAGCCGCGTCCTAAGCTGGCAGAGGTCATTCTAAAACGACCATCGTCATAAAACTCAAAACGCTGTTTATAATTATAACTACAAGGTGTTGGCCACCCTTCGCTTCTAAAAGTTTGTTCGAGGGTAAAACCAACACTTTCTCCGGATTTATTTTTAAGGTCGTTTATTTTTGGCTCATCTATGGCTAAAACGGCTGCCTGACTAAAATAAGGGCAGCCAACGGCATCGCTATAACCAAACCCATCAGTACCCGAGTAACTTACGTGCCAATCGACCAATTTTGCGCTGGTTACAATTGGCTGGTTATTATAAAATGCCTCCGAAACCTGTAAGCCATCGCTACTGGTAATCATATAATTTAGTTTCCAGTTGTTTCGGTTTAGAGCAGTACTTTTTTCGCAAAAACAGGCTGTAATTTTGTCATCTTGTAAGCGCCGTTCGGTAATACGAAGGGCGGGGCCTGTGGTGCCAACATTTGTCCACCTGATACCAACCAAACTATGGCGGGTTAGGTCAACAATTGCCCAAAGGGCTTTGTCGCCCTTAACAAAAGTAGGCGCCACACAAAGGCTTTTACTGCGCTCGCAGCGGGTGCGGTTAAGGGCTGTTTTGGTGCTGGCCATTAAAGCCTGCGCTTCATCGGGTTTATAGCCAAGGGCTTGTTGAACCTCGGGCGAGTGAACGGCAATTTTAGTGGCCAACTCTTTTAAATTGGCCGGAATATCGGGTTGGGCTTGTTGGGTATGATTACAAGTCAGCACTTTTTTTTGGGCCAAGTCAACTATAGCTATCGTTGCTAAATTAAGGCCAAAATTATACATTTCGAACCTAAAAAAATTAGTTAAAGGGCCGGGTGACTTGCGGTCGCTAAAATCGCTTTCGCGGGCGGGGTAAACGCCAAACACCTCGTTGCGATATGGTAAATTAGTTTCGGGTTGACGGGTATAACGCAGCACATTTTCGTCAGACAAGGCAATAAGTTCTGCCATTTTTTGTGCTTCCGAAAGTGTATCCTTGCACAACAAAACCGGAGTTTTTTGCTGCAAAGCCTTCTTTATCTCTGCAACCCGTTCGTTTACAAAATCAAAAGTACGCAAACTGTCGGCGTTGGCAATAATTGAGTTTAGCACATCTGAGTCGGTTGTTAGATTTTGGGGCTGTGTGCCTTCGGTTTTATCAGCAGATGGCTGTTTGCAATGCCATGGTAATAACAATACAAGTATAAAAATAAAAAATATAGTATTGCGCAATTCCATTTTCAATAAAAAAAAACAATTATTTGATTAGCTTATAAACAAAGCCATTAAACAAGGCAACAAAGTTAAGTATAATTGCCGAAACACAACTATTATTATGGGTGGTATTGGGCAAACAATGGCTTAAACCGCTACTTGTTTGCTGCTTGTTTTTTAATATAATATTTGCTGTTTTGTAGAGCCAAATCGTTGCTACAAATTTTAAATAATAGTTTTAATTTTGCCGTTTTGTTTTACTTGTAAATACACACAGTACAGTGAAAATTTTAGTAACAGGCGGCGGCGGCTATATTGGTGCACATACAGTAGTTGATTTAATTGAAAACGATTACGATGTTTTTTCAATTGACAACATGACTCGTGCTTATCCGTCTATTTTTTCCGGAATAGCCCAAACCACGGGTATTGAAGTGCAAAACCATCCGGATGATTTAACCGATGCAGCCTCACTTCATCAGGTTTTAAATCAGCACCCTACCACCGAGGGGGTCATTCATTTTGCAGCTTATAAATGGGTTCACGAGTCGGTGGCTAATCCCCTGCTGTATTACCACAACAATATTGCCTCGCTTGTAAACCTGCTTACTGCCATTAAAAACAGGCCAACAATTAAATACGTAGTATTTTCATCCTCTTGCTCGGTATATGGCAATGTGCAGACCTTACCCGTTACCGAAAACACTCCTTTTGGCGAGGCCGAGTCGCCGTATGCCTACACTAAACAAGTAGGCGAGCGCGTTATTACCGACCTCGCTAAAACGCTTAACAACGTGCAGTTTGTATTGCTGCGCTATTTTAATCCCGTTGGTGCGCACCCCAAAGCATTTATTGGCGAGGTGCAACCAAAACCCGAAAACTTAGTACCCTATATTACACAAACAGCCATTGGAAAACGCCCAACCATGCAGGTGTTTGGCACCGATTACCCTACCCGAGATGGCAGTTGCCTGCGCGATTATATACATGTTTGCGATATTGCCCACGCACATACGCTTGCTTTGGCTTATATGGCTAAAAAACAAAACACCCAAACTAATTGTGAGGTGTTTAATCTTGGCAGCGGGCAGGGTGTAACCGTACTCGAAGCAATAAAAGCCTTCGAGCAAAGTACTAATCAGAAACTAAACTATACATTAGGGCCGCGCCGCCCCGGTGACGTGGCTGCCATTTATGCCAATAACCAACGTGCAACTGATTTGCTTGGGTGGCAACCCAAATACAATTTGTTTGACATGATGCAAACAGCGTGGAATTGGGAGCTTCGTTTGGCTAAAAAATTACCAAATTAATCGTATATTTGTGCAAACTGTAGTGCAAACCTTGCATGGCAGTATTAAAACCATTAACTTCGCTGAAGGCAGCTTACCTGCCACCCTAAAAATTATACCATGAGCAACCTACTACCTGCCACTGCCGACCTGCTGCCTGTTTCGCAAATGGCCGAAACCCTAATTGGGTCTGAAATTATTAAATTAGCCGCCCAAATTAACCAACGAATAGACCAGGGCGAAACCATTTATAATTTTACCATCGGCGATTTTGACCCGACTTTATTTCCGATACCCGATGCTATGAAATTAGGCATTATGGAAGCCTATACACATAACGAAACCAATTATCCGGATGCTAATGGAATGGAAATCCTGCGCAAAGCGGTAGCTGAATTAATTCAAAATACACAACAACTTAATTACCCTCTGAACGAAATATTGATTTCATGCGGCGGAAGACCACTTATTTATGCTTTATACCGAACCATTTTAGATGCAGGCGATCAAGTAGTTTTTCCGGTGCCCTCGTGGAACAATAACCACTACACCCATTTATCCGGATGTAACGCCGTAATGATTGAAACCTCCGAAGAAGATAATTTTATGCCTACGGCGCAACTGTTGGCACCACACCTTAACGAAGCCGCCTTATTAGCTCTATGTTCGCCGCTAAATCCAACGGGTACGGTTTTTGGCCGCCAGCAACTATTTGATATTTGCCAATTGGTGCTAACTATTAACAAAAAACGCAGCTTAAACGGGCAAAAACCGTTGTACGTGCTTTACGACCAAATATACAGCGCGCTTACTTTTGGCCAAACACAACACCACGACCCCGTAACCCTTTGCCCCGATATGCGCCCCTATACCATTTTTGTCGATGGGGTGTCGAAGGCGTTTGCTGCTACGGGGGTGCGCGTAGGCTGGGCGTTTGGGCCGCAGCGAATAGTCGCTAAAATGCGGGCTATTTTGTCGCATGTAGGGGCGTGGCCAGCCCGCAGCGAACAATTAGGAGTGGCTAATTTTTTAAACAACCCCCAAGCGGTAGCCAAGTATAGCAAATGGTTTAAAGCCGAACTTTACGCCCGCCTTGATGGTATTTATAAGGTATTTAAAAGTTTAAACGAACAAGGCTACCCCGTAAAAGCTATTGCGCCACAAGCCGCTATTTATTTAACTGTTAAAATTGACCTTAAAGGCAAAACCAAGCCAAATGGCGAGGTATTAACAAGCACCGCCGCCGTTACCGACTTTATACTGCAACAGGCCGGAATTGCTTTAGTACCGTTCTACGCTTTTGGCAGCGACCACGAGTCGACATGGTATAGGCTTTCGGTGGGTACTTGCCAGTTAGCTGATATTGACAAATTGTATAACGCGCTTAGAAATGCTATGGATATTTTGCGTTAATTACTTAGCTCGCGGCTTCCATTAATATATTGCACAATTGCTGCCCTATATAGCTGCCTATGGCTACGCCCATTCCATTCATGCGCACGCCTGCACAAATGGTAGGACTTATACGCGCTAAAATGGGTTTTTTTATTTGGCCAAATGCCATAATGCCGGCCCATTGGGTGTCTATTTCAAAGGGGGTGTTGGGCAAAATAATGTGTTTAAGCTTGTGCAACAGGTCGTCAATTATTAAGTTAGTCGTTTGAAGATTGGTCGTGGCTTCTCCGGCAAAATCAAGGTTGCGCCCTCCGCCAAAAATAACTCGTTGGCCAAAATTCCGGAAATAAAAATAGCCTTCATCAAAATGAAAAATACCTTTAAATGGCAAATCAGGTATGGGTTTTGTGGCAACAACCTGCCCACGTCCGGGGGTAATATCGGCATCGGGTAAAAATTGTTTGGCAAAAGCATTGGTACAAATTGCCACTTGCCGGGCTTTAAACCGCATTATTTGTTGAATTACAGGGTCAAACACTTCAACTTCGGCAGGATATTGCGTGCCGTTGCCGGTATCCGGATAAATATTTTGCACTTGCGCTCCGTTAATAATCATTACCCCGCGCTGTTGCACGTATTGCAATAACGAGCGCATCATTTTGCCTGTATCAATTTGCCCTTCGCACAGGTTTTGCACCATTGCTTTTACATATTGGGGGTTAAATTTAAATTGTTTTAGCAATGCGGGTGGGGCAGGCTTAAAGGCTTGTGTTTTGGTTATAGGTTTTAACAGTTGGTTTAAATAAGTCAGTTGGTCGAGGCAGTAAATTTCTTTTTCGGTTAATAGCTCGTAGCTGCCGTTGGGCAAATAGCCAATTGCGGTGTCGGTAAGGCGTTGGCGCAGTACTTGTAGGCCGTTTACGCGCCACGAGGTAATTTGCTGTACTTCGGCTTCGCTAAGGGTTTTACAGTTACTAAGCAGTTCGGTGGGGCTGCCAATACAGGCAAATCCGGCATTTTTTGTGCTTGCTCCGGCAGGCAAGATTCCTCTTTCTAAAATGGTAACCTTAGCCTCCGGATTTTTTTCGACTATAGCTGCTGCGGTTGACAGACCTACAATTCCGCTTCCTATAATAATATAATCGGCGGTTAAAAAGGATTCGCGTTCCCAAAAACTAATCACATCAACAAATAAACAGGTTTATTAATTAATTTTTTATTTAAAAGGGCTGGCAAATGCCGGATTATTTAAAAAAGCGGTATCGGTTAAGGCGTGTAAAAATGCCAACAAGTCTTTTTTGTCTTGCTCAGAAAGTCCTAATTTGAGGTCGGTGCCAAAGTCGGCGTAAATAATAGGGTCAATATTAGGCGAAATTTCAATGCCTGAATCATAATGTTCAATTACCTCTTCGAGGGTTTTGAAGCGGCCATCGTGCATATAGGGGGCAGTTTGCGCAATATTGCGCAAGGTTGGCGTTTTAAATTTGCCGTTGTCATTGGGGTTGCCCGTAATTTTGCCATAGCCTTGATCTTTAAAATCGTTAAGTGTGGCAGCTTTGTCTAAACCATTATTGTGGAATTTATTGTCCGTAAATAAGTTTAATCCGGGTTTGTTTATACTAAAAAAGTGGCAATGCTCGCAATGCGCTTTGGTAACATACACATTAAATCCTCTGTTCACTTCTTCGGGGGCAAAATATCCGGAGCCGGGGGTTAGGTATTTATCTAATTCTGAGTCGGCACTAATTAAGGTAATTTCGAACATGGTTATTGCCCGTGCTACATCTTCTTTTGTGATGGTTTTTAGGCCAAAAGCCTCATAAAACAGGGTGCGGTAGGTTTTGTGTGCCATTATCCGGGGCATGGCTTCTTCCCACGGAAGGTTCATTTCGATTGGGTTTTTTACTGGTTCAAGGGCTTGCGCATCTAAACCAGCCGAGCGGCCGTCCCAAAAAAAGGTAGGTCCGTATATTGCGTTAATAATTTGCATGCTGTTGCGGTCTCCGGCAATTTTATCAACGCCTACACTAAAGGCTTTGCCATTGTCGGTAAAGCCAAATTTTTGGCTGTGGCAGGTGGCACACGACTGGGTGCTGTCTTTCGATAAAATGGGGTCGTAAAACAACATGCGGCCTAATTTTACACCATTTTTTGTAGGCTTTAAATAGCTGCTTATATAGTTGTCAATAAGTGGCAAACTCGGTGGCGAGACCAAAGGATAGGCGGTGGTGTCGTGGGTAAGTGTATCGAAGTTGATGCCTAAAAAACACGGGTCGGTTGGATTAGTACAATCCGGTTCGTCTTTGCAGGCAGAGATACCCACTAATAGTAAGCAAGCAATGGCAATAGTACAGATATTATGTTTTTTCATTGGTTGCAAAAAAGTTATTATGGCTGTTTTAATACATACTTGTCCTACAAAATTACGGTAAAAGCCTGCTAAAAGTTATGCAGGCAATTAAATTGTAACAGATAGGCTAAATATTATACAGCTTTGCAACTTTGTTGGAATGCAAGTAATGAAAATAGGTACTAATACATAAACCAAGTACCATTTTACAGGTGTTGGTTTTGTAGTATAGTTATTACTTTTTGTTCGGTAATAAAGGTCATGTCTTTGGGGTGCAACTTGCTTAGGGGCACCCACCTGAATGCCTGCAGGCCGCCTTCGTGGGTTTCATCGTACTGGAACGGAATATCTTTAGGGCTAAATTTAAAGGGTTGCAATGGCTCAACGCGGTAATAAACGGCAATAACTTGCGACTCGGCACTAAACGTTGATTGTACAAAAAAGTCGGTGGTGTAAATATGCTCAAGTACTTCGACGGGTGTTTGGGTTTCTTCTAAGAACTCGCGTACCAAAGCTTCGCGGATACCCTCGCCAAATTCGACCGCACCACCCGGAAATTTGCTTATATCGCGGCCTTTTATTAGCTCATCGCTTATTAAAATACAGTTTTGTTTGTCTATAACAACACCATAAACACGAAGACTAAATTTTTTTATGGTAGTTGAGGTTTGCATGAGTGGGCAGTGGGGGGCAGGTAGGTGAGGTTAATTTTAGCGTTTCATTTTAAAAACAAACAAAGTTGGTGTTTTACCTGCGGCTTCGTTTGTAATTATCATTGTTCCGTCGTTTAAAAAGGTGATGCCTTCGGCTTTGGTGTACATTTCGCTGTTTAACGGTTTCATGCAGGTAACCTCGCCTTGCCTATTTATGGTAAGCAGTATTTTATCGGCAGCCGAAATAATATAAATATCGTTTGTTATGGGGTGAACAGAAAGGCTTGCAGGCCTAAAGTTAAATGGCTTTATTTGGCCTTGTGCATTTGTGTCTTTTTGTTCAATATTAAAGCTTTTGGCTTTTTGCTCGAGGTAGGCAGTATTTAGGCTGTAAACAGGCTCTTCTACTAATTTTTTTGTTGCCAGGTCATAGGCATAGATAAACCTTTCCGATTTTTGGTCGTGGTTGCGGGGCTTACTTTTGGCAGCAATTAACAGACGGTTATAGTTTGGGTCATAGCAAAGTCCTTCATTGTTTGCGGTGGCCAATTCTAATAAGTCGTGGGTTAGCGGCGTTTTATCTTCCGGAAAATTATTCCACTCTGTCAACCGTCCATCGCTGCGCAAAATATAAAGTGTGTTTTGCGCGTAAGTTAACCCTTCAAAATCGCCAATACTGTCAAAAGGATGTCGCGATATTATTTCGCCGCTTTTAAAGTTATAAAGAAATACAATTCCTAACTCATCCTGAACACAAGCAACGGTTGAAGCGTCAATATCGGTTAAGCCCGAAACTTCGTTTAAAATTTTGGGCAGTTGGTGTTGCGTGGTTGGCTTGTCGAGGCAGTATTTAAACTTTGATTGTGCGTGGGCAGCTGTAACAAAAAAGCAAAAGAGAAATACTAATAGAGAGAAGTTTTTCATGTTTTTTTAATTGTAAATAGTGTTTGCTATGCTGCCGTTATTATTAATAAACGAGTCGGCATATTCGGGCAGGCGGTCTTTTAGGGCTTTGCGGGCAAAAAATATCCGGCTTTTTACTGTGCCCAAGGGCAATTGTAAATCGTCTGCAATTTCTTGGTATTTAAAACCGTTGTAGTGCATCATAAAAGGTACTCTGTAGTCGGCACTTAGTTTGGCAATGGCATTCATGGCATCTTCATACATAAGGCTTTTTTCGGCACTATTGGGTATAACGGTCGAAAAGCTGTTTATAAAGTACAAATTATCTGTTGTATCAACTATAACGCGCTGTTTGGATTTTTTGCGGTAAGTATTAATAAAAATATTTTTCATGATGGTAAAAAGCCATGCTTTTAAATTAGTACCCTCAGCATATTTCTCTTGGTTTACCAACGCGCGATAAATGGTTTCTTGCAATAAATCCTTTGCCTCATCCATGTCTTTTGTTAGATTGAAAGCAAAAGGTTTTAAACTACCTGATAAATTAACAACCTGTTGTGGGAAATTAGCAGTAATAACCATAAGAAAATCTTTATTTTTTGAGTTTTTTGTTTAACTTTAATACTGCAAAGATACAACAAGGCGTGCAGTTTTGTGCTTTTGTTTAGCTTTTTTAGCAAAGCATTTAACAAAAAATAACGGGCATCCGGATATTTGACCGTGGATTGGTGTGGAAATGTTTAATCTAAACAAAAAAAGCCGAAGTCAGTAACAACTTCGGCTCAACTCTCCCTAAAAACAATCACTTTAAACGCTTAGTTTTCGCTAACAGTAATTTTGCTTTTTTTAGTAGCGGTATTGTTAGTGTTAGCGGTCAATTTTTCCTCTAAACGGGTTTCGATTTCTTCCAATCGAGTACGTAAAGTTTCAACTTCTTTTAAGTTGTAGAAAAAATCGAATTTTTCGGTTAATTTGCCGAAGTTAGTTTGTATTTTTTCTTGCATTTCAGCCGTTTTAGTTTCAGCATCTTTTACAAAAGAAGTCATCATTTTTTTACCTTCTTCGTAAGAGGCTTTTTGTTGTTCTACCAACATTTCGTTGTATTCTTTCATTTTTTCGTTGGCTAAAACGATCATGCCTACGCTGGTGTAGAACATTTTTTTCATCATGTCAATCATGGATACTAAGTATATTTTGTGTTAAAAAAAATTAAATTATAGGTATTGCTGCGCAATTACAAAATATTCATCTGCAAATAGTATGCCACAACTTTCAATTTTTATTGAAAGTACCGAAAAAACAGAAAAATGGCAAAAGGTCTGCCAAAAAGACTTAATTTTGACCGACACCTTGACATGATTCTTTTGAATTTATTCAGAATTGCGCCAAAACATTTAAAAAACTTTGCTATTTTGGCAGTAAAAATCCGGATGTGTTTTTATACTTATCTATTGCTTCAGGCATATTATTTGCTGTTTTACTTGGCGAATAGGCAATAAAATAAAAATTTGTCATTGTATTGTCAGGCTTTTTTTTATAAAACTATGCGATATAGGCAAAATATAACTGTTTTTATCCGATATTTGCAATATAGAATACCCCCAACCCATTAAAGTAAACATTTTTATATGAACTTGATTTTTACCCCACAGTGTGCTAATTTAAAAAATACCAAATACGGGCAGTTAAAATGGTGTTTTTTTGTTTGTTTATTTACGTGTCTGTTTTCATTTCCACAAACCAATGCCTTTGGCACTCAAGCCACCGGAGTAGCCCGTTCAGCTACAGTTACAACTGATGCTAATACTACCCCGCGCGAAATGGAAATGGTCTCTCTTATTAATAGTTTGCGCACAGATCCGGTCAATTTTACCAGCTATGTAAGAGCGTATCGAACCAAGCGTTTGGCCAAACTTAATAACAACGCACAGCATCCCGAAATCGTTAAAATAGACGAAACAATAGACCTTTTATATAAATTAAAACCGTTGCCGACACTTAGTATTCATTATGACTTGTACCATAGTCAAAAAGCTTTTGCCGAATACATACAAAACACCGGTAGCCTAAACTCGTATAACGACAATCAAAACCGAACGCCGTGGGCGCGACTAAAAGATAATTGTGGGATAGAAGATGGCAATTATTATTATGTTACCGGAAGGTCGAGTATAGCCGACGCGGTGGTAAATGCTTTGGTTGATTTTGAATCGCAGGGAAATGCCCGCCGTAACAATTTGCTGGGGGCAAACTGGAAATTTATATCTTGTAACGAAATAGGTTGGGTGGGTAAATATAAACATTGCTGGATACAAACCTTTGGAAGTACAAATGGCCCGGCAATTGAAGCCCCCCTGGTTGTAAATAATAACACCGAGCCATCAACGCCGGTAAAGAATAATCCGTTTATCGTTTTGCCTTCTACTCCTACCAGCGAGCCTAATATTTCTATACAGCGCCCTTCTACAGCCGATAATACCCAACAAAAACCCACCGCCAACCCCGCTACTGCTATTTTTCCAACTCAAGAACCTGAATTACAGCGCGCAACAAGTTTTACCAACGCTGATTTAACCAAACTATTGACTTTGCCCGAAGTTAAAACCGCCTCAAAATATCAACAGCTTAAAAACTTAATTGATACACGTATTGATGCCGACAATAAAATTAAACAAATTGTTCAAGAGCTCGAAGAAGCACAACTAATACCAAAACAATTTAGTAGAAGGTAACTGTTTCGCCTGCTTGTTTGATTAATTCAATATCTTAGTGGAAATACAAAAGCTACATTATTTAAACTCAATTGTGTAGGCAACAAAGAACGAATGAGATACTTTCTACTTGCGATGCTTATAGTTGGTTTTAATATAATTTCGAAAGCATCGAATAAGATATATTTTCTACATGGTTACGGTGGGCCCGGATTCGAAATGAATCGGATACTTAAAGCGGTAGAGAAATCCGGATTTGATTGTTCTTTATTCAAATATCGCAGCTTGGTCAAAGATATTGATTTAGTTGGACTTGATTTGATTAAACAAATTCAGTTAGATGGTGCCGACTCAATTTCATTTGTAACTCATTCGATGGGTGCACTTGTAGTAAGGTCAATTTACAATTATATTGACTCGCTGGATTCTTTCCCTATAATTAACCGCATTGTAATGATTGCACCACCAAACAACGGCACCCAAGTAGCTGACTTTTATTATAAGTTCAGTTTTTTACGGCATGTCCTTGGGCCTAATTTGCGCAATTTGACAACTGATTCCATTTATGGTGCCAGGCGGTATCCTATTCCAACCTGCGAGGTGGGATTGATAACTGGTAGCTTTGTTGGTAGCAAGACCCTTAATTTATTTTTGGAGGAGGAAAATGATGGTTTGGTTGTTCCCGCACAAGCAAAATTAGGCATTGAAAAAGATACCGTATTAATTAGATCTTGGCACTTTGGTATATTGTTTAAGAAAAAAGTTGCAAGCCATGTAATATCCTTTTTAGAATATGGAAGCTTTACCCCCACTAAATAATCGAATATTAAAAGCGCACCCACAAACAACGCTTAAACCAATGTTGGCCAATAACGCCAACTATTTTTTCCGGAAAAAAAACAAACAAGGTGCTTTAAAACAAGTTGAAGTTTATTGCTACTTGGTTGCCGCAATTTTTTTAACCTAATCTCATAGGCTTGCCAAATTGAAAAAGCGAAAAACAACTTAATTAAAACAAGTTGTTTTTCGCTTTTATGTTATAATATCTTTGCCCAACCTAATACTGGTTCTGGCTAAATAAAATAAAGCTAATTGCTAGCTATAATAAACTGTGCTATTCGGCAGCAGCTACAACCGAAATATAGGTGCGGTCGTTGCGTTTGGTTTCAAACTGCACTACACCCTCGGCGGTGGCAAATATAGTATGATCTTTACCAATGCCAACATTTAAACCCGGATGAAATTTGGTGCCGCGCTGACGTACAATAATATTGCCTGGTATAGCAACTTGGCCGCCATAAAGTTTTACACCAAGGCGTTTGCTTTGCGAGTCGCGCCCGTTTTTGGTACTACCCTGACCTTTTTTGTGTGCCATATTAAATTAATATATTAATGTTTGTGTTAAAAAAAGGTGGTTACATAATTATAGTTTTATGCAACCAAAAAATAAAACTACCTGAGACAGATGTGTAAGGTATAACCGTAAAATAAACGACTATGCAATTGCTTCTATCCGGATTTTTGAAAATAACTGACGATGACCGTTCATTTTTTGATAGCCTTTGCGGCGTTTTTTCTTAAAAACCAAAACCTTGTCGCCTTTGGCATGGTTAAGAACAGTGGCAGCAACACTTGCCCCCGAAACGGTGGGGCTGCCTACGCGCACACCGGCATCTCCGGCTACTAATAAAACGCGGTCAAAACTTACCGATGTGCCTTCGTCATTTGGCAAACGGTGTACATAAATTTCTTGGCCGTTTTCAACTTTAAACTGTTGGCCGGCTATTTCAACAATGGCGTACATAAATTTCTTTGTCTAATTTGGCCTGCAAAGGTACGTGTTTTTATTTAATGTTGTTACTTTTGCTAAAACTTTTTTTTGTAAAAGCAATTTGTAGCCTTAACTTTGCCCACTTAATTATTTGGTTATGCAAATTTTATCTCGCTTTAATTTCAATCTTCGATTTGTTAAACTTGTTGTTTTTTTATCTGGTTTTTGCCCGCTGCTGCTGGTTTTTGCTCAAAATACCGAAGCACCTGAAGCTAAAAAACCCCTAACCGATACTGGTCTTTGGTTTGAAGTAGGCGTTTCGCAACCTGTGGGCGAAAAATGGAGCGTTGACGTATCGGAAGAATTGCGTTTCGACAAGGGAGGGCAACACTTGAGAAGTGCTTATACTTACGCTGGAATAGCCTATAAATTAGCCGATTTTGTATCGTTACAAGCAGGCTATAGGCTAAAAGTGCGCAAAACCGAACATTTGCAAAACGAAATAAGATTTGGCCCTACTTTTAAAACGCGCGTTAAACCCTTAAAACTCGATTTGCGCTTGCGGGTTCTTTATAAACACGAGTTTGCCAAACCTGATGATGCCGCCGATTCAAAGCATCTGCGAGCAGCACTAACAGCCAGGGTATCTCGTAAAAAATGGACGGCTGCACCTTATGTACGCACAGAATGGTTGTATGCACTTTCGTACAAGGGTCAGTTTTTTGATGAAAGTCGTTGGCAAATTGGCGTTCAATACGAGCCATTCAAAAATCATAGTTTTGCCGCTTATTATCAATACACCGCTAATTTAAACGACTCGCCCTTAGAGCGAAAGCATATTTTAGGTTTCGAATATGGCTACGAACTGCCTAATTTGGTGACTAAGCCGCCAAAAACAAAACCATAAGCAGGCGTATTTACAGCCCGTATGTTTTAAGCGTTTAACAACACTTCAAAGAAAAATACTTGTTCTTGCCCTGCCGCAATGGAGCGCGGTATGCCTATGAAAATAAAATATTGAAAAAGTTAATAATTGTTAAAAGCAAAAACCTTTTGTCAAATTAATGATTAAACATTTTTAGTAAACGGGCATTTATGCTTGCTAATTAAAAAAATGCGTACTTTGCCCCCATTAAATCCTAACTATGTTATTTAAGTAAGCATGAATTATTTGCCCAGCAAAATATACCTCCCCTCTTTGTTTTTTATCTTGCTGATTTTATTCGGTTGCAAAAAAGAAAAGGCCGCATCCAGCCAAGCAATGGCGCCAAAGGGGCCAATGTCTTTTGTTGCCGATGGGTTTATTGTTAAGCCTACATCGGTAAGCAATAAAATTGTTTCGTCGGGCAGGCTGGCGGCAAACGAGCAGGTTAATATCCAGCCCGAAGTAAACGGCAAGATTACGCAAATATTTTTTACCGAAGGTAAGGCCGTCAACAAAGGAGCAACCTTGGTAAAGTTGGACGATGCCGACCTATTGGCGCAAATTAACAAAGTTCAAACTCAACGGCAACTTTCAGTAAATACCGAAGAGAGGCAAAAAAAACTGCTCGATATTAATGGCATTAGCAAACAAGAATATGACCTTACAACAACACAAATTAGGTCGTTTGATGCTGACTTGGCCATTTTAAGAACGCAATTAGAGAAAACAGAAATTAAAGCGCCCTTTTCGGGTGTAATTGGTTTGCGCAATATCAGTATTGGCGCAGTTGTTACATCCGGAACCATTTTGACGGTGCTTCAACAACTCAATCCGTTAAAATTAGAATTTTCAGTTCCGGAAAAATATGCCAACGACCTAAAAACAGGTCAAAAAATAAAATGCGCATTTCCCGGAATGAAAGATACCCTCATCGGAACAATATATGTTATTAACCCAATTATTGACGCAGCAACCGGCACAATAATGGCAAAAGCCAAAATAGACAACTCGGGCAACAAATTATCGCCGGGGCAATTTGCAAATGTTGAAATTTTATTAAATTCAAAACCTCAAGCCATTTTAATACCCTCGCAGAGTGTAATTCCGGGCACAAGATTTAAACAGGTTGCAACCTATAAAAACGGAGTAGTGCAAATGAAAGAAGTAGTAACCGGAGAGCGCAACGAGTCGGAAGTAGAAATACTACAAGGGCTTGAGTTTGGCGATACGGTACTAACAACGGGTATTATGCAGGCACGCGACCAAGGCAAAGTGCAACTGAAACAAATTATTAATGCTGCTTCGGCAAATACAAACAATTAAAATAAACAATGAGTTTACCCAGCATATCGCTTGACCGTCCGGTAATGTCTATTGTGATGAGTATCATCATTGTTCTATTTGGCTTACTTGGGTTTTATTTTTTAGGTGTACGTGATTTTCCGGCAATAGACCCGCCCAATATAAACGTCCGGACAAATTACGCCGGCGCAAATGCCGACATTATAGAGTCGCAAATTACCGAGCCGCTTGAAAAAGCTATTAATGGCGTGCCCGGAATTAAAAATATTACCTCGTCAAGCAGCCAAGGAATGAGCAATATAACGGTTGAGTTTGAACTGGGAAACGACCTTGAAGCTGCGGCAAACGACGTGCGCGATAAAGTATCGCAAGCCATACGGCAACTGCCCCCCGATTTAGATGCCAACCCCGTTGTGTCAAAAGCAGATGCCAACTCAGATGCCATCATTTCAATGACGGTAAGGAGCAATACCCTAAACCAACTTGAAGTTACCGATTTTGCAACGAATGTGCTGTTAGAGAAACTTCAAACGATACCCGGAGTAAGTAGCATTCAAATATGGGGAGAAAAGCGGTATGCCATGCGAATATGGATGGACCCAACCAAACTGAACGCGTATGGCCTAACCGCCAATGATATTGTTGCCGCACTGCAACGAGAAAACGTTGAACTCCCATCGGGCAAATTGGCCGGAAACGCTACCGACCTAACAGTGCGCACCTTTGGCAAACTAACCAACGAAAACGAGTTTAACAACCTTGTTATAGCAAACGCAAACAACACACCGGTAAAACTTGGAGATGTGGCCACGGCTGTTTTAGGCCCCGAAAATGAAGAAACCGTATTAAAAGAATCGGGTATTCCAATGATAGCATTGGCCTTGGTGCCCCAGCCCGGCTCTAATTATGTAGCTATTTCAGACGAGTTTTATAAAAGATTTGAACAGTTAAAAAAAGATATTCCGGATGATTTTACCCTCGATATTGCCTTAGATAATACCAAATTTATCAGAAGTTCTATTTTTGAGGTCGAAGAAACCCTTGCCATCGCATTTGTGTTGGTTATCCTTATCATCTTTTTGTTTTTTCGCGACTGGTTAATAGCAATAAGGCCGCTGATAGACATTCCGGTATCGCTAATTGGTGCATTTTTTATTATGTACCTTTTTGGATTTACCATTAACATACTTACGCTTTTGGCCATTGTTTTGGCTACCGGATTGGTGGTAGATGACGGAATTGTGGTTACAGAAAATATTTATAAAAAACTCGAAAAAGGTATGCCCAAAATGCTCGCCGCCCGCCAGGGCAGCGAAGAAATTTATTTTGTGGTTATTGCCACCTCCATAACACTTGCCGTAGTTTTTCTGCCTATTATTTTCCTTCAGGGGTTTGTTGGCCGCTTGTTTCGCGAGTTTGGCATTGTATTATCCGGAGCGGTGCTAATTTCGGCGTTTGTATCTCTAACCTTAACGCCCGTGCTTAATGTACTTTTAACCAAAAAGAAACCAAAACACTCGTGGTTTTATACAGTAACCGAGCCGTTTTTTGCCGGCCTCGAAAGCGGCTACCGCAAAGTTTTGACCGTTTTTACCAAAGTGAAATTAGTAGGTGTGCTTTTATTGTTAGGGTGTTTTTGGGGTATTTATTACCTGTTCAACATCATTCCTTCTGAGCTTGCACCTATGGAAGACCGCAGCCAGTTTAGGCTTCAGGTTAGTGCCCCCGAAGGCACCAGTTTTGATGCCATGGATAAATATATGAACCAAATTACGGATATGGTTATAGATTCGGTTCCTGAAAAAACAGTTTTATTGACGGTAACCGCACCTGCATTTGCCGGAAGTGGCTCCGTAAACTCCGGATTTGCCCGCGTAGCCCTGTGCGAACCAACCGAGCGCACCCGAACACAGGCCGAAATAGCTAACTATATCAACAAAAAAGCATCAACATTAACCGAAGGACGTGTATTTGCCATCCAAGAGCAAACAATTGCAACCAGCAGGCGCGGCGGTTTACCAGTTGCGTTTGTTTTGCAAAATATCAACTTCGAAAAACTAAGCACCGCTTTGCCACTTTTTTTAGAAGAAGCAGGTAAAAGTCCCGTTTTTCAACAAATTGATGTGGACTTAAAATTTAACAAACCCGAACTAAACATTGAAATACTAAGAGATAAAGCCGCCGACCTTGGAATTAGCGTAGCCGAAGTTTCAGAAGCCCTTCAAATGGCTTTTAGTAACAGAAGAATTGGCTTTTTTAACATGAACGGAAAACAATACCAGGTATTAGGCCAATGGGAGCGCGAATACCGAGACGACCCTACTGACTTAAAAAATATTTATGTAAAAACTAAAAATGGTGCACTTGTTAGTATAGATAATGTGGTAACTATTAATGAAGAAACAAGTCCGCCTACAATTTACCACTTTAACCGCTATAAATCGGCAACCGTTTCGGCAGCACTTGTGCCCGGAAAAACAATTGGAGACGGCATTGAAGAAATGGAACGAATTGCAGCTAAAGTTTTAGACAGTTCGTTTACCACTGCCCTTACCGGCGCTTCGAGAGATTATGACGAGAGCGCCTCTAATACCGGATTTGCATTTGTTTTAGCCTTAATACTTATTTTTTTAATTCTCGCTGCGCAGTTCGAAAGTTTTATAGACCCGGTTATTATTATGCTTACCGTGCCAATGGCTATTGTTGGGGCCTTGCTGTCTTTATTTTTGCTTGGTCAAACTGTAAATATTTTTAGCCAAATTGGTATGATTATGCTTATTGGTTTGGTAACTAAAAATGGAATTTTAATTGTAGAGTTTGCCAATGTATTAATGAAACAAGGAAAAAGTAAAGCTACAGCGGCCATAGAGGCAGCAGTAATGCGGCTGCGCCCAATTTTAATGACAAGTTTGGCAACAGCCTTAGGTGCCTTGCCCATTGCCGTTTCTTTTGGTGCAGCATCAACAAGCCGTATGCCGCTTGGTACAGTTGTTGTTGGAGGCATTATGTTTTCGTTAATCCTTACACTTTTCATCATTCCGGTAATGTATATTCTAATTAGCAGACGAACCCCCGCCCCTGTTTCTTCACCCGAAAACGCCCTTGTTTAATGCTTCGGACTTGTTTCCCTTACCGCCAACCATTCCCCAACAAAAAACATGTATGGGAAAATCCTAAATTTAAGCGCCCTTGTTGCCTTAAATTGCACTTCTTCGTTTGGGCACTAATTCCGGCATTTATTTTTTTGTGGCCTCAAGCTGTAAAATCGCAGCCAATTTCACTTAATGAAGCTATTAAATTGGCTTTGGAAAATAATTTTAAACTTCAAATTGCACGAAACAATTTACAGACGGCTACTATCAATAATCATCCCGGAGAGGCCGGAAGGTTGCCCGTTGTTGGGTTACAAACCGGAACTTCGGCAGTGGTAAACAGTATTAGCCAAAAATTTAACAATGGCTCTGAAATTAACCGCGCCGGCGCGTTGTCTTCCAATACGCAATTCTCTCTTTTTTCATCGTGGACGCTTTTTGATGGCTGTAAAATGTATGCCACCGGCCAAAGGCTAAAAGAACAAGTTGTGGCAGCCGACCTTGTACTTACCGAAGAAATGTTGCAAACAACAATAAATGTAGCAACCCAATATTTAAACCTCATCAAACAGTATCAACTGCTTAAAAATATTGATACACTTATTGCCATTTCAAACGAGCGCTTATTGCTTAATAAAACAAGATTTGAAAGCGGACTAAGTGCTAAAATGGATTATTTGCAGGCGCAAACCGATGTAAACGCCCAAACAGCCCAAAAATTAGTTCAACTTAACAGTATTGAGCAAACAAAAGAAAACTTGAATTTGCTTATGGGGCGAAATGCCGGCACACCTTTGGAAATAAGTGAGCGTTCTTTTCCGGAAAATGCGTGGATTTTACCCAATGAATTAGATTTGGATAAACATCCGACTATTAAACAAGCAAAAACTCAAATTGGCATCGCACAATTACAAAAACAAGAAATTGAAGCTGCAAAATATCCAACTGTTGACCTTGAAGCGGCCTACAATTTTAGTTTCAACAAATCGCAGGCGGGCTTTTCGTTATACAATTTAAGCACTGGGCCAGTAGTGGGCGTAAATCTTAACTGGACGCTGTTTAACGGCGGAAAACTAAAACGGGCATTGGCCGTAAACGAAATTGGCATAGAAAACCTGCGCACAACACTCGCTCAAACCGAGCAATTATTAGATGCACAATGGGTTGAGGCACAAAGAACACTTGTTTTTGCCCGCCAACTTGCCGACCTTGAAAAACAAAACCTCAATGTTGCCACTGAAAATATGTTTATTGCACTTGAAAGATTAAGATCCGGAATAGCTAACTCGTTGGAACTGCGCGAAACACAACAAAGTTACGAGCAAACCTTAGTCCGCCAAACAGAAGCGTTGTTTCAAATGAAACTTTCAGAATTAAATCTCTTGTACCTGAAAGGAGAGCTAATTATACAAGAGTAAACCTGCGGCAAATTTGTGTAGATTGCCAACGGATATTATCCGGAGTTGCTAGATCCGGATAATAAAACCAAGGGCAAAATTAAATGGCCGTACAAAGTTTTTTATGTGTTTTACTGTTGCCAGAAAGCATCCGTCAGGTTGTCATCAAACTTTTGATTAGTACCACATGCTTGTATGTTCTGTAATTGCTCACTTGAAGCTTTTGCTTGAATTTCATTAAACAGAACCCTTTCTTCAAAGCGAATATGCTGTTCGAGTTCATCGGCAATTGAATTAAGCGAGGCTTGGCGGTTTGCTTCGTTTTCGAAAAGCTGTTTTATTCTTTTGTGTTCGGCTTTGGCTTGTTCTACAAGTTTGTTTCCCTTTTCAAGAACAGGGAAAAGATGGGTTTCTTCTATTTCAAAATGGTCGGCAAGGTGTGTTTTCCAAAACCATTTTGCGTAGTTATCAATACGGTCAACAGCGATATTTCGTTTAAATCCCTCGCGTATTTTCCAGCATAAAAGCAAGCCGTGGTGGTGCTCGCGGCTAATCGGCTGTAGCGCTTTATGTCGCTTGATAGGTTTATTTTCCATCGCTTATTATGTTTATTTCATTTAATAATATTATTGCATGATTTATTTTTTCATCTTTCGCGGCATAAAGTAACGTGAGGTTTTGCGTTGTTGCAATGGATTTTAGTCGTTTAAGTTCCTCTGTTTTTGTGTTTAACTCGGCCTTATATTGTTCGGCAAAATAATTGAAATTATTGGCCTTGTGCCCGAACCATTTTCTTAGCTCGGGCGAAGGCGCAATATTTTTATTCCATTCGTCTAAAGCGGCATTTTCCTTGCTCAAGCCTCTAGGCCACAGTCTGTCAACCAATACCCTGTAGCCATCGTCAGAGGTAGGTTTTTCATATATCCGCTTAATTTTTATCCTATTCACGAAGCAGATGATTCCATTTCAATAGCTTTCGGAAATAGGATATTGTTTTCTAAGTGGATGTGTTGGTGCAGGTCGTTTTCAAACTCTTCTAACATTGCAAATGTAACCCTGTAGGTGTTACAAGCATCAATTGGGGGGGTATAATTTTGCGTTAATTCCGAAATTTTCCTAAAACGGTCGCCCTCAACGTTGTGTTCGTGTTTCATCATGTTTATAGGGTTTTGTACGGTGCCAAACGGCGCGCTAATAGGTGTGCCCGATTGTTTGGCCGAAACCATTTTTCTGATAAACGGAAATAAAACCATTTCTTCTTTTTCCATGTGGTTTGTTAAGTCTTCGGCTGTGCCACGAAAAAGCTGTTCAACCTCAATTAGTTCGGGGTGCCGGTCGCCATGAACCCTGGCAACTTTGTGTAAAAATGGTGCTATTTCCTGTATTCTCGTTACAACGTAACGATGGTGTTTTTTTTCAATATAGTCGGCCAATAAATCTAATGGCCATGAATTAAAATCAACCCCTGAGGCATCATTTTTTTGAGCTGTTACCTCGTTAAGGTGTTGAATTAATTCGTCTGCATTTTTCTTTTTATGCGTGCAGGCTTCTTCAATATTTCGGTTGCCATTGCAACAAAAATCTATTCCATTTTTTTTAAAAACGGAGGCGGTGCGGTAGTCTTGTGCTACCAATTCACCAATAACGGTTTGTTTTGTAATATTCATGTTGTTGTAATAAAAATGTGTATTAATTTTATAGGCCACTGTTGCAATGGCATTTGTAAGTTATATTGTTGTTACTTTTCCGGATGTTTTTTTATTGGTAGTTTGTGTTTTTTGCTTTTGGAGGTTTTAGCGTATTAAAATATAGTTTCAATATCTA
Organism: Sphingobacteriales bacterium; assembly: GCA_016706405.1. NCBI lineage: Bacteria > Pseudomonadati > Bacteroidota > Sphingobacteriia > Sphingobacteriales > Sphingobacteriales bacterium. The sequence goes on from JADJJT010000001.1 coordinate 610,255, forward strand.
TCTATCCGGAAAAAAGCCTGCCCCCCTACAACGGTTGTTATAAAAGAGGGATAGCAGAATTATTATTGTAATAGTTTATTTTAGAAAGGAACATTTCGGCCATTCTTTGGCCCTGCCATTTTGCTCTGTTTGCCTTTTCGCCTTCAAAAAGGGTATCAACTGTTTCGTTAAATAACTGTAGCCATCTTTCAAAATGATTTGCATCAACGGGCAGTTTGGCGTGGGGTATAAACGGGCTGCCAAAATAGGTATGCTCTTCTAATAACACCGTTTGCCAAAAACGGTACATCTTTTCGAGGTGTTGTGGCCAGCGGTTTTGAATGACGTTGTTAAAAATATCGGCCAATTTATCGTCTTGGCGAATTTTGCCGTAAAAAGTATCAACCATTTGTTTAATATCGCTCAGTCCTTTTATATCGTTTTTAATTTGGGTCATTATTGTGGGTAAAGTTTGTAATTATTAATATACGCTGTTCGGCCAAAAATACTATTGAATTAAATAAGCAGTTGATTTGGAGTTTTTAAGAGGTAAATCGGTTTTTGGGGGTCTAAATTTTGTTGATTTTCCTTTATTATAAACGCTTAAACAACGGAATGGTTCGAGCTTCAAGCCCGGCCTCCGGATGCTTTTGCTGTCTATTGATTTATGCGCTCACAAGTTATCGGTATTCATTGCCAGGTAGTTTTTTTCCTTATTTTTAATTTTTAGCTGTCATATTGATAATATCTATTCTGTTTTTAACATCTTCTGTTTTTACTTGTTTGGCATTATTTCCCCAGCTTGTATTTACGTAATTAATAATTTCGGTTATTTCTTCGGCGCTTAGGTCATTGTCTAACCCTACAGCGTTCATTGCTGCATATTCTGCCCTTGCATCATAACCCGTCATAATAATATTTACAAGCAAATCGGGGTTATTTGCTAAAACAATTGGGCTGCCATTTAATGGTGGGAAAGCATTTTTTAACCCTTCGCCATTAGGCTGGTGACAACTTGAGCAGTGCCGGGTATAAAGCATGTGGCCGTTGAGCGGATTAGCGTAACCGGTTTCATTTTTTGTAGTTGTGTTTGCTGGCAGAGTTGCTTGTTTTAAATTTTGCAAATAGGCTACTAAATCAAGGGCTTCTTTTTTGGCTACAATTTTTCCGTCAATACCTTTCCGGAAAGCATTAGGGACAGAAATTTCAATCTCTCCTTTGCTTACAGAATCTTTAATTTCAAACAGCCATGGAAAGGCAGGCATAGTTGATTTTTCTACAGCAGCCCTTGGCTGGTACAAGTGCAACAAGTTCCAGTCTAAGTGTGGGCGGCGCTCGCCTATATTTGTCAAATCGGGGCCAGCCCTTTCGGTTCCTGTCAGTTTTGCAGTATTTTGTTCTAAATTGGTTGGGGTTGTGTCTGCATAGCCGGCGGTACTACTCTCTGTCTTATCTCCATCCAAATTGCCCCCTCGTTGGGTATGACAGGCCACACAGCCATTGGCAATAAAAATTTGTTTGCCTGCAACGGCATCTCCGCCAAGTGCTTGCGCGCTTTGTGGAGACGTATTGTTTTTTTGATTATTAATTGCCAGAATTATGGCAACAATTGCCGCTAACAACAAAAACAGTCCTAACGCCAAGCCGAGTAATTTTTTATAACCATCGTAAAACTTCATAATATTAATTATTGGCATTATATTGCTTGCTTGCCATTTTAACTATCAGTGTTTTAAAAAGAATACCCCTTTTTCTGTTTTTACTGCCAATGATTTTATGGTGCTTGTTTCAAGCATATTTCTTAAGTTATCTCGAATTAATTTAAACTGATTGTGAACCGGACATGGCTTTTTATCGCTGCAAGATTTTAATCCCAAGCCACATTTTGTATAAATACCGTTGCCGTCAATTGCCAATACAATGGTGCTTAATTTTACGTTTTCGAGTTCTTTTTCGTCCATCGAAAAACCACCGGTAGGGCCTTTGTCTGAGTTGATAATTCCAAAGCGTACAAGCTGCTGTAATATTTTAGAGGTATATGCTTCGGGCGATTCAATAGCGGTTGCGACCCCCTTTAAACTCACTTTTTTACCCAGCAAAGAATGTTCGGCAACACAAATTGCTGCCCTTATTCCATATTCACAAGCTTTTGAAAACATTAATACGCTGTTTAATGGGCAAAGATAATCATTTATTTTTAATAGTGGATGCTTTTGTCCACTATTTTTTGAAAGGGCATAAAAACTTTCCAAACACCTTTCCTTCCGGATTTATTGCATTGGTTGTTAATTTGTATTGTTCTACATTTATTTTTCCGGAGGAGAAAAAATGAAAAATAGTATCGCCTAAACAGTTGGCTAAAAAGCAGTATATACGTACAAATTAAAAATAACTAATTTTGCCGCCCGAACGTATTTATTTGTTTGTTTTTATCTTTCTTTTTTTATTTTATATGTAGGTATGCAATTTCAAATTACCGACCTGCCAGTGTTTAAAAGCCAGCTAATGGTTTGGGCCTCGCAATTTAACACTTGCTTTTGGCTCGACAGCAACGAATACAGTGCCGATGCTTATACGCAATACGAGTTGTTGGTGGGTATTGGTTTGCAAAAAAAGGCTATAACTACGGCAAAAGTAGGCAAAGTTTTACCCACACTAAACCAACTGCAAACACAAATACAGGCAAAAAACAATACTAAACCTATTGACAAATGGCTGTTTTTAGCCCTGGCTTACGATGTAAAAAATGAAACAGAACCCAACAGTAATCTATATACCCGCCAGCCAAACAGTATGGGGTTTCCGGATTTGATAGCCTTACAACCCGATTTACTCCTTAAAATCCGGAAAAATGGTTGGTGCGAAATTGAAATCTCAGACAAATACGCCAAACTATGGCCTCCGGAAAAAATACGAAACGCCATTGAATCTAAAAATACATTTGATTTTACTAATAAACTTGCTGGCAACTTATTAAATGGTAAACCATTGGTAAATTTAACGCAGCCTATTGCCCCATTTATTAGCAAAAAACGCTATTTGCAACAAATAAAAGCCATGCAAAAACATATTTGCCAGGGCAATATTTACGAGGCCAATTTTTGCCAGTCGTTTGTGGCCAAAAATGCACAAATAAGCCATCCTTGGGCTTTGTTTAACAAGTTTAACTCGTTAAATGCTGCACCCTTTGCCGGGTTTATGCACGTTGGGCATTGGCAACTGTATTGCGGCAGCCCCGAAAGATTTATACAAAAAACAGGCAATCAAATAATTTCGCAGCCCATAAAAGGAACAACCAAGCGCGGCGCCACCCCCCAGCTTGATGCTGCCTTAGCCCAAGCACTGCGGCAAAACCCAAAAGAACAAGCCGAAAATGTAATGATTGTTGATTTGGTGCGCAACGATTTAGCCCGCATGGCGCAGTTAGGCAGCGTGCGAGTGGCCGAGCTTTTTGGTGTTTACTCGTTTGCAAAAGTGCATCATTTAATTAGCACAATAACGGCACAATTGCCCCAAATAAATATTAATTTTACTCAAATTCTACAAGCCTGTTTTCCAATGGGGTCAATGACGGGCGCCCCAAAAATTAGTGCTATGCAAATTTGTAATACCTTAGAGGCCTCGCGCAGGGGCATGTACGCCGGCACCATGGGCTATATTGACCCTAACGGCAATTTTGATTTTAATGTTATCATCCGGAGTTTGATTTTCAACGCCAAAAAACAAATTTTATCTTTTCAGGTGGGGGGGGCAATTACCCATCAGTCAAACCCGTTGGCCGAGTACGAAGAGTGCTTGTTAAAAGCTACTACCATGCTCGATGTTTTACAATAAACCAAAACCAAAAATTAATTAACGAACTGGTCGTTTAGGCAATATTTCTTTTTTATGCGAATTGTTATTTTAATTCCTTCGCTGGCAATGGGCGGTGCCGAGGGGTTGGCGGTACTACAAGCAAACGAGCTTTACAAGGCAGGGCAAATGGTATGGTTGGTAAGTGTAACCGACCAAATGTTATTGGCAAAAAATCTTCTAATACCGCAAACCAACTGTATAAGTTTGCACTACCAACACGCGGTAATAAATGCCCAAACTGTTTTGCAAACCGGCAAACTAAAAAAAGCATTCAATTTGTTGATGCACACCATAAAGCCCGATTTTATAATAGCACATTTGCCCTTATGCCATTGGTTAGCCCGGTGGTCAGTATGGCGGTTGCGGGCGGCAAAATATCCGGATAAAAATACAATACCGCGTTTAATTTGTTACCACCATTCGGTGCAATTTAGGGCAAATCCAATTAATAGTATCGGCAAATATTTGTTTAACAAAGTAAACAGGTTTTTAGCGCAAAAAGCCGATTGGGCAAATATATTTGTATCTAAAGCCTCGTTACTTGACCATGAAAAAAAATGGCACAAATTAGTAAATCCTTATGTTTTGCCTTCGTGCATAGTGCGCCATAATGCGGGTAGTCAGGTGGCAAAAGCCTTATTACAACAAAATGGCATACCGCAAACCGCATTTTTAATTTTGCTTCCGGGTAGGCTACACCCGGCTAAAGGACATCTTTTATTTTTAGATGCCTTGGAACAATTGCAAAAATTACCATTAGAAACGGCAGCATTGGCCAAATGGTTTTTTCCGGATATTGCCGTTCTGTTTGTTGGCAACGGTCCAATGCGCAGTCAAATTCAACAAACGATAAACGATAAAAACTTGGCAGACACCGTTTTTTTATTAGGCCAACAACCCAATGAAATTGTGCAAGCATTAATGTCTTTGTGTGCATTGGTTGTAACGCCTTCATTGTTTGAGGGGTTTGGTTTGGTGGCCGCCGAAGCCCTAATGCAAGGCTGCCCGGTATTGGGTAGCAAGGTGGGCGTTTTCCCCGAAATAATAGCGTCAAACACAAACGGCTTATTGTTCGAAACAGGTAACAGCACACATTTAGCCCTGCAATTACAAAACATAAGGCAACAAATAAACGAAGGTATTTATAACCGCGAGCAAATACAATGCAAAGCCGATTTGTTGTTTTCGGTTAAACAATATATGACTGGGTTAATGCAAATTTTGTCGCCATCATAGCGCAGCAAAAACGGCCATAGAGAACAAAAAGCAAATCCCCCGCTGTTTTATTACCAAATAAACAGCAGGGGATTTGTTTTACAATTTGCTTAGGCAAATAACAGTCAGTCAATTATTCGCTATATGCAATCATATTAATTAATTAGTTAGTTAGCTGATACTATATTGACTCCAGCAATGAAGTACAGTTATCAACCACGCCGCCAACAGTTAGTTTAAAAGCGATGGCCATAGTTTTAGTTGCGCCATTTACTTTTAAAGTGCCGGTGCCAGTGCTTTCAACACTAAATTGGGTAGCTTCGGGGGCGTTATACGTGCCAGTTTGAGCTTTAATTTCGTAGCTGTACTCAGCCTTAGCTTCATCGTAGCTTAAGATAGTGGCTTTTACGGCGCTACCTTGTAAACCTGTAAAATTGTTAATAACAAACTCGTTTACAGCACCAGCCGAAGTAGTAACAGTAACGTTGTTTACATAAGTACCCGAGTTGCATTCATCGCTCATTTTATACGAGCCAAGGAATTTAGCACGCATTTCTTTGTCGCATTGGTCGCCTTCATAACCAGTTTGGCAAAAACATTCGCAAGCTTTGCTTACTGTGTTATACACGGGCGATTCGGGGGTAAATTGGCTATTTGCGTTTTTGTCGCATTCAATGTTCCAACAGGCATCGTAGTTTTCGCAAGCTGGGCCACTGTAGCCGTCGGCGCAATCGCACTCGGCAATGCCGTTGTTTACCACACATTTACCGCCGTTTAAGCACTCAACGCCATCGCATTCAGAGTTTGGGCAGCCAGTAAATAAAACAGTTGCGCTAACAAGGGCAACAAGCACCATAGCGTAACGGAAAAAATTAAATTTAATCATGGGTTTAAGATGTTTGATTTTTAATTATTGTTTTTAATTAATTGATTAGGTTTATTAATTTTAAATTGGTTTGTTTTTTTTATTATACCAGCGGAGGTTATAAATTTATGTTTTCAATTAAACAGTAAACGTGTTCGCGCGATAAATTGATTGCCTAATTCCGGAATGAAAATTCGCTATCTATTTTATAGAATTTTTCCTGAAATTCAAACTCAGAAAAAATCAATTTAAATAAAATAAATACAATAGATAGGGCAAAGGTACAACTATTTTAGCATTTTTTAGCAAATTTCCTATTATTACTTGTGCTTGAGACACAAAATTGTTAAATTTGTTTAATCCATTAAACTATAACGTTAATGCTTAAATAAAATTTGAATAAAACGCTTGTATAAATTTTGACTGTATTTTTTGAGTTTGGTTACTTAATAATTTTATTTCGTATGCTAACGATGTTATACCTAATAAAATGGTTGCATGTATCGAAAATATTTTTTGTGCAGTATAAAAATTGTTGTCTGCCCTTATTTATTATAGCCCAAGCCGTATAAATTAGTTTATTCGCTTTTTGTTAAAGCCGGTCAAACTATTAAATTTTAGTTGTAATTTTGTCCGTTATTCAAAATATTTATTTCATTAAAAAAACAAAATGACCCCCGATCAATTAAAGCAGCTCGAAAATCAAATGGCTGTACTAAGGAGATATCTTTGACGTTGACAACCGCATCATCCGGATTGAAGAAGCTAAAATACAAACTGCCGACCCCGAATTTTGGAACGACCGCGCAAAAGCCGAATCAGTTTTAAAAACCTTAAAAAATCATGAATTTTGGGTGAATCAGTATAATATTGTTCTTGCCCAATTCAACGATTTGCAGGTATTACTTGAATTTGCTGAAACCGACCAAACAGTTTGGCCTGAAGCTGACGAACAATTTAACTTAGTACAACAATTAGCTAACGACCTCGAAATACAGTCAACCCTCAATCAACCCGAAGACCAGTTGCCATGCGTACTAACTATTAATGCAGGCGCGGGTGGTACCGAAAGTTGCGATTGGGCTAACATGCTGCTGCGCATGTATATTATGTGGGGCGAAAAAAACGGCTATACCATTAGGGAAGTAGATTTTCAGGCGGGCGACGTAGCAGGCATAAAATCGGTTACACTTGAGTTTGAAGGCAATTTGGCTTATGGGTATTTAAAAAACGAATCGGGTGTGCATAGGTTGGTGCGTATTTCGCCCTTCGATTCAAGCAACAGGCGGCATACTTCTTTTGCCTCGGTATTTGTATATCCGTTGCTCGACGATAGTATTGATATTGAAATTAACCCCGCCGACCTTAGTTGGGACACCTACCGCAGCAGTGGCGCAGGCGGGCAAAATGTAAATAAAGTTGAAACAGCCGTTCGGGTAAGGCATTTACCAACCGGCATAACAATAGAATGTCAAAAGGAACGCTCGCAACATGCCAACCGCGAACACGCCCTGCTAATGCTAAAGTCGAGGCTATACGAGTTGGAACTGCAAAAACGCAACGAAGAAAAAGCCAAAGTGGCAAACAGCAAACGCAAAATCGAGTGGGGGTCGCAGGTGCGCAACTACGTACTACAACCTTATAAATTAGTAAAAGACCTGCGCTCAATGTACGAGACCGGCAACGTACAGGCAATTTTAGACGGGCAACTGAACGAACTTATAAAATCCTTGTTATTAGTAGCCAAAGAAGATGCACTATTGGTTGAAGATTAGGCGTAGTATATGCACCAAAACACCTTGTTCTTTAAAACCTAAATTAATATAATATCCGGATAAACACAAGGTTGCAAACTTGTTTTTTCTAAGACGGCAATTTCAAATTTTGCTTCTCTCACCATATAATAAAACATAAAAACTCAAACAAATAATTTTTAGTTATTAATTATGTATAAAAAAACTACTTTTGTGCTCAGGGCCTTACTGTTTGTAGTATTTACCAGCCTAAATATATTAGCACAAACCAACTCGGTACAATTGGCAACAGGTGGCTATTGGCAAGCCACCCCGGAAAATCAATTGGTGCGCAAAGGCATACGCGACCTTTACCCACAAGCCTATCAAACCTATACGCTTAGGTTGCAACAATTTACCAAAGCACTATCGGCAGCCCCGCTACAAGCATACGGGGCAAACCGCCCCAACCCTTTAACAGTAGCTTTGCCTATGCCCGACGGCTCAATGCAGCGCTACGCCCTTGTTGAATCTCCGGTAATGCACCCCGATTTGGCCGCTCGCTTTCCTGAAAACAAAACCTGGACGGGGCAAGGCATAGACGACCCCACCGCCACTATGCGTTGTAGTATTACCCAGTTTGGTTTTAGAGCCATGATAATTGGCAACCAGGGCACTATATATATTGACCCTTATGGCGTAGGCGATTTGCATAATTACATTGTATTTAATAAAGCCGATTTTTACGCAAACAACGATTTGGGCTATAGCTGCGAAACCAACGATTCGCATTTTGCCGATGACTACCACCCAAATACCGAAACTCCGGCATACAGGTCAAATGGTGTACTGCGCACTTACCGCGCAGCCTTTGCCTGCTCAAAAGAGTTTACCAATACCCACTGTGGCGGCACCCAAAGCGGCGGCCTTGCCAAAGTAGTCGAAGTAATTAACCGATTAAATACCATTTACGAACGCGACCTTTCAATACATCTCGAAATGGTTGCAAACAGTATTGATATTGTATATACCAACACCAACACCCCCCCAGTTGCTTACTCAACCAGCGACCATAGTGCTAATAATGATGCCAACCAAACAAATGTAGATACCGATATTGGCAGTGCCAACTACGATGTTGGCCATGCACTAACAACCGTAGGCGGTGGCCTTGCCTGGCTTGGGGTATTTTGTAATGGTAATGACCTTAAAGCCAAGGGCACATCTGGTACCGGCGGCTGGTCAACCGGCGACCCGTTCATGGTCGATATTGTATCGCACGAGGTTGGCCACATGTTAGGCGCTGGCCATACTTTTAACAGTAACGCAGCAGGCAACTGTGGCCCTAACCGCTCAGAAACTACTGCTTGGGAGCCCGGATCCGGATCTACGCCTATGAGTTACTCCGGATTATGCGGCGGTGGCCACGACATTCAATCAAACAGCGACGATTATTTCCACTCAGGGTCTATCAATCAAATTTTAAATACCATTAATGGCAGCGGCGGCTGCGCCAGTTTTACTAATGTAGGCAACGCCGACCCCACTTGTGAGGCCGGTCCTAATTATACTATTCCCAAATCAACGCCCTTTATGCTAACCGGCACCAGCAACGATATTAATGGCAATGGCTCGCTAACCCATTGTTGGGAGGAATTGGATTTAGGCCCCGGAGGCCACCCCAACAGTCCAGTTGGTCAAGCACCCATATTTAGAAGTTTTTACCCAACGGCAAGCAAAACCCGTGTTTTTCCTAAATGGAGTGATATTTTAAACAATACCCAAACCACCGGAGAAATTATGGCTTCGTATGGTCGCACCATTAGCTTAAACTTTTTTGTGCGCGATAATTTTGCAGGTTGTGGTGGTGCCGATGTTGACAATATGGTAGTTACCGTTGATGATGTTGCAGGTCCATTTGTTGTTACCGCACCTAATACTGCCGTAACATGGGAAATAGGCCAAACTCAAAATGTAACATGGAATGTTGCCGGCACAACCGCTGCCCCCGTAAGTTGCGCCAACGTAGATATTTACCTTTCAACAAACGGTGGTACAGAATGGCCTATGTTATTGGCAAGTAACGTACCCAACGATGGCACACACCCCATAGTAGTTCCAAATGCCATCACTACCCAAGCGCGCGTAATGGTAAAAGGGCGCGGCAATATATTTTTCGATGTGTCGAATGTCAATTTTACTATTAACGCCTCGTCAGTACCTACTTATTTGATGGAGGTTGCCAACGACACGGTAAATGTATGCGCCCCCAGCGATGGCACGTTTACAGTTAATTTAACAAGTTTTACCGGATTTAATAGCCCGGTAACCTTATCGGCATCTGGTAACCCACCCGGCACAGTGGTAACATTTTCACCCAATCCGGTGACCCCAACAGGAAGTTCAACTATGACAATTAGCAATACCGGCGGCTTGGCCGATAAATCTATCCATTCTTTTACCGTATCGGGCACAGGTGGCAGTATTACCCGCACGCAAAGCGTTGCTATTCAGGTTTCGCAAGGGGCAGTGCCCGAGCTTACCGCAACCTACCCAAACGATGGCAACAACAACGTACCACTTGCTCCAACTTTTAGCTGGACAAGCAGTGCCAATGCCTTGAGTTATGATTTTCAGTTGGCAACCGATGCCATTTTTGCCAATATTATAGCCTCGACCAATACCACTGCAACGAGTTATAATACCGGACTAACCCTTACCCCTAATACCGTTTACTATTGGAGGGTGCGCGGCAACAATTACTGTGGCAATGGCCCTTATACTGACGCAGCCTTTGCTACTTATCAAGTAATTTGTCAAACATTTAACAGTACCGATGTTCCCAAAAATATACCAACAACGGGTAGCAACACGCCTATTAACTCAACTTTAAATATAGGGTCAAGTTTTACTTTGACCGACGTGAACGTTGTAAATATTGCCGGCACCCATACTTTTTACGGTGATATGACTATGCGTTTAAAGCATCCGGATGGTACAGTAATAGTTTTAAGTGATGTTTCATTTTGCGAAGCTCAGGATAATTTTGGTTTGGGCTACGATGATGAGGCTGCATCGCCTCCGCCCTGTGTACCTTTAACCGGACTTTATACCCCTTTCGACCCTTTGTCTGACCTTGATGGCAAAACATCAATTGGCAACTGGACCTTCCAAATTTACGACTTTTATAACGGCGACGGCGGCACCCTAACTGCTTGGGGCTTAGAGCTTTGCTACACGGCACCCTCGAACCAAGACTTTGGTACGGCTTTGGTTGTGCAAATAAAAGCTTTGCTGCAAGGCCCCTACAATACCGGTACCGATGTTATGAGTACGGCCTTGCGTGCAGCTAATTTATTGCCCATTAGTCAGCCGTTTAATGGTTTACCGTGGGCTTACGTGGGCACCGAGTCGGTGGCTTCGCCCAATGATATTCCGGCAAATATTACCGACTGGGTTATTATTGAGTTGCGCGCAGCCGGAAATAAAAATACGCTTGTAACGCGCAAAGCCTGTTGGTTGCGCAGCGATGGAATGGTGGTTGATTTAGACGGAACTCCAGGCGTTAAATTTTCGGGTACGCCCCCCGGAAATTACTATGTGGTTGTGCGCGACCGTACTCACCTCGATGCTATTAGTGCCAATGCGGTAGCGCTGCCAAACGGAATTACGCTTGATTTTACCAATCCTGCCAACGTGTCGGGTGGGGCTGCCCAGTTAGGTTTGCTCGAAGGGGCTACTTATGGTTTGTTGTGCGGCGATTATGACGGCAACGGCAAAATAACCATAGCCGACTTTAACAAATATAATGCCGATGCCAGCAAACTAAATGGCTATTATCCCGGAGACGGAAATTTAGACAAAAACGTTACCATTACCGATTTTAATTTATATAACGCCAATGCCTCAAAATTAGGTGTTATTGAAATACAGTATTAATTGTTTTAAATAAGCTGCCTGCCTAAATCAGGGCGATAAAAATTTTCAATGGGCAATACTGCCATGCAGTATTGCCCATTAACTCGATAACCAGCTAAGATATTAAAATATCACATGAAAACAACATGTATAGATAAACAATATACTTGTTCAGGTGAATTTGTCGCCAGAAGAATTTCAGCAATTAGTCAAACAGGTACGGACAGAAGGTAAGGATATTGCATTTACAACAAAATGAGAATACCAGCCACTATTGGTGAGTGTAAAAAATAGCGGCCTAATAAGCCGAAGGTAAGCCTTTGTACTTTAAGTTAGTTTTGAAAATAGCAGAAAATTTTTTCTCTAACTTACCTTCAAACTAATCTAAAACAAAAAGAAAGTTGGAAATTTGTGTTCATCGTTCCTAAACAAAGCGCTAAATTTGACCGCGCAAAGGCGCAGATTTAAATTAAACCATATTTTTTATCAAACATGTCAACATCCTTAGAAAAAGCTAAAAAACTACTCTCGCATTTTTCAAAGCTTGTTCCTTTTGAAAAAGTACTCGACATGGTGGTACAAACGGAGACTACCGAGGCGCAAAATTACCCCCGAATTCCGGAGCCTATTTCCTGGAACAGCGAGGCTATGGCAAAACGACAGGACTACATTAAACAACAAACAAAACTTGATTTCCCGTATTTATCCGGAGAGAAAAACATAACAGATGCCTCCATTTTCAAAGGAAATATCGAACAGCAAATTGGACTAACACAAATCCCAACAGGTATAATTGGCCCACTGCTTATAAATGGAACTGTTGCCCATGGAAACTTTTATGTGCCGCTTGCCACAACCGAAGGAGCCCTTGTGGCCTCGTACAACAGGGGGGCAAGGGCAACCGCACTTTGTGGCGGTATTGTTTCGGTTTGCCTTACCGAAGGGGTACAGCGTGCGCCGTTGTTCAAATTCAGAACCCTACAAGAGGTCGGAACCTTTATGCAATGGGTACTTGGGCAAACCAATGAGTTTAAAAATATTGTTTCAAAACACAGTAATTATGCGCAGTTAGAAGATATTAAAATAAATATGGAAGGCAACCATGTGGTGTTGGTCTTTGAATATCAGACAGGCGAAGCCGCCGGGCAAAATATGGTAACCATTTGTACCGATGCTATTTGTCAATATATTGTTGAAAACACACCCATTAAGCCGCAACACTGGTTTATTGAAGGCAATTACGCCGGCGATAAAAAAGCCACTGCGGTTTCTTTCTCAACAGTTCGAGGGAAAAAAGTTACCGCCGAAGCAATTATCTCGCGAGCAGTGGTAAATGGAATTTTAAAAACATCCCCCGAAAAAATAGCCCAATATTGGCAATCCTCATCGGTAGCAGCGGTGCAAAGTGGCAGTATTGGTATTCAAGGGCATTTTGCCAACGGGCTTGCAGCTTTGTTTTTGGCAACAGGGCAAGATGTGGCCTGTGTGTCAGAGGCCTATGTAGGCATTACGCGAATGGAAGTAAACGAAGATAATGATTTATACGTGTCGGTTACCTTGCCAAGTTTGGTGGTAGGAACAGTTGGCGGAGGTACTAAACTGCCAACCCAACGCGAATGTTTGAAACTTTTAGGTTGCGAGGGGCCCGAAAGTGCAAGAAAATTAGCAGAAATTTGCGGCGCAACCATATTGGCAGGCGAATTAAGTATTGCCGCAGCCATTGCTTGCGGCGATTTTTCAAGGGCGCATGAAATTTATGGCAGAAACAAATGACACAACAAGCATCTTTATTTAAACGGTTTTTGACGTATCAAAAAGAACGTTATCCCTTTGCCGGATACTTTTTCCTCATCGGCTCATTTAGCTTCTCTGCCATTGCCTACTCGCGCATTTGCAGAGGTTTAACAGAATTTGTCTCTCCGGATAAATTTTTTGTTTGCATTTTCAACACCGTTACCCTCTTTTTTATACTCAGAATTTTAGATGAATTTAAAGACCACGAAGACGACCAAAAATACAGACCTTATTTGCCAGTTCCGCGCGGTTTAATTTCGCTGCATGAGTTAAAATACATTGGCCTTTTTACCCTCGCGCTTCAACTGCTTGTTACAGTTGTTTTCTTCCCCAAAATGTTATTATTGCTGGCAATGGTGTATGGCTACCTGTTCTTTATGAGCAATGAATTTTTTGTAAAAAAATGGTTAAAACAAAATCAGTTTTGGTATGTAACCAGCCACATGCTTATTATTCCTTTGGTGGACGTGTTTGCAAGCGGCTTTGATTGGCTGTTAGACAAGGCAACAGTGCCCGTGGGTTTGGCGTTCTTTTTTGCCGTAAGTTTTATGAATGGTATTGTGTTAGAGATAGGAAGAAAAATAAAAGCTCCGGAGCAAGAAGAAAAAGGGGTGCTGAGCTACACCTTTCAACTTGGCACAAAACATGCCGTTGTTTTTTGGATTTTTATTTTGTTTCTTACCTTGTTGCTAGCTGCTGCGGCCTCTTATTATGCAGGGCACTCGGCAGGCACCTACCTTGCACTTATTGCCGTTTTTTTGGTGTGCTCCTTTCCAGCTTTTCTGTTTTTAAATAAGCAAACGGCTCGCTACGGCAAATTAATAGAATACAGTTCGGCATTATGGACTTTTGCCATGTACCTGATACTTGGCGGAATACCGATGCTCCTTAGTTTATGGCGATGAATTTATTTTTTTTAAACACTATTTCCGTTCAAAATTCAAATTTTGGAGGCAAGGCAAACAACCTAATTGCAATAAAAAACAAAGGTTTTGCCGTTCCCGAATTTGTTGTTATTCCAGCCGATTACCTGGGTTCGCTTTTACCTGCCGATACTGCTTTAACTAAGGAGTTTATTCGTTCGTATCAGTTTTCTCCGGATTTTTTAAATGAAATTTTTCGGCACTTCAACGAAACCGAGTTTGTGGCGGTGCGCTCATCAGCCCTTAATGAAGACGGAAAAGAAAACTCCTTTGCAGGCCAATACGAAACCCGGTTGTTTGTTACAAAAAACACTTTGAACGAAGCCCTTGTTTGCGTATGGCTTTCGGCGTACAGCGAGCGGGTGCAGTTGTACAAGGCAAAAAATAATATTGAAGGTGCAGGTATGGCAATTATGGTGCAACGTATGATAAATGCAGATACTGCCGGCGTTGCCTTTGCCGTAAATCCGCTAACAGGAAACGAAAATGAAACAGTGATAAATGCCGTTTCCGGATTGGGAGAAGGTATTGTTTCGGGCGAATTAGATGCCGACTTATATACAGTTCAGCAAGGGAAAATTACGCAACAAATTGCCGATAAAAAATGGGCAATCAAATTTGATGAACAACATAAAAGCGGCACAATAAAAACCACACTTACCGAATTACAATCAAAAACTGCGTGTTTAAGCGAAAAACAAATTTTGGAAGTAGCAGTGCTGGTAAAAAAAATATCCGAGCATTTTCAGGCACCGCAAGATATTGAGTTTGCCTATCTGAACGGCAAACTGTATTTGCTGCAAAGCCGCCCAATTACAGCCATTGCCAAGCCAAAACCAATTACAATTTGGGACAATAGTAATATCATAGAAAGTTACCCCGGACTAACCTCGCCGCTTACGTTTTCTTTTATTGAAAAAATGTACGAAGCTGTTTACCGGCAACTCTCCTTGATTATGGGCGTTGCTGCCAAAACGATAGAAGCCAACAGCTCGGTATATGCCAATATGTTGGGTTTGTTGCAAGGACGGGTTTATTACAATTTAAACAACTGGCATAAATCGCTTTCCTTACTTCCGGGGTACAAACTAAATGCCGAGTTTATGGACAATATGATGGGCGTGAAGGAAAAATTTGATACAACCATCGAAAAATCCGGAAGCAAATGGGGTGAATATTTTAATGTGCTGAGCGCCATTCTGAAAATTTTAAAGCAACACGCCTCCTTAAACTCATCCAGAATTGCATTTCAAGCCTATTTCAACAGCGTGATGCAAGAATACGAAGCCATGGACTTTGAACAAATGCCCTTACAAGAACTGATGACACGTTACCTTCGGTTTGAAAATACTTTGTCGAAGAAATGGGAAGCGCCCTTGGTAAACGATTTTTTTTGTATGATTTATTTTGGCGTATTGCAAAAATTGACTGTAAAATATCAATTAGATGAAAATGGCACCCTGCACAACGACTTGGTAAGTGGCGCAAAAGACATCATTTCTACCGAACCAATAACGCTTACTTTGTCCATCGCAGCACTTATAAGGCAATTACCCGAAGCATTGAATTTGTTTAAAAACAACTCGCCTGAAAAAATTTTGACCGAATTGCAAACGCAAACCAAGTACGAAAAAATTGATACCGCCATAAAAAAATATATTCAAAAATGGGGCGAGCGCTGTGTGGGCGAACTTAAATTAGAAACCATTACCTACAAACAACAACCCCAAAATTACATTAAAATTTTACAGACGTATGTAAAAGAAGCACCAAAAAATCATACATTACAAGAAAGCAATATCCGGCAAATGGCCGAAGAAAAAGTAAAGCAAAAATTGAAAGGCAAACCAATAAAGAAATTCATTTTTTCGTATGTACTGAAAAAAGCGCGCTATTTGGTAAGCAACCGCGAAAACCTTAGATTTGAGCGCACCCGTGGCTTTGGAATGGTTCGCATAATGATGATAGCGATGGGCAAAAAATTAGCAGCCGAAAATATATTGCAACACGAAAGAGATATTTTTTACCTCACTCAAAAAGAAATATTTGACTTTGTAAATGAAACCGCCATCCGGATTGATTTAAAAAAATTAGTTGAAAACAGAAAAGAGGAGTACACAAAATTTGAAACAAAAAATCTTCCGGAAAGAATAAAAGCAACAGAAGCAATAAGTGATAACACCATCTTTGATTTGCCGGATGAAACTATTAATAATGCCACCTCGCTACAAGGCATTGGCTGCTGTGCCGGAATAGTACGAGGGAAGGTTTGCGTAGTGAATTCGCCACAAGAAATTGACAGCCTAAACAACAATATTTTAGTAACGGCAAGTACCGACCCGGGCTGGGTAGTTTTGTTTCCGAGCGCATCGGCCATTGTGGTGGAACGCGGAAGTTTGTTAAGCCATTCGGCAATCGTGTCGAGAGAAATGGGTATTCCTTGTGTGGTTGGTGTGAAAAACTTATTAAATATCCTTAAAACGGGCGACCTGATAGAAATTGACGGCGCAAAAGGAACAGTAAAAATTTTAGACCGAATATGAACGAACGAATAAAATATGCCAATTGCTGGGAAGATGCCGATTTACTTTTGACCTCGGCTAATTTGCCCCCAAACGGCAATATATTAAGCATAGCTTCGGGCGGAGACAATTCTTTTGCCTTACTCAGTACTGCCCCCAAAATGCTTTATGCGGTAGATACGAATGTGGCACAGTTGCATTTATGCGAATTGAAAGCCGCCGCTTTTTCCGAATTGAAGTATGACGAAACTTTAGCCTTATTTTGGGGCACACCACAGGCAAAAGATTTTTTTGAAATACTTAAAAAACAACTAAGCCCGCCTTGCAAAAAATATTGGGAAACCAATGAAAGCAGTATTCAATCCGGAGTTATAAATGAAGGAAAGTTTGAGCAGTATTTCAGGTTTTTTCGCAAAAGAGTTATGCCGTTTATTCACTCAAAGAAAACAATCAACGAATTATTAAGCCCCAAAACCGAACAAGAGCAAACAAATTTTTACCATCAAAAATGGAATACTATTAGGTGGAAATTTTTATTCAAACTGTTTTTTAGCAAGTTTGTTTTAGGCAGGTTTGGGCGAACAAAAGCATACTTAAATCAAGTTGAAATTCCGGTTGCAGCATTTATTTTTGAGCAAGCCGCACAACACTTGCAAAGCAAAGATTGCCAAAGCAATTATTTTTTGCATTATATTTTTACCGGAGAATTTAAACCGGAACTTCCCTTTTATTTGCGCGAAGAAAATTACCAAAATATTAAACAAAACCTTGCAGCCTTAACCTTAAAACAAGGTTTGGTACAGGATTTTATTAATCCGGAAACTGCTTTTAATTACTGTAATTTTTCAAACATATTTGAATATATGAACAAGGAGGAATTTGCAAATTTTCATCAATTGCTTGAACAATATTTGCCCAATAAAGCCATTATAGGCTATTGGAATTTAATGGTGGACAGGGTTTTTTCCACCTCTTTCCCGCAAACATTTTCGCTTTACAACAAACCCCAAAAACAACCAACAGACAAGGGTTTTTTCTATAAACGATTTGTAACCGAAATAAAAAATGAACGATAATTTTATCCACCTGCTTTGGCTGAGTAGTTTTTACCTTATTCTGTTTGGTACGGCAGAATTGCTGTACCGTGTTGCTAAAATTCATGTCGAATACACCCGGAAATTTGTTCATATCGGAACTGGTTTACTAACTATGCTTTTTCCTTTAATGTTTACCCATTATGGTTGGGTAATCTTTATTTGCGCCGCGTTTTTTGTGGTACTTTCTATCAGTTTAAAATTCGGATTTTTACCTTCTATCAATGCTATTCAGCGCAAAAGTCACGGAAGCCTTTCTTACCCCGTTGTGGTCGTTATTGCATTTATGTTTTATTATTTTAAAACCAAAGGCGTTTCGCACGAATATTTTTATTTCTACCTTCCGGTGCTCACCATGGCATTGGCCGACCCGCTGGCTGCTTATTTCGGCAGTAAATTTCCAAGAGGAAAATATTCATTTGGGCAAGAACAAAAAACATTGACAGGTTCATTAGCATTTTTTATAGTAGCATTGGCACTTAGTTTTTTCTTGATCCCCAATCCTAATTTATTTTTCTTACTTGTTATTCCGTTGGTGGCAACTGTTACAGAAGCCATTACCAGCAAAGGTTTAGACAACCTGACTATTCCGGTTTCTGTAATTGCAGTATTATATTTTTATCCTAACGTATGAATATTGAAACTATAAAAACACGAGTGCAATTTGAGCAAATTCTTAAAGATTTTGCCCCGGTATTGTATGGGCAACACAATTTACCCAATTTACTTTGCCACGAGGCCATAGACAAAAATTTTGACCAAGGTTTTGTGCTTTATGCCAACAATGAAACTAAGGCTACAGCCTGCGTTATTAAAAATCCGGATTTGTTTTTCAAAAATGAAAAAGCTGTTTGCATCGCCTTTTACGAATGTGTGGAAGATATCCGGATAGCTGAAAAATTATTGCATTCTGCAGTAGATTATTGCAAAGAGCAAGGCTATAAATACCTCATTGGCCCCATGAATGGCTCTACCTGGAACGCCTACCGTTTTGCCGTTGAGCCAATAACCGACAGCTATATAAGCGAGCCATTTCATAAATCATATTACGCAAATCAGTTTGAAAATTTTGGCTTTGAAATCCTTGCCGAATATATAACCCAAATAGACACAACTTTGCATTTGCCCGATGCCCCAAAAATATTGAACAAAGAAATTACATTTCGTACCTTAGACAAAAACAATTACGAAACAGAAATGAAAACAATCTTTGCGTTTTGTAAAGATATTTTTTATAACAATTTTTTATACACCGAAATCAGTGAAAATGCTTTTTTGGAGAAATACATGGCTTTAAAAAATATTATTAACCCCAACTTTGTAATTATTGCCGAAGACAAAGGCGAAGTAGTGGGGCTAATTCTTGCCCTCCACGACCATTACTGCCAACATAGCAAGCGAATAATTGTAAAAACACTTGCCCGAAAACGGGGCGAGCGTTACGCTGGGGTTGCACACGAACTCTCGCGAAGAATTACAATGCTTGCCTTGCAACTAAATTACCAAAGCATTTTGCACGCTTTTATGCACCAAGCCAACGCTTCAACAAACATATCGAGGTTATTTTCGGGCGAGCCTTTCAGAAAGTACAAACTTTATTACACCGCAGTATGATAAACGAAAACATAACATCGTTGTTTTACAAGGCGTGCAAAAATTTTCCGGAACGGCACGCAGTTATTCAAGAAAAACGCGCGGTTACCTTTAGCCAGCTTGAGCTTGAAGTAGCCCGCACCATTGCCTACTTCGAAAAAAAAGGCATTAAAAAAGGCGATAGGGTTTTGGTTTTTGTTGGCATGAGCATTGATTTGTACCGGATTGTTCTTGCCTTGTTTTCAATGGGTGCGGTTGCTGTTTTTGTAGATGAATGGGTAAATACCGAGCGGCTTTCGTTGTGCTGTAAAATTGCCAAATGCAAGGCCATAATTGCGCCTTTACCCTACCGAATTATAGGGCTGTTTATCGCCGAAATAAGAAAAATTCCAATTTTCCTTAACCATAAAAAACAAACAGAAACAAGCATAAAAACAAGTACCGAACCAACTGCCGCATCAGATTCGGCCTTGATTACCTTCACTACCGGAAGCACCGGCACTCCCAAAGCCGCCGACCGCAGCCACGGATTTTTGAAAGCACAGTTTGACGCGCTTACCCCGTTGATAAAAGGAAAAGCAAGCATGACCATGTTGCCGGTTGTGTTGTTGCTCAATCTTGGTTTGGGCATCACTTCGGTAATTGCAGACTTTAAAACAGCTAAACCAAAAAAATTTAAGGCGCAAAAAATTTTAACACAAATAAAAAAATACGAGGTGGACAGCCTCATTGCCTCGCCGTATTATTTGCTTGAATTGGCAAAGGCAACACAAGAAAAAACCAGTTTAAAGCATATTATTTCCGGAGGAGCCGCTATATTTGCATCGGATGCCAAAATAATTTCAGCCAGTTTTTCTAATGCAAATTTTACAGTGGTTTATGGCTCAACCGAGGCCGAGCCAATTAGCCATTGCCAAGCAAACGAACTAATTGAGTGTAAAAACGATTTCGGGCTTTTGGCCGGAAAACCAGTGTCGTCTGTCGCCTTAAAAATTATGCCACCTCAAAAATTGCCGCACACCACCGAAAAAGTATTGAATAATTTAGAACTACCACAGGGCAATATCGGCGAAATAATTGTGAGTGGAAATGCCGTAAACAAAACCTATATAGATAATCCGGAAGCGGTGGCCGAAAATAAAATTATCACCGAAAAAATCATTTGGCACCGCACAGGCGACAGCGGCTATTTAAACGAACAAGGCAATTTGTTTTTAACAGGGCGCACCGCTCAAATAATTGAACATAATAAAAAAGTTTATTACCCGTTTGTAATAGAAAATAAACTGAAAAATATAGAAGGCGTAAAATTGGGAACCTTGATTTTATGGAACAATAAATTGATTTTAGCACTTTGCACAACAGATTCTTTTAGCGAAAATTTATTATCCGGAATTGAATATGACGAAATACGGTATTTCAAATCATTACCGCTTGACCCGCGACACTATTCAAAAATTGATTACCAAAAATTGACTCAATTATTGTAATTTTATTGAAGTTGAAGAAGAAAACAAGCGCTAAAACTGCTATGGCAATAAGGTTGCAAAAAATAAAAATGCCAATCAAATGAAAACAAAAACGCTGTTTCTATGTCTTATGGCGGTTGCTGCGGCATGTTCGGCACAAAACGTGCTTACGCCTGAATGGGTAAAATCAAAAGCAAGCCCCGTTGGGGGAAATGCAGAGTCGTGGGGCATAGCTATAGACCAAAGTGGAAATTTTTATTGGACAGTTAGCGTGGACAGCAGCGGCCAAGGACTTGATATTCTTTGCTATAAGTTTGATGCCGATGGTAATTCGCTGTGGACAAATCCGTTTTTTTATGGCGGCGCAAGCACACAACACGCATTTGCCTGCAATGCTAAAGATACTGCCTTATATATTGGTGGCCGGTACTGCCCTTTGACAGGTTTTTCGTGTGATATGCTTTTGCTGAAAGTGGATAAAAACAACGGCTCGCTAATATGGGGCAAGACAAAAGATTTTGGCTATTCCGGATATGACGAAGTAGATGGGCTTGTTGTTCAAAACGATGGAATATATTGCACTGGTTGGGCGCAGGCTTTGCAAACAGGCCCGTATCAGTTAGATATTGGCTTGTGGAAAGTAGATTTTAATGGAAATACAATATGGTCGAACTATTTTGGCAAGGCCAGCACCGCCGAACATCAGGACGGACACATTGTAATTGATGCCAACAATATTTATTGCGCGGGTTTATGGGATGGCAAAAGTATAGCCAATGCCTACAATGGCGCTGCCTTTGTGGGTAAATTTTCTAAAACAGACGGCTCTTTTATTGACTCTACCCTGTTTGGCTACCCTTCTAATGCCCTTTTTGATGCTGAGAACGCGCTAGGTATGGCCACAGACGGAACTTACCTATACCTTACGGGTTATACAACGCCTGTTGATGCGAACGATTGGCAAATTTTTGTCGCTAAATTTGATAAAAACCTGCAGCAAATATGGTATCAGACGTGGGGCGGCAGCAGTAGCGAAGCGGCAAGAGGCATTGCCGTAAGCAAGGGAAAAGTATTTGTTGCCGGAGTAACCCAGTCGCCCGAATTTAATTTGGGCGGCGCAGCCGATGCCGTTCTGCTGGTTTACGATACTACCGGAAATTTTATTGCCTACAAAACATGGGGCGACACCTTAGACAATGGTTTCAGAGATATTGCCATTTTAGATGATGCTATTTATATTTCGGGCAGTTCGGGCAAAAATTTATTTGGCGGCGGCAGCAGCGACAATGGGTTTGCAATGAAGGTGGACCTTAGCACGATTCTTACCTCAATTAACGAAATCAAACCAAACTCGTATTATTTGAATATTTGTTTCAACCCATCTTATACGTCTAATAATGCCGTCATCAGCACAAATTTTGACCTCGACAAGGCAACCTTGGCTATTTATAATATATCTGGTGAGCAAGTTTTTTCCATACCTCAATATAAAGGCAAACAGGTTAACCTACATTTGGAGAATCTTCGAAAAGGAATATATATTTTGTTTCTTGCCAAAGACGGGCAAACAGTAGCAAAAAAATTTATTATTGACTGATATTTGCCGTTTACTTAAAAACCTGCTTCCTCCGGAAAGTTTTTTGCCTTAATTTTTAATGCATTTTATCGCTTCGGCCATAGTGCCATTCTTAATAATTCTTATGGTATATATTCCGGCAGGTTTGTTAGATAAGTTTATTGGAATTGTATTTTTCCCTTTCGATAAATTTACATTTTGTAGTTGTAATTTTTCGCCCAAGATATTGTATATTTCTAAAACGACCTCCGGATGCTGCGCCTCTGAATCTATTTCCACCTCAATTATGCCATCAAAAGGATTAGGATAAATACGGGCAGTACGACCTTTGGTGAGGGGTTGCTTGGGCAAACTGTTTATTATTTGAACAAACTCTGTGCAGCCAACATCCCAGGCTTTGCCTTGTGGCCTAAATTCGCCCAAGCAATCGGTATCGAAATAGGGAAGGCTAACGCCTGCATCTATTAAAATGCTGGTGCTCAATAAATTTCCTTGTGTACTGTCGGCAAATTGGCTCCAGGTGGTAAAAAAGGCTTAATGGACATTTTTTAGGCTAAAAACCTTCGAAAGCATTACTATTGTTAGCTTTGAGGACAATCAAAGGTTATGAATAAAAAATGCTTTTACTGTGGTAAAAGGTGTGTAAAGAAAAACGGACTTGTAAAAGGAGTTCAATTGTATAAGTGTGCTCATTGTGGGAAACAATTTTTAGGTGGCAACGCATCAATAACGAGCAAATATGGGAAGAATACAAAAGTGGTAAACAGA
Source organism: Sphingobacteriales bacterium (assembly GCA_016706405.1). Lineage (NCBI taxonomy): Bacteria > Pseudomonadati > Bacteroidota > Sphingobacteriia > Sphingobacteriales > Sphingobacteriales bacterium. The sequence continues at coordinate 633,559 of JADJJT010000001.1, forward strand.
CCTATTTGCAGTTAGCTCACAAGTATAATTGTTCTGTTAAAACGATTCAAAGGCGGTTAGACAAGATTAAAATAGTGGCTACGAAAAAAACAGGTAGAGTAGTCGTTGTATTAATGGACACCACCTATTGGGGGCGGGGTTTTGGCGTAATGCTTTTTAAGATGCCTACACCAAAGAAAACCTTTTGAAATATTATGTAAAGACAGAGACCAATGGGCTGTATATAGAAGGAATTAAGGAGTTAAAAAGGCGAGGTTTTACTATTTCGGCTATTGTTTGTGACGGAAGAAAAGGCTTAATTGCGTCGTTTAAGGGTATTCCTGTTCAAATGTGCCAGTTTCATCAAGCAGCAATAATTCGAAGATATTTGACCCGTAAGCCAAAGCTAAAAGCTGCACAAGAGCTGATGGATGTTGTAGATTTGATGAAGCAAACAGACAAAGAAAGCTTTGTCGGAGCATTAGGGCTATGGCTTGAAAAATGGAAAGTGTTTCTAAACGAGAGAACTGTAAATCCGACTACAAACAAATCGTTTTATACGCATAAAAGGCTTAGAAGTGCTTATCGTAGTTTGAAGAATAATTTACCTTAGTTTGTTTACTTGGCACGATAACAGGGAACTTCAAATACCTAACACAACCAATGCTATTGATGGACATTTCGCAGATTTAAAAAACAAATTAAGAAACCATAATGGCCTATCAATGAAACGGAAAATGAAATTTATAGATGGGTTTTTTAAAGGTATAAGGGCTTTCTGAAAATATCAAAGGCTTACAATATACAGTAAGCCTTTGATAAGACATTTTCGTCAAGCATCTGTTTTATCCCTGACAAGTTGCTCCCCAGCAGAGCTTGTTTCCGTTTTTACAGACATGCAAAGAAATAAAATATTCAAGAATAATGTAAAAAAGTGAATAAAAAAACAGCATTAAAAATGTCCACTTGAACCAAGCGTCTAAAAAATAGCCTAATTTTTGTCCATTACTCCGTAAAAAAGAAATTTTTAGCGGTATCAACCTGATGAAGGGTGCCACTTATATTGTTAAAAATAGCTGTTGTTTGGCTGTTTACGTTGGCTGGAGGGGCATCTGTTCTTGGAAAAATAACTACATTGTTTTTAATTTCGTGGTCGTTTCTGTCAAAGGTATATAATGAAAACATGCTTCCGCCTTTTTCATAATCAATGTCTCTTAAACGTCCGGCGGTGTTGTTGTAGGCTTTAAATCTTCCGGAATGAACGGTTCCGGGGCCGTATGTATTCGTACTTGTTGTATCAAACATTTGAAATTCCATAAAACCATACTTTCTTGAGTTCCAAACAAAATTATTATATACCAGCAACTCTCCTACATCCTGGGCATCGGCGCGGTCAATGGAATAAGCCCTTCCCCGAATAAAATCGCCCTGATAATTTATACACCTGTTGTTGAATATTCTTCCTTCGCCTGACATAACAATAACGCCGTTATGAACAGTTCCGGCCAAATTGATATTGGTAAAGGTGTTATTGAATATATCAATGTCTCGGCCTAAACTTATCTCAATTGCGGTGCCCTGCGTACCCGTTGTGCTGTCTATAACACAGTTTTTAACTACCGAATTATAGGCGTTGGGTAATGCAATAGAATTATAATTACAGTTGTCAACTGCAATGCCATCAATAATTATACTATCTCTTCTGGTTGCCTCTGTTCCGTCATAATCGGGCAGACCCTTAAATATCATCTGCACATCCTGAATATTTCTGAACCGGAGGTTTTTTATTACATTTCCGTCACATTCTCCTTCAACATGCAAACCTCTATATTCGCCGTTGCGGAAAGTTATATTTTCAATATACAAATCTACATTATTATACAATAAACTGTACCCCAAACCTCCATTATAGTCTATAATCACATCGTCCGAGCCAATAATATATATTCTGCTGCTGTGATTTTTAATTAATAAATAGTCATAAATTCCGGGATTAAGAAAAATTGTGTCGTTAGTTGACAACCCATAGGTAAAAAACCCATCATCAACAACTAAACTACCAGAACCGTCTCCAACCCAAACACTTTTTGCTTTAGCAATATGGGTAACAAGTATTAATAAAATAGCAATTTGTAAGCTTTTGTAAAAAAATTCCCCCTTCATAATTAGCTGTTTAATTTAAGTTCAAGGCACAAAGCTACGGTTTTTTGCCCCTGCTCGTTTTAAAAATCGCGGTTTAGCACGCTTGGATATTAAAGTAAAACTTGCTAATTTTGTAGGAATAGTGAAAAATATTTGCCTTCGGGTACAAACTTGAAAATTAATGCCCCCTAAGCCCACCTAAACCATTTGCTATAAAGCTGTTTAAAAATTAGTTTATTGAACTAATTAGGAACTATGTGCCATTGAAGTAATTGCGAAACTAAGCCATCTATAAATATATTTTACCTTTTGTAGCCTGTTTTTACCTAAATAGTTTCTTAGTATAAAGTGTTTAAAATTGTCATGCCTTTTAAAGCTTAAACAAATTCTATGTGTCTATGTGGTTAATTATGTGGTTTAACTCTTAAACAACTTCTTTATAAAATTGAACAAGATGAGCGAACAACCGAAAATAAAATTAAAACTTACCACCACCGACAAGGCATTTGAAGTTTTAGGCTGGCTTTTTATTTTGGCAATTTGGGTTTTGACCCTTACAAACTATACAAACCTGCCCGACACTATTCCGACACATTTCAACGGGGCAGGGCAGGCAGACGGGTTTGGGCATAAAGCCATGATATTAATATTGCCCGTAATTGCTACTATTCTCTATGTTGGACTGACAGCACTAAACAAATTTCCGCACGCTTTTAACTATCCGACCACCATAACCAACGACAACGCACTAAAACAATACACTTACGCGACCCAATTGGTTAGGTATTTAAAACTTATGGTTGTTCTTGTTTTTGGTGGAATTGCCTTGCAAACAATCCGCTATGTAAACGGGCATACAAATGGGCTTGGAGTTTGGTTTTTGCCCTTAGCCTTAGCACTAATTTTTATACCCATATTATTTTTTGTTATAAAATCATATCAAACAAAATAGCGAGGCCAAAAAAGTACTGGCGCTAAGGTTTGTACTATACAGAAAAAACGAGATTACATGGCGGGCAGATTTGTATCAATGCAAAGCGATTTGCCCTATTTGGCATTTTTTTATTTCCGGATACTGCTGCTTACCTAAAAAATTGTTTAAAAATGGCCACTAAAACAACTAATTTATAATTAGTCTAAATAAAGTTTTATATTTGCGGCCAGAAAATCAATATGCTGCAATGATTAAAAAAGGTCTTATATTGTTATTTTTGTGTCCACTTGGTCTCTTAGCCCAAACAGACTCATTGCCCGGCAATAGCAATACTTTTTTAGAAAAACTATCTCGTTTTTCCTTGTCGGGGTATGGCGCAATGAATTACTACAATTACAACTGGCAAACCGACAGCGTAAAACGCAACGCCATAGACAACGAACGCTTTGTGCTGGAAATTGGCTATCGGTGGAACAACAAAATAAAACTTAACACAGAAATTGAATTTGAACACGGCGGCACAGGCGTAGAAGTTGAATTTGACCGCTTTGAAGAGTTTGGCGAATTTGAATACGAAGTGAGCAAAGGTGGCGAAGTATTAGTGGAACAAATGAACCTTGAGTTTGAACTGCGCCCAGCATTACAACTAAAAATAGGCCGGATAAAAGTACCCTTTGCCCTAATGTACAAACGCGACGAGCCTACCGACTACCTAACGGCAACGGCCTCGGAAATGGAAATGCAAATTTTACCCGAAAACTGGACCGAAAATGGCCTATTGCTAAAAGGAGGCTTTAAACAACAAAATAAATGGCAATACCATATAGCCCTTGTAAATGGATTAGACAATAGTGCATTTAGTTCGGCAAACTGGATTAAGCGCGGCAATCAAATGCGTTTTGAAATGGTAAATGCCCAAAATTTTGCCCTTTCCGGACGCTTGGATTACCGCCCAAACAACAATTTTTTAATTGGCATTTCGGGTTATGGCAGCCGAACCACCTCCGACAATCGCCCTAAACCCGATTTAAAAGTTAACACACCCATTGGCTTGGGCGAACTGCATATTCAATACACCAAAAAGCCCTTGGCAATTAATGGCATGGTGTTTTATGGTGCCATGGGCAACTCCGAAGCCCTGTCTAATAATAATCGAAATCTTTCGAACAATTTGAATGTAAAACGAACACCAGTAGCGGCAGCAGCTATTGGCGGCTTTGCCGAACTGGGTTTGACACTTATAGGTAAAGAGGGTTTGTGGGCTAAAAACTTTAAACAAAACTGCTTAATTTATGGGCGCTTTGACTACTACGACACCCAATTTACCACCGAAGGCTTAATTTTTAATAATCCACGTTGGGAAAGGCAGTCGTGGACATTTGGAACAGTCTATAAAATTATTGACGATGTTCAATTAAAAGCCCAATACACCATCCGGAAAGTAGGCGCACCCGCCCCTACCAGCATAAACGGCGGCAGGCTTGAACGAACATTTGTTGCAGGTTTTGCTTTTGAATTTTAAACTAAATAATATATATATAAATCACTTTAAAAAAATGAAAAAAAATTACCTTTTTGCCGTCTTCCTGTCAATCGTCTTCATTTCAAGTTGCAAAAAAGAGGATGTTGATACCAAAGAAGATTACAAAAATATACTTGAAAACCTGGGCAACGATATTATTTTAGACACGTATGCCGCCTTAGATGCTAAAACCATAGCATTGGTAACAACTTTAGCTGCTTTAGAAACAACACCATCGGAAGCTAACTTAGAAACCGCCCGCCAGGCATGGCGAGACGCTCGCGTTCCATGGGAACAGTCGGAAGGCTTTCTTTTTGGCCCTGTTGACCAGCAAGGAATTGACCCCGCCATAGATAGCTGGCCAGTTAACCAACCCGATTTAGATGCGGTTTTAGCCAGCGCAAGCCCTTTGACAAAAGCTTATATTGACGGATTAGACGGCACCCTAAAAGGGTTTCATACGATTGAATATTTGATTTTTGGCCTTGACAGTAAAAAGCAAATAAGCGATTTTACGCCGCGCCAATTTGAATATTTAAAGGCTTGTGCCCAAAGTTTGGCTGGTTCAACCGAACAACTTTATTATGCATGGAAACCCGACCAAAACAACTTTATTAGTAATGTAATCAATGCAGGGGAAACAAATAGCATTTACCCATCGCAAAAGGCAGCCTTAGAAGAGATTGTAAATGGCATGGTAACTATTGCCGACGAGGTGGCAAATGGCAAAATAAACGACCCCTTAAGCGAGCAAAACGCAAGTTTAGAGGAAAGTCGCTTTAGTAATAATTCTAAACAAGACTTTGCAGACAATATCCGGAGTATTAAAAACATCTATATTGGCATTTATAAAAATACAACCGGATTAGGAATTTCTAATATTATTGCCGCAAAAAATACTACCTTAGATGCGCAAGTTAAACAACAAATAGACGATGCTATTAAAGCCATTGAAGACATAGAAGGGACATTTACCTCGGCCATTTTTAACGCTATACCAAGTGTAGAAAATGCACAGCAAAAAGTGCGAAACTTACAACAAACACTTCAAAGCGAAGTTTTACCAACTATTTCAAATTTATAACAAAATGAAACAGTTTATTTTTATTTTATTGTTAATTTCAAGCGCCTTCAGTGGGTGCAAACCCGATGAAGATGTTTTAATAGAAGATGAAGATATTAATCTTGGCGGCCAAACAAGTATTTCGGGCTCCTATATACAAGCCTTCGAACAACCAGCAGCCAATTTGAGTACAGCTGAATTAGACCTTCACCGAAAGTCCGATAAAATTTTTGAATCTAGATTTGTAACAGCACCTAATTTAATTAACGGTGGTGTGGGACCTGTTTTTAACCAAAATGCTTGCGCAAACTGCCACACCGCAAATGGCCGCTCTCCCTTCCCTACCGACCCCAACGAGTTGCGCGGCTTATTATTTCGGTTAAGCATTGATGGCGTAGATGCGCATGGCGGGCCGCTTGCCGCACCAAATTATGGTGGACAACTACAAACAAAAGCCATTTATGGAACCCCCCCCGAGGCGCAAATAACCTGGCACGAAGAGCAGGAAATAAAAACATTTATTGACGGTGAACAAATAACCCTGTCTAAACCCGTTTTTTCTATTATCAATCCCTATGTGCCCATTCCCGGTGGTATGTTAATGTCGCCGCGGTTAGCACCGCCCGTAATAGGTTTAGGGCTGGTAGAGGCAATTAGTGAAAGTGATATTTTAGCTTTAGCCGACCCGAATGATGCAGATGGCAACGGCATATCGGGCAAGGCAAATTATGTTTGGGATGAAAAAAATCAAATTAAAACAATAGGAAGGTTTGGATGGAAGGCAGGGCAACCTAATTTATTACAACAAACAGCCGCCGCCGCAAATCAGGATATGGGTGTTACAAGCCCATATTATCCGGAAGAAAACTGTTCCGGACAAATTCAGGCCGACACCCTCTCTGATGACCCCGAAATTGATGCCAACACCTTAAAAATGGCGGCTTTTTATCCGCAATCATTAGGTGTGCCGCAAAGACGCAATACAACAGACCCCACCATAATTAACGGTAAGAACCTATTTATGCAGCTAAAATGCGACAACTGCCACCACCCCAAATATATTACAGGGCAACATCCGGAATATGCTTTTTTGAGCAATCAAAAAATTTATCCTTATTCCGATTTTTTATTGCACGATATGGGCGATGCCTTAGCCGATAACCGACCCGATTTTGAAGCTAACGGTAAAGAATGGCGGACACCACCACTTTGGGGGCTTGGGCTTACCAAAACCGTAGGGGGGCCAAATGCAAACTTTTTGCACGACGGACGCGCAAAAAACCTACAAGAAGCCATTATGTGGCATGGCGGAGAAGCAGAAAACAGCAAAGAAAGTTTTAGAAAACTGAACAAAGCCGAAAGAGAATCGGTTATTAATTTTTTAGAAAGTTTGTAATTTGCAGCAAGTTAGTGGGTACTGTTTTTTACGTTTTGCCTTATATAACAGCAAGCCGCGCGCGAATAATCTTAACAATATATATATAAAAATTATCACGCATAAACACATAAACAAACATGAACAACAACTCAAAGCCAAGGCATTATGTTTTTATTCCGGGCTCATTCCACGCCTCGTGGTGCTGGTATAAAATGCAACCCTTGTTAAATGAAAACGGCAACACCTCTGAAGCCATTGACTTGCCCGCACACGGACAAGACACAACGCCAATTAATAGTGTAACGCTTGATAGCTACGTTGATGCCGTTTGCAACGTGTTGGCTAAATACAACAAACCTGTTGTGCTTATTGGACATAGCAGGGCAGGTATTGTAATTTCGGCGGTAGCCGAGCGCATGCCCGACAAAATTGACCAATTAGTTTATCTCTGCGCTTTTCTTATCCCTAATGGCGAGCCGATGGTTGCAACAGCACTATCCGACTCGGCCTCGTTATTGGTGTCAAATTTAATTTTTAACGAGCCAGAGGGCTGGCATATTCCGAAAAATGAAATATATAAAGACGCATTTTATAACGACTGCTCAGCCGAAGATGTTTACTTGGCAGGCTCATTGCTTACCAAAGAGCCAAATGCGCCCGTTGGCACGCCGTTGAGCCTGTCGGACAGCAAATTTGGAAAAGTGAAAAAAGTTTATATCCACACAACGCTTGATAACACGATAACCTACCAGCTGCAAAAGAAAATGGTAGAACGCACTCGGGTTAACCAAACCTTTGAAATTAATGCAGGGCATTCGCCATTTTTTTCGCAACCTAAACAACTTGCAGCTATTTTGTTGAGCCTGTAATGAGCAAAAATTGCCAAAAAATTTGTATCTTGCAGCCATAACTAAAAATAATTTTTTCCGGATGTTTTAGCTGCTAATTAAGGCGGGTAAAAACTGAAAACTTGTCAATTTAATTTATCAGTGGTCAAATATTTTGCAAAAACCATACAATATTTTAACTAATTTTATTTTTGAGTATGAATAAGCAGAACATCATATCTTGGTTTAAACGGCTTGGGGTAGCCGGATTTTTATTTTTTCTGGTCAAAGGGTTAATATGGCTTGCTATTTTTTATGGCGCGGTAGAGTGGTTTAGGTAAAAAAACACTCGCACTTAATTAGCAAGTTGAGCGTGCCGTTTTTTGCCCACTCAAATTGCTTTAAACCAGTTTTTTACTTGTTAAGTATGATGAGCAACGAAGCAATAACGCTTAAATTAAACGAATTAAGTAAACTTAGCCGGCAACTTGACCCACCAGAGCCCGAGCGAGTAGAATTGATAAACAGTGTTGTAAACTACGCCAACCAGTTTATTGAAGGGCTTGGTACTGTTACGGCCTTCCGGAATAAAGATGCCAATTCGCTCGAAATAACCAACGAAAAACATCCCTTAAGCGAGCTGCTTAGTTTATACCAAAAACAAGTTGCCGAAACAGGTATTAATGCCGCATCGGGCAAACATTTGGGCTATATTCCGGGCGGTGGCGTGTTTAGTGCTGCCCTTGCCGATTTTATTGCCGCCGTTACCAACCCGTTTGCAAGCGTATATTTTGCCTCTCCGGGCGCAGCTACCCTCGAAAATGAGGTAGTCAACTGGTTAAAATCTGTTTTTTCGTTCCCTAAAAATGCCGTTGGCTGTTTGTCGTCAGGGGGCTCTATATCTACCCTTATTGCGTTTACCGCCGCCCGCGACAGGCATAAAATTAAAAATGAACGCATACCAAAAAGCGTTGTGTATTTAAGCGAGCAAGTTCATCACTCAACACAAAAAGCACTGCGCATAATAGGTTTAGAAGATATAATAATAAGATGTTTACCCTTAGATGACAGGCATCGGATAAAGGCCGATTTGTTAGAAACCCAAATAGAGAAAGATATTTTAGCCGGATTGTACCCGTTTTTAGTAGTGGCTACCGCCGGAACTACCGATACCGGCGCCGTTGACCCTTTGGAGGCAATAGCCGCAATAGCCCAAAAGTATAAAATATGGTTTCATGTGGATGCCGCCTATGGTGGTTTTTTTATTATGACCGCCACCAAAAAAGCCATTTTTAAAGGCATTGAAAAAGCCAACTCGCTAATTGTTGACCCGCACAAGGGTTTGTTTTTGCCCTACGGCGTAGGGGCCGTGTTGGTAAAAGACAGCGATGCGGTTTTACACTCAAACTACTATACGGCAAACTATATGCAAGATGTTGCCCATGATGAAGAAATGCTTAAAAGCCCGGCTAATCTTTCTCCGGAATTAACCAAACATTTCAGAGGGCTTAGGGTGTGGCTGCCGCTGCAATTACATGGCATTGAACCTTTTATAGCCTGCCTCGAGGAAAAACTATTGTTGGTAAAATATTTTAGAAACAAACTTAAAGCACTTGGTTTTTGCTTAGGTCCCGAGCCAGATTTGTCTGCAAGCTATTTTTGGTATCCTTTTGAAACAGAGGCCGATAAAAAAAACAAATTGCTAATGGACGAAATACATGCCGATGGTGCGGTGTTTTTAAGTTCTTCGATTATCAATAACCGCTTTGTTATTAGAATTGCTATATTGGCGTTTAGAACAAAAAAAGAAATTGTGGATGAAACGATAGAAATGATTAAACGTTGTTTAATAAAAGTTCATAAATTTGAGCAGAATTTATGTTGAGTGGCTGCTCAGGTACGCTCTATATTTAAAAAACCAATTTACTGTTTGCTTGCCTGTGTTTTTAACAGGAGCATCAAACTAATACTTGTTTTATGAAATTTATATGTTTTTGGTTTATTGCCCTTGCACTCATACTGCTAAACTCAAACTATGGCGCTACATTAAAAGCCCAAACAGTGGCTGCCCAAGCCCAAACAGTTGTAAAAGCACAGCCCCAGCAAAATAGTGCAAATGCCACTGCTATACCCTTACCCATACATAACCACAGCAATACTGTAGGCATATACAGCAAAGTGCTAATATACGTGCCCAACCAAACCGAAGACCTAAGCCGTTTAGCCCAGCTTGGTATAGACCTTATATGTGGCGCCGAGTACGATAAACAAAACAAAACAATAACGCTTGATATATCTGAACATGAATTATTGTTGGTTAAAGCATCCGGATTAAATTACAAAATTATAATTCCGGATTTATTAGACCACTACCACAAGCAACAAACGGCACCGCCAAACTCGGGCAATAATCAAAATTATAAAACACTCGAACCAACTGCCAGCGGTTGCAATGCGCCCCAATATTCAACGCCCGCCAATTTTGTTTATGGCTCAATGGGCGGCTTTTACACCTTAGATGAAATGTACGAGCAATTAGACGATATGAAAGCGCTTTACCCCAACCTTATTACCACTAAAGCAGCACTAAGCAAAACCAGCAACGAGGGGCGCACCCTTTACTTTGTAAAAATTAGCGACAACCCCGGCACTAACGAAACCGAGCCCGAAGTGCTATATACTGCCGTACACCATGCCCGCGAGCCTTTGTCGGCCACACAATTAATATTTTATATGTGGTACCTCCTCGAAAATTACAGTACCAATACAGACGTTAAAAACTTGGTTGATAATACCGAACTGTTTTTTGTGCCCTGCCTTAACCCCGATGGCTACCATTACAACTATAATAACAACCCGGGCGGCGGCGGCATGTGGCGCAAAAACCGACGCGACAACGGCGGTGGTACTTTTGGTGTTGATTTAAACCGAAACTATGGCTATCAATGGGGCTACGATAACAGTGGCTCATCGGGCAACCCCATTTCAGATACTTACCGCGGCACATCGGCCTTCTCAGAGCCCGAAACGCAAGCCATACGCGACCTGTGTAACAACAACGAGTTTAGAGTGGCGCTAAACCACCACACCTACGGAAATTATTTTATTTACCCGTATGGCTACGCCGCCAACGCCATTAGCCCCGATTATGATGCCCACCGCCGCCAATCAGAGCAAGTGGCATGGTTTAACCGCTTTAAGTTTGGAACCGGTAAAGAAACTGTAAACTATTATACCAACGGCGACAGCGACGACTGGATGTACGGCGAACAAACCACTAAACCCGTTATTTTTGCTTATACCCCCGAAACTGGCACATCGGCAATGGGCGGATTTTGGCCAACCCAAAACGATATTGTACCGCTTTGTAAAACCGATGTGCGCCTAAACAATATGGCGGCATTAATGGCCGGTAATTACGGCGTCTTGCACGACCTATCGAAGTTTGAAATTGCCAATAATTCCGGATTTTTTGAAATGCGCCTCGAAAGGCTTGGCCTTGAAAATAACCTGCCATTTACAGTTACCCTAACACCTCTATCAAACAATATTGAAATAATAAACAACCCTACCCAAACGGCCACACTTAATTTGTTAGAAACCAAACTGTTCAGTTTCCCGTTTTCATTAAAACCCACTACCCAGCCCGGCGAGCGGGTTCGCTACCGCGTACAACTACACAACGGCCTTTATAACTTGGTTGACGATACGACCACTTTAATTTATAAACCTACGGTTGTGTTTAAAGACACCGGCTCAATTGGCAGCTACCTTAACTGGACGGGCGGATGGTTTGTAACCGACGAAGCGGCTTATACCGGAACCTGGTGTATGACCGATAGCCCCGACCAAAACTATGCAAACAGTGCCAATAGTAATGCCATTTTTAGCACCACATTTGACCTTACTAATGCCGACCACGCTGCCTTAACCTTTTATGCCAAATGGAATTTAGAAGCATTTTATGACTATGTTCAAATTCAAATTAGTACCGACGGAGGCACTACCTATACCCCACTTTGTGGACGCTACACCAAACCCGGCAGCAAAAACCAGCAACAAGGCCAAGCCCTTTACGATGCTGACCAAAATTTTTGGGTTAAAGAGCAAATTAATTTAGATGACTACGCGGGGCTTAGTAATTTAAAAATAAGATTTAAATTGGTAAGCGATGCAAACGATGTGGCCGACGGATTTTATTTTGATGATATTTCTATTTTAGCTTATCCTAAAGAGTCGGTATTGGTTGGCACAACGGTATTGCTTGAGGGGCCGTACAATAATATTTCGAAGCAATTAGGCAATACTTTGCGCACTAAGGGCTTAACGCCACTAACGCAGCCATTTAATATAAGCCCATTTAATTATGCAGGCACCGAAGGGGTAAATAATATAAGCAATATTCCAGCCGATGTGTGTGACTGGGTATTAGTTGAACTGCGCGATGCTGACGATGCGTATAATGTAGTTGCGCAACAAGCCGGATGGCTGCTAAAAACGGGCAAGGTTCGCGGGTTAAATCATCCGGATGGGCTTTTGTTTAACAATATCAATTATGGTGAATCGTATTATATTGTAGTAAGATCGCGCAACCACTTACCTGTTATATCGGCACAACCTGTTAGCACCACCAACCCAACGCCCTACGATTTTACTAATAACGTAAATAAAGCCATGGGCGTAAACCAACTTAAAAATATGGGCGATGGCAAATATGCCATGTTTGCCGGCGACATAAATGCCGACGGGGTAATTACCGTAACTGATTTTAATATATACGTTTTGCAGGCTTCGTTTATTAACCAATATGCACGCGCCGACTGTAACTACGACAGCAACGTAACAGTTGCCGACTTTAACCTATACAAGCCCAATAGCAGTAAAATAGCCGCTGGGCCGGTTATGTATTAATTAATCAATTTAAAATGGCATTTTGCCTGTTTGCCTTGCTGTGTTTTGGTTTTTTGCAAGTTTGTTAGGCATATAAAAAAGCCAAACAATATTATTAAGAGAGCAAATTAAGTAAGGGAAACAAACTTAACCAGGCAGATCGTTTTGTATTGTTTGGCTTTGATTTTGTTTAAATCTAACCAAGTATCCATCCGGAGAGGAGAGGTATTGTTTTTTCTGTAATTTAGGGCAAACTTATTTTTTGGGTATTTCCTGAACTTTATATATCGCATCAAAAAGCGCTTTATATTTTTCGCCACGCGCCATGCCGTCAATACCCGCTTGTACATGCTCGGTAGTAAAAGTTGCTTCGTTGAAAGTGTCGCCATTTGAATTTACGTATTTTAGTTGGCGCGTCAGGTAATAAGTGCGGATGCGTTTAACACTTAGGTCGTACATATCGCGGGTGGCATCTTGGTTATAACTGCATTTAATTAGGTTGCCGGCATCGTCAAACAAAAAGTCTGTGTAAATTACCCTCGAAGCATAATTAATGCTCGAAATAATTTTTTTAAGTACTACCCGGCCATTGTCTATTGCATAATAAAAATAAATATCTTCGCTGTATATACCTCCGGCAATTGGAGACTTGGTGCGGTTAATTTGCAAATTATTGGTAAGCAAACGGTTTTCAGATATAGCCAAGTTTAAATCGTCGCTAAATTTATCAACCGAGGCGTAATCAAAACCTTGAGCAAAAGAGGTGTTAATGGCCGTTAAAAATAAAATAAATACAAAAAAAAGTTTTTTTGAAAACATGATTAAATATAATTTTTATGGGTATGAAAGTACAAAATTAAGTTTTTTTTTTAAACGAAGTAATAGCAAAACTTGTTATGCCATTGACTTTTTTTGCTTGTAAAAGTTTATTTGTCTATTTAAAAATGTAGGTAGCAGGGCAATTAAATACATTTAAAAATTTTATTCAAACAATTGGTTTGAATAAAATAATTTAGATACATAGTTTTGTTGCAATGTTTTGTTTATATTTGTTGTTTCGTGCGTGTATTTATTAATTGAAACCTGTATTTAAGTTACAAACGGTACAACCAACCAAAGTAAAACAATATTCGTATTAAAAAAAACAATAAGTTTAGTTAGTTTAATTAATTTAAATGTTACTTGTATATACACCAAAAATTACCAATCGTGTTAAGTATGTATTTAAACACATTTTAACGCATTTTTTGGGCATAGAAATTACCCTAACTACCGACCAAAACGCCTTTGCTGCCAGCACCCTACCTAAACTAAACTACAGCAATAAACCCATTGCCGACGAGTTGTTTTTTTATGCCGCACCTTTGCTTTTTGAACGCGGTATTAAACCTCAAACCTTTAAAATTGAACGATACCGCGATACTGTTATTTTTTATATCGCCAAAAACAGCTCTGATTTACCATTTGACCTGTTTGCCGCCACGTTTTATTTAATTACACGTTACGAAGAGTACTTGCCACATAAAACCGACCAGCATGGCCGATACCCTGCCGAAGAAAGTCTTGCTTACCACGAGCAATTTTTACACCAACCCGTTATTGACATTTGGGCGCATTGGCTTTGGGCAATTTTGCTGCGTTATTATCCACAACTACCTGTAACCAAGCGCGGATACCGCTTTATACCAACTTACGATATTGACCTTGCCTATGCCTATGCTAACAAGGGCCTATTGCGCTCAATTGGCGGCTATCTGCAAGATGCCCGCCTGCTAAATTACCAAGCTATACTTGAGCGCACCAAAGTATTGCTAAGGCTAAAAACCGACCCATTTGATACTTTTAACTGGCAGTTCGAACTTCAAAAAAAATATCGGTTTAAGCCAGTTTATTTTATTTTGCTTTGCGAGTATGCGCAGTTCGATAAAAATATTTCGTTCGAGAACCTGCAATTTCAAGAACTGATTTGCCGGATTGCCGACTTTAGCGAGGTAGGCATACATCCCTCTTATAACTCAAACAAAGATGTACGAATTTTGCAAGCCGAAACAACTAATTTAGAATTTGTTTTGCGCAAAGAAATTAAACGAAGCCGGCAACATTACATTAAACTACACTTGCCAAATACCTACCAAAATTTAATTGAACTGGCCATAAATAAAGATTATACAATGGGTTATCCACAAAAACCGGGCTTTAGGGCCAGTACTTGTAGCTCGTTCTTTTTTTACGACCTAACCCTTGAAATGGAAACAAAACTGAAAATTTTTCCGTTTACCGTTATGGATGTAACCCTGCAACAATACCAACAACTAAAACCCGACCAAGCATTTGCCGCAGTTTTGCCATTAATAGAACAAGTGAAAGCTGTAAATGGTATTTTTAGTACCATTTGGCATAACCACACCCTAAGCAACCGAAACGAATGGCAAGGCTGGCGCGATGTTTACGAAGCCATTGTAAAAGAAGCCACACCCGAAAACAAAGTTAAAACCATTGATATGCCAATACAACTCTTAAACCTGACTTGAAAAACAACCTTAAAGCAAAGCAAACCCTACTTCATTACAAAAATAACATTCCGTATCATCCGGATAAAAAAAATAAACAAAAATCATACACAAGCAATGCCAATTTCTACCTAATTTGGCAGGCTAAAAGATACATTAAATTTTGCCCAAGTACTCATGGATAAACAACAACTGTTGGAGACGATTACCAACTTGAATCAAGTTGATAAAATATCACTTGAAGAATTACAGCATTTAGCAAGCTCGTACCCGTATTTTCAAACCGCACATCTACTGCTTGCCTACAAAACACAAAAAATAATGCACGCCGAACACAGCAGCGTGTTAAGCCGTGCCGCCACAGTAGTACAAAACCGCGAAATACTTTTTAGGCTCTTGCACCCCACTTTGCTTAATTCTAATACTATTTCTGACCTTGAGAATAAACCATTCGAACCACCGATCTTAGACGAACATGAAGATGCAACTATTGCCATCTCGCCGGTTATTATACCCACTACCCCAAATTTTATTCCGGATGAAGAATTGCCTTTAACCGCTTTACATCTTCACGCTTCGGCAAGCACTGAACAAACCGCCGAACAACTCGAACAGGAAATAGAGGTTTTAGTACAAAAATTTGGCGCTAATCCGCCCGCAACCATTACTTTAAATGATGACGAACCCGAAGTTAAGAGCAATGATTTAATGGTGCAAACAGAAAACAATAATCAAAGCAGCAACACTACAGAACCAACACCAATTATTCCCGAATTAAATAATGACTCGAGTTTGGAATTTATCAATACTATAAACGATGATGATGTTGACGAAAACTTAAATATCGCTGATATTGCTAAACAGGCACTCACCGAATTGCAAGCAGTGTTATCAAATAATATTAATCATCGGAATATTGAGGAGGTTAGCACCGACACAGAAGAAGCGGAAGAAAATACCGATTTCGTAGCTCTCCACACCGAAGCCATTTCAAAAGAAGCTTTGGCCGAGTTGCAGGTCGAATTATCAAACAATAAAACCGAAGAAGAAGAAGAACAAGTTCAGTTGGCAAACGAAGTTAATCCTCCGGATATTGAGGAAGAAAATACCGATTCCGTAGCCCTCCACACCGAAGCCATTTCAAAAGAAGCTTTGGCCGAGTTGCAGGTCGAATTATCAAACAATAAAACCGAAGAAGAAGAAGAAGAACAAGTTCAGTTGGCAAACGAAGTTAATCCTCCGGATATTGAGGAAGAGAACACCGATTCCGTAGCCCTCCACACCGAAGCCATTTCAAAAGAAGCTTTGGCCGAGTTGCAGGTCGAATTATCAAACAATCCAACCGAAGAAGAAGAAGAACAAGTTCAGTCGGCAAACGAAGTTAATCCTCCGGATATTGAGGAAGAGAACACCGATTCCGTAGCCCTCCACACCGAAGCCATTTCAAAAGAAGCTTTGGCCGAGTTGCAGGTCGAATTATCAAACAATCAAACCGAAGAAGAAGAAGAACAAGTTCAGTCGGCAAACGAAGTTAATCCTCCGGATATTGAGGAAGAGAACACCGATTCCGTAGCCCTCCACACCGAAGCCATTTCAAAAGAGGCTTTGGCCGAGTTGCAGGTCGAATTATCAAACAATCAAACCGAAGAAGAAGAACAAGTTCAGTCGGCAAACGAAGTTAATCCTCCGGATATTGAAGAGGAAAACACCGATTCCGTAGCCCTCCACACCGAAGCCATTTCAAAAGAAGCTTTGGCCGAGTTGCAGGTCGAATTATCAAATAATCAAACCGAAGAAGAAGAAGAAGAAGAACAAGTTCAGTTGGCAAACGAAGTTAATCCTCCGGATATTGAAGAGGAAAACACCGATTCCGTAGCCCTCCACACCGAAGCCATTTCAAAAGAAGCTTTGGCCGAGTTGCAGGTCGAATTATCAAATAATCAAACCGAAGAAGAAGAAGAAGAAGAACAAGTTCAGTTGGCAAACGAAGTTAATCCTCCGGATATTGAGGAAGAGAACACCGATTCCGTAGCCCTCCATACCGAAGCCATTTCAAAAGAAGCTTTGGCCGAGTTGCAGGCATATTTGCTTAATACAACCGAAAACGAATCGGCGAATTTACCTGTTGAGCCGGTTCCTAATAATGAGGCCATTGAGGCAGCGGCGCAAAAAAGTTTAGAAGAAGACCCAGACTTGTTATTAGCATTACAACAAAAAATTGCAAATTACAAACAAGTTTTGCATATGCAGGCAAACCCAGTTAAAACTGATGAGCCTAATTCTATAGAAAACGAAGAAAATATGGAAGAAGCGGATTTGTCGCCCACAGGAATTGTTACCGAAAGGCTGGCAAAAGTTTATGCCCGGCAAGGCTATTACGATGAGGCAATCAAAATTTATAAACAATTAATTTTGAAATTTCCAGAAAAAAGACGTTACTTTGCAGTCCGAATTGAAGAATTACGCAATAAATTGGTATAGTTTTAGCAGATAACTGCTAAAACATGCTTAATTTTGCTATTTAATTAGCTAATTTGCTTGATAATTTATTTTTTTTATGTGCTATTAGATAAAATTTAATTTATAATATGTATATTTTTATTACCTTAATTATTGTCGTTATTGCCGTACTGATTATGCTTATTATTTTGGTGCAAAACCCCAAAGGTGGCGGCTTAGGTGCTGGGTTTACAGGTGGGGCATCGCAAGTTATGGGCGGCGTTAAACAAACCACCGACTTTTTAGAAAAAGCCACTTGGACGCTTGCCATTGCATTATTTGTGTTGAGTATTTTTAGTAACGCTTTTTTGCCAAGCGAACGCCCCATAAATAACCAGGGCACCGAAACCAAAATTGAAAACCTTCTTGACGAAGAATAAAGTCAATAAAAAAAGAAAGCAATTAATTACAAACAACTGATAATAGAACTTGCAATCTAACCAAGCCAATTGTTTGTTAATTTTCGACAACCCCTGCGTGGATTACCCAATATTTATGGGTAGCTTCACAGGGGTTTTTTATTTTGTTTTTTAATAATTGCTTGCAGTGGAATACAATTTGTTTTAATATTTTAGCGTTCATAAAACATGGTCTCAGTTATACACGTTTATATAAAACAAAATAAAAAATATATTTATTATTGTGTAATGGCGCTTAATAATAGTTGTTTTCTTAAACGAAGTTAATGTTTAAACATCTAACCTAAAATCTGTGTTTTATATAAAATCAATCCCAAAAATAAAAACATCAAGTATTGAGGTTCTTTTTAAGATAAAACTAAGGAATTGCTATTGCTATAGTATTCTATTTTGTTAATTTAATTATGAAGAAAAATACCACTACCGCGTCCTATTGTAATATTGCCTTGTTGCTACGCTGCCTCTTTATTGCCGGATGGTTTGCTGGCATTACCGGTTTTGCGCAAAAATTTGAAGATTTTAGAGCATTTACCGAAGGCCAACAAGATGTTACCTGTGTGCAATACACCTTAGACGGTAAACGTTTTGCTAGCGGCAACGCAATTGGCACTGTATTAGTGCGCGATGCCGAAAAAGGCAATATTTTAAACCTTTTGCGCGGCTTAACAGGCCGGGTAAATGCCGTTGCATTCGACCCCAACAGCCGCTACGTTTCAGGAAGCGACAGTTTTGGCAACACTATTGTTTGGGATTTAGCCAGTAGCAAAGAGTTGTTTAATGCCAGCAAATTGCCCGAGTTGGCAGAACTGAAAAATGCCAGTTTTGCTTTTTTCGACAACTCCGGAAAAAAACTTTTTTTTGGCGGCAATTCTAAAAAACTATATGTGGTAAATTTTATTCAAAACCCCAATTCCGTTAAAATTGTACAGCAATTTAAACATCCTATACAAACAGCAGCAGCAAGTAGCAAAGGCGAGCATATTGCCTTAGCTACCGACACTAGCATTGCAGTTTTTAATACTAATACCGAACAATTAATAAAAAATATACAGGGGTGCAGTCGCCATATTCACGACATTAAATTTCCTCCCGGCGATACCCTCATATCTACAACCTGCTCGGCAGAATCAAACAGTTTTCATATATGGAGCGTTAAAACAGGGCAAAAAACACGCAAACTGTTTAACTTACAGCCCGGACACCGTGCCGACAAAATTGAATACTCGCGCGATGGCAAGTATGCACTAGTTCTAAGCCACTCGGCGCAAACAGTATTATACGACATCGCACGCGACACCATTATTCAAATATTAACCGGACACCGCGAAGAAGTACTAAATGCAAACTTCTCGCCCGATAGCAAAGCTATTTTAAGCGCCGGGGCCGATGACCAAATTAAAATGTACAAATGGAAACAAATATTTGAAAACGACAACCTCCCCGATGCCTCAACCACACGTTACGTTCCGGAAATAGACACCTTAAAACTTCTTTACGACGCCCGGGGCGTTCCCACAAAAATAGGTAAGCGAATTTTAACCGGATCACAAAAAGCAACAGTCGAAGGCAACAAAGTTACCATTATGGTTTGGGACTCGGAATATGAAGACAACGACACAATTTCGTTGTATTTTAATGGCAAATGGGTATTAAAAAAATACGCACTGCGTACCGATAAAAAAGTATTGCACCTCGAAATGAGTGCCGACAAGGAAAATAAACTAATTATGTATGCCCATAATTTGGGCAAACGCCCACCCAATACCGCCGCAATTAGCGTTTTTGATGGAAAAAAAGAACGTTTAATAAATTTAAGTTCTAATATGCAACTGTCTGATAGTATTCAGTTTGTTCGCAGCCATTCCGGAAATAAAAACGCAAATCTTCCACCCATCGAAGACGGCAGGTAAAAAAACAACTCCTCCGGATTGTTGAATAAAATTCCGGATGATATAATTCAAGACCTTCCTGCCAAATAAAATTGCCTTAAATTTTGTACCTTTGTTGGCCAATACGTAATTAAGCAGCACAAAAATATGAGTAAAAATGGCAGAGTATTAGTGGCCATGAGCGGAGGCATTGATAGTACTGTAACAGCGGCAATGTTGCACCAGCAAGGCTATGAAGTAGTAGGTATTACCATGAAAACCTGGGACTATGCAACTGCGGGCGGCTCAAAAAAAGAAACCGGATGTTGTAGCTTAGACTCAATTAACGATGCCCGCCAGGTAGCGGTCGATATGGGATTTCATCATTTTATTATTGATATTCGGGAGGAGTTTGGCGACTGGGTTATTGACAATTTTGTACAAGAATATCTTGCCGGACGCACCCCCAACCCTTGTATTTTGTGCAATACACACATAAAATGGGCTGCTTTACTGCGCCGTGCCAACTCGTTAAACTGCGAGTTTATTGCCACCGGCCACTATGCCCAACTGCGCAAACACACCAACGGCCGCTTTGTTGTTTCGCGCGGCTTAGATACCCACAAAGACCAAAGCTATGTGTTATGGGGGCTGCCGCAAGAAAGCCTTGCCCGAACCATGTTTCCGGTGGGCAATTACCACAAAAGCCAAATACGCCAAATGGCCCGCGATTGGGGCTACGAAAACTTAGCACAAAAAGCCGAAAGCTACGAAATTTGCTTCATTCCCGATAACGACTACCGCGGGTTTTTAAAACGCCGCGTCAACGGACTAACCGAGCAGGTGGCCGGGGGCAATTTTGTAAACCGACAAGGCAAAATTTTAGGCCAACACCAAGGCTACCCCTTTTATACCATTGGCCAACGCAAAGGCTTAGGTTTAGCTTTTGGCACACCCATGTATGTTGCCCAAATAATTCCGCACACAAATACCGTTGTTTTAGGCGAATGGAATGAAATGCAACGCAACGGAATGACTGTTTATAACGTCAATATGATGAAATACCAGTCTTTGCCAAACGATGGCATGCATTTAAATGGCCAAATACGCGCACATCATCAAGCAGCACCGTGCTGGGTAAATCAATTTTATACCGAGAACGCCACCTTGAACGAAAACGAAAATAACCAACAACAAAAACAACCAGAACAGCTCCACTTAAATTGCCTTTTCGATGTGCAGGTCGATGCCATCACGCCCGGCCAAAGCGCCGTTTTTTATGAAGACAACGATGTAGTATGCGGCGGACATATTCAAAATAGTTTTGACGTTAGCGAATAGCCATAACAATTGCTTTAAAAATGCCAATAAATATTCAACATAATTTAATATCAATTATTTATACACCAACCCAATATTCTTTTTAAATAAAAAATAACTAATACATGCGGAGCATTTTAAATATCGCCGCTTTAATGATAATCATCGGCGTATTACTATTTATATCGGCCTGTAAAGATGAATTTTTAAATACCAACATAGATTTTGGTTTTGAATACTTTCCTTTAACATCCGGATTTTGGGCTGAGTACCGTGTGGACTCTACTATTTACAGCAGTTTTCTTCCGGATGGAAAAGCAAATCGCACCAGCTATTTACGTGAAGAAGTTGCCGACACATTTACTGATAATACCGGACGCTTGGCCTATACTATTAAACGCTTTAGCCGTACCAACGACACATTGCCTTGGCAAAATTTAACCCCAGTAGTATGGTACGCTGTGCGCGATAGCAATCAAGCCGAACGGATGGAAGGGGAGTTGCGCTTTATTAAACTCATTTTTCCAATCACCGAAAATACTACTTGGAATGGGAATGCCTATTTAGATGTAGAAAACGACAACCTAACCAGCTATAAAAACTGGAAATATACCTGTAAAAATATAAATACACCTAAAACAATAGGCGGCAATTCTTTCGCACAAACCACCACCATCCTCGAAACAGACCAAGAAAACTTAATAGATAAAGTATATAGTTTGGCCGTTTATGCCAAAAATATAGGTAAAGTTTATCGCGAACAATGGGTATTAAACACCGAAACTATTGATGCAACCACCACATGGCCCGACCGTGCAAAAACAGGTTTTATTGTAAAGGAAACCATTTTAAATTACAAAAAATAATAGCTAACTTATAATAAATACACTCGCTTTGAATATGTCAACTTTGTTATCAGTTCCTATTATTAACAACAGCAACAACCCTTTACCCAACTATGCCACCCATGGTGCGGCAGGCATGGACATAAGAGCATTTTTAGCCGAGCCGATGATTTTGCCTCCGTTAGAGCGAGGCTTAGTGCCCACAGGCTTACACGTAGCCCTGCCACAAGGCTACGAAATGCAATTGCGTATGCGCAGCGGATGGGCACTAAAGGGCTTAATTATGCCAAATGCACCCGCCACTATCGATGCCGATTACAGGGGCGAAATTAGAATATTAGTAGCCAATATATCAAATGAAACGCTTACAATACAACCCGGTGAGCGTATGGCACAAATGGTTATAGCCAAACACGAAACGGTTGTTTGGCAGCCTACCACTCAACTCAGCGAAACGACACGCGGTGAGGGTGGCTTTGGCAGTACTGGTAAAGAGTAAAAAAAAGAAAATGCCGCTTTTTCTTTTTTTGTACGACTTTAAACTTAAAACACATCGCTTTAAATATTGCTGTTAGGGCGATGCGTTTTTAAACGAATACTGTAATTTTCCGGATGCATTTATTCCGGATTGATTATTTCGGCGTTATCGCTATCTTACCAAAGTAATATTGCCTTTGTATTCAAGCAGCCGCTGGTGTACGACTGATAATAGCAGACCATAATTCGCTTCGATTATTCAATATTTTGACTCATGATATATTCAAAACAAGATTAAAATCCTGTTTTTGAATTTTTCGCGTTTTTAGGGCTCATTTTAAGGCTAAATGTACCCCCTTTTTGCCTTAAAGATTTAGGAAGCAAAAAAACAAGCCCCCAAATCGCCTCAATTTGAAATTTATAACTTAAATTTGTCAAAAATTAACAGTTTTAAGGCAGGCTGGGGTTTGTAAGACGACACCGAAACAAAAAATCAAACAAAGTTTAAAGTGAAAATATGATACCAGACTACCAATCATTAATGCTTCCAATACTCAAACTTGTTGCGGACGGACAAGAACATAAATACAGGGACTTGATTGAAAGTTTGGCTGTTGAATTTCAAGTATCAGACAATGAAAGAAAAGAACTCTTGGCAAGTGGCAACCAAGCAATTTTTGACAACAGAGTTGGCTGGGCTAAAACATATCTCAAAAAGGCAGGACTACTTGACTCACCAAAACGAGCGACTTTTATAATTACCGACCTTGGCAGGCAGACTTTAGCGAAAAATCCTGACCGAGTTGACGCAAAATATTTAAGACAATTTCCTGCATTTTTAGAGTTTCAAAACGCTTCGAGAAACAACAACGAGACAGAAGAAGATGAAACAACCTTAATTGAAAACAATGAACAGACACCTGAAGAGAGTTTGGACAAGGCCTATCAACGAATAAGAAAATCATTGGCTTCTGAATTACTTAACAAAGTTGTTGATCTCTCACCTGCTTTTTTCGAGCGACTTGTAGTTGAACTTTTAGTAAAAATGGGTTATGGTGGTTCAATTAAGGACGCAGGAAAAGCAATGGGCAAAAGCGGTGATGAAGGAATTGACGGAACAATAAAAGAAGATAAACTCGGACTTGACATTATCTATATCCAAGCTAAACGCTGGAAACCAGGAAATGTAGTTGGACGACCAGAACTTCAAAAATTTGTTGGCGCACTTGCCGGACAAGGGGCTAAAAAGGGAATTTTCATCACGACATCAAACTTTACTAAGGAAGCATTGGAATACACACCGAGAAATGAAACAAAAATTGTTCTCATAGACGGTGAACAGTTGGCTCAACTAATGATTGACTACAATCTTGGATGTGCGACACAACAGACTTATGAACTTAAAAAAATTGACAGCGACTATTTTGGAGAAGAATAAAACATAGGGAAACACAGAAAACCGACCAGCTAACATCGCCCCCGCCTAACCCAAACTCCTTTTGATTGGTTTTTTTGGGGGGCTAAACTGCCCGCCGCGGCTACATTTGCCGCGTTTTAAACGAGTTTAATTTGAATTTTTAAGGTCTTGTGCTTAACCAATTTATGCTTATCTTTGGCGATAGACTCAGATTATAAACCAAAACACTAAGTTTTTAACTTACACAGTTATTGAAATACTGCCGAAATTTTTTACCCCCTAAGCTTACTTCTATGCGCGTTTATTTTTTTTTATTTTGCCTGTTATCTACGGACTACTTTGCCCAACTCGCTGCGCAACAAAAACATATTTATATAGCCAACGACGATCATACCGATTATTTGTGGAGTGCTGATGTGGCAACCTACGAACAAGCATTTTTAGATGTGCTTGACTATTATCTTGACCTCAACGATGCCACCGCAGGCAATGCAGCCCCTTACCAAAACAGATATAATTGTGATGCCGCTTTTTGGCTCTATACTTACAAAAAGAACAAAACGCCTGCCGATTTTCAACGCTTGATAGACCAAATACAATCGGGGCATATCGGGGTGCCGCTTAATATGATGGTGTCCACCTATGGCGGGCAATCGGCAGAATCCATTATCAGAGGGATGTATTGGCAGGGGAAAATAGAACGCGAATATAATATAGACCTCAACATCGCTATTTCTATGGAAAACCAAACCCAACCGCTTGGGCTAAGTTCTTTGTGGGCAGGCTCGGGGGCCAATTATTCGTGGAAAGGCGTTTGCGGATGCTCTTCGCCCGTAAACTATTCTGAACTCCAA
Source organism: Sphingobacteriales bacterium (assembly GCA_016706405.1). Lineage (NCBI taxonomy): Bacteria > Pseudomonadati > Bacteroidota > Sphingobacteriia > Sphingobacteriales > Sphingobacteriales bacterium. The sequence continues at coordinate 658,503 of JADJJT010000001.1, forward strand.
AACCGAACCCACGAAATTTATTGGTATAAAGGTCCCGATAGTACGGGCGTATTGATGAAATGGTATTCTATTCTTTATAATCAAAGTCTTGGTGGTTATGCCGAAGCCTGGTTTCCAAATTCCGCTACTGACTATTGCGCCCTTAAATGCAATACCGCCGAATATCCATATTGGGTGGCTGGGGGTTTTGGACGAGGCTGGGATAACCTCACCACCTACGACAATACTTTTCCAACGGTGGCGCAAAATAACAGCAATGCTACGCAACAGGTGTACGTATCAAACGAAGTTGATTTTTTTGAGCATTTCAATAGCTTGTATGGCAACAATCTTCCAACTGAATGCCTTACCTACGGTAACGATTGGGATACCGATTGCGCCTCTTTGGCAGAAGTAACTGCAAATGTAAAGCGATTGGTTGAAAAACTTAGAACTGCCGAGGTAATGGCAACTTTGGTAGCCACGCAAGACCCATCTGCCTATCCGGATATTGATGAAATGCGCGAAAAATGTTGGGTAGCTTTGGGGCAATACTGGGAGCACAATTTTGGCATGGGCGGCTGCTGTGCAGATGACGAGCGGGCAAACTGGCAAAGAGGTTTGGCTAATGATGTATCTGATTATGTAAACCAACTATACGCTCAATCTTTATCATCGCTTGGTTCGCGAATTCAAAAAACGGGAACTAATTTGCGCTTTTTTGTGCTAAACCCTCTGAACTGGACTCGAACCGATATGGCCGATTTTGATTACTCGGGCAGTGCCAATATTAAAGTTGTAGAGGTGCAATCCGGACAAGAAATCCCTTTTCAGTTAGTAACAGTTAATGGAGTTAATAAACTTCGCATTTTAGCCGAAAATATTCCTTCCGTTGGCTATAAAACATACGAAATTCAAACAGGTACGGGTACGAGTTTCCCAAATGCCGTTACCACAACGGGCAATATCATGGAAAACGATTTTTACCGGATAACTGTTACTAATTCCGGAGTTATTACCTCATTACAAGACAAACTAAACAGCAATACCGAATATTGTTTGCCCACAAACAGTAAATATATCAACGATTTGGGTTCGGGCAACAGCAATACCGGAACGCTTACCCTAATAAACAATGGAGCAGTATCGGCAACTTTTCAGTGCAGTTCGTCAAACCCACTACAACATACAACACTGATAACTTTATATAAAGGCATTAATAGAATTGATTTACAGAACACTATCAATGCAAATTTTGGAGACGACATCCGCACTTACTCTTTTTCGTTTAACCTGTCTAACCCAACCACCTACCACGAAGAATTAGGTGCTATTTTGAAAGTAAAAAACGTTTCATCCGGAGGACATTATGCCACAAATGCTAAAAGGCACACCTGGCAAACGCTCAACCATTTTGCCGATATTGGCATTTCCGGACGCGGGATAACCCTATCTAATGCCGACGCAGGATTTATGAAAATTGGCAGCAGCACAACTGACTTTTTAGACGAGAACTCTTCTCAAATAAACGTACTTGCAGGAGGACGGATGGCCGGCTCGGGTCCGGGTATTTATAATCAACATGGCGATACTCAGTTTTTAAATCGCTTTGCCCTGCACGTCCACAACAACGATTTTAATCAGGCTGCCGCCATGAAATGGGCTTTGGAACATCAAAATCCGTTTATATCCGGAGAAGTGGGCGAAGGAACATCTTATCCGGAGGCTATATTTTCCTACCTGTCTGTTTCTGACCCTAATATTGTTTTATGGACGCTAAAACCATCGGAAGAAGGCGTGGAAGATGGCGGCATTATTGCGCGTTTATGGAACTTGTCAACTTCGCCTTCGGTGTGTACAGTAGATTTTACCCGCTTTGCAAACAGCGCTATGCAAACTACGCATATTGAAACAGATTTGTCGCCTGCCGAAGTTGTCAATGGCAATTTATTTGCCAATATTGGGCAACAACAAATGCAAACCTACCGTATTTATCCCGGATGTACCGAAACCCTACAGATTGAAGGAGAGGCTGTAGTTTGCGCAGGTAGCGATATTTATACTTATGCCATTTCGCCCTTACCATATACAACATACAATTGGCAGGTAAGCAGCGGAGGAGAGATAATACAGGGGCAGGAAACAAATTCTATAACCGTTAAATGGAACGCTGGCTCTTTGGGCACCGTAACCGTAGAGACAATAACGCCTTAAATTACTTTCGTTTGAAATTTATGCTGTATATTTGTTAAAAGTTAATAGTTTTTATCCGGATTATCGTTACAACTAATTTTCAATGAACCCAAATTATATTAGGGCTGTACTTTTTCTGTTTATAATTTTAATAAGCTGCCATGAAAAGGTCAAAGAAACACCGAAGGCCGATATTAAAAAAACAAAACATAAGGCCGAAATGGCACTTAACTATTGTAAATCGGCAGGATTAAACACCGACATATGTGTTTTAATTGATATGAGCGTACACTCTGGGCTTAAACGGTTTTTTGTTTGGGACTTTAAAAAAAATGCAATCGCATTGAGTTGTTTAGTAAGTCATGGCTGTGGAGACAATCCATGGGGAAGAGACTTCTCAAAGGAAAGTCCAAAATTTAGCAATGATAATGGAAGCCATCTTTCCTCTTTGGGTAAATACAAAATTGGAGAAAGGGGGTATAGCAATTGGGGAATAAATGCAAAATACCTTTTACATGGTTTAGAAAAAACCAATAAAGCGGCTTTGCAACGCGAAATTGTATTTCATTCATGGGAGGTTATTTCGGATATTGAAACGTATCCAAACGGAACACCAGAAGGATGGGGCTGCCCCGCTATTTCTAACAACCATTTTAGACAAGTTGATTCATTTTTAAAGTCAAGTACTAAACCTGTTTTAATGTGGATTTACCTGTAAGGAAAAGGCTTAGATGCCGAAATAGATAAAAGGAAAACTATTCATCCGGATTTTATTAACCCTCCAAAAAAAATAAGTTCCTAAATTGCCCTATTTGAAACTGATCTTGTATATTTGTCGAAAATTAACAAGTTATTAACTGGGTTGCCGTTTACCTTCTGGGTTTAGATAAATTTTGACCCTCCCCTAATTGTACATACCTTTGTAGTAGCAAACATTGTACAAGGTAAAGGCCGGCCGTTGCTAATCAGTAGAAAACAATCAAAAATTATAAAATATGACCGAAGTAGTTTACGATAAAAAATTATGGTTTAGAGTTGACCATTGCGAAAGCCTTCACTTCATTGTAGGAAATGCGCATACTTTTCGTGGTAGAATCCGGGGTTGGTGTCCTAAAAAACAGCGCACTTTTCTTTTATCAAAATCAGAAATTTCGCAATGTTCAACTGAAGCCGAATACTGGATAAAGGGGTTCTTACGCGGGAATGAGCCAAATCCACCGGATGGCGGAAAGGAAGGAACTGGCGCTTTTGGCACAGAAAAATTTAATAAATGGCTAAAAAAATATAAAGAATGGGAAAGCGCAACTGACTTGTTTCAGGAAACTAGCTATTGGAGTATTTATAAAAGAGTATGCTCCAAATGCAAAAGAAAAATGATGCCGTCAGAAATAGAAGAAATATGTATTGATTGTAGAAACAAATAATGTAATAACTGTTAAAAAGTAAAAAATCATTGCCAACACAACGATATTTATAACAGAAATTCCCATAATGTACTAGAAGCACAGTATTTAATTTTTAAAAATGTTGTGATATTCTAAAAGTATTTTTAAGTTTGCGCCTTAATATATAATTTTATGGGATTATTCGCAAAGAAAAACTTAGCTCAATTAATAGCCGAAGCTAGTGAATCTGAAAAAGGCCTCAAAAAAACCCTCTCGGCAGGTGCCTTAATTTCTTTAGGCATCGGAGCCATTATCGGTGCCGGATTGTTTTCTATTACCGGCATGGCTGCTGCTAATTATGCCGGCCCCGGAATTATGCTTTCCTTTATTATTGCAGCAATTGGCTGTGGCTTTGCCGGCTTGTGTTATGCCGAGTTCGCCTCCATGATTCCAGTTGCGGGTAGTGCCTATACTTATTCGTATGCCACCATGGGCGAATTTATCGCATGGATTATTGGCTGGGATTTGGTGTTGGAATATGCTGTGGGTGCCGCCACCGTTGCCTCGAGCTGGAGCGGCTACCTGTCTAAACTTTTAACGAGTTATGGCTTGTCGTTCCCACATGAACTAATGATGACACCTTTTGATTCGGCAACACTTGCAGACGGCTCGGTTGTTCATGGACTCGTAAATCTTCCGGCAGTATTTATCGTTACAGTGATGTCTTTGGTTTTGATTAAAGGCACTTCAGAATCGGCTTTTGTAAATACAATAATAGTAATTTTAAAAATAACCATTGTACTTATTTTTATTATAATGGGTTTTAAATTTGTGAACCCCGATAACCTTCAACCATTAATTCCGGAAAACAAAGGCTCTTTTGGCGAGTTTGGTATATCCGGAATTATACGTGCGGCGGCGGTTGTTTTCTTTGCCTATATTGGCTTTGATGCCGTTTCAACAGCAGCGCAAGAAGCCAAAGATCCAAAAAAGGCAATGCCCATTGGAATTATGGGTTCGTTGCTTATTTGTACCGTCCTGTATATTGCCTTTGCGTACGTAATGGTAGGGGTGGCACATTACACCAAATTTGGAGGAGAAGGCGGCGGAAGCCACTTAGCACCTGTTGCAATAGCTATCGAACAAATGGGCTACCCCGATGCTTCTGGAAAAATAGTTCCGGCTTACCCATGGTTAAATACTTCTATTATTATTGCCATTCTTTTAGGTTATGCCTCTGTTATTTTGGTGATGTTATTGGGGCAAAGTCGGGTGTTTTATTCTATGAGTAAAGATGGATTATTGCCAAAAATATTTTCTGCCGTTCATCCCAAATTTAGAACTCCGTCAAAATCGAACCTGTTTTTTATGGTTTTTGTGAGCCTTTTTGCCGCTTTTGTTCCCGGAAGAGTTGTAGGAGAGATGACCAGTATCGGCACTTTGTTTGCATTTATTTTAGTATGTATTGGTGTGTTGGTATTAAGAAGAACCCAACCGAATGCCCCAAGAGCATTTAAAACTCCGTTGGTGCCTTATGTTCCGATTTTAGGCGTATTGGTTTGTTTCGGTATGATGGCTTTCCTTCCTTTCGACACCTGGATTCGATTAATCGTTTGGATGATTATTGGCATGGATGTTTATTTGGCCTTTGGCATTAAACATAGCGTTTTAAATAAAAAAAGCAATAAAAATAAAAGTGCTTGGACTGTATCTATAACAGGTTTGGTGTTAACAGTGGCCTTGATAGGCATTGCCATTGCACACCATTTTAATTCAGATGGCAAAGATACCGGACTTTATTATTTTTCAATGCTATTTGCTGGTTTGCACTTGATTTACTATATGCTTAAATTAAGAAATTTGAAAATAACCGGAGCCAATTAAATGCAGAGAGAAATAGGCAATACAAAAACAACTTGTATTTTTAAATACATATAAATTTCTGCCCTTTTTACAACGCTACCGAACCGCCATGCTACTTGACTAATTTGAATTTGTACCGACAAAATGAATTTAAAACCCATAACAATTAACGAAGATAAATCAAATAAACTTTATACCTCGGCAGTTTGTCAACAAGTTCTAAGCATATATGATGATTTTTACTCCAAAATTGGTTTCAATATTCCTTGAATCGGTTACTTTGTGCTTAAAGAAAACCAAATTCTTGGCTCTTGTAGTTTCGTAGGGCCTCCACAAAATGGAAAAGTTGAAATTGCATATTGGACTTTTAAAGAATTTGAAAGGCAAGGCGTTGCCTCATTTGCCTGTAAAAAACTTGTCTCAATTGCTAAGCAAACAGACCCAAATTTAGAAATAACGGCTAAAACAGCACTAGAACATAACGCTTCTACAAAAATTTTGGCCAATAATAATTTTGTGTTTACTCAAATTGTACAAGACGAAGAAATTGGGGATGCTTGGCTTTGGATACATGAAAATCCGGATGAGCAAATACGACCGTTCCCGCGCTAAAATTTTAGTTAGAAAACGTGAATTCGGAGCTAAGCTATAAAAAATAGGGGGATTAGTATAGTTGATAGGAATAAAAACAGGAGCATAGTTATCTTTGTAGTGTCCAAAACTGCAAACAAATACTACCCCCTGTTTTTATGAAGTCCAAAGATACAAAATTTGATGTGTCCATGTTATTTGAATTATTTTTTTTTGTAGATAATGCCTGTTTGCTGATGCAACAATGGGTTGCTCAGCATTGGCTTAGCGAAGGTAAAACAATGCCACGGCCTCGTAGTGTGCCCAAAATTTCGGAAAGTGAGATACTTACGATTCTGATTTTCTACCACTATTCGGGCTATAAATGTTTTGAATATTACTATAAAGCATTGGTTTTGAATGACTTAAAGACCTATTTTCCTACTGCCCCATCCTACAACTATTTTATAGAGTTAATAGAACGGGTTGCTCTTCCTATGGCGATTTTAGCCAAATTAACCTGCCAGCAAGCAGAAAAACAGGAATTTATTACATAGATGCCAAAGCGCTACCTGTTTGTGACATGCTGCGAGCCAAGCAACATAAAGTTTTTGCTCAAACCGCCTCGAAAGGAAAATCTTCTATGGGGTGGTTTTTCGGCTTTAAGCTCCACCTGATAGTCAATCACAAAGGACAAATCGTGGACTTTGCTTTGACTACAGGACAGGTGGCAGACAATAGTAAAGACCTCTTAAACAAGCTATTAGAGAAAATATCAGGCACATTGTTTGGCGATATAGGCTATTTGACTACCTTATGGAACAACTTTTTGAAAAAGGACTAAAAATAATTACCCAAGGTCAAAAAGAATATGAAAAACAGACTAATGTCTTTAGAAGAAAGGCTCTTATTGAAAAAAAGACCTATGATTGAAGCCATTAATGATATTTTGACCTCGGCTTTTGACTTAGAACATACCAGACACAGAAAACCACAGAATGCTTTTGTCCATATAGTCGCTAGCTTGGTAGCCTATCAGTTTTACCCCAATAAACCTCAAGTAGATCTTGCTAAAATTTACTAAGTAAATCTCCGAACTCACGTTTAGAAAATGAAAGTTTTGCGCGCAGAAATCCCTCTAAAATAGCGTGTAAATGTTAGGAGCTAAAATGAATATTTAATCCGGATTAAGGCGTTGTTCATTTCGCTTCTGAAATGTTTGTTTTTTAACCACAAGCTTTGAAGGAACAACGCGGCTTCCCAACGGTCATTAATTGAATAAGTTACATCAGGGAATAAATACATGGCGTTCATTTCAAAAAAATAGAGAGCTGAAAATCCTCCGGATAGCACCGGGTTTGAAATGCTTTTTAGTTGCAAAAACGCAGCATGCCGCGACAAGCTCAATTGCTTGGCAGAGAGCGTAATATTGTCAAATAAAATATTTCCAATTGCAGGAAGCGGCGCGTCTGCCCCTTTATTAAAGAAAAGGTATGACGTATTCATATAAACCTTGCCGTCAATGGTGTAATCAAATTCTACCGCAGCATTGAATACGGCAGCAGAGTCGTTTAGCTTATTCTGGGGATGAAAATAAGTACCTTCGCCCTTAAAGCCAATATTGCCAATATTACCTGCCCAACCCAATCCGGCGGCTATATCTTTTTGGTACCAACTGGCTAAAAACTGGAAATCGTAATTAAATTTATTCGTTTTAAACATAAAGGCATATACATCATCATCTTTATAATTTCCTACTTTGGCGGCCAGTTCAATAGAGGACATGTCTCCGATATTGTATTTTATTAAAGCAGCATCCGCTCCGGGTCTTTCTTCATAATCAAAATCCACATAAGAATAAGTGTTAAAAATATCATTGGGATTCCAGACGAGGTTGATGCCCCAGTTTATTCGCTGCCTACCGAGAATGAGTTCGAGTTTGTCGTTCGAATATTTAGCCCATAACCGTTCAACAGCGGTAACCATTTTTGCCGGCCGGGTATTAAAGGGTAAAAAAGTGGCATCAACTAATCCACTGTCTTTGTCTAAAACATTGGCAGGGTAATTGCCTAATTTTACAGATTCACCGTAAATTATACGGCTGCGCACATCCAAAGCCACTGTAAACCGCCTGTTTGGTTGCCATCTTGAATTGAGGCGGTTGTGCAGCAAGCTCCACTGTACTGATTCGTTGTTGGGAAGAAAAGTAATTCCATTTAAACTCTTTAGATAGCCGTTAAGTGTATAGGTTTTTATTTTTTCAGGAGCAATAGTATCTGGCTGGGCATAAGCACAAACAAAATAAAACAGCGCCATGATAAATAATACTGTACGTTTCATTTACTTACATTATGATTTGGGTAAGACCGAAGGTGGGGTGTTTTAACAAGCATGTTGATTTGAAAAACTACTGCCCGGCACTCCGATGGGTATAAAAATTTTAGGTAAGTTCTTCGTCATCACTGCCTTTGAAGATACTCTTTGATGGGGCAACTCTTTACACTGAAAGCCACTTGCTGCCGTAACCTCCTTGTTTTTTTTGAGGTAACAACCACTCGCCTTCCTTCCATTACAATTTGCAGCAGCGCAAGGCTTAAATTTTTTGTTGCGCTATCTAATCTATCCGCATTTGCTGTGGCCGCAACTTTTGCATTTCAAACATCCCTCTTCATAAATCAAACCGTCTGCGTCTTTACAACTTGGGCATGATTTATCGGTTGCTTTGGTTCCGTCCGGAATAAATTGTTTTAAAGTTCTGAGCACTCCATTTTTCCAAGTATTCATGTGATCTGAATAAAGATTGAGATCTTCAATTAATTCTATCACACTCAACATTGGCATTCCGTGGCGCAATACACCCGAAATCAATTTTGCATAGTTCCAATATTCTTGATTGAATGACCGGGATAAGCCTTCTATTGTTACCCGGTAACCGTCTTTGTCCATGTATTGAAAATCATAACGAGATGCGCCCGAATCTTCGCGGTTTTTAATTACCCAACCGTCTTTTACGTAAGCAGGCAAATAAAAGGAGTCTTCGGCTTTTCCGGTAAAAATTTCGTAAGGGCGGCCGTTCAGCATACCTACCACTCCAATCCATTTTTCGTTTTCGTTATTAAAGCGAACTACTTTGGCCATAAGGCGTTCTGGGCGCACTGGGGCTTTGGTTTCTACAATTTCGTCTGAACCACCCTGCTTTGTTTTTTTAGTGTCAACCAAAACACCCGAGCGGCTTCCGTCGCGGTAAACGGTAATTCCTTTTAATCCTTTTTTCCAAGCTTCAAGATAAATATCGCCTACTTCGCGCAGGGTAACGTCAGAGGGCAAATTGATGGTGCTGCTTATGCTGTGTGTTACATATTTTTGTACAACTGCCTGAATTTCGATGCGCTTGATCCAGTCAATTTCGTTAGCAGTAGAGCCGTAATATGGGCTTGCTTCTTCGTTTTTTTCGTTGTTAATTTTCATCCAGTCTTTAAGTTTTGGATGATATACGGTAAATTCTTCCCACTTATCTCCCATGTCGTCAACAAAACTAATTTTTGTGTTGGGCGAGTTTGGGTTTACCTTTCTGCGGCGGGTATAACTTAGTAAAAACACCGGCTCAATGCCCGATGAGGTGCGCGCAAGCATGCTTAACGTACCGGTTGGGGCAACGGTAGAAATACTGATGTTTCGGCGGCCATGGCGCATCATGCGTTGATATAGCTCCGGAAATTCTTTTTCCATCATTTGTACAAATTCAGATTGGGCTTCAATATCCGGATCAAAGTCGGCAAATTTTCCGCGTTCAATAGCCATATCAACCGAACTGTCAAACTCGGCCTCTAATTTTTTAGCCATAATTTTGTCAATGGTTTCTATGGCGGTGTCAGAATCGTATTTCAAGCCAAGGGCTGCCAGTGTATCTCCAAGTGCGGTAAAACCGAGGCCGGTGCGGCGTCCGCGTTTACCATAGTCATAAAGCAGTTGCCAGGTTTGTCGTTCCACTTCTTTTATAAAATCCGGCTCCGGATCTGCATCAATTTTATTCATAATCCGTTCGATGGATTCCAGTTCCAAATCCACTAAATCATCTTGCAGGCGTTGCGCTTCGTAGGTATAACAATAGAACTTATCAAAATTAAATTTTGCCTGTTTAGAGAATGGGGCTTCAACAAATGAATACAAGTTGATGGCAATCAAACGGCAACTGTCGCCGCCTTGCATAGCAATTTCAGAGCAAGGATTGGTAGATGTATTTTTAAATTCAGGATACAACGAAGAGGTGCTGTAATAGTGTTGCCTATCCCAAAAAATCAATCCCGGTTCGGCGGTATTGTGTGCACAAGCAATAATGGTGCTCCATAATTTACGGGCACGAATGGTTTTGGTAATTTTAGGTTCGGCGCTGTCAATAGGCCAGCGGTGTGTGTAATCGGTATCTTCAGAGACAGCTTTCATAAATTCGTCGCTAAGGCGTACCGAAATATTGGCACCGGTTACTTTTTTAAGATCTTGTTTGATGGTGATGAAATTTTCTATATCCGGATGTGCAATATCCATGGTAAGCATCAAGGCACCACGGCGCCCGTTTTGGGCAACTTCGCGGGTTGTGTTGCTAAAGCGTTCCATAAAACTAACTGCGCCACTGGTGGTGCCGGCGGCGTTGCTCACCATCATTCCGGCAGGTCGAAGAGTACTCAAATCAACGCCAACGCCACAGCGTCTTTTAAAGAGTTGTGTCAATTGCTGGTCGGTGTACATTACCCCGCCGTAGCTATCGTAAATATTTGGCAAAACAACACAATTACTTAAACTGGCAATCATGTGTGGATTGCCGAGAGCACTCATTACACTGCCTTGTGGAATAACGTATTTAAAATCTTTGAAAAGTTGAACGATATTGCTTTCAAGCAGATGTTCCCTCTGTTGGCCATATTCAGACCTTAATTTTGCACTGCCGTTTAAATTCATGCTATGCCTGTACTTCTCTTCAATACGTGCAAATTCTATCGCCATCCTGCGATGCATATCGTCAGGCGTTTTTTCAAGCAGTTCGCCCTTTTCATTTCGCATGGCGTATTTGTTTAGCCAAGTAGTTGCGGCAAGGTCATCATTCTCAAAATAGGCAAGACAAGCCTCTAATGCTTCTTCGTATTTTACCGGTTCAAAAACTTTGGTGGGTTTGACAGGCTTTGATGTTTTGATATTTTTTGCAATGAAGGCCATAAATTATAAATGTGTTATTTTTTATGTGAGCAATGAATTTCGTTTAATTATTCAAATATATTTAATTAACTAATGTTATAAGCTCCTATTTTAATAATAGCCTAGTACGAAAAAGCAAAATGGGGCAAAGTATTATTTTTGTTGAAGGGTTAAATCACCAAAAAAACTTTGCTCCATAATAGTTGAAACCATAATTAGCGCAATATTAAGCAAAATGTATGGACTTAGCAAGTAAAAACAATCTTTTTATATTTGGATATAGTATTATTATTTTTTAGGCTTGGTGGTTGTTACAGTTTTTGTAATATGGTTCGTTATGGCAAGTTCATACTTGAGCAAACAATACTGGAATTGAGCAAACAACCAAATAAAACCTAAGAAACCGGCAAAAGAAAAAAATGCTGGCACTAACGCAGAGTTAGTCAATTTTTTCAAATTAAATTTAGCGTGGTTTAACCCTAAAATACGGTATTGTGGTAAGATTAGCATATTGTAGCAGGTTAAAAATTAAAATCTGGAATTTAAAACTTGCAAACATCTAAATATTACCATTTATTAAAAAAAAACATAGTGCGACTTAAAAAAATGCCAGGTTAAACGCATTAAAATAGTGGTTGGATTAATTTGAGGAGATACATATCGTTCCAAGCGGCGATGTGTCTTCGTTTTTTAATACTGTTTTTGTCGTCATTTTGGGTTAAGATTTGTAGGGCTATTTTTCTGAGAGTAGCAAAGTTTTCAGCAGCATATTTGGTTCTGCTACGATTATGGTCTTCATTAAAGACAACATCGAGCATCCAGTGTAGGTTGTTTTCAATACCCCAGTGGTTTCGGCAAATTGTCAAAGCGTTTTGTGGACTTATATCGAGACTGGTGAGGTAATAGCGAACTTCCTGAGTAGTTTTTTCGGGTTGGTTTTTCAAAGTTCGCTCGGCAATAATACGAATAATTGATTGGCAATCCTTGAATTTTGCAGCCGAATCGACAAAAAACAATTGATTTAGCACCGTACAGGTGCGTTTTTCGATGCGTCCGCCGTTGTACTCCACTTTTTCGAAACTTGGCAGTTGAGCAGCTAATGATGAAAATCGGCTGACGGTTTCTTCAAACAAAACACCTTGGTTCTTTTTCAGTGCCAGTACATAATCTGCCTTTTTATTACGGATTTGCTCGGCTATATGGGGCTGACAAGCAATGGCATCTATACTAACTATGCTGCCTGCCAGTTCGAGAGCATCCAAAAGTTCGGGGATTGCCGTCTTTTCGTTGCTCTTTGCTGCCACCTTTTGCTGCCCCAACACCAAACGCTGCTCACACGCCCAAGCAGTTACAATGCATATACCGCTTTTTTTTGACCCTGAACGGTCGGTTCCGCATAAAACCTTGCCATCAATACAGACCTGTTTGTCGGCTAAAAAACCTAAAAGTTCCTTCGACCAACGATATAAACTTGACGAAAACGCATCTTTGTCTAAGTGCTGAAATACTCGGTTGAAAGTGTCGTGAGAGGGAATGCCGTTGGGTAATTCCATAAATGTCTTTAAAAAAGACAATTTTGACGACCATACTCGGCTATTTCCTCAAAATCCTCCGCACCACTTACCACTGCACATAAACTAATAAGCAATATCTCAGGCAGGCTATACAACTTCTTGCGGTTTATACGAAAATCCTTTACTTCGGCGAAAAATTTAATTGTTTCCATGCCGCAAAAATAATTCCTATCTGGCTTTCTTTTATTTTTAATGCGTTTAACCTGAAAAAATGCTGTAACTTTGCAATTGATTGAAATTTTTTTGTATGAGAGAGTTTAAAGAAAAATATATAAATCCTTTTACCGATTATGGTTTTAAAAGACTTTTTGGAGAAGAACCAAACAAGGATTTATTATTAGACTTTTTGAATGAACTATTAAAAGAAAAAGAAGGAACAATAACGCAACTATCATACCTGCCAAACGAAAAATTACCTATTTCGGTTGGAGACAGGCGGGCAGTTTTTGACATTTATTGCACCAATGAAAAAGGCGAGCAGTTTATTGTTGAAATGCAAAAAGCAGAGCAGAAATTTTTTAAAGACAGAACGATTTTTTATTCCACTTTTCCAATTCAGGAGCAAGCCCGTCATAAAGACAGATTTTGGGACTTTGAACTAAAAGCAGTTTACACCATAGGCATTTTAGACTTTGTGTTTGAAGAAAGCGAACCAAATAAATATCGCCACGATGTAAAATTGACAGAACAGGAAACACATAAGGTGTTTTACGAAAAATTGAATTATATTTATTTGGAAATGCCAAAGTTTGAAAAGACAGAAAAAGAACTCGAAACACATTTTGATAAATGGATGTTTGTCTTGAAAAATTTGCCTAAACTTGATAGAGTTCCTGCCAAGTTAAAAGAAAAAATCTTTTTAAAACTATTTGAAACGGCAGAAATTGCTAAATTAAAACCAGAAGAATACAAGCAATACGAGGCAAGTATAAACGCATATAGAGATATATTTAATATCCAAAACAGGGCATTTGAAAAAGGAGAGATAAAAGGAAAAATTGAAGGAAAAATTGAAGGAAAAATTGAAATTGCAAAAGAAATGATTACGAATAAAGAGCCTATTGAGAAAATAATGAAATATACAGGCTTAACAGAGAAAGAAATAAACAAATTAAAAACTAACAAATAATAACCATGGTATAGTACGTCCGGATTTTTAGCGATTTTTTCCTCAAACGCCGTTCCTCCGGATTTATTTAGGACAAAAAAATACCTCAAATCGCTTCAGTTTGAAACCGAAAACCTAAACTTGCCTAAAATTAAAGAATTTTTAAACTGGCCACCAGCCCGCAATTCGCCCATTGAATAGCTTCCGCATCAACTAAATTAGGTGTTTTATATCAATTTGATTTTATTTGATAAAAAAATATTAAATAAAATATTTGGCCGGCAAAAATATTCATCGTAATATTGCAATATTAAATTAAAAAAATGGGAGCAACAAAAACAAAAAACTTTACCGACAAACAAAATGCTATGGCAACAATTGCAAAAGCCCTTGGACACCCTGCAAGAATTGCCATCGTAGAATATTTAATAAAGGTTGATACCTGTATTTGCGGCGATATTGTAAACGAACTGCCTTTGGCCCAGCCAACAGTTTCGCAGCACCTTAAAGAACTCAAAAACGCAGGACTAATTAAAGGAGAAGTTGAGGGCAACGCTATTTGCTATTGCATTGATAAACAAGTTATTGAAAAACTGCAAAACTATTTCGGAAACATTTTAGCCAAACTTTCAAACAAAAATAATAACTGTTGTTAATTAAAATATATTCAAAATGAAAAATTCTGAACAAATTAAAGAAATGGTAAAGCAAAAATACAGCGAAATTGCTTTGCAAGACAAAGAAGCTAACGAGGCATCTTGTTGCGGCGCGGGTTGCCGCTCAACCGAAGTTTACAATATTATGAGCGATGACTATTCTACCTTAAAGGGCTACAATCCGGAGGCAGATTTAGGCTTAGGCTGCGGCTTGCCAACTCAATTTGCCAACATAAAAAAGGGCAATACCGTGGTTGATTTGGGTAGCGGCGCGGGTAACGATTGCTTTGTTGCAAGAAATGAAACGGGCGAAGATGGCCGAGTAATTGGTATTGACTTTACACCGGCAATGCTGGAAAAAGCAAGGAATAACGCCCTGAAATTAGGATACACAAATGTTGAATTCAGGCAGGGCGATATTGAAAATATTCCCGTATCGGCAAATATTGCCGATGTAGTTGTAAGCAACTGCGTTTTAAATCTTGTGCCAAACAAAGACGGCGTATTTAAAGAAATTTTCCGGATATTAAAACCCGGCGGACATTTTAGCATCTCAGACGTTGTTTTAGTTGGCAATCTTCCCAAAACATTAAATCAAGATGCCGAAATGTATGCAGGTTGTGTTGCCGGCGCAATTCAAAAGCAAGATTATTTAGCCCTCATCAAAACAAACGGTTTTTCAAACATTACCATTCAGAAAGAAAAACAAATCAATATTCCGGATGATATTTTGAGGAATTATTTAAACGAGGAAGAGCTAACAAATTATAAAGCCGGAGATGTGGGAATATTTAGCATCACAGTTTATGCCGAAAAACCCAAAACCTGTGGCTGTGGCACAAAGTGCTGCAATTAAACCACCTTTACAAAATAGCACAAGTAATAAATAGTACATTGCGTTAAAAATAGACAAAATTAAATGAAAAAAATTATAAAACGCGAACTAGAAGTAGCTTTGTCTAAACATTCTCAACCAATATGGTTTAGAATTTTAAAATATATTGTACTTGGCCTTCTCATATACACGTTGTGGGGAACAAATATCCTTTGGATTGTTTTAGCTGTATTGCTGGCCATTTCGTTGTCGTTACATTTTTGGTACCGGTACAAAACAAATGGTTGGACCAAGGATTACGGAATGTGGAAGTACCACCGTAAACAAAACAAAGAACAACTGCCATGAAAAAAAGGATCATGGTTCTTTGCACCGCAAACAGCTGCCGCAGTCAAATGGCCGAAGCTTATTTGCGGCACTTCGCCAAATTTCCGGATATTTATTCCCTAGTATCAAAATTTGCCTCTGTCCACACAAAAAAGTAAAAGATGACCGAACAAGAAACAGCAAATATCTATCAAACTTATCTCAAGTTGTTTGAGCAACAAAAATTTGTAAAAGACGACTTAGATTATTCGATTTTAGAACGACATAAACCAAACTTGCAAAGGTTGACAGACTTTGGCAACTCGACTATAAGTATTTTTGACGCCTACAAAAAAGAACACGCCTTTTACTCCTCTAATCTGGGCATTAACTTAGGTTACGGTTCGCAAGAAGTTGAAAGTAGCGGCGCACATTTTTTAGACACAAAAATTCATCCCGAAGATTTTGTTTTGTTAATGCAAAATGCCTTTTCGGTTTTCAAATTGTTCTTCAGTTTTTCAATAGATGAGAAATTAAATCACAAGTTGGTTAGCGAATACCGGATATTAAATGCTGTTGGCAAATATGTTCGAATTATTGAACAACAGCAGGTGTTAGAGTTAGATAATAGCGGTAATCTATGGCTTGCATTAAGCATTTTGGACGTTTCTCCTAATCAAAAAAACATGAACGAAGGGTTGAAAAGCGAGTTGTTGAATTTTAGAACAGGAAGCATTATTCCTTTCCTTGAGCCAAAAGAAGCAATTAGCATTACGCTAACCAAAAGGGAAACAGAAGTGCTTAAATTGGTTAAAGATGGGTTGTTAAGTAAAGAAATTTCGGATAAACTTGCCATTAGCTTACATACTGTAAACACCCACCGGCAAAGGGTTTTAGAAAAATTAAGTGTAAACAATTCTATGGAGGCTGTAATGCTGGCTTCAAAATTAAGATTGATTTAGCGGCCTCCTCCTAATACTGATAAATCAGTTCTAAGGGTTATTACTATTTGGCAACGGCTTCCTTGTTCAATTCGCTTTATATGGGTGGCGATAAGGTGTGGCGAAATACGCGATACAACCGCAATTTTGCTTTAAACTTTTTGGTCGGCAAAGAGTGGTTGTTAGGCAAAAATCAAAACAAAATTTTAAGTTTAAATGCTCGTTTAAGTTATCAGGGTGGCGACCATTATTCGCCCATAAACACAACCCATTCAGTTGCTACCCAAGCGGTGGTTTTTAACGAAACAAAAGCATTTTCACAACAATATCCGGCGGCATTTACAAGCCATTTTACGGCAAGCTACAAACTCAATAAAAAGAAAACGGCACACGAATTTGCACTCAAAATCATCAACCTTACCCAGTATAAAGAGTATTTGGGGTTTCGCTACAACTACCAAACTCAAACGGTGGACACAGCGCGCGAAGCAGTTTTTATACCGAACCTAAGTTACAAGATTGAGTTTTAAAATACGCCGGGCGTTAAGATTGCCCGAAACGAAGCTAATAAAACATCGCTTGGATATTAATATGCAGTTCAATGGCCGTTTTTCTATTCAAATTTAATGAAAAAAACGCTGCACCGCCCCAAATTTCCGGAGGTTAGACAATATTAAACACACCCCATATTAGAAAAAACCTGCTAATTTTATAGGTATCCGGAAAAATTGTTTAGTTGACCGAACTTTTATCATAAAAAGCAAGGCTAATTGACTTGTTATGATTTTTTTCTTGATAATGAACGAGTAAACTTGCGAATGTAAGGTTGTGAAGTGAACCTGCGAAGCAGACGGAGCAAAAAAAATCAAACGTTTTACGGTTTTTCCGTTGGCAAACCTTGAATCAAATTACAAATTAAAATGGTCAATATGAAGGCTGAACCTACTACAAAGATGAAGAAATAGGCCGCAAATCTGAACGCTCCGCACTAAAAGGAATAAGTCGGGATATTATTGGCAATATGGCTGCTTAGGTCTGAAACGGTGTTTAGAATGGCGACATTTGCTTTTTCCATTTCAATTTCTTTAATTCGGCATCCGGCAAATAAAAATTGATGGTCAGGTAAAAGTTCAACCAAATTGTAGATATAGTTTTTTACCTGCTGACACGAGCGGGCAGCCGTTACAACACCAAAAATGTAATCAATGTTTTTTATTTGTGTTACGGCTATTACATCGTTAATTGGCACGTTGGCACCTAAATAAGTTACAATTTGGTTGTGGGCTTTTAATAAATAATGCGCCACTAACAGCGCTATTTCGTGTTGTTCGCCTTCGGGCAAAAACAATAAATAATTTTTTGTGTTGGCAGTAGGAGTAATTTTTAGGGCATCAATAGCCACTATAATTTTTTGCCGAATTAAATT
Source organism: Sphingobacteriales bacterium (assembly GCA_016706405.1). NCBI lineage: Bacteria > Pseudomonadati > Bacteroidota > Sphingobacteriia > Sphingobacteriales > Sphingobacteriales bacterium. Next base: position 676,529 of record JADJJT010000001.1, read on the forward strand.
TGATATAAAATGTTCTTGTGCCGGATGAATACTGCCAGTCGTCCACATAATACCAATGCGGGTTAAAAACGGGTAAAGTACACGTTCAACAGTATCTAATAAGCCAAATTGGGCAATACATTTTTCTATAATCACCTCAAAACCCGCCTCGTCTAATTCAATCATTGCGGTAGTAATTTGGTTAATATGGTACTCTTGGCATATTTGAGGGTCGTTTTCTAAGCTATTAACTATTAGGCAAAGTTGGGCCTCGGTTAAGTGCGCAATGCGGCCAATACGGTAGCCTTTATTAATTAACAGTGCCACCCGCAAAACCCTTTTAAGGTCTTCGTCACTGTAATAGCGTATATTAGTATTAGTGCGGTTTGGGCTTAGCAAGTGGTAGCGTTGCTCCCATATACGAAGCGTGTGCGCTTTAATATTACAAAGCCGCTCAAGTTCTCGAATAGAATAGCTACCCATAAATATAAATAAATTGCAAGTGTAAGTTAAGCTAAAAATTAAACCAAACCGTAGTAAAAAAAGTATTAATTATATGTAAACGCACTAAAAATAAAATTGTTCAAAATAACTGTTGTCGGTTTGTTGCCTTAAAACAGGTGCTAATCTTTACGGTGTATTTGCGTATATTTGCCGGGCAAGCAGCTCGGCGAAAACAACCCACACACAATGATTGTACCTTAGAAGCTGCTATTTTATTAATTAATTTTATCTCAAACAAAAGGCAATGATATTTTTGCGTGTTACCGCTCGTTTTTTTACTGTACTGTTATTGGTATGGCTGTTTTGTTGTTGTTGGCTTTTTAATGCCCTGCCCTTATATGCACAACAACCCGACCCCGATTGTGCCACCCTGCCACCCAGCGCCTATACTGTTTGCGATAATTTTACCGGCACCATCGGTTCAAACTGGGCTGGCGACCTTGCCAATTTTACCCTTACTGCCGACCAATTACAAACCAACGGACCCGGAGTAACCGGCACCGAGTTAGCAATTACACATCCGGCAACAGGTTTGTTAGGTGCCACAACGTGGTCGTTTTGGGCGAACCCAAAATTAGCCACCTCTTCAGGCAATTTTATAGATGTATATTTGGTTGCTGACACCTCTAATTTATTGGGCACCGGCAGCGGCTATGTGGTGCGTATTGGCGGCACCCCCGACGAAATTAGTTTGTTTAGAAAAGATGCAGGTAAGTTTACTGCCATTATTGATGGCCTTGATGGCTTGTTGGCAAGTAATAGCGACAACCCCGTCCGGATAAAAGTAAACCGCAGCGCCGCCGGCTTGTGGACATTAGAGCGCGACTACGGCATCTCGGGAAATTATACCACCGAAGGCAGTATTACCGACCTTACCTACACTACTTGTAGCTATTTTGGCATTTACGTTAAATACTCATCGGCAAACAACACCAAATACTTTTTAGACGACGTGTTTATGAGTGCCCTTGAGCAAGACACTGCCCCACCGCAACTACTAAACGCCCAAGCACAAAACGCCAACTTAGTACTTGCCAATTTTAACGAACCGCTCGAGGCAAACTCTGCCCAAAATTTAGCCAACTGGAATGGTTTTGCCAGCGCCGCATTACTAAATCCGGACAACGCCTTGCAAGTACAGCTTACGCCCGCCACTCCACTTACAAACGGCAACTACACCCTTACCGCCACCAATATAAGCGACCTCAAGGGCAATATTGCCGCCGCGCAAAGCGTCAGTTTTACCTATTTTGCCCCCTTGGCACAAAGTATAATTATTACCGAAATTATGGCCGACCCCGACCCACCCGTTGCACTGCCAAACTTCGAGTACATAGAAATTTACAACACTACCGATGCCGATATTCCGTTAAACACCCTGCGCTTTGCCGACCAATACCCCATTACAACCGGAGGCTTTTTACCCAATGTACTGCTTTTGCCAAAACAATACGCCATAATTTGTAAAACCGGCGATGCCGCAACCGCTTTAGCGCAATATGGAATTGTAGCCGCTATACCCGATTTTCCATCTATAAACAATACCGGCGAAAGCCTTTACCTTACCGACCTAAGCGGCAACAACCTAATAGACCAAGCTAATTTTACGGATAAATGGTATAACGATACTAATAAAGACGATGGCGGCTATGCCATTGAACGCATCAAAGAAAAAGTGTATTGCGAGTCGGCGCTAAATTGGGCAGCCTCTTTAAATGATGCCGGAGGCACACCCGGAGCAGCTAATAGCGTAGCCAATTTAAATCCGGATGAAACAGCACCCTCCGTTATTAGTATCAATGTAGTCGGTGGGGGCAATATTGAACTGGTTTTTTCCGAAACGCTTTCTAACCTCAATGTTGCCGACAATGCTAATTACACCCTAAGCCAAGACCTGACCGTTACAAACGTAAGCTATAACAACGCCAGTAATACAGCCATTTTGTACCTAAACACCCCACCTCAAACAGGTAATATTTACACCTTAACGATAGGTTATGCCCGCGACTGTTTTGGCAACGAGGCCAACAATTTAGCAGTGCAATTAGCCGTTCCTCAGCCGGCTGCCCCTTTTGACGTGCTTATAAGCGAAATTTACGTGGATTTGACTACACCTTACAATGTACCCGAATTAGATTTGCCGGCATCGGCTTACCTTGAACTTTATAACCGCAGCACCAAACCTATTAACTTACAAGGCTGGATATTGCGCGATGCCATAGATACTACTTATTTGCCCGCCTATTTATTGTTGCCAAATGCTTACGTGCTGGTTTGTTCGGCCTCAAAAACCGGATTATTTACTCAGCGAGGGCTTCCGGTAATTGGATTAAGCCCAGCTATAACTTTTAATGTTGATGGAGATGATATTTTATTGCAAGATGCCAACGGCCAACTAATACATAATGTTTCTTACAATAAATCGTTTTATCATGATGCTGTTAGGCAAGAAGGCGGGTGGAGCTTGGAGTTGATTGACCCGAATAATCCTTGTGCCGGAGCTGATAATTGGACAGCCTCGACTGCTGTTATTGGCGGAACTCCGGGCGAAAAAAATGCTACTTCTGGGGTAAATCCGGATGAAAAAATACCCGTTTTGTTGCGCGCCGAAGCCATCAACAACAAAACCGTTCAGCTTATTTTTAACGAACCCCTCGACCGCATGGCTGCTGCGCAACCCACTATTTACACCATAGATGGCGGCATTGGTCAGCCAAAAACAGTGCAAATGCCCGCTACAGACGCATTTTCGGTAATTTTAACCTTAAACATGCCCTTACAAACAGAACAAAACTACTTAGTAACCGTATTTACTGCCACCGATTGCGCCGGCAACCAAGCCCAGCAACAAACCGCAAAATTAGCGCTTACCCAACTTGCCCAACCCGGCGACATAGTTATTAACGAGCTATTGTTTAACCCATTGCCCTACGGCAGCGATTATGTAGAGCTTTACAACACCACTTCAAACAAGGCTATCCAATTGGCCGACTGGTATATTGCCAACGCCGATGTAGCACTAAACCCCGACTCGTTGATAGATGTAACACCACTTACTAAACTGCGTTATACTTTGTATCCTGAGGAGTATGTGCTGCTGGCAGTTAATATTGAAAATATAAAAACCAAATTTGGGCTATGTAAACCAAATTTAGGGGGTAATTTTATTGAAACAGCTTTGCCCATTTTTGACGATGCCGAAGGCGTAGTAGCAATTACCGATTTATTTGGCACCGTTGTTTTAGATAAAATACATTATAACGACAACTGGCAAAGCCCACTAATTACCAACCCGCAAGGCGTAGCGCTTGAACGTATTGATGTTTTTGCAACCACACAAGATGCAAATAACTGGCAGTCGGCGGCGGCGGGGGCATGTAATGGCACGCCGGGTTATGCCAACTCGCAACAACAGCCCAATGATGGCAACAACACTCCCGCCGATGAACCGCTAACCATCAGCCCTGCCGCTTTTAGCCCCAATAACGACGGTTATAATGACTATGCCCAAATTACCCTTGTTTTAGATGAGCCGGGCTATACAGGCAATGTTTACCTTTTTGACACGCGCGGGCGTACCGTGCGCCACTTAGCCCGAAACGAACAACTTAGTCCGAACAATTTTATTAAATGGGATGGCAGCACCGATGCCGGCACCAAAGCACCAACCGGAATTTATATTGTATATGCCGAGGTTTTTAAGCCAAATGGCACGGTGCGGCACTATAAAAAATCGGTAGTGGTGGCCGACTATGCAAAATAGCTGCTTATTTGCTTATGTTTTGTTTTCACCCGCCGGAAGGCCGTACCAGTCAAAATGTTTCCAGCGCAACATGTCGCTGGGGCTTGCAAGTTTAATCACTTTGGCGTTTATGTCAAATCCGGAAAAATAAAACAGTTCGTAGCCATGTTGATGCATGGTTTCCCACATTTGGCTGCGCTGGGCTTTGTTTAGTTTCGAAAAGCACTCGGCAATAATTACGGGTTTGTAATTGTTTATTAAATTGGATATTGCCGATATGATTTGGAGGTCGTAGCCCTCGGCATCTATTTTTATAAGTGCTAACTGCGGCAATTTATCCGGATGATTTTTTTGCAAAAATGCCGTTAGCTCTACAGCTTGTACGGTTTGCCCTAAATCGAAGGCGCCATGTTGCCCATCGTTTTTTGCCGAAATTCCGCCATTATTAAACGAATTTTCGGACGAATGGTAGTAAAACTCGCCACTTTGCTCGGCAACAGCATAGGGGTAGGCCATTATATTGGTTAGGTTAGGGTTTAAGGAGGCATTAATTTTTAAAACCTCAAAAACAAGCGGGTTGGGGTCGAAGGCCAATACTAATCCTTGTTTGCCAGCCACTAATGCCATGGGTACGGTAGTGTCGCCGGTGTGTGCACCTATATCAATAGCCATTTGACCGGGCTTTATAAATTGGGCAAAAAATTGCAGCTGGTTGGCATGTATGATTTTGGGTTTTTCGTGGGGGTTATTCCATTGGGCAAATTCCACCCCTTGGTCTTGGTTGGGCAAATTAAATTGCACTATTGTATGACCATATTGAACCATTTTAGGGGTAATACCCAGCAGGCGCATGGCTTTTTTAATAAAATGTATCATGTTGTCAGTTTGGGCAATACTATTGCGGTATTGTTCATCTATTTAGCGGCTACAAAGGTAATAAAATCGTGGTGGTTGTGTTTGTAAAGCTTTTGGTTGTTTTTACTTAATTTTGCTGCTTAACTTGTGTTTTATGTCGCGCCACACAATAGACCGTTACCGTTTTTTTGCTTTATTTGGGGCATTAGCTGCCGCCATAGGCTGCCTTGCCGATGTGTTGTTACTTTATAACCCACAAGGCGGTTACGAATTGGGCTTTGACGAGGTTTTGCGGCGCATAAACAATCCTTTTAGGTCTATGCTGGGAGGGCTGTTGGGGGTGTTTGTTTTGCCGTTTATGTTGTTGGGCTGTTGGGCTTTGCGGCAGGTTTTGGCAACCACACATCGTAAAACTGCTAATTTTGTTTTTGCCACAGCGGTTTATACGCTTTGCGTAGGCGTGGCGTGGCATGGCATGGCCGGCATTGCTGCCCCCGCCTTAAACCTTGAAAGCAATGGTAATAATATAGCTGCTGCGGCAGATTTTGCCCAACACGTATTGTTTTTATTGCAACCCGTTGGGGTTGTGTTGGTAGTTCTTTTTGGAGCCATATCGGCAAGTATGGCCGCAGTTATTTATGGCGGAAAAACTCCTTTTAGCAACAAATTAGCTTTTATAAACCCGTTTGTTATTTATATATTGTGTTTTGTGGCTTATGTGCTACATGCTAAAATTGGCGGGGCTTTGCTGGTTGCCGGCTTTAATTTGTCGTTATTCATTTGGTTTTTACTGACTTACCAAGCCTTACAACAAAGTGCCAATAGCAATGGTTAATTAATTAGATGGTTTTTTGCTTTAAAGAGGTTAAAATTCGGCAAAATAAATTCCGGATGTTTAGCTGCCTTGTATATAAACGAAGCAAGTAAGCATCCGGATTATGATAATTGTAAATTTTAACTGCCTTTCTTCTTACAAAAGAAAGAACGACAATAAAAAATTGGTTAGTTGGGGCAAATTATGTCTGCCAAAGTCCAGTCCCAGCAATGCCAGTTAGTATCGTTAAATGTAGCGGGCGATTTTATCCGGCCATTGGCCGAGAGGGTATTCCACTCAATATTAGCCATATTATTGTCGTTTTTAGTGAAAATAGTGTAGAAGGCGTTGTATTGGGTGTCGGCGGTTAATCCGGCATGAATATAGGAGTCTTTTCCGGGGTCGCCTGGAATAAGGTTGCTAAATTTGATATTGCCAATTTTGTCGTTTTCTTTTGTCCATTCAATACCAATATAGGGTATATTAGAAACAGGGTCTTTCATTAGCGTCCAACTTCCGTTTTTACCATCTTTGGCCGATGTGCCTGTAAACCAAACTAAATCGCTGTATTCGCCTTGTTTGCTTATTAGCATTTTCCATTCAATGGTTGTTCCGTTATCAATGGCTTGTAGGTTGGCTAAATGTATTACATTATTTACATTAACAGCATAAGCCCAGTTCCATGCACCATCTTTATAAAATGGGGTATGGTTAAACGACTCGGCAAAGGCTGCAACAGGCAGTACTAAATTTATGGCTAAAATGGTATTCCAAATACCTACCCCTGCGGCTGCATAAAAGTGCGAAAGTCCTTGAGTTTCGTCGGTTTTGCCGCTAGGAAATTTATCAAAATTGGGTAAAGCCATTGTTTCTTTAGGGGGTAGTTGCGGGGCATTGCCCGATGGCTCGTCTTTTTTAGTACAGCCGGCTATGGCAACTACGGCTATAAAAGCCATAAAAAACAGCTTTAATACGGAGGGTGTTAATTTGCTCATGTTTTTTTTAAAGTATTATGGTTAAAGATTAATTAATAGATTGGAAGGCACATCCGCAATTACGTATATTAGACGTTTTGAATTGCCAAAAAATACAAGCGCAGTTACATTTTTATTTTTAACAATTAATTTTAAGATAATGTTTGGTGCATCTGTTGTTTAAGTTGCCGGATTTATTTCTAATTTTTCCGGAAGAAAAGGTGGTAATACTTAGGTAATTTATTGCATATTAATTAAAACGGCTCCCTTTTCGACTGCTTGCCCTTGTTGCACCAATATTTGGGCAACCGTACCATTTGCAGGGGCCTTTATAACATTTTCCATTTTCATAGCTTCTAAAACTAACAAAGTGTCGCCTTTAAGGACGGCTTGGCCGGGTGTTGCCTCAATTTTTAGCACCAATCCGGGCATGGGGGCTTTTATGGTGTCAATTTTGTTCTGGGTAGCGTTTTTAATACCCATTTTTGCCAGCAGTGCATCTAATTTAGTTTGCAGGCTAACGGAATAAATATGGTTATTAATACGCAATTTGGCTGTTTTTTGGGCCTGGTTTAGCTCGGCTACCTCAATATTGTACGATTTGCCATTTATCAATAAATGGTAGCGCGCGTTAGGGGTTATGGTTGCCAAATCCCAGTTTGAGGGCAATAAATCGGCATCGGCAAATTCAAATTGCCACTCATCATTAACGGTTGTAGTGTATGAAGCAGGCATGAAATATCTGCGGCTTGGGCAAGGGGGTTAATGTTTTAACTTGTAACTGCCTACAAAGGTACATTAGTTTTTGTTGGCGGGCATTTATATTTTATTTTGGTGGACTATTTTGTTGTTTTTTTAGACCTGTTTGCTTAAACGAAGCCTTATATTTTTTGTTTTGGAAGACCTTTGGTTGGCAACAAAACAAATAAAATTCCGGATGTTCAACTGTTTGCGTTTAAACAAAGCAATTAAGCATCCGGAACTATAACAATACAGCGTTCTAAGCTGTCTTCTTAACTAATTGTCAATAAATAAAATTAGTTAGTTGGTTCGTTGGTTTTCTTATTCGGGGCAAATAATGTCAACAGTAGCCCAGTCCCAACAGTGCCAGCTGGCATTGCCAAATGCGCCAGGCGATTTTATGCGGCCACCACTACCGTTTGTATCCCACTCAATATTACCCAAATTATTATCGGCTTTACTAAAAATAGTGTAAAAAGCGTTGTATTGTGGGTCATTTATTAATCCGGCATGAATGTAGGAGCCTTTTGCACCGTCGCCCTCAACAAGGTTGGTAAACTTGATGTTGCCAACTTTGTCGCTTTCTTTTGTCCATTCAATACCAAGATAGGGGGCATTTACGCCGGGGCCTTGCATTATCGTCCAGTTGCCGTTGTTGCCATCTTTGTCTGATGTGCCTGTAAACCAAACATAATTGCTAAACTCGCCTTGTTTGCTTACTAACATTTTCCAATCAATGGTTGTTCCGTTATCAACGGCTTGCAGATTGGCTAAATAAAATACGTTGTTTACATTAACAAAATAAACCCAGTGCCATTTGCCATCCAAAAAAAACGGGGTATATTTGAACGACTCGGCAAAGGCCGCAACGGGTAGTGCTACATTAACGGTTAAAATAGTGTTCCAAAAACCCACTGCTGTGGCTGCAACAAAGTGCGCAATTCCTTGCGCTCCGCCGGCTTTACCAGATTGGCCAGAAACGGGTAATACCATTGTTTCTTTAGGTGGTAAAATAGGGGCGTTGCTTGCTTGCTGGTCGGCTGGGTTGTTGGTGTCGCCGGTTGGTTTGTTGGTAGCAGTTGTTGGCTGGTAATTGTTGCTTGCAAACGAGGTAGCATCGTCTGTTAGTTTGCCAGCAACGCTTATTGGTTGGTCTATGTCGTCTTGTTTGGTACAACTGGTAATAGCAACCATAGCTACAAAAGCCATAAAAAACAGCTTTAATACGTTGATGATTAATTTACTCATGTTTTTAAAAAAATAATAGTGAAAGATTAATTAACTGCTATGCGCATAGTTTCTCCATTTGACGATGTGAGTTGCTCCAAATCGCAAAAAAACTTTTATTTTTCCGGAATTAAGACTGCCTAATCTGAAATTTATTGAAACTTGTAGCCAAATTGAGAGTATCTTTGCATCCGACAAATATTCTTAGAGCCTGTCTAAATTTTATTTTCTAATTCTATTAAGCATCAATTTTATCATGGCAAGTTGGATCATTGTCTGGCTCGTTTCGGTTTGGAACTCAAAGTCTTTACTCAATCTTCGATAGCTTTCGAGCCATGCAAAAGTTCTTTCAACAATCCATCTTTTGGCAATACTTCGAATTTCGAGGCTGTATTCGATCTACTTACAACCTCAACCACCCACCCAAACGTTTTGCGGGTATTTTCAATTAACTCGCCTCTATACCCGCCATCAGCTACTATCTTTACCAATCTGCAAAACCTGCCTCTGAGGTCAGCTATAACCATTGGGGCTGATTTACTGTCATGCTCATTTGCCGCATGAACCACAACCGCTAAAAGTAGTCCCATTGTATCTACAATAATATGCCGCTTTCTGCCTTTAACTTTTTACCCCCGTCAATCCCTCTGCACAAGCCTCCGACGCTTGTTGTCTTTACGCTCTGGCTATCAATTATACCAACACTTGGCGATGAAGCCCTGCCTGCTTGCTTTCGAGTCTTATCCCTGAGTATTTCATGGATGAGTTCTATCGTCCCATCCTTCTTCCACTTGGTAAAATAGTAGTAAACAAGCTTCCATGACGGAAAATGGAACGGCAGCATGCGCCATTGACAGCCAGTTTTAAGCAAATAGAACAGCGCATTAAAAATTTCTCTTAAACTGTGTTTTCGTTTCCGTTTGTCGTCTAAAATGCCTAATATTGCACTCCATTGACTATCGGTGAGACTGCTTGGGTAGGTTTTCATTTTACTTTATGTGTTTGATTTTCATAAAGCTATGAATTATTATTTAAACGTCAAACTGATAGTCTTTTATTCACATCTCTTTTAATAACTTTTTTCCTATCAATTTTTAGGACTGGCATGCCAATTTTTAATTTTTAGACAGTCTCTTAATCACTAAGCTCCGGAAAAATAAATTAAAGTGCCAATATTTTACTTGTAAAATCAATTTTTTAAAAATACTTATTTTAACTTTGCAGGTAGGACTTTACATTTCTTAAAATTATCTAATATGTTGGTTAAAATTAAAACTTTATGCTTTGTAATTTATGCTCACATTAATCCTTTCCGTTACCAAGTATTATTAAAACATATAGAGCATGACACAAAAAATTAAACATTCATGGGCCGAGCCATACAAAATGAAAATGGTGGAGTTACTAAAAATGACTTCGCGCCCGCAACGATTAAAAGCAATCAAAGATGCCGGCTTCAATACTTTTCTGTTGAACTCTGAAGACGTTTATATTGACTTACTTACCGACAGTGGTACCTCGGCCATGAGCGACCGTCAATGGGCGGGTATGATGCTGGGCGACGAGGCGTATGCAGGCAGCCGAAATTTTTTCCACCTCGAAAAAGTTATCCAGAAATGCTATGGCTACAAATATATTATTCCTACCCACCAAGGAAGAGGTGCAGAGAATATTCTCTCAAAAATACTGATTAAAGAGGGCGACATCGTTCCGGGTAATATGTATTTTACTACCACACGCCTACACCAAGAATTAGCCGGAGGCACTTTTGCCGATGTTATTATTGACGAGGCGCACGACTCAGAAAATCTGCACCCATTTAAAGGCAATATAGATTTAAAAAAATTAGATGCACTTGTTAAAAAACATGGGGCCAAACGAATTCCGTATGTGTGCATTGCAACAAATGTAAACATGGCAGGCGGGCAGCCCATTAGTATGGAAAATCTTAAAGAGGTTCGCTCGTACACGAATAAACACGGCATTAAAATTATTCACGACATGACCCGCGTAGCCGAGAACGCCTACTTTATTCAGCAACGCGAAAAAGGCTACGAGAAAAAAACCATCCGCGAAATAGTTTTTGAAATTTGCTCTTATACAGATGGTGCCACCATGAGCGCAAAAAAGGATGCCTTAGTAAATATTGGCGGCTTTTTGGCCATTAATGACTGGGATGCTTTTGAAGAGGCAAGAAATTTGGTAGTAGTGTACGAAGGCTTGCACACCTATGGCGGTTTGGCCGGCCGAGACATGGAAGCGATGGCCATTGGCATTGAAGAAAGCTTGAGCGACAACCATATACGAGCACGTGTGGGGCAAATTGAATACCTTGGGCATAAAATGATGGAATATGGTATTCCAATTGTAAAACCTATTGGTGGACATGGAATTTTTGTTGATGCCAAACAATTTCTTCCACATATTACGCAAGATGAGTATCCGGCACAAACATTAGCCGCCGAAATTTATATTGACTCGGGCGTGCGCACTATGGAACGCGGAATTGTATCGGCCGGAAGAAAGCCAAACGGCGAAAACTATTACCCAAAATTAGAACTAGTTCGTTTTACCATTCCCCGCCGGGTTTACACGCAGGCACACATGGATGTAATTGCCGAGTCTGCTTACAATGTGTACAGAAGGCGGAAAAGCATCAAAGGATTGAAAATGATTTACGAACCTAAATATTTGCGCTTTTTCCAGGCCAAATTTGAAAGACTGAAATAAAAGATTGGAGCTAAAATATAAAAACTTAAAAATAAGGTAAATATATAGTTTTGGATTGTAGTACTTTTGTTCCGGAAATAAACAATTTCAATTTGTTTATTCATTGAACTATGCGATGAAAAGATAAAAAGCACAGCCGTAAAATAAAAAAGGATTAAGCGCCGACTAAACTTTTTAAATAATATTGCTAACGAAGACGGAATAAGTTAAATTTCCGGATAGCGGCAGTATTTGCGCTTTCCATGTTTGTTTTACAATTTCATATTTCATAATCACTCAAACTATTTTCCCATGAAAAAAGTACAATTTATTTTTTCGTTTTTTTTGCTTTTAACAATTATGCTTGCCTTTTCTTCTTGTAATAAAGACGACAACACTAACCCTGTATTAAAAACAGCAGATTTTAAGGCAAGTGTAACCGGCGACTATGCCCAAACCATTGACCAGGCCATTCCGCCGGGTTCTACAACTCATTCTGTTCTTGGTTCTTTCAGTTCTCTTGGAGGGCTGAGTCTATATTGTGCCGAAGGTACTACATGGTCTATCAATTTATTGGCAAAAACTGCTACCAGCATTTCAAACGGAACTTATACAATAGTTGCCCCTGACGGTTTTGGGGTATATAATCACACTGCCTCGGGGTCGCCAACTGGTTTTTACGCAATTTCGGGGTCGCTTACTATAACCGATACCGAATCGACTGCGCCGCTTGGCAAAAGTACCGACCGCTATGTTTCGGGAAATTTTACTGGCGTATTCACGTCTGGTGACCAACCACCTAAAACGGTTACTATATCTGGCAGTTTTGAAGATGTTTATATAGTTCACGACTTATAAAAATTGCTATTTTATTGGTGCGCTCTAACCGAAGCAAAAAGGTTAGGGCGCATTAAATTGGGTGCAAAATTAATGTTTGATGAAGTTTGCTTGTTTGCATAGCAATCAAGACGGCAAATTTATTATCAGTACGCGCTGTTTTGGGTAGTAAATATCCGGAATTAAAAGAATGACCGCACATTAAACATACAACCACCTTAAGATGACGTAAATTAAAACTTAGTAATTTGTGCGCCATCAGTACAAAATAATGTGCTTAAAAAAACAAAATGACAAAAAAAATATTGCTGCGGCAAGAAACAACAGCCGATTTTGACGAGGTTTTTGAGCTTAACCGAGCAGCATTTGGGCAAGATAACGAAGCAAAATTGGTAGTTGCTTTAAGGGGCAATCCGGATGTTTTTGTTCCGGAACTTTCAGAGCCTGTCTAAATTTTATTTTCTAATTCTATTAAGCATCAATTTTATCATGGCAAGTTGGATCATTGTCTGGCTCGTTTCGGTTTGGAACTCAAAGTCTTTACTCAATCTTCGATAGCTTTCGAGCCATGCAAAAGTTCTTTCAACAATCCATCTTTTTGGCAATACTTCGAATTTCGAGGCTGTATTCGATCTACTTACAACCTCAACCACCCACCCAAACGTTTTGCGGGTATTTTCAATTAACTCGCCTCTATACCCGCCATCAGCTACTATCTTTACCAATCTGCAAAACCTGCCTCTGAGGTCAGCTATAACCATTGGGGCTGATTTACTGTCATGCTCATTTGCCGCATGAACCACAACCGCTAAAAAGTAGTCCTATTGTATCGACAACAATATGCCGCTTTCTCCCTTTAACTTGTTTACCCCCGTCCATCCCTCCGCAAAAGCCTCCGACGCTCGGTGCCTTTACCCTCTGGCTATCAATTATACCAACACTTGGCGATGAAGCCCTGCCTGCTTGCTTTCGAGTCTTATCCTGAGTATTTCATGGATGAGTTCTATCGTCCCATCCTTCTTCCACTTGGTAAAATAGTAGTAAACAAGCTTCCATGACGGAAAATGGAACGGCAGCATGCGCCATTGAGCCAGTTTTAAGCAAATAGAACAGCGCATTAAAAATTTCTCTTAAACTGTGTTTTCGTTTCCGTTTGTCGTCTAAAATGCCTAATATTGCACTCCATTGACTATCGGTGAGACTGCTTGGGTAGGTTTTCATTTTACTTTATGTGTTTGATTTTCATAAAGCTATGAATTATTATTTAAACGTCAAACTGATAGTCTTTTATTCACATCTCTTTTAATAACTTTTTTCCTATCAATTTTTAGGACTGGCATGCCAATTTTTAATTTTTAGACAGTCTCTCAATTGTTGCAACCCAAAACAATAAAATTGTAGGGCATATCTTATTGACCAAAATATTGATAAAAGACAGCAACGGAAACCTATTTGAGAGTTTAGGACTTGCCCCAATGGCGGTAAGCCCTGAGTGCCAAAAAAGTGGAATTGGCGGGCAACTTGTAAAAAAAGGGCTTGAACTGGCAAAGCGCTTAAAATTTAAGTCGGTAGTGGTGTTGGGGCACGAACATTATTATCCAAAATTTGGATTTGAACCCGCCAACAAATGGAATATTAAAGCGCCGTTCGATGTGCCGTCAAACTTTTTTATGGCCATTGAATTAGAAAAAGACGGGCTTAAAAATGTAGCAGGAACGGTAATTTACCCAAAAGAATTTGAAATGGTGTAATAAAGCCCGCCCTAAAGACAAGCTTATTTCTTTGCCAACACCATTTGGGGGTACTACCAATATTGAATCCCCCAAACAACCCGAAACGTTATTAAGTTTTTTTCAAGCAACCCAACTACTTATAATATCGTATTTACTAAGTGGATTTGGGTTGCAATTTTATGTGTATTATTTTATATTAAATAAAATTAATATTATTTGTAAATAATAATTTATCCGGATGATTTGTTGACTATTTTTAGCAATATGTTTTGCCAAAACCAACCATTTTTTAACAGGATTTTTACCTTATGTCTTCAACTTTACCAATTATTGTTAAAACATTTACAAATTGTAAGTTGAAGTTTATAAAATTAATTCTACCTTTAGCGCAAAATCGCACCTATATAACTGCATTTATCTAATATTCCGTACTCAACACACAGCCATTTAACAATAGTTTATATTAATTGATTTCTATGGCGTAAAATTTACATTATTCAATTGTAATTTAGAGGAAATTTTTAAACAAGCGGCTAATTTGTATTAGTAAGCTTTTACTCGTACATTAAGCAAATCAAGTAATATAATGTAAATTTGTGAATTAAAAAAAAGAGAACTGTGTGTTGGTTTGGGTTTTATTAGTATTTAAGTGATAGCTACTCCATAGAGATTGTATTTGTAAGTTTATTTTATTGAACGCTTATATACAATATCGCTATGGTAAAAAATATTACCCATGCCCTAATAACTATCACCCTACTTTTAATAGTTATTTCTCAACAAAAACTTAAGGCACAGCTAACTGCAAGTTCTAGTACCTACTCCACTTCGCAATTAGTGCAAACCATACTGCTAAACGGTTCTGACTGTGTTACGGCAACAAATATAACTTATACCGGAGCCACCGCCGCACGCGGGTACTTTACCGGAGGCAGTGCGCCAATAGGTATTGCAAGTGGTGTAATTTTGGCTTCGGGCAATTGCAGCAATGCCAACGGGCCTAACAACAACGAAGGTACTGGCACAGATTTAGGGCTTGGCGGTGACGCCGACCTTGACCTGCTACAAACCAGCTCGTACCCCACCTACGATGCCGCTATTCTTTCTTTTGATTTTGTACCCACGCAAGACGTAGCTACTTTTAACTACGTTTTTGGCTCTGAAGAATATTGCGAGTGGGCACCAAGTAGTTTTAGCGATGTATTTGGCTTTTTTATCTCCGGACCCGGCATATCCGGGCCCTATTCCGGAGGTGCAGTAAACATCGCCTTATTGCCCGATGGCACTACTGCCGTTTCAATTAACAATGTAAATCAAAATACAAACACCTCCTATTTTGTAGGCAACGCAGGTTCGTGTCCAAGCAATGCAGGGCTAAACGTAGAGTACGACGGCGTTACCGTTGTGCTAACGGCTACAACACCCACTTTAACGCCCTGCCAAACCTACCATATTAAATTAGCCATATCCGACTGCTCAGACCATATACTTGACTCGGGTGTATTTTTAGAAGAAGGCAGTTTCGATGCAGGTACGGGTTTTGATGTAAATGCAGGTGTAAACGGCAATACCAGTATCAACCTTATGTACGAAGGCTGCGATGACGGCTTTTTTACCTTTCTCCGCGAAGATTCCTCCGATTTAAGCCAACCTTTAACAATAACCGGTATAACTATTTCGGGTACGGCAACCCCCGGAACCGACTGCAACACTATACCCACCTCCATTACCATACCCGCCGGGCAAAGCTCGTACACCCTTTTTATAGATGCCTATTTAGACGGCTTAACCGAAGGTATTGAATCAATTACCTTAACTATTCCATCGGGCTGCCCGTGTAACCCCACCACTATTACAAAAACCTTGCTAATAAAAGACGCAACAGAATTAGACATTACCTTAACAGCAACACCAAATCCCGTTTGCCCCGGCGATACCGTTACCCTTACTGCCACCGTAACGGGTGGTGCCGGCATAGCTACCGATAAAGTGCTTTCGTGGAGTACAGGTGCCGGCAACGTAAACCCACTTGTAGTGTACCCCAATACCACTACCACCTACACCGTAACCGTAACCGACCTTTGCGATAATACTGCTACGGCTTCTGTTACCGTAGATGTAAATGACGACCCCACTCCGGTAAACATCATTGACCCCGGACCCATGTGTAAAAACGATGCCCCCATTGACCTCGATGCCGATGTTCCGGGCGGTACATGGTCGGGGTCGGGTATCATTGATGCCAATACCGGAATGTTTGACCCCAACGTGGCAACCTCCCCATATACCGTAACTTACACGTATTTTAACGACTGCGACATAGAGTCAGAAGACGATTTAACCCTTGTCATATATAATTTACCCACCGCCAATTTTGCGGGCAATAATACCATTTGTGATGCTCCCGGCGCTACATCTTCACTTACTATTAATCTAACCGGAACTGCTCCATGGACACTAACTTATACTAAACCCGATGGCACAACTGCAACCATAACCATAGCAACCTCGCCATACGTGCTTGTAGTGGATGCCCCCGGCACTTATACCATCAACACCGTAACTGATGCCAACCCTTGTACCAATACCAGCAACAGTACCGGCGTAATTACGCTGACTGATATTACCGTTACCGTTACAAGTACCGACCCACTTTGTAATAATGGCAGCACCGGGCAGGCAACTGCAAACCCAAGCAACGGCACCTCGCCCTATACTTATGTGTGGTCAACGGGTGGCACCACGCAAACAATTAGCGGCTTATCGGCAGGCACATACACGGTAACCGTAACCGATTATAAAGGCTGCACCGAAACCGGCACTGTAACCCTAACCAATCCGCCTGTACCCGAAACACCAGACGTTGATGATATAGAAGCCTGCCAAGGCGATGTTTTAAGCAATATAGACGCAAACTTACCCTATTCAGGCACCGCGCAGTGGTTTGAAAATGATCCATCCGGAGGAGCATCGGCCATTTTTACCGGCAATTCATTTGACCCCAATCCCTACGTTGATACCGATACGCCAGGAACTTATGATTTTTGGGTCATAGGTCAAAACTCCAATAACTGCTACAGCCTTGCCGATGTATTTACAATAACCATTATACCCGCCCCCACCGTACAGACAAATGATGCTGAAATATGTATTGGCGAGTCAATTCCTATTACCAACCTAAATGGCGGCGGTAGCGGTACGTATGATTGGTTCACAGCTCCGCCACCAGGCGGCAGCCCCGTAACAGGCAACGTAAGCCCCACCTCAACAACTACTTATTATGCGGTGTTTACCGATTCCGGAACTGGCTGCACGGCGGTTGGAGATGCAACAATTACGGTAAATCAACTACCCACCCCTTCAATAAACGTTCCCGGATTGTTATGTAACGGCGGCACAATAAATTTAACAGCTTCGGGCGGTGTAACCTATATATGGTCAACCGGCGAAACAACCAACCCTATTACCGTTAATGCCCCCGGCACCTACAGCGTAACCGTAACCGATGCAAACGGATGCCAAAACGAAACAACCGCCGATGTTGAATTAGACGACATAGACGCTACCATTTCTAAAACAGATATTTTATGCCCCGGCGGAACCGGCAGTGCTACAGTTACTACCACCGGCGGCACATCGCCAATTACTTATACCTGGAACCCCAACGTAAGCAGCACCAACACAGCATTCGGATTGCCTGCAGGCACCTACAACGTAACGGTAACAGACTTATACGGCTGTACAGTCGAGCTAAGCGCCGATGTACTCGACTTGTCTATACCAATCGATATGAATCCAACAGCGGAAGATGTGCTTTGTAATGGCGATGCAACTGGCTCCATTAATTTAAATTTAACCGGAGGCGTAACACCTGTAACAATTGTATGGTCTGGACCCACCTCAATACCAAACAACGAGCAAAACCCAACCAATTTATTAGCCGGAGTTTATACCGCCTTAGCAATTGATGCAAATGGCTGCCAAGAATCTGTTGTTATTGTAATCAACCAGCCCCCTCCATTAATTGTAACCACCTCAAGCACCCCCGCCTTATGCTTTGGCGAAGATGGCACGGCAACAGTATCGGTTTCGGGCGGCACTCCCGGATACAGTTATTTGTGGTCAAACGGTGCTACAACCGCCGTAATTACTGCCCCCGCCGGCGCTTATAACGTAACGGTAACAGATGCCAATAACTGCACCGAAACCGGCAACGTTGTTATAAACCAACCCTCGTTACTTCAAATATTACCCCCAACAACTGTTCCCGAAAATTGCGACCAAGCAAACGGTAGCATTTCAACAGGTGCTGTGGGCGGCACACCCGGCTATACCTACACATGGAACCCGAGCGTAAGCTCCGGACCAAATGCATCGGGTTTGTCTGCCGGAACGTATAGTATCACTGTTACAGACATGAACGGCTGCTCAGACTCAACCACAGCAGTAATAGACGAAATACCTGGCCCCGACCTCATAGAAACCTTTGTTACCGATGCAATTTGCAACGAGGCAAATGGGCAAATTCAAGTCAATGTAAGCGGCGGCACCCCCCCATATACCTATACATGGTCTATACCGGGGCAAACCGGCCCTGTTGCCTTTGGGTTGGCAGCAGGTGTTTATAGTGTTACCGTAACCGATATGTACGGCTGCCCCATAGAAGCCATTGCCACCATCAATAACTTAGGTGCCCCCGTTATTGACAGTATTGACGTAACCCCCGATATTTGTGGAAAAGGCATTGGCGCATTTACCGTTTATGCAAGTGGCGGCACTCCACCGCTAACTTACACCTTTAACGCCAGCAACCCAGACGGCGACAATACCGTAGAAAATCTATTCACCGGAACTTACACTATACAAATAACAGATGCAATGGGTTGCATAGTAGCTGAGGTTGTTACCATTGACGAAATTCCAGGACCAACTATTATTGGTGTTTTAACGAACGGCGCACACTGTGGGCAACCCGACGGTAATGCAACCGTAACGGTAGTAGGCGGCACCCCGCCATACACCTACACATGGTCAAACGACCCAAGCGAAACCACCAATACCTCTACCAATATTCTTCCGGGCAATTATGGCGTTATGGTTACAGATGCCAATGGCTGTATTGCAACTATGCCATTTACAATAATAGATTATCCGGCACCAAAAATTTCTGTTCAAACAAGTGCTAATTTCTGCGACCAAAACAACGGAACGGCAACCGTTATATTCGACCCCTCCGGAAATACCGACCCAACAACAATAGATATTAACTGGTCGCACGACCCAACCCTCGATAGTCCATTTGCTTCCGGATTAGACGATGGCTTTTATTCGGTAACTGTTACCGATACCTGGGGCTGTGGCGATACTGCCGACTTTGAAATTGTTGCCGTTCCACCGCCCGATATTACCGCAGTAGTGCTTACAAACGACATGTGTACACAAAATGATGGAAAAATAGAAATCACAGTCGAAGGGGGACTATTCCCATACACCTATACATGGTCGCCAATTTCGGCCTTTGGCAATGTATTATCCGGAATAACCGCAGGCGTGTATAGCGTTACCGTAACTGACGCTGCCGGATGTACCGTAACCGCAACCTACGAAATTTTTGACTCACCAAAACCCGAAATCACCGTAACAACCACTGATGCTCACTGCGGGCAAAGTGATGGCTCAATTCAAGTGTCAGTAACAGGCGGCACTGCCCCACTTACCTTTAAATGGTCGCACGACCCAACCCTTAACGCTGCCGATGCCATTAACTTAAAATCGGGTTTATATGCTGTAACTGTTACAGATGCCAACGGCTGCAAAGACCAAACAATCATCACTTTAAACGATATACCAGGCCCAACTGTATCCCTACAAAGCAGCACAAACACCACCTGTAGCGAAGCCAATGGCGCACTTAGTGTTACTGCTTCGGGTGGCACGCCCCCCTACTCCTATGCGTGGGCTGATGATGCAACAATTACTACACCCGACCGCAATAATTTAATGGCAGGAAGCTATACTGTTACGGTTACCGATGCTTTTGGCTGCCAAGTTGTTGCTACCTATACCCTAACCGACACCCCGCCCCCAACTGCCAGTGTAACCACTAATCAATCGAGTTGTGGGCAAAGCGACGGCTCGGCGACGGCTTCGGGCGCAGGCGGCAAAACACCATATACCTACGTTTGGTCAACAGGGGCAACGGGCAACACCTTGTCGGGTGTACCTGCAGGCTCGTACAGCGTAACCGTTACAGATGCCAATGGCTGCGAAGCAGTTGCAACTGCCGACATATCTGACCAGGATGCTCCCACATTAAGCATTGTAAGCACCACTAATTCTACCTGCGGCAATGCAAATGGAACTGCTGAAGTGGCAGCTACTGGCGGTGCTGCACCTTTAACAATTAATTGGTCTAATGGCAATACGGGCAATACTGCATCCGGATTATTAGCCGGCACTTACAGTGTAACCGTAACCGATGCCAATGGCTGCAAAGATGTGGTTTCTATTACGATAGATGATATTCCCGGACCTACTTTAGCCGTTACCGAAACAATTAATGCCAACTGTGGGCAAAGCAATGGTTCTGGAACCGTTACCGCAACAGGCGGCACTGGCGCACTTACCTACACATGGTCGCCAAATGTATCCTCCGGAAATCAGGCTGTTAATATCCCTGCGGGCAATTATGCAGTTACCGTTACCGATGCCAATGGCTGCACAGCCTCTGCTAATTTTACCATTAATGACTTGCCAGGGCCAACTCTAAACTTGGTTAGCACCGCCGATGCCGGCTGCGCCACTGCCGATGGCAGCGCAACCGTAAACGGACAAGGAGGCACCCCCCCATTAACCTATACATGGAGCCACGATACTACCCTAAACAGCACAACAGCCAGCAATATTGCTTCGGGCAGTTATAGCGTAACCGTAACCGACAGCAAAGGCTGTAAAGCCGAACTTAGCCTTACCATTGGCACATTGCCCCCGCCAACCATAGACGGTATAGCCGTAACCCCCGCAACCTGCGGCAACAACAACGGCACCGCAAACGTAACTTATTCGGGCGGCAATCCCCCTTATACCTTATCATGGTCGCAAGATGCCGCACTTAACAGTACCACCGCATCCGGATTAGCCGAAGGTTCGTACAGCGTAACACTGACAGACGGTAAAGGCTGTGTAGTTTCGGCCAATTTTACAATAGAACAACAATTAGGTCCACAAATTAGCTTAGTGGCAAAAACCGACCCAACTTGCTCGCTTAACAACGGAACAATAGAAGTAACAACCACCGGGGGCACAGGAGCAATAACATTAAGTTGGTTGCCAAATACCACCGAAACCCAATCAAAAGCAACAGATTTGGCTCCGGGCAATTACGTTATAACAGCTACCGATGTCAATGGATGCAAGTCTTCTATTAATGTAGCGTTAATCGACTTAAAGGGACCAACGGCAACCTTTACAACAACAGATGCCCATTGTGGCAAAGCCGATGGCAGTATAAATGTACAGGTGTCTGGCGGCACAGCACCGCTTACCTATAATTGGTCTGATGCGGCATTAAGCGGCACAAATATAGTCTCAATATTGGCAGGGGCATACAGCTTAACTATTACAGACGCAAATGGCTGCACCTTTAACCTTGACATGACTGTAAACGACATTCCCGGACCCACTATTTCCGCCGGCCCAACCACCCAAGCTAATTGCGGTCTAAGCGACGGCTCGGCAAGTGTTATAGCATCGGGAGGAACAGGAGGATTAACTTATACATGGTTGCCTAATGTATCTAACAGCGATTTGGCTAATAATGTTCCATCGGGTTTATACCAGGTAACCGTTACCGACCAGGCCGGATGTACTGCAACCGTTGAGGTTGAAGTAACCGATAAAGATGCTCCAAGTATTGTACTGATTAATACCACTCCCGAAATATGCGGTCAGTTAAATGGTAGTATTACCGTTGATGCATCGGGTGGCTCAGGTGGCTTTGTTTACTCATGGTCGCACGATGCGGGTTTAGACAGCCCAACGGCTACTAACTTAGCTTCCGGAACATACAGCGTAACGGTTACCGACAGCAAAGGCTGTAAAGATGCACTAAGCGCAACAATAGACGTTGTTGCCGGACCATCGGTAGTTTTAAATGGCACAATACCCGATAACTGCGGGCAAGGTATTGGAAGCATTAATATAAGTGCTTCAGGCGGCACCGGAATTTATACCTACGCATGGAGCCATGACGCTGCCCTTAACAGCCCCGATGCCAATAATTTAACATCGGGCAGCTATACCGTTACCATTACCGACTCAAACAATTGCCAGACAACCCTTACCGCAGATGTAGGCTTAATAGACGGGCCATTATTGGCAATTCTTGATGTGCAGCCAGCCCACTGTTTCCAAAGCGATGGTTCGGCACAGGTTGAGGCAACGGGCGGCATTACCCCATATTCTTATACCTGGTCGCATGATGGTTCGTTAAACAGCCCATTAGCAAATGGCTTAATGACGGGGGCATACACTGTTACCCTTACCGATGCTGCTGGTTGCATAGCCGTTGTTGACTTAGCGGTTGATAATTTAGATGGGCCTACACTTGCCTTGGTTGATTTAGTAAACGAAACCTGTACAGCCCAAAATGGCAAAATAGAGGTAGAGGCATTTGGAGGAAACGGGCCACTCACCTTTAACTGGTCGCCAGTGCCCAACAGTGGCACAACCTTAAATAATATTGGTGCCGGAACTTATACCGCTACCGTTACCGACGATTTTGGTTGCATGGAATCGGCAAGTTTTGATGTGTTCGATACACCTGGGCCAACCTTGAGTTTGGTAAAAACCACCGATGCACACTGTGGAAATCCAGATGGTTTAATGAAAGTAAGCGCTACGGGAGGTAAAGCTCCGCTTAAATTCGCATGGTCGCACGATGCAAACCTAAATGCCAGCGATGCCTTAAATATTAAATCCGGAAACTATACCGTAACTGTTACCGATGCCAACGGCTGCACTGCTGTTTTATCCGGAATTATAAACGATATACCGGGTCCAATTATCAGCCTTGTAAACATAGTAAACGAAACATGCAGCAATAAAAACGGATCTATTGAAATAAGCGTCAGCGGTGGCACATCTCCGTACAACTATCAATGGTCAGATGATTTGTTGATAAACAGCCCAAACCGAATCGGATTAAAAGCCGGAAGCTATACCGTAACCGTAACCGATGCCGGCGGCTGTATTACAAGTGCAAGTTACAGTATAGCCGATGCCCCCGCCCCGGTTGTTTCAATAACAACCACACAATCGAGTTGTGGACAAGCTGATGGAACAGCGAACGCTTCGGTAAGTGGGGGTGCATCGCCCTATACCTATAACTGGTCGAGTGGGGGAAGTTCAGCAAACCTATCCGGATTAAAAGCTGGCTCTTACCAAGTTACCGTAACCGATGCCAATGGTTGCCAAACAATCGGCAATGCCTCTATAAGCGATTTGAACGCGCCCATTCTAACAGTTATCAGCATAAATGCAACGACCTGCGGCAATTCTAATGGATCGGCAGAGGTGAATGCAACAGGTGGAACCGGCACTCTGACTATTGTTTGGAGTAATGGAACACAAGGCAACAACTTAAATAATGTAGCCGCAGGAACTTATAATGTAGAAGTTACCGATGCCAACGGTTGTAAAGCTGCAGCAAGTGTAACCATAGATGATATTGCCGGCCCCGATTTAACACTAACCGGATTAAGTAAAGCTGCCTGCGGACAAGCTAACGGTTCGGCTACCCTTACCGCCACCGGAGGAACATCTCCATTTACTTATGATTGGCTACCAAATGTCAGCGCTACAAATTCCTCAAATTCTCTGGCAAAAGGCGATTATAGCGTTACCATAACCGATGCCAATAGTTGCACCGATATTGTTAATTTTACGATAGAAGAAGATAACCCACCTGTACTTACTCCAACAGGTACAACCCCCGCCGGATGTGCCACCGCCGACGGCTCGGCAAGTGTTGATGTAAGCGGCGGCACCCCTCCATTAACCCTGTCGTGGTCGCACGATGCTATGCTAAACAGCACTACTGCCAATAATATTGCCGCCGGCGACTATACCGTTACCGTTACAGACAGCAAAGGTTGTACGGCTACTGTTACCCAAACAGTTGGTGTATTAGATGCGCCTGTTATTGATGGTGTAGCAGTAACTCCGGCAATCTGCGGCAACGACAATGGCACAGCTATCGTAACTTATTCGGGTGGAACTGCGCCATTTACGTTAAGTTGGTCGCAAGATGCGGGCTTAAACGCCACTACTGCCTCCGGATTAGCCGAAGGCGCTTATAGCGTAACACTAACCGATGGTAAAGGTTGTATTGTTACTGCCAACTTTAATATCGAGCAGCAATTAGGGCCACAAATAAGTTTAGTAAACAAAACCGACCCTACTTGCTCGGTCAATAATGGAGCAATAGAAATTGCCGTAACCGGTGGCACTGGCACCGTAAACTTAGCTTGGTTGCCAAATGTTAGTGCTACAACTACTGCTAATAATATTGCCCCCGGCACCTACCTTATTACCGCTACCGATGCTAATAATTGCACGGCTACAATATCTGTTACGATTACAGACCAACCCGGACCAACTGCTACATTTAGCGCCACTGATGCACATTGTGGCAATGCCGATGGCAGTATAACAATAACCACAACAGGAGGAACTGCTCCTTTGAACTACACATGGTCAGATGCGAAACTTGCTGGAAATAACCCAATAGATGTATTGGCAGGCAATTACACCGTAACCGTATCAGATGCGAATAATTGCCAAACAGTGCTTAACGTGGTTATTAACGATATTGCCGGCCCAACCATTGCAATAGACAATACCACACCAGCGAGTTGCGGACAAAGTGACGGCTCGGCAAGTGTTGATGTAAGCGGCGGCACCCCTCCATTAACCCTGTCGTGGTCGCACGATGCTATGCTAAACAGCACTACTGCCAATAATATTGCCGCCGGCGACTATACCGTAACCGTTACAGACAGCAAGGGTTGTACTGCCTCGGTAACTCTAACCGTTGGCATGTTAGATGCGCCTGTTATTGATGGTGTAGCAGTAACTCCGGCAATCTGCGGCAACGACAATGGCACAGCTATCGTAACTTATTCGGGTGGAACTGCGCCATTTACGTTGAGTTGGTCGCAAGATGCGGGCTTAAACGCCACTACTGCCTCCGGATTAGCCGAAGGCGCCTATAGCGTAACGCTAACCGATGCTAAAGGTTGTATTGTTACTGCCAACTTTAATATCGAGCAGCAATTAGGGCCACAAATAAGTTTAGTAAACAAAACCGACCCTACTTGCTCGGTCAATAATGGAGCAATAGAAATTGCTGTAACCGGTGGCACTGGCACCGTAAACTTAGCTTGGTTGCCAAATGTTAGTGCTACAACTACTGCTAATAATATTGCCCCCGGCACCTACCTTATTACCGCTACTGATGCTAATAATTGCACGGCTACAATATCTGTTACGATTACAGACCAACCCGGACCAACTGCTACATTTAGCGCCACTGATGCACATTGTGGCAAGGCCGATGGCAGTATAACAATAACCACAACAGGAGGAACTGCTCCTTTGAGCTACACATGGTCAGATGCGAAACTTGCTGGAAATAATCCAATAAATGTATTAGCAGGCAATTACACCGTAACCGTATCAGATGCGAATAATTGCCAAACAGTGCTTAACGTGGTTATTAACGATATTGCCGGCCCAACAGTTGCAATAGACAATACTACACTGGCGAGTTGCGGACAAAGTGACGGCTCGGCGAAAGTACTTGCCTCGGGTGGCACGGGCGCGCTTACCTATACCTGGACACCCAATGTTTCTACAACAGATGAAGCACTAAATATTCCATCGGGGGTTTACGTTGTAAAAGTAACAGACCAAGCTGGGTGCACAGCCGAAATAACCTTAGAAGTTACCGACAAAGATGCGCCTACCGTTTCTGTTATAAGTACAAGTCCCGATATTTGCAACCAACTGTTGGGAAGTATAACTGTTGAGGCAACCGGCGGCGCGGGTGGCTTTACATATTCTTGGAGCCAAGATGCAACGCTTAACAGTACAACGGCAAACGGTTTAGCCCAAGGCACTTATTTTGTTACCGTAACCGATAGCAAAGGCTGTAAAGATGCCGTAAGTGCCAACGTAGGCTTTGTTGAAGGCCCAAATATTGTATGGGGTGCTACAAGCGACGATTATTGCGCACAAGGCTTAGGAACAATGAATGCCGTTGCTAATGGCGGAACAGGTGCTTACACCTATGGCTGGTCGCACGATGCACTTTTGAATAATCCGGATGCTGCCAATTTGTTAGCAGGCACTTACAATGTTACTGTTACCGATGCCAATGGCTGTACTGCCGCAATATCCGGAAGTATTAACGATATACCGGGCCCAAGTCTCGCCCCCGAAAAAATTACCCCTGCTACCTGCAATCAAAGCGATGGCGATGCCAGTGTTATAGCCACGGGGGGCAACGGCAGTTTAACCTACTCGTGGAGCCATGACCTAAGCCTAAACAGCAATTATGCCAACAATTTAGCACAGGGTGTTTATACCGTAACCGTAACCGACAGCAAAGGCTGTTGGGCAACAACTACCGTAAATGTTCCGAACGCATCGGGTCCCTCGCTCGACAATATAACGGCAACACCTGCCACCTGCGGCACAAACGAAGGTACGGCAACTGTAACAGTAACCGGCGGCACGCTACCGCTAACCTATATATGGAACACCACCCCTGCGCAAACAACAGCTACCGCTACAGGGCTGGCACCCGGAACCTACACGGTAAGCGCAACAGATGCCACAGGTTGCCAACTTATTGCAACCGTTATTGTTGAAGGCATAACACCTGACTTTACTTTAACCTGCGGCATGATAACTGAAACCAGTATAGAATTTAAGTGGACTGCTGTTTCGGGCGCAATAGATTTTCAGGTTTCAATAGATGGTGCGCCGGCCTTTACCTTGCCCGCCACAACCCTTAACTACATCGTATCGGGGTTGGCAGTTAATACTACCGTTTCGTGCACCGTAACCGCTACCATGCCAAGCACCTGCGAAGCAGGCAATACACATACCGTTGAATGTACTACCAACCCTTGCCCACCGCTAACGCTCGATATTACCGGATGGAAAGCCGAATACTGCAATACCGATGAGGTGGCACAGTTTGTAGGCTTACCCGCAGGCGGTACTTTTAGTGGGCCGGGCGTTAGCCCATCCGGATTATTTGACCCGGCAATGGCAGGTCCCGGAACGCATACTATTGTTTACGATTATATCAGTCCGTTAAATTGTCCTTACGGCACCTCAATTACGCTTACCGTTTACGAAACACCTACTGCTATGTTTGCCGATGTACCAATTATTTGCTTGGGCGATGTTGTTTCTTTTGAATTTACAGGCACTGCTGCTGCCGATGCTACTTATAACTGGAATATTGCAGGGCAAAATTACACCGGACAAGGCCCCCACAACGTAACCCCTAACGAAGCAGGAACACTTCCGGTAAGCCTGACAGTTGATGTGCATGGTTGTTCCAACTCGTATGATGCTACCTTTAGCGTATCGGATGCAAGTGTTAAAACCATAAACGATACTACTATTTACTACGGCGAACAAGTTATACTAAACACCGTAGGCGCATCTGTTTTAGAGGGTGAACTAAGTTTTGAGTGGGATAATGACTTAGAAACCCCCAAACATCCGCTAATACCACTTTCAGAAAGTATTGCCGGAAGTACAGAGCAAAGCCCTGTTATTACGCCAAGTGCAACAGGTGTTTACTATGTTTTGATGGAAGACGAATACGGTTGTAAAGCGGCTGATACCGTTAAAATTACCGTGCTGCTTACCAATACCGTAATTGTTCCAAATGCTTTTTCGCCAAACAACGATGGCCTAAATGATATATTCCACTTAAACGGATACAATATAGATAAAGTAGATTTGTTTATTTACGACCGTTGGGGGAATAAAAAATTTGAAGCCTTGCAAATTCCATACACCGATGGCTGGGATGGTTATTACAAGGGGGGTCATTGCCCATTAGCTGTTTATGTTTATCATGCAGTTGTGTATTTTTATGATGGCACAACCGAAAAACGCAAGGGCAATGTTACTTTAATCAGGTAGCTTTAAATTGGTTTGCCAACATAAAAAAGCGCAGTACTGACTAGGAGTGGTATTGCGCTTTTTTATATTTGGTGGCTTAATGGACATTTTTTAGGCTAAAAACCTCCGAAAGCATTACTATTATGGTAGTGTCTAAAAAAGTGTGTAAAGTTGAGGTCGTGTTTAACAAATTTGCCAATAGTTATGCCCAATCAAACTTAGCTTTTAAACTTAATAGTTGTTTAAATGTTTCATTACACAGGCAATGCCGCCAAACAAATATAATTTAAAAATAAACATTATGAAAAAAAAATTATAGGATTGTTTCTCGCTGTTTTGATGGTGAGTTGTTCTGTGCAAAAAAACAAACTTGACATGGCAAAAAATTTAACCGGAAATTGGGAACTACAAACACTGAATGGCAAAGCCGTTCAACAGGCCGAGCCCTTGAGTATTGCATTTTCAACAGATAATGAGGTTTATGGCTTTGCCGGCTGCAATAGACTATTGGGTAAGTATAAAATGAGCAGTAAAGGCCAAATTGATTTGAGCCAGTTGGGTGCTACACGTATGGCTTGCCCCGAAAGCCAAATGAAAATAGAGGATGAGTACTTAGAAGCGTTAAAAAATGCCCGATTTACCCAAATTCAAAACAAAATACTTACCTTAAAGGATAAAAACAAAAAAACATTGGCAACATTTAAAAACACCAACGAAGCCGAAATAGTAAACAAATATTGGAAGCTTGTTGAGTTAGATGGGCAAAAAGTTTCGATGAAAGAAAATCAGGAAAGAGAACAATATTTTATGCTAAAAAGCGACGGCACAGTCTCCGGATTTGCAGGATGCAACTATTTTAACGGCACTTACACTCTGAAAGAAGGAATGCGGTTAAAATTTGAGGAGAATATGGCCCTAACCATGAAAGCATGTCCGGATATTGAGGAAAACGAAACCGAATTTTTAAAAGTTTTTACCCTCGCCGACAATTACACAATAGCCAACGACAAACTTTCTTTGAACGTAGGAAGACGTGCACCTTTGGCAGTTTTTAAGGCCATCTATTTTAACTAATTTAATTATATTTGTTTCTTCCGGAGGATAGGGGTATTTGAGCTGTTATTTTTGACGGTTTATTCCGGACTGAAATTTTAGCTACTAAGCCTGTCAAGTTGTACAATTATCTTCCGGAGAGATAGTTGGCCTACACCATTTTTGTCGAAAAATTGCAGGGCAAAATAGTTTGCCCTAAGCACATTATATTTTTGTACCTTTGTTTGAGTTGCCGCAACAAGAGCTAAAGTCAGAGTTGGCTCAGTATGGGGCGTGCAAACTTAACGTCCGGCCCTCTGAAATCCGCTCGGCGTAAAATTCTATGAATACCAAGGCACAATTAATTACCAAATAATTATACCCGTATGCTTATAGAAAGAAATGAATTCCGAATTAAATTTGGCAAAATGAAAGATGCCAAAGCAGTATGGCTCGAAATAATCAAGCAATCGAAGCCTGATGATAGCGAGGTCAAAATTAGGTTGCTGACAGACCTAACCGGACCTGCCTATACATTAGTTTTGGAGATAGAACTGAAAGACTTTGAACAACTTGGCTTACAAATGCAAAAATGTGTGCTGAAGTCTAACAGCCGGGTTACCGAGCTATACCGGCAATTTGCCGAAATATGCGAAAGCTCAGAACGTATTTTGTATAATGTCGAATACCATGACTGAGTATAAACCAAATTTTTTTGCGCTGTGAAATGGCAATTCCGGAAAAAACTTTTACCGGATTTACTACTCGATTCAAGTTAAACCCATTCAACAATGTATGTATTTTGCCTACATACGCGGGCAGGTTTGGCACAGCATTTTATCTTCAAACATATATCACATTTTTTATAACCATGCGACTAATAGGGCTTGTTGTTTTATTGTTTTGTTATTCGTATTGGATATTACCTGCGTGCTTATGGGGTATTGAAGACTTACGCTTGGTAAACGCCTTTCATGCCGACCAAATAGGGTATGTAGGTGTTTTAAAAACATGCTTAACTAATAATACATTTTATTTTCATGCGGTTTACCACGGGCATTTGTATTTTAATACCTGCTTAGTGCTTTTAAATACATGGGCGTTGTTTACCCAATTGCCACTAACCGACACACAAATTTTAATAGTGCTTCGTGTGGTGCCCTTTATTTATTCGATTAGTTGCTTGTTGTTTATTTATTATATGGCAAAAACTTATTGGAAGGGTGTATTGGCATATACTGTGGCTGTTGCCTATTATTCTTTAGCTCCAAAGGTATTATTTACTTTAAATACTATTGCCTACCCTGATACCATGTTGTTATTTTGGTTGTTAGTTTCGATGCACTTTGTTATTAAATTTGCAACATCTAACCTTCCTATAACCAACAACAAATTTATGCTATCTTTTTTTGCTTCGATTGCAGCAGCAGCTATGGCTTTTGCGGCAAAATATAGTGGTTTATTGATGTTTGGTTTTGTGCAGTTGTGGTTTTTATTGATTGTGTTTTGGAACTACAAGATAGCTGACGATGGAAAATTGACTTCAGTAAGGTTATTTAGGGCTTGGATAACTATGCTTTTAGCTTTTTGTTTAATTTGGGCAAGCGCTGATGGTAATTATTGGGCAAGCAAATTATTTAGTAGCGATGGTTTTATTGAAAACCCAAATATTAATCGTTACATTGTTTTAACTCAGTATTTGACTGCAACCATGGCTGGTTTTTTTCTTGTTATATTATTTATGGTCAAAGGTAGAACAACGAGAGGCAAACAAATAATTGTTGCCGCCAATGGTTTGTTTTTGGGTTGGGTGGTTTTTTCCGGATTATTTTTATTAGCTAGCCCATACACTTTAAAAGGTTTACAATTTGTAAATGGGTTGGTTTTACAACAATCCATAACAAACTCCGGATGGTTTACCGACCCAAATTTAACACCAAGCGGTTGGTATTGGTTACATTTATTAACCAGTAATCAATTATTGGGTGTAATAGGCAGTATATTTTTGTTGTTGGCAACGATTAAAACATTGTTTATATATTACAAAAATCGGCAAATAACCCCACAGGTAGTTATTGTAACTTGGATTTTGGGCGTTTTGGGCTATTTTATAGTTTCTATTCGCATGTACGAAGCGCGATATATAGCAATTATTTTGCCATTTGCTGCCTTATTAATAGGATATTTGTTTGACGCTAATGCCAACAGGCAATTTACATATTTCAAAAACCAATGGTCAAACTTAGGATTATACGTTTTTTTGACGGTTTTTTTAGTAGTAGAAATTATAAATATGCAAACCCAAGTGCAAATGTTTTTAGCCCGCACTACCGAAAGCCCAATTGTGAAAATAGGACAGTTTTTAGCGCAAAATTTCGATGCCGATTGCCGTATTTATGGCGACGGAAACGCCTATATCCCTGCTAAATTTCTACACTATAAAAAAGAAAACCACGGCAATTTTAATCAAATGCTTCAATTTAATCCGGATATAGTTTTGCTAAACCATCAACGTTATCGGTATTTTAGCAAAGCTAGCGATAGTACACAACTACATATAATACCTGCTCAAGCCTTTTTAGCAGTTCATAATTTTTACCAACATATAACCAATTCAACCAATTTTAAGTCAATTTATAAAATCAATGAATTAGAATTATACGAAAAAATTAAATAAAATAATAAATAAATACGCTCTTTGCCTACGTCTATAGGTGGCCAAAAAAAGAAGGGAAAATGCTGTATTATTTGTGCCTATGCCCCCAAACAAACGAAATAATTGATACCCCAACTACCTGAAAAAGATTTCTCGTTTTATCCGAACTTTTTAGCTCAAAATTGAATTTTCTTATTAGAGAGGATAGCTAAATAAACAACTATAAAATGATTTAAAAATCCAATTTTACGGGTAGCTATATAATACGGATTAGATAGAGACGATTTTGATGTTTTTCGAACAGAAGGGTATTAGTTTTGTCATTTATCCGGAAAATAAAATGGTTTTTATGTTCAAATAATAATGGTGTTCACCTTTTTAGGAAAAAGGGTGAGATGGCTGGTTTTTTATCAAACTGAAAACGAAACGATTTTTTTTTAATTGCTTTTTTACCTCAATTTTTATTTGTAATTTTAATGTAAATTTCAAGTTTATCTCATTTTATTAACCAAGTTTTTTTTCTAACCATAAACCTAACTATCCAATGAAATTACTAAAACAATTTTCGCAACTTACCGTTGCACTTTTACTACTTTTAGTTGTTTTTACCTTCCCAAGTTGTGATAAAGACGACCCTATTCCTACAACATTAGGCGATTTAGATGCGACCCCAGGCGAAATGGTAGTCAATACGCCTACCGTTGTTACCACCCATATTCACGTTCCGCCCGGAGTAGCTGTGGCGAACAATATTTTAAAATTGGCAAAAACCGATGCATCCGGAAACACTACTGAAGTTGGCGAATTGCTCGATAATGGCAACTTAGCCAACGGCGACGAAATTAAAGGCGACAATATATATACCGCCAAAGTAACAATTACCGAGTCAACTTCAGGCGAAATAACCTTAAAAGCAACCGGCGAAATTACCAATTCTAAAGGCGATAACGAAGCTGTCGAGTCGAAACAAACTAAAATAAAAGTGTATAGCGACATCAAAGGAGAAGATATGAAAGCTCTGCTTGATATACAAAACAATATGGCAGACGAGTTAACCAATTATCTTGGCGGCAGTCAAAACAACGCAGAAAGCGCTATTAACCAACTGCTTAGCTGGATTCAAAGCCAACCCGAAGTAGAATCGGCAACCTTAACCAACGGAGGCGATATTGAAATTAAATACAAATCGGGCTTAATGGGCGGTGCAATCATTTCTTTAGAAGACGAAAACGGCTATGTTGATACCCGCGGCGGTATTTCCGGATATTCAAAACTGGCACAAACAAGCAGCGATAGGGGCTCTACAGCCAAAATTCCGGTTTCGCAACAAACGCGGGGTAAAAACTACGTTGGCAACGGCACTTTTTCGGGCAAAACTATGGAAGACTTTGACCCAAATACCATCGGCAATCGCAATGTGTTTATATATGCGCCCTACGAAGCTTCGTGGCAAAACAATGAGCGCCCGCACATTATCAACATTTTAGACAGCCTTGACTGTGGTGGTTTTCAGGTTACAGCCTACACCAACCAAGAAGCCGATGTAGCTAAAATAGCCGAAATGACGAGTTATGGAATGGTGGTTTTATCTACCCACGGTTCAGGAGGTGGTAAAGCCGTTTTAACTGGCGAAATTGCCGACACAACTGCTGCCGCCTACCAAACTTATAAAGCTATGCTTCAAGGAGATAGCCCTAAAATGGGCATTTCGATGAATATTACCATCAGCAAACAGGGCAATGCTATTAACAGGAAAAACGTCTATAAACTATATGCATCCTACATTTCGGGCTTAGCCGGCACCTTCCCCCAAAGTGTTATTTTGGCTAATTTTTGCGGCAGCGACCAAACCCCTCCGCTGCGCGATGCCTTTATTGGCAAAGGAGCAAAAACTTATTTTGGCTATACCGAAAGTGTAAATGGCGGCTTTTGCGTAACGGTTGCCAAAGACGTGTTTACCACGTTGGCCAAAAACAATAAAACTACCAGCGAAGTAAGTAAAATAGGCGCTACAGACCCTGTTACACCTTTTGCTACCTTCAGAATACAAGGCTCGGGCACTATGAAATTTGCAACCGAGTTGGTAAACAGCAATTTTGAGAAGGGAATGTTAGGCTGGACAAAATCGGGCGACGGAAGGGCAATCAGTCAACTGGGTTATCTCGACTCTCCCGAAGGCAGCTATATGGGCATTATTTCTACCGGATTGGGTTATACTGTCAGCTCAGGGCGCATTTCGCAATCATTTATTGTGCCTGCTAATGCATCCGAACTTACCCTGAAATGGAATTTCTTCTCAGAAGAATTTTTGGAATACATCGGCTCATCTTATCAAGACTGGTTTGAAGTGATTATTGTAACCAAAGAGTTTGGCGAACACGTATTAATCAGTAAATCTGTAGATGGAGTAGCAGCAGAATATGGCGCTGCATATCCGGATATACCCGGCAACTTAACCAGCGTTTCTCCGGATATTGTATTTGACCAGGGCGGCGTTTATATGACCGGATGGGAAACCTCTACTTTCGACATCAGTAATTACAAAGGCAAATGTGTATCCTTGGTTTTGCGCTGTAGCGATGTGGGCGACAGCATCTTCGATACCGCCGTATTGATTGATGAAATTGCGGTTAAATAAACTGCAAATGTAACAATAAGCTCATTTTATAGTCCATAGGGTGGTATAAATGCCATCCTATGGATTTTTACAAATTTTATTTTAATTTTTAAAACCTTCAAACCATGATAACTCGCCTTGTTTTAAGCCTGATAATAATTAGCATGTGTAGTTTTTGCATTAATTCAAAGCCTTCGCCCAAAACCATATCGAAAAACCCTCAATTAATGGAAAACAAATCTGAAAAAACGATAATTCGCGCAATTCGCTATCAGAACGGAAATGCTAAAGGTGTGGTTTTTGACCAAAAACAGGCAGAAAATCTTATTTCGATTGCCCTTAAATTGTTAGAAACTGCCGAACCCATGCGTGTTCATTTAGAGGAAGAAGAAATGAAATCGTTGAAAAATACAGCATCCGGATTTGAAATTTTCTTCTCTCCTGCGCTCGAAACAACGCCCAATACTGCGCGGTTAAGTAAAATGCTCTTTTTATTGGAGGGTAATTTTTCAAACCAGCCCAAATCGCCCAATGCCCTTTTCTTTGTAGCCTTAGACGACGACAACCAATACATTCAATCGCCGTATGCAGCCCAAAACATGGCCGAATTAGTTAAATCATTAGACAATATGCTTAAATAACCGATTGCTATAACATATTTAACGTAGTACAGAAGTGCAACGAGTTAAATGAAAGTTGAAACCCACCACCTAAACAACCTAAAAATTGCCGAACTTATTTCGGAAGAAATAATTATAAAATCTGTTGAAGATGGATTACAACTGCTTGGAAATTTATATTACCAAGGTTTCGACAAAATTATCATCTATAAGCAGAATATAACCCCTGCCTTTTTTGACTTAAAAACCAAAATTGCCGGCGAGCTACTTCAAAAATTTACCCAGTATAAAATGCCCTTAGCTATTGTTGGCAATTTTACAAAATATGAAAGCAAAAGTTTAAACGATTTTATTTATGAAACCAACAAAGGCAGGCAAATTAATTTTGTTCGCACACTTCCGGAGGCAATAAAAATATAATCAAACAACTTATCCGGAGCATTAAAATAAAATGCCCTAATTTTGCAGCAACGCTTTCAGCAAGGCAATATCATGGCAAATAAATTATACTGCTACCTATTTAAAAACGGGCCGAATTGGCTGTTCGTGTTGCCATTTTTGTTTTTGGTAAGTCAGGCCACGGGCAATAATTTTTTATCGCAGCAACTTGCGTACAGTAGGGTACAGGCAGCACAAACCAACACCGATGCCTATTGGCAAAACATTTTTGCCCAAAAAGGCTTAGTTTACCCCCCTAAAAATTTATTTATACGGGTGCTAAAAGCCGAAAAACGCCTTGAACTATGGGTAAATAATGAGACGGATGGTAACACCGCGCAGCCTTATGCGCTGCTACAAAATTATCCTATATGTAAATTAAGTGAGCCATTAGGCCCAAAACGCAAAAAAGGCGACAGTATTACCCCCGAAGGGTTTTATTACATAAACCAGTTTAATGCCTTTAGTAAATATCATTTGTCGTTAGGTATTAATTACCCCAACAACTTAGATAAGCTCCAAAAAACAGCACCCTCGGCAGGTGGCGATATTATGATTCATGGCAGCTGTGCCTCATTAGGTTGCATGGCTATGACCGACAAAAAAATAGAAGCCATTTATTGGTTAGCTGCCCAAGTACATGCCCAGGGAAACCGCATTCCGGTACATATTTTTCCGTGCCGGATGAGCAGTTTTAAAACTAATATCTTACAAAATATTTATCAAAACCAACCCGAACTATTGGCTTTTTGGCAAAATCTAAGTGCCGGATATAAATATTTTGAAACCCACCACTTATTGCCCAAAATTACAATTGAAACAGAAACCAAGCAATATGTCGTCGCAATGCCGCAGTAAAAAGCCATTTATACCCATATTTTGGGGGCTGTTAGCTTTTTTTGGCTGCTGGCTGCTGTACTGGCAAGCTTGCGGTATTTATAATAACCCGTTTGGGCAGGGATATGGCGATATAAAAAATAATACCGACTCTTTGACCGATAGTGCTGCTGAAGACTCGTTGCTTTTTTCCGGAACAGATGAAAACGATACCGCCGCAATGGCAAACGCAGTATCTAATTCAAATATAAAACCTAAAGGGTTTAAAGGGCAGGTACGCTATTTTTTTGCCTGTTTAAAAGCCAATAATATCAACGAAGCTAGCAAATACAGCACCGAGTATGGCTTGCAAAGTTTGCTTGCCTTAGACCTAACCGAAATAAATAGCTATAAATTATCGGGGTTTGAAACGATTGGAAATGTTGGAAAAGTATCGGCTACCTTAAACAACAAAACCACCGATACTACACTGTTATTTGTTTTTCGATTAGAAAACAACGACTACTGGAAATACTTAGGGCCAAGCACCTGGACGTGGTAATAAATACACCTCAGATTTGACCTATAAAATCTAAAATATTAATGCCTGCCGCAGGTTTGTTTTACTCTAATTTTTGTTGCTCGTTGTAATTGAGGTTAAGTTCGCTGGCAATTTTACCCACCGTAGGAAATTGTAAGGACATTAGCACAAACACAACAGCAAAAAAATACAAAAACAAGGTGTTTTTAGTGAGCAAATAAGCGATAATATTTAAAAAGCCCGGCGACTCTAACAATGCTAACCTAAAAATGA
Organism: Sphingobacteriales bacterium; assembly: GCA_016706405.1. Taxonomy (NCBI): domain Bacteria; kingdom Pseudomonadati; phylum Bacteroidota; class Sphingobacteriia; order Sphingobacteriales; species Sphingobacteriales bacterium. The sequence continues at coordinate 713,845 of JADJJT010000001.1, forward strand.
AGGCCGTCCTCCAATTAGCCAATTTGTCTTCAAGCGGTGCGTTGCGGTCTATTTTGCGGATGCGCTGTGCAGGCACTACCCAAGCGGCCATAACACTAAAAGCAGTAAAAGCGGGCACCAAATAGGTAAATAAATGGGTTGTTTGAGGTGCAATGCCGGCTTCTATTGGCATAAAAAAAACAATAACCGCAAAAAGAGCTAACCCCAATAAAATGGCAATAAATATAAATTTAATATTAATTGTACTATAATTGTTCACAGATAAAATTATAACTTAAGTTCTTAGTTTGATTTTAGGAAATGCACAGGCAAATATACCGATAATTTAAAAGCAAATAATTTGGAATGCTTTAAATTTTCTAAAATCGCCTCTGGCGCTGCTTTTTATCCGGATATTGCCTTTGATTAGCTCAAAACTTCAAACATCAGGCAAAAGCACTTGCAAACTGGTCAAATAAATAAAAGCCAAATACTAAGTTTGCCATTTTACCCGTACCTTGCAAGGGTAAAAATAAACGCAAATTAATATTGTTAAACCAACTAACTAAGTGTTATGCACTTGGCATTTGTAGTTCGAGGGCTTATTTTAGGGGGCGTTTCGCGGTTTATAACCAATGTGTTAGCCCAAATAGCCCAAATACCAACCGTGCAATTAACCATTATTGGCGATGGACAAAATTACAACGCACCCAGCAATGCCAACCATGTTTTGGCCAACAAGTATATACATAAATTACAATTCGATTATTGGCATAGCTATCAGTTGCTAAAAAAAATACAACCTCAGGCGGCAATTTACCCAAGCAATGTAATTCCTTTAAACCATTTTGGGCTGCCGCATAAAAAACTAAACGTAATGCATGACTTGGGCTATTTCGAGCCAAAAATTAACGCCTATCCATTTTTAGACACCCTTTTTATGCGTACTTTTATGCCAATTTCGTGCAAAAAAGCTAATACCGTTTTAGCAGTATCTGAATTTACAAAGCAAGATATTGTGCACCGTTTTGGCCTAAATCCTGATAAAATTGTAGTGATTAACGAAGGTGTTGAGCCAATTTTCCGGATAAAACCAAATCCGGAAACACTTCAAATTATACAACAAAAGTATCAAATACACCACCCATTTTGGTTTTATGCAGGCTCAATAAGTCCACGCAAAAATTTACTGCGCCTTTTACAAGCATTTCAAAGCATTATGCACCAAATCCCGCACCACTTATATATTACCGGCCTTATTGGTTGGGACATAAAACCCGTAATGGATTTAATAGAACAGCTTAAACACCGCGTTCATTTGTTAGGCCATATACCCGAAACTGAGCTTCCAGGCTTTTACCATTTAGCCCATGCCTATTTGTACCCATCTTTATACGAAGGTTTTGGTTTGCCAATTTTAGAAGCCCAGGCTGCCAACTGCCCTGTAATAACAGCAAACACAACCGCTTGCGCAACAACCGCCGGCAACAACAGTGCTTTGTTGGTAAATCCACTTTCGACTGCCGAAATAGCGCAGGCAATGCTACAATTAGCTAACAACGAGCAATTACGCCAGCAGCTAATTTTATCCGGCCAAGCCAATTTGGCTAAATATAGTTGGTTTACTACTGCCCAAACAATGGTAAATGCGGCTGCAAACTAATACCTTTATTTAAAATTCAGTCTTAAAATACTTTTTCATTTTCAAAAATAAAGAATGCACTTATTAAGTTGGTTCGCCAAATTTTTGCCGCTGCGCTGGTTTGAAAATAAATATTTAACACGTGCTACGGCAACCGCCGCTACGCAGCCCTTTTTTATACAAGGGCACAGAGGCGCACGCGGTTTACTGCCCGAAAACACCCTGCCCGGCTTTATCTATGCGTTACAAGCAGGCGTAAACTGGCTCGAATTAGATGTGGTAATTAGTGCCGACAAGGAGGTGGTAGTATCGCACGAGGCGTGGATGGCGTACCATTTTAGCTCGCATCCGGATGGGCGCCGCGTAACTCCTCGCGAATCAAAGCGCCTCAACTTGTACAAAATGACGTACCAGCAAATTTCTCAATTCGATGTGGGGCAACGCGGCCACCTCGATTTTAGCCATCAAAAGCCCTACCCCGCGCGCAAACCGTTACTTAGGCAAGTATTGGCAACCTGCGATGCTTGGTGCTTACAAAACAACCGCCCTTTGCCGCACTACAATATCGAAATAAAATCGAGCCCGGCTACCGAGGGCAAATACCACCCACCGCCCACCGAGTTTGCCCGCTTAGTGGCACAAATAATTGCCCAAAGCGAGGCTGCCCCACGCTGCTTAGTGCAATCCTTTGATTTTAGCGTTTTAATTGCCCTCAACAAAATAAACCCTCACCAGCGCTTGGGCTTGTTGTTTACTTATCCGCAAAAACTATGGAAAACCTTAACTCAATTGCCATTTAAACCCTACTCGGTAGCCATTTATTACCCTTTTATTGTAAAAACCATGGTGCAAAACTTGCAAAAACGCGCTATTTTATGCTTTGCATGGACGGTAAACAATCCCCGAACGGCAAAACATTTAAGGCAAATGGGCGTAAATAGCCTCATCACCGATTATCCGGATAAAATACAAGAAGCCTGCCACTTAATAAAACACAATAAATAAAGCCGCCTACCTTAACTACAATGACAATATCATCCGGCAACAGTTTGCAGTTCTTAATTATTCAAACGGCATTTATTGGCGATGCTATTTTGGCAACCTCAGCCCTTGAAACATTGCATTATTACTACCCTAATGCTTGTATTGATATTTTAGTGAGGCAAGGGAACGAAACTTTGTTTGCCGGCCACCCATTTTTGCGCGAGGTAGTGGTTTGGCAAAAAAAACAGCAAAAAATCCGGAATTTAGGGCGACTAATTTTAAAAATCCGGAAAAAACGATATCACGCTGTTATCAATTTTCAACGCTACGCGGGTACGGGTTTAATAACTGCTTTATCGGGGGCAAAAATCAAAGCTGGTTATAATAAAAATCCGCTTTCGGGGTGGTTTACTAATGTTTACCCCCATAAAATTGACCTCAAACCACCTCATAATAACAACCAACCTCAACTGCACGAAATTGACCGTTATGCCCAAGTGCTTGCCTGCGTGTTGCCACCTGTAAACAGTAACCACGACAATAATGGTGCTGCCGCCCCTCGCTTTTTGCCGCGCCTTTACCCTTCGACTGCCGATTATCAGGCAGTTTTGCCCTATACCCAAGCACAGCCCTATGTTTGTATAGCCCCTGCCTCGGTATGGTTTACCAAACAGCTGCCCACCTCAAAATGGATAAGTTTATTGCAGGTAATGCCTAAAAATTATGCGGTTTATTTATTGGGTGCTAATGCCGATATTGCCCTTTGCGAACAAATTGTAGCAGCGGCCAAGCGCGAGAAAGTACAGGTTTTGGCCGGTAAGTTTAGCTTTTTGCAGTCGGCGGCTTTAATGCAGCACGCCACCATGAATTTTGTAAACGACTCGGCGCCTATGCACTTAGCATCGGCAGTTAATGCGCCCGTTACGGCAGTTTATTGCTCCACATCGCCACATTTTGGATTTGGGCCTTTAAGCAACAAGGCGCGTGTTGTTGAGGTGGAGCAGCCTTTATCTTGCCGTCCTTGTGGTATTCGTGGCTATAATGCCTGCCCAAAAGGTAATTTTGCTTGTGGGTTTGGCATTGAAATAGCACAGCTATTAAGTAGTTTGCCTTAAATTACAATTTGCGGAGTAAGTCGGCAGCTTTTTGAAGCGTTTCGTCTTTTTTGGCAAAACAAAATCGCAGATAGGTTTGCTTTTTCGATGCTTCGCTACTGTAAAATGCCGAAACCGGAATAGCTGCTACGCCTGTTTTTTGTGTTAGGGCAATGGCAAAATCTGTATCGGGCTGCTGCGTTATGGCTTGGTAGTTTAATAATTGAAAATAACTGCCTTGTGTGGGTATGCCTGTAAATTTAGTATTTTGCATTAACTGCCAAAATAAATTGCGCTTTTGCTCGTAAAATGGCTGTACATTTTGGTAACTGGCAGCATTGGCTAAATAATGGGCTATGGCATATTGTAAGGGCGTATTTACCGAAAAAACTAAAAATTGATGTACCCGTCTGAACTCGGTAGTTAGTGCTGGCGCAGCTACACAGTACCCAATTTTCCAGCCGGTGGCATGTAAAAGTTTTCCAAACGAGTAAATGGCGTAAGTACGCTCTTTAAGTTCGGGGTGTGCTAATAGGGTTTGGTGTTTTTGGTCGTCAAAAGTTAAGTGCTCATATACCTCGTCGGCTAAAATAATAATATTGGTGTTGCGCACCAAATTGGCTAATTCGTTTACATCGGTTTGGTTTAGTATGCTGCCGGTGGGGTTGTGCGGATTGTTGATAATAATCATCCGGGTTTTATGGGTAATTTTTGCCCGCACTTCATCCCAAGGTATCTTAAAAAAAGGTGCTAATAATGGTATTGCAATGGGTGTGGCACCTTGTAAGGTTATGGTTGGCGCATAACAATCGTAGGCGGGTTCAAAAATAATAACCTCGTCGGCGGGGTGTACGGCGGCGGTAATTGCGGTATAAATAGCTTGTGTGCCGCCGGCAGTAATAGTAATTTCGTTGTCGGGGTCGAGAGCAGAGCCGTAAAGCGCGTTAAATTTTTGGGCTATGCGTTCTCTAAGCAAAGGCAAGCCGGGCATGGGCGCATACTGGTTAAACCCTTGCCGCATGTATTGGTAAGTAAGGGCGGTTAGCTCGGGGTCGCAGTCAAAATCAGGAAACCCTTGCGATAAATTAATAGCATTATATTCGGCAGCCATTTTTGACATAACGGTAAAAATAGTAGTGCCTACTTGTGGTAATTTTGAGGGAAACATGTTTGGTTTACTTACAAATTAATGTTTTTTTATCCGGATAGTTTAAGGAAAACAAAATCATAGCAAGGCGGCCATTTCTTTTTTACTGAACCATTATTTTGCCACTCGAAATAGGTGTGCCTACCTCAGACAGCAATACTACAAAATAAAGGCCGCTAAGCGACGGCGCTGCTATGTTTATTGCGGTTTTTGAGGTTGCATTGTTGTTGTTGTTGTTGTTGTTTGGCGATGACAAGCGCTGATGGTGCACAATTTGACCTAATACATTATAAACACATAAATTTAGATTGTTGATTTGCAGGTTTTCATCAGGTAATACTATCCGGATATTTTGCCCTACGCCACTCACCGATGGCATAATTACCAAGTTAGATAAGTTGTTTTTTATAGCAATATCATTATCAACTCCTTTTGTTATTGAGGCGTAGGCTACTGCATTTAGCGCATTGATGCGGCCATAGCCCAATTCTTTGCTCCATGTACCGTAAGTAGCTGTTGAGTCGTAGGCGTAGCCGCCCACTTTGTCGGCGTGGGTGCAAAGCAGGCCATACGCTTGTTTAAACGACAAACTTGGGTTAACAGATAAAATGAGTGCCATTACACCTGCTGCATTAGGGCAAGCCGATGAGGTGCCGTTAAAGGTGTAGGTGTAGTTGCCGCTTTCGTAGCCATAGCTGCCAGAGGGGTCGCAAGTGGCAATTTTAACACCTGGCGCGCTAATATCCAAACCGGCACCCCAATTACCTTCCCACCAATCCTCGCCATCGCACGACTGCGGGTGCTTGCGCTCGTCGCACATGCTCGAAGAGTTTACGGCAATAGCCTCGGTTACTATATCCATGGGCCATTGTGGTAAATCGCCCACATTGCCACTCGAAAAAAAAGTGGGCAAACCCAAGCCGTTACGGCCTGCTGTTATGGCTTGTGCTATGGACTCTTCAACTAATTGGGGGCCGCCGTTTCCGGGCAATAAATTTTTTAAAAATGGGGGTAATCCCCACGAGTTACTTAATACATCGGCCTGGGCGGTTAGGCTTGCCCAGCCAAAGGCATCGGCCATATATTCGCTGGTAGAGTAGGGCAGTTTGCCAAATCCGGGAATTTCAATGGTATCAACGTAAAAAAATATCCGGATAGGAATAATTTTGCAGTTAGGGGCTATGCCGGCTACGCCTTCGTTGTTGTCGGCTTTGGCAGCAATAATACCTGCGCAGGCCGTGCCATGCGCATCCGATTCTTTTTCGATACTGGGGTAGCCTTTGGTGCCGCCGCCGGTAGCATCGTATCCGGGCAGTAGATTGCCAACCAAATCAATATGGTTAGTATCTACCCCCGAGTCTAAAACGGCTACTTTAATATTGGGATCTCCCATAGTGTAAAACCAAGCATCTTCAATGTCCATATCGGCATCGGGGGTGCCGTTGTATTGCAAGGCCGAGCCGTCGTTTTTGTGTGCCCATTGGTATTTGTAAAGCGGGTCGTTTACCTTGTGTACATCGAGGGTAAGCAGGTAATTAGGTTCAGCCCAGGTTATATTGGGCTGGCGACTTATATAAGCAGCTACTGTTTGGGCATTAAAAGCGTGTTTGCGCAGTTTTGCGGTGTAAACATTGGGCAAATATTGATGGGGTACAATAGCTAAAACATCGGGATGTTGCTGTATGGATGTTAAATTAGGTTTGGCATTGGCATTTGTAGTTAATATCCGGAAAAAAACCTGATTGAGTAGGCCGACTTCGCCTCCTGAGCTGGCATCGCGCAGTATTTCGTTTACGCCAATAATTTTTTCGTTTTGAATAAGCGTTTCGGCAGTTTGTAATGTTTGTGCCTGCGTTAGTTGCGGGTTTAATTTTACAACCACAATGCCGGTATGTTGCAAATAGGTGTGGTTTTGTACTGGTAAAAGCCCGTTTACCTCGCATAATATTTGCTTTTGTTGTGCAAGCGATGTGCCTAAGGCAAACTGTACCGCCAGTTTATAGGGGTTAATTTGGATTTTGGCATTGTTATGGCTATTTGTTGGTTGTGCCGCTAAATTTAAATTTAAAAATGGGCAATTTGCAAACGCAACAATAATAAAAGCAAGTAAAAATGAGCGCATTAGGTAGGTATTTATAGCTGCTGACTAACAGTTGGTAAACGGTAATAATTTATTTGCAAGATAGGGCTTATTTCAGAATAGGTTAGGATAAATTTTGTTTTAAAATACAAACTCCTCAATACGGGCATCATCAAGGGCTGCTCGTATAAAAACATCGTGGTGGGCGTGGCGGCCACTAACCTGTGCTTTGCCAATTAATAAACCGCCCTTTTTGGCTACCTCCCATTTTATTACAATTAACGAGTTTTTTTCAAATAAAGCTTTGTACTCGAACAATAAATCTGAGCCGGCGCGGGTGGCAATGGTATAACGGTGGGTTTCATTTTCAAGGTCAATCACCTGTTCGAGCTTGTTAAGTATAAACAACACAGCAACTACAACTAAAAAGCCTATTAAGGCCAAACTAATATAATTTGCACCAATACACATGCCCAAGGCTGCCGACGCCCAAATAATAGCTGCCGTAGTAAGGCCCGATATTCGGTTTTCTTCTTTAAAAATAGCACCTGCGCCCAAAAAGCCTATGCCGGTAACAATATTGGCGGCAATACGGTCGGGCGAGGAACTGCCAATTTTTAAAGATAAAATGGTGAACAAACAAGCAGCAAAACAAATTAAAATAATTGTTCTAAATCCGGCAGATTTGTTATGGTATTCGCGCTCTGAGCCAATGACTGCGCCTACAAAAACGGCAATTAAAAGTTTGGCAATATCTGGCCAATTAAGGGTTAAGTCCATAAAAATTGAGAAAAGTGACTGCTAAGCTTTATTGTTAAGTTTAATTTTTTCCGGATAATATTTGGCAAAGGTAAACATCCGGATTTATATTACAAAGTGTGTTTTTATTGCCCTATCTTCCTACTAATTTCAAGTATTTTTTCGTTTTCACAAAAACTAACATTTGCCGCTTTTTGTTAGTGGGCGGACGTTTGAAGGCTATTGACTATTGCTTGGCATAGTTTTAGCAGTACACCTGCATACTAAACAACGGCAGTTAAGCGTAATTTTGTAGGTTATTTGTGGTCTGCCATTTTAACAAACACCTTGTTTTTTAAAATTTAAAAGACATTTGCATTTTATTTAATTATAATGATATATATGAAGCAGTTTTTGTTGCTTTTTTTCTCCGGATGTGTTCTGTTTGCCCTTGCTACCAATTTTGCCACAGCACAGCAAACCGAAGAGCAGCGTTTGGCGCACCAGTACTATACCAACGGCGAGTATGAGAAAGCGGTTATTTTGTTTGAAAAATTAGAAGCTGATGGCAAAACAAATTTAATTTATAGCAACTATTTTAAAACATTATTGGCCTTAAAAGAGTACGCCAAAGCCGAAGCCTTAGTGCGCAGCCAACTTAAAAACCGCAAAAACGATGTGTTATTGCTTATAGATTTAGGCTTGCTGTACAAAGCACAGGGCGAAACGGCTAAAGCCAACGAGCAATTTAAAAAAGCCCTCGAAACAAAAGATGTAAACATGTTAAACTTGTTGGCGCGTACTTATACCGATAATGCCGAATACGATTTTGCCATTGAAGCCCACCAAAAAATTAATCAAATTGACCCCCAAAGAGGGGCTAACTATGGCTACCAATTAGCGGGTTTATACCAAAAAAAGGGCGACGACGAAAAAATGATAGCCACTTATTTAGAGTTTGCTGCTGTTTCGGAAAATAATTTACAACAGGTTAAAAATGTTTTTCAAGAGTTGTTAGATAAACCCGAAACTGCCGATGAATTGCAAAAACAACTGTATGCACATATTCAAAAAGACCCCGAAAATATTGATTATCCGGATTTATTATCGTGGGTATTTATTCAACAGAAAGATTTTGAATCGGCATTAATACAGGTAAAAGCCTTAGATAAACGGCTAAACGAAAATGGCACTCGCCTGTTAGACCTTGCCCGCTTAGCACTAATTGAACGCGAATACGATGCCGCCATTGAGGCTTACGAAGTAGTGGTGGCAAAAGGTGCCAATAATACCATGTATAGCATTGCGCGCAGTGCTTTGTTAAATGCCCGGATGCGCAAAATTAAAGAAACAAACACCTATACCCAACAGGATATTGATACCTTGGTTGCACAATATACCGCCTATTTAGATGAAACGGGCAAAAATGGCAATACCATTACCACCCTTCGCGAACTGGCACAGCTTAAAGCGTTTTACCAAAACGATTTGCCCTCGGCCATTGCCCTGCTCGAAAGTGTAGTTGAAATGCCTAACCTTAACCAAAGTGCCAAAGCCCGCGTAAAACTTGACCTTGGCGACTATTTTTTAATGAAAAACGAAGTTTGGGAGGCTACTTTGCTATACTCGCAAGTTGATAAAGCCCTAAAAGACGATGTGCTGGGCGAAGAAGCGCGTTTTAGAAATGCCAAACTAAGCTATTATATTGGCGATTTTGAATGGGCGCAGTCGCAATTAGATGTGTTAAAAGCTTCAACATCAGAGTTAATTAGCAACGATGCCATTGACTTATCGGTATTTATAACCGACAATTACGGCTTAGACACCACCACTGTTCCGATGGAAATGTTTGCCCGTGCCGATTTATTGCTGCTTCAAAACCAAACCCTTGCTGCAACAAAAACCCTCGATTCTATTAATGCGGCCTTTCCTAACCACGTTCTTGACGATGATATTTTATTTAAACGAGGTCAAATAGCACTAAAAAAACAAGATTTTAAAACGGCAGCGACTTATTTTGAAACCGTAGCCGAAAAATATAAAACCGAAATTTTGGCCGATAATGCCGTTTTTGCCTTAGCCGAGTTGTACGAACTTAACCTTAACGACAAAGATAAAGCGCGGGCACTATATCAAAGTATCATTACCGATTTTGCAGGCAGTTTGTTTATTGTAGAAGCGCGTAAACGCTTCCGGAAACTGCGCGGCGACGATATAAACTAATACTAATACTAATACATAACAACGCTGTTAAGAAGCTAATCCTAACTATCCGGAAGTGAAGTAGTATTTAGTTCTAAAGTTTTTTACAAATGAGCCTAAAAATCGGCAAAACAAGAAGTTGTAAGGGTTAATCCCGTATTTGCCTATCCGTTCATCGAAATTAAAAACTCTTCGTTCGAGCGGGTTCCGCGCATGTGGTCAAGTAAAAAATTCATGGCTTCTTCGTCGGTCATATCGGCCAGGTGGTTGCGCAATATAAACATGCGTTGTAGGGTTTCGCGGTCAAGCAGCAGGTCGTCTCGGCGGGTTGAGGAGGCTACTACATCAACAGCCGGATAAATGCGTTTGTTTGCCAAGCGGCGGTCGAGCACTAATTCCATATTGCCGGTTCCTTTAAATTCTTCAAAAATTACCTCGTCCATCCGCGAGCCGGTTTCAATAAGTGCGGTGGCCAAAATGGTTAGCGAGCCTCCATTTTCGATATTGCGGGCTGCACCAAAAAACTTTTTGGGTTTATGCAGTGCATTGGCCTCAACACCACCCGACAGTACTTTGCCCGAAGCGGGTGCAACGGTGTTGTGAGCGCGCGCAAGGCGGGTTATTGAGTCGAGCAAAATTACAACGTCGTGGCCAGCCTCGACTAAACGTTTTGCCTTTTGTAGTACCAAGCCCGATACTTTTACGTGTTGATCGGCAGGCTCATCAAAGGTAGATGCAATAACTTCGGCCTTTACGCTTCGTTGCATATCGGTAACCTCTTCGGGGCGTTCGTCAATCAATAAAATAATGAGGTAAACTTCGGGGTGGTTGCGAGCAATGGCGTTGGCAATATCTTTTAGCAACCAGGTTTTACCAGCTTTTGGAGGCGCAACTATAAGTCCGCGCTGACCTTTGCCAATAGGCGTAAATAGGTCAATTATGCGCGTGCTGTAATTGTTATGGTCGGTAAATAGGCTTAATTTTTCATCCGGAAAAAGTGGAGTAAGGTAATCAAAGGGTACGCGGTCGCGCATTTGGTCGGCGGGTCGGCCACCAATAGTAAGTGGCTGTATAAAAGCAAAATATTTTTCGCCCTCTTTGGGTGCGCGTATCAGGCCGGTTATGCTGTCGCCGGGTTTTAGCCCGAAGGCTTTAATTTGCGAAGGGGCTACATAAATATCATCCGGCGAGTTTAGGTAATTGTAGTCTGCCGAGCGCAAAAATCCAAAACCATCTGCCATTAATTCCAATACACCTTCGCCTTGAATAATCGCATCGGCCTCAAGGTTAAATTCGTCTTCGACGGGTGTAACGGCAATATTATTGTTATTAGTGTTGTTATTGTTTGGGCGGTTCCTTTCGCGGTGTCGGTCTCTATCTCTATCTCTATCTCTATCTCTATCGCGGTCTCTGTCTTTATCGCGGTCTCTGTCTTTATCGCGGTCTCTGTCTTTATCGCGGTCGCGGTCGGCTTCGCGGCGCTCTGTATTGTTATTGTTGTTATTATTGGGTTTGTTTTGGTTGGTTGGCTGGTTTAATATGCCTTGAGTTTGGTTGTTATTGCTGCTTTTTTGAATATTATTTTGTTTCGCCTCTTCGTTATTACTATCGCTATTGGTGTTGTTTTTTTTATGAAGCGTTTTTGGTTTATGGCGTTCAAAATTTTGAGGTGCCATTTTTGCCTCAGTCTCTAACTCTTCAATTGCTTCTTTTAAAGTATTAGCCGTTTTTGATGCTTCGCCGGCATCTTGATTTGGCTTTTTAATTATACGTTCGCGCAGTTTTTTACCTTTATCTTTTTGTTCCTTAATGCCATCGTTGTTGCTGTTGTTAACGTAGTTAGTAGTTTCGTCCTTGGGTGGGGCATCTTTGGCGATTGGGTTTGTAGGGGGCAAGGGGGTGTCAGCGGCGTTTATAATATTGTCTATATTGCTATTGTTTAATAAATTAGCCGGTTTTTTTATAATTCGTTTTGTTTTCCCTGTTTGGAGCGAAGTTTCGGGCTGTGTGTCGGTTGTCGAAGGTGGTGGTGGCGAAAGTATAGCAGTATTTTGGTTAATTATTGTGCCAGTTGCCGTTTGATGATCTAATATTTTAAAAATCAGAGCCTGTTTGTTTAACTTGCGGTAGTTTGAAACATTTAAGTTTTCAGCTACATCGCGCAGCTCGTTTACTAGCATTTCATTTAGTTGCAAAATGTCGTATTGCATAATTTAATTTTTGGTGGTTTGCTCTTGTGGACGCAATATATTTAATTACTTAATCAATCAAATCAATTAATTAAAGCATTAAAGTCGTTGAGAGGCAGAGCGGGGAATTAAGGGGGTGGATTCAATAATATTTATAGTCAAAAATGACAACAAGTTGTTTGCTGAAATTAAAATATAAAAATATTTGACTTGATTTTACTTGCTAAAATATTTGGTTTTTTAGGGTTGAATTAAGTTTCGGTTGCAACGTAATTTTTTTAAAAAGGAGCATAAAACTTGCTAAACTTAACTCCGGATAAAAAATAGTGCATAACAAACAATCAAACAAATAAACAAGGTTGTAATTTAGTCAAAACAACATGTTATAAAAGTAAAAACTACAAAGCGATAGGGAAATAAAAAAGAATGGAAATTAGTAAGAAAGACTAAGGTTTGCTACATGCTAAAAGTACAAGTCAAAACTTTTATTTTTAGCATAAACATGGAAATAAGATTGCCGACAACTATTTTGTAAAATAAATGTATAGCTGTTTTTGTTAAAAACAGAAACAACAAGCTACCAGCGTTTTGGCAGAATAGTAATAATAAAATGGCATGTTGGATAATTAATAAAACACAGGGCTGAGGATACTTTCTAAAATAAGTAGAACCAACCTAAAATAATCACCTAACTAATCAAATAAACAATATAAAATTACTTGTTTAGAGAAACAGCAATAGTGTACTTAAACTTGGGTGTAAAGATAAGGTGGTTTTATATTTTTTACAAAAAAATTTTAGCGTGTGGATAAGTTTGCCCAGTTTTAGACCTGTTTTGTTGTAAAAGCAGTTAATTATTGCAGTTAAAAGACAAATTGCTTGCTTATTTACAGCCATTTAACAACATGGGTCGGGTTTGTTTTTTTCCGGAAAAAGAATATAAAATCCGGATGAAGGAAGGAACGAAAAAAGTTACAGGCCTATAAGCCGGATTCTGTACGCCATTGCGCAAATGGGCTTCTGCCATCTATCTACGGTATAACTCGCGCTATACCTCTAACGACCTACCCCCCGGCCTTGTACGAGCAGCACTTATAGCCTGCAAAATGCAAGCTAAAGCCGGTGTATTTGGTCTTTCAACCCGCAAGGTTTACCCCAACAACAAATTACCCTGCTGTTGCACAGTTATTTAAGCTGTGTTTTCACCCTTACCAAAGCGGTTTTTAAGGCCGCTAAGGCGGTTATTTTCTGTGGCACTTGCTGTAGCTAAGGCATTGCTGCCCTGCCCCCACCCGTTAGGTGGTGCGGTGCTCTGCGTTGTCCAGACTTTCCTCGTTGGGGCAACAGCCCCCCCGCGACAGAACAACCTGTAACTTATTGCGCAGAGCAAAATTACGGCAAATATTGCAAACTAAGGCTTTAAAATTGTCCTTATTTGTTGTGGATTTATTTTGTTGCTATTGCCAATTTCCATCCGGGCAGTGCCATTAAACCAATGGGCTTTTGTATTTTTAAACCTGCTTTTTGTTGCCACGAGTTGATTGCTTCTAAAGGCAATGATTTACAAATTTCTATTTCTTTAAGAGAAAGTTATGGAACAATTTAACCCCGGAGGCTAATTTTTATCCGGAAAACGAGGATGTACTTTGCCTCGAGCCAATAAATCTTTAAGCTAAAACGATGGTTTTGAGGCGAAAGGAGCAAAAAATTTATCCGGAATTAAGGAGGCAGGTGTTAATTGGGCAATGATTACATTGTTGCCGCGCCGACACCTTTCTTTAAATCTTTATTTGCGTAGAAACGGAATGTTAGCCCAAGCGTGGTTTGGTGCTGCGAACCGACTTGGGTATAAAAATCGGAGGTATTTAGGTATTGATAAACGGGAAAATCGGAGGTGGCAAAGAGCGTGAATTTTCCCTGTGTGTAGCTGACTTGGGGCGTGATATAAACTTTTTTGTAGCCGGTGGCTTCGGGAAAATAATTTGACGGTTTGCCGAACAGCAAAATATTATTGTTAATTTTCATTCGACTAACATGTTCGTAACGCGCCTGTAATATAACCCCAAGATGGTTAAAAAAAGATTTTCCGGCAAAAAGCGCAACGCTTGCGTAATCGCCCAATTTTTCTCCGTTTGCATTATATCCCTTTTTTATGTAAAATGCGTTGGCAAAAAGTTTGAAATTTTGCCTCACCCAGCCGCGATAAAGAAAAGTGTAGAAAATAATATCGTGCGCGCCCGATGATAACTGAACGGCAGTTGGTTTGACCACATAAAATGTTTTGCCCGAAAACGGCTCGACACTTCCAATAGAATCATTGTAGCTGCCTAATGGAATTTTGAAGCCTGTTCCGATGGTAATTTCGTTGTGAATATTGCCGTGTGCTTTGTTCAAAACATCGTAACGCGGAAAAAGTATGAGGTCGCCAATACCGTTTGATTTATAGGTGGTAGCAGGGTTTTCATTCAAGCCAACTTCTTCTTTCTTAAAATAATACCCATTCTCTACCGATAGGGTGAAGTTTTTTGTGATACCGTAACCAATTTTAAAATACTGATAACTGCTGTTATAACTGTCAAAGGTTCTTACTGAGTCGGGGGCTAATTTATCGTTTTGGTAAAATTTATTTGCATTAATGAACTGTAAATTTGTGCTTAGCTCAAACTGCCCTTCCTGCAAAACGCCTGTAGATGCCCCCCCCGAAATTGAACAGCCACTACTGCCTGCGCAGCACTGTGCAAAGCCGTTGTAGGTAAAAATAAAATTTAAAGCAGCAACAAATAGAATTGTTTTGAGTAGGAAATACTTTTTCATATAAATGAGTTTGAATATTAAAAAAAAACAGGCAGCTACTTGCGCTTACCTGCTATTTTGGGTTTTACAATTAAAATAGGTGTTTATTTAATTTGCCTTTACAAAATTGATGAACTGGTTTGCAGTGCCATCAGAAAATTTAACCAGGTACATTCCGGATGAAACTGCATCGAGGTTAATTTTAATTTTGTTTTCTCCGGCATCTAATTTTCCGGAATAAATTGTTTGGATAAATTTTCCCTCGATATTAAAAAGTTCGAGCGCAATATCAGAAGTTTTAGTGAGGCTAAATTTTACTTCGGCAAAATTACCCGAGGGGTTAGGGAAAACGCTTAGCGTACTTGCGTTGCTATTTACGTCATTTATATTTGTGGCAGTGAGCGCGGTATTAATTGCCTTTTGCAAGTCGGTTGCATCTACGCTGTTGTTGGCATTGTAAAAAACAGTATGATTTGCCCCGCCCACAACAACAATTTTAGGCATGCCGGTTGTGCCGTAATCTTTCATGTTGATATCCTTGTTTGAAAACCGAATGGTGTTTGTAAGCCCGTTTGTATTTGCCCAACTGTTGATAGAGGCGCAAGCAGTGTTGGCATAATCATCGCACAAATACATGTAAACAGTATTAGGGTAGTTCTGTGCATAGCTTTGCACTACATTGTAAGTAGTAAATGAGGGGCCTACACAAGGCGGGCAGGGCATTACCCAACAAAGCACTACTACTTTGCCCGCATCTAATTCGGTAAAAAGGTTATGCGAGTTGCCACTGCAATCATCAACAGTAAAATCAGTTGCGGTTTGCGCCATGCCCATATAGGAAATGGCAACTAAAATTAAGGCCAATAGCGTTTTTTTCATTTTAAATTATTTTATATGTAATAAATAATATGGAGGATTTTAGAATATTTTTTTTTATGATCACAATAAAAATTGCCAGCTATTATTCCCCGGATATTGAAGCAATTTAAGGTAAACACTAAAAGAGCCTTCAGAAATAAATGCTAACTACCAACAAAATTACGACTAATTTCTCTGAAAATTGATATTATTGCAAAGGCACTAATTTTATCCGGAAAAAAAATAGCTAAATAATTGTTTCAAATTAGTTGTTAAAAAAGCGGTTCATTAATTTGGTATCCTTATTTTTATAGGCTAAGTAAGGCTCCGATTTTTTAAGCAAATTATTTTTAATACTGCGCCTGAAAATGCTTGTTAAAAAGTATATTAATTTGTTTGTTTGTTTGGCCATATTATTAAAATAATCATCGATGGTTCCGTTTCTGAAATGTAGTATTTTTTCTAAAATTTCACCGTCTTGATAATAGCCACAATGAAAGTTTTTGCTGGCAAAGGCAAACTTTGGGAAATCGGCTTTTCCTAATCCGGAAATTTCAAAGGAACGATTTAAAAAATCGGCATAACTGATTCTGTAATTTTCGCCGCCGCCTAAATTAAATATCTTTTTTGAAATCAAATCGGCCTTTTCAATTGCATTTACAAAAGCCAATGCAGTGTCGTGGGGTGTTGCAATTTCTAAACTCGTATCCAACGGCATGTGAAACATAAGTTTAGATATTTTATGATTGCCCATGATGGCGGCAAGCCTAAAAATTGACCAGTTCAGTTTTGAATTAATAATAATTTTTTCTGCTTCTATCTTTGATATAGCATATTCATCGCCTTCGCTTGCCTGAAGCTTGTCGTTTACGGTTATATCCGGAGTTTTTACCCTGTCGCCGTAAACAGATATAGAGGAGCTATACAGGAAAAAACAGTTTGGCGAAAACACTTCAAGATTTCGAACTAAATTTTCTGTTCCCTGTGTATTTATTTTGTAGGCCAGTTCAGGATGTTCGTCAGCGGCAGGTGGAATTAATGCCGCCAGATGAATTACAAAATCTTTGTCGGTACTAATTTTTTTAACATCTTCAAAATTAGAAATATCGCCGTAAACCACCTCAATTTTATCCTTGTATTTCGAGTATATTTTTTCTGTTTTTGGGATTTTAATATCAAAAACGGTAAGGTTAAAGTTTTCGCTTTTGTTGTAAAGTTGTTTTAAAACTTCAAGACCCACCGTTCCTGAACTGCCGGTAATTAGCACATTTTGTTTTTTATTCATGTAGTTTTATTAAAGTTTAAATTTTCCGGATGAATGTAGAGTGCATTAAAAGCATTTCGCTGCTTAAGCGGCACCTAACTGTTACCGATTTACCGGCTACTGTCATCTGCACGTTGTAGGCAAGGGGTTTGTTCTTTTATAAGTTTTATCACCAATTTTTATCGCCTGAAAGAATGGTTACAAAATAAACTCAGGCAGGCTCTTTAATTGAAAGATTGACAATTTGCGTTTGAGTAGCGGTTTTAGAGTAGATTGTTTTTCTGGCAATATCGGCAATAGTTATGCGAGTGGTTTAAAAAATATTTCCTAAGTCAATTGAAAAATTGCCATTTCTCCTTAAAAAAGGGGGTTAATTTAAGGCAAATATACATTGTTTGTGTAATTTTTGCAAGTGATGTTTTTTAGAAAACTAAAATTAACAGGCAAAACGTTTTTGAACCGACAAGTTTTGGTTTTTTTGAAAAATAAGATAGTTGGCAGTTGTCCTAAATTTGTTGAGGTAAGGCTGCTGCGGTTCGTTGTTTGTTATCGTATCCATTTCGCTTTGCTTTGTCGTTTAATTTTATCCGGAACAACTTTAGCTTTTTGTTCTCGGGCATTTATTTACAATTTTGTTTGCAATTTTTTAATTTTTTTTAAAAAACCGCCTAACAAAACAAGTGCTTTAGCGTACTTACAAATGAGTTTCCAATGCAGTTTTCTCAATCACTCACTTAACTTATTAGTTTAGTTACAAATGTTATGCGGTATTTTATTTCCAAATCAGTTTTTAAATAACGATAAATACCATCTGAAAAAAAGGCGATGAGGCATAAAATACCGCAATTTGAAAGTACGGCATTGTATCGTTTTATTTATCCGGAAAAGAGAATATATAATCCGGATTAAAATACTCTAAAAGGCAACTCCTCTGCCATATTCAACCAAACGGGTAAAAACAAGGCTAACCAACCCTTGCTCTCAATACACCACCCACACACATTTTTAAAGGTTTTGAAAAGGAAAGAAGATTGCTCTTTCCTTTATTTTTTATTGCTGTGCTACACTACACTTTTCTTTAGCTGAGGTGTTATGTGCTATAATAACAATCATGGCATTGCCTCCTGCAAAGTCTCTATATTCCCCAAAATTTGTGCTGGGGAGTATGGGGGCTTATTTTGCATTTTTTGCCGTTGTATGGTTAAATTGTTTAGCCTTTTGTATTTAGCTTGCTGTGGTGCCGGCTATAGGCAAAATATATCACCAAACCCAAGGCTAACCATGCTAAAAACCAAAGCCAATTAATAAGCGTCATGCCGGTTAAAAGGTACGAGCAGGTTATAACGCCCAAAACAGGTATAAGCGAGTAGTTTTTGCGATAGCTTAAAACGGCAATAATTACACTAAACAGCATAAAAACAAGCATGGGCAAATTGGTTGCCAACTGTGTTGTATCAAACAAACTAATTAAGTATTGCCTTGTGCTGCTAAAAATTAATAAAATAGTCAAAATACTGCATAGAATTACCGTTACCAACCATTTGCCGTTAATATAAGGTAGGGCAAAACCTCCTTCTTGTTTGGCTTTTAGGGCATCGCGTTTGGGCAATAACAAAACCCCGCCACACACTAAAATAAAAGCAAAAATAGTGGCAATACTTGTAAAATCAAGTACAAACTGCTCGTCTGTAAATAAAATGGGCACGCCCACCACTAATCCGGTAATAATGGTTGCAAACGAGGGCGTTTTGTATTTAGGATGTATTTTTTGAAATGGTTTAGGCAGTAATCCATCTCTGCTCATGCTTAACCAAATGCGCGGCTGCCCCAACTGAAAAACTAACAGCACCGTTGTAATGGCAATAACCGCACCTACCGAAACCAAATAAACCATCCATTTAACACCTTTAAGGGCAAACACCTCGGCTAAGGGGTCGGTAACGCCTAACGAGGTGTAAACCACCATGCCCGTTATAACCAAAGCAAGAACTACGTAAACAATAGTGCAAATTACTAACGAGTTTAAAATGCCGCGCGGCAAATCGCGCTCCGGATTTTTGCTTTCATCGGCAAGGGTCGAGACGGCATCGAAGCCAATATAGGCAAAAAATACCGACGAAACGCCCGCCATTACCCCTCCAAAGCCGTTAGGCAAAAAGGGTGTCCAGTTGTCAATATCAATATAAAACGCGCCTACCAAAATAACAATTACCAAAATAGCCAGTTTTAATATTACCATAGCGTTGCCAACATTGCGCGATTCTTTAACGCCAATATAGACTAAAGCGGTAACTAATAGGTTAATACAAAGCGCCGGAAGGTCGAAAATGATGCGCAAACTGCCCAGCATGGGGGCGGTTTGCCAAGCGGTAAGTGCTTCGCCGGGGGCATTTCCGGATGCTGCCGCCAAACTTGCCGACTTGTAATTACACGTAAGCCATTCGGGCAGGTGTAGCCCCACCGAGTCGAGCAGGTTTGTAAAATAACCACTCCAAGCAAATGCCACATAAATATTGCCAATGGCGTACTCCATTAGCAGCGCCCAGCCAATAATCCAGGCAAACAGTTCGCCAAACGAGGCATACGCATACGTATAGGCGCTACCCGATACGGGCACCCGCGAGGCAAACTCGGCATAACATAAAGCAGTAAAACCGCAGGCAATGCCACAAATAATAAAAAGCAGCACCACACCCGGCCCACCGCTGGCACAAGCCGAGCCCATAGAGCTAAAACTGCCCGCGCCAATAATAGCGGCAATACCCATAAAAGTAAGGTCGCGCACACCTAACGACCTCGAAAGCCCTTCAAAGTGTTCATCGGGGTTTTCAGACCCTTGCGCTACATCTCGTTGGATGTTTTCTAATGATTTTTTCCGGAAAAGGTAGTTGCTCATGGTAATATAAGTGGAAAGATTTAAGGAGTAGGTTCAATGAAATTAAAACAAGACAGTCATTCTAATAAAGGCGGCAAGTTAATGCGTTTTGTTTAAACTTATGCCGGAATACTGCCTTATTTTTGTAAAAACTCCATGAAAATGCACTAAATCAAGCCAGTTATATTGGTTTTATCAGTACTTGCGCTTGCAATTAATACATTGTTGTTTTGTACGGATACCGAATGGCGTATTGTTGTTGAATTATTTGCACTAATTTTTCGCGCAGGTCGTCAATACCTTCGCGCGCAGTGGCCGATATTAGGGCGCAATGCCCATCCGGATACCGGCTTTGCAACATTTGCCACAAGTCGTTCATTATTTCGGTGCGCTCGTGGTCTTTTAAAAATTCATCTAAATACGTGTCGCGGTACAAATCAATTTTATTAAACACAATTAGGGTGGGTTTTTCTTCGTTTTTGGTAACCTCGCGCAGCGTTTGGTTTACAACGGTTATGTGTTCTTCAAACTGTGGGTGTGCAATATCGACCACATGAATTAAAATATCGGCTTCGCGCACTTCATCTAAGGTCGATTTAAAACTTTCGATAAGGGCGTGCGGCAGTTTGCGTATAAACCCAACCGTATCGGACAATAAAAAAGGCGTTTGTTGCAATACTACTTTCCGGACGGTAGTGTCTAAGGTGGCAAACAGTTTGTTTTCAACAAAAACCTCCGATTTGCTAAGCAGGGTCATTAGTGTAGATTTGCCCACATTGGTATAACCTACCAACGATACCCGAATTAACTCGCCGCGTTGTTTGCGCATGGTTATATTTTGCTTGTCAATATCAATGAGGCGACGCTTTAACATGGCAATTTTTTCTTTCACAATACGGCGGTCAGTTTCAATTTCTTGCTCGCCGGGGCCGCGCATACCTACGCCTCCTCGCTGGCGCTCCAAGTGGGTCCAAAGGCCTTTTAAACGAGGCAGTAAATATTGCATTTGTGCCAACTCGACTTGCGTTTTGGCTTGGGCAGTTTGGGCGCGCCGGGCAAAAATATCGAGAATTAAAAAACTGCGGTCCATTACCTTTACTTTCAGTTCTTTTTCTAAAATAGCCTGTTGTTTAGGGCTAAGGTCGTCGTCAAAAATTACTAAATCAATTTGAGCGGCGTTTACATAGTCGGCAATTTCGGCCAGTTTGCCTTTGCCAACAAAAGTTCGGGTATCGGGGCGCAACATTTTTTGGGTAAACCGTTTTTTAACTACGGCCCCGGCGGTTTCGGTTAAAAATGCTAATTCGTCTAAGTACTCGTGTAGTTGTGTTTCGGTTTGTTGCTGGTGTATTAAGCCCACCAATACCGCTGTTTCGATGCGGTTATCGGCTGTTGGGGTTGAGTTTGTGTTATCTTTCAAAATAAATACGGTTCAGAGATAAGGATGTAAATTTGGATGATTTCAGTTTTATACTGCTGAAATGAATCCGGATGTAGTGTTATAAATAATTTTAGTTAGTCGGTTTTATTAACTTTTATTGTAGATAGCCCTTTAATGTAGCGCCTTCCTATTTTTAAATCTGATGCCGATACCGCCAGTATTCTTTCGTCAGTTTCAGCAAGTTTTTTGCCTTCTTTTTCGGTAATTATAAAAATTTGGTCGCCAATTTCGGTATTAAATATTTCGTTCCACGAAAATACAACTTTGTAGCCGTCTGTTGCTACCAAACAAAGATAGTATTCATTAAGTTCCTTTGGCTTTTCCACGGCAAACTCAATTTTATCCAATAGATTTTTTAGCGGAAACCCCCTTAATTGCTTGGCTACTCCTTTAAACTCGCCATTATGGTTTACTATTTCTAAGTCTTTTATTGGCTGGGTAGGGAATTGTTCCAAATCTTTTAACGAAAATTTAAGCACTGTTTTAACCATGCCTTCAATTTTTAACTCGTCCGAAGGTGGTATGATGCGCTGTGCGCAAACTACATTTGTTAAAGCAAATAAGGATATTATTAGTATGTTTACAGCAATTTTTTTCATGTCATTTTAATCAATTTGAATAAACATTTTCCGGATTATTATAATTTTTATCCGGAGTTTTAGCTTTGTTATAAGGCCCCATTCAACCTTATTTGCCCATAAAATTATGGATAATCTCGTCAATAGTGGCTTCGTTGGTTTGGGGTGTAAGGTGGTGGGTTTTAATTAATTTGTTTATCATGGCCTCTTGCGCCTTGCCTTTTTCGAGGGCGGTTGTATAGGCTATATCGGTAAACGACACCATGGTATAGAGCGGAAAATAAGATTGGGGGTATAAAAAATTAATGCGCCTTTCAATTTTTTGCAGCAATAAAAAGTCGGGGTCGGCTACTTTGTCGCGCATAACAATATAGTTTTGCTTTGACAGGTCTTGCATGGCATCGCCGTTTGGCTTGCGCAGGTTTTGGTAATGGTCAAAAATATGTGGCCAATCGTTAGTATTTACACCATTTTCATTACTACTGTATTGTTGCATTAATTGCCACATGATACTGCAGTCTTCAAAACCGCAGTTCATGCCTTGCCCAAAAAACGGAACGGTGGCATGTGCGGCATCGCCCATTAGGGCTACTTTGCCGTGTGTCCATGGGTAGCACCTAATAATAGCTAATGACGACAGCGGATGGTCTTCCCAGGCATCGGCAACTTGTGGCATTAGGCGGTAAAAATCCGGAAAAACGGCTTCAAAAAATGCCTCTACTTTTGCTTTATCAGTTAAATTGTTAAAACAGTATTGGTGCCCTTCAAAAGGCATAAACAAAGTACAGGTAAACGAGCCGTCAAAATTGGGCAGGGCAATAAGCATAAAACGTTCGCGCGGCCAAATATGCAGGGTTTCTTTGGCTAATGGATACGAGCCATCGGGGTTTGCCGGAAGTAATATCTCGCGGTAGCCATCCGGAATATAGGTTTGCGAGTAGTTAAACTGATCTAATTTTTGTAGCCCGTTATACCGAACTGCCGAAAAAGCGCCGTCTGTGGCAAAAATAAGGTCGTCTTGGTGGGTAATTAATTGCCCTGTTTGGGTGTTTTTAAAGGTTAACAAGCCTTGTTGGGTATCGGCGTTAATGCACTCGTGGTTAAAATGAATGGCTGCGTGGGTGCTATCTTCGGCAATATCCATTAATTTGGCGTTTATAGCACCCCTTGCAACCGAGTAAATAGCTTGGTTGTTGTTGCCATAAGGCTGGTAAGTGGTGGTGCCGTTTACGTGGTGCATGGTGCGCCCGTACATAGGAATGGCAATTTTGCGAATTTCGTCGCCTATACCAACTTGGTCAAGGGCTTTCCAGCCCCTAAACGAGGTGGCCAAATTAATAGATTTACCTGCCGAGGTTGTGGCTTTGCGCATATCGGGGCGGCGCTCAAAAATACTAACTTTGTAGCCCGCATTTTTAAGGTAAACTGCCCATAGCGAGCCTACTAAACCCGCGCCTACAATGGTGGCTGTTTTATTAGATACTGGCATTTGTTGGGGGCGTTTCTTTTAGTTTAGGCACTTCCATTATGGCACCACAATGTTTGCACGTGCGAAGTTCCTGGCTGTCGTAAAAGTTTTTTAGCAATACAGCTAACTGACCAACAATATCTTTACAATGAAACGTAGCTTTGTACAGCTCGCGGTCGCAGTTTTCGCAGTACCAGGTGCAGGCATCTAACTCGTCTTCAGCCCTAAGTCGTTCTACAACCAAGCCAACTGTGTTGGGGTATCGTTGTGGCGAGTGCTCAACGCGGGGCGGCAGCAAAAAAATTTCGCCTTCTTTAATATCTATAACACGGGTTTTGCCGTTTTCGCGGATGGGCAATTGCATATCGCCTTCTAACATATAGTAAAACTCTTCGCCAACGTTAAAATGAAAATCTTTTCGGGCATTGGGGCCGCCTACAACCATAATCATAAAGTCGGTATCTTTATAAACAATTTGATTGCCTACGGGTGGTTTAAGTAAATGGCGATTTTCGTCAATCCATTTTTTAAAATTAATAGGAGGAAGCATAATAAGTAAGATTGTGTTTTTTGATGTTAATTAATAAGGATGTAGTTGAGGGTTGTTTTATATCCGGATTAAAAAAAAAAGGGGGGAACAGTTTTAGAAAGGCAAGACAGCGGTATATCTTAAATCATCCGGATAATAAAATAGATTAGGTTGTATTATGGTCAATGTGTTTAGCGAGGCAAATAAATATCCGGAATTAAATAAATAAAAAAAACATAAATTGACAAACTCATTTTAATTTTACTTGCCTTGCAATATGTTTAATTGGGCGGGTAAAATTACAAAATAGCCTCTAAATAAGGTTAATTGCCGGTTTTGTTTGCTTAAAAAAGATACTTTATTGTTTGGTTGTTTTGATTTGTTAACGCCATTTTCGGGCAATTTTTAAGGTAAACCCAAAAGTACTGCCTACGTTGGGTTTGCTGCGCACGTGCATATGCTCGTTATGTGTTTCGATGATGTGTTTGCAAATGGCCAGCCCTAAACCCGACCCGCCGCTTTCTCTTGACCGGCTTTTATCTATGCGGTAAAAACGTTCAAACAGGCGCGGCAAATGCTTGGCCTCAATGCCTATGCCATTGTCGGTAACTTCAATTAGGGCGTACTTGTTCATATTATACAATCCAATAGTAGTTGTGCCGTTTTGTTTGCCGTATTTAATTGAGTTTATCACCAAATTATTAAGTACTTGCGAAATTTTGTCGCGGTCGGCTTCAATCCGCATATTTCGGTCGCTACCCTCTTTGATTTTAAGGGTAATATGTTGTTTTTTGGCTAATTCTTCGTTGAGTTCAATTACTTCCTGTACTAAATCGCCAATTTTAAAGGGTGCTATATTCAACTGTAGTTCGCCTGCCTCAATTTTTGAAATTAATACCAGCTCGTTTACAATTAAACTCAAGCGGTCTGTATTTTCGGCGGCTTTGCGCAGGTAGCGGTTGCAAATACTGGGGTCGTTAATGCCGCCGTCCATTAAAGTTTCAAGGTAGCCCTGAATATTAAAAATAGGTGTTTTTAATTCGTGCGATACATTTCCCAAAAACTCACGTCTGTAAATTTCCATTTTTTTTAGCTGTTCAATTTCCTGCCGGTTTTCGGTATCCCAGTCTATTACGGCGGCTTCTACGTTGTCTAAAACATTGGTGTTCATTTCAAGGTTAGGTTCGGCTAACTGTATTTTGGCATCGCGTTTTAGGCGATAAATATTTTTATAAATCAGTTTAACACGTCGGTAAATAAAGTTTTCAAGGGCATAATAAAATAGGTAATAAGCTATAATACTAAAAAGCAAAACAAGCCCCACCAAGTACGGAAGAAAATAATTTACCGAATAAATGACAAAAACGCGCAAAATTAGCATGGCCAATATCCCCCCAAAAAAAGCACCAATACCCACCAATAAAGCTGTTACCCGAGCTAAATCGCTGGGTTTTACATTTTTAAGTTGTGCTTCGTAATATGCTACAACTTGCTGTAAGGTTTTTAACATAGTTTATTTATTACGGGTATTTGTTTTGGTTTTTTAGGAGCGATTATTTTCTGTAATAGGATGCTAAATATTGATTACTTATTTTTGTTCTAAAAATGCAAATGCAAAGTTAAGATTAAACTTTACTCAAAAATGCAAAAATGCTTTCCTAACTTTGAGCCGATTTTTTACTATCAACCCCCAACAGTTAATTATACTATTATATTTAGCGCAGGTATAGCTGAAAATATAATTTTGCTTGAACATTAAAAACAATATGGCTACTATTGCCCCACCCGATACCGCCCGGATGTTGCTTTTGCTAAAGCTTAGAATAGATACGTTGTTAGACGTAACAAAAGCCATTAATCAAAACAACTCAACAGCCGAGCTGTTTAAAATCTACGAATTTGTGTTGCGGGCTCAAATGAGCGTGGCAAGTATGGCCATTTTTTATTTCGACGGGCAATGGAAATTTACAGGCGGGTATGGATTTGACAATAACAATAATGACAGCACCGACGTCGCCGAAACAATACCCTTTTCAGATTATTTACTACAATTTACCCACATAACACCACTTGACCCCCCTACTAAACCCGCCTGCTATGCCTCGTTTGAAGTTGCCGTGCCAGTTTACCATAAAGACAAGCCCTTAGCGTTTGTACTGCTGGGTAAATTTGCCAGCCATGTAAAAGAGTCGCTATATACCGAACATTACGACTTTATACAGGCTGTAACCAATATAATAATTGTAGCTATTGAAAATAAACGCCTTTTTAAGCAACGCATAGAGCAAGAGCGCTTGCTAAAAGAATTAGAAGTAGCCGGACAAGTCCAAAACCTCATTATCCCCAAACAGCTTCCAAGCAATAAGCGGGTTGATATGCAAGGCATTTACCAACCACACCACAATATTGGCGGCGACTTTTACGACTATATTCCGCTTAATAACCACGAATTTATGGTTTGTATGGCCGACATTTCCGGAAAAGGAATTGGTGCAGCTATGCTAATGGCGCATGCGCAAGCCATTGTACGCACATTAGCACTCGAAAATCCGGATTTAAAAGTCCTTATCCGTAAATTAAATAAACGCCTGCTCGAAACCACAAACGGCGACCATTTTATAACCTTTTTCATTGCCAACTGCAACTTAAAACAACGAACGCTAACCTATGTAAATGCAGGGCATAACCCTCAAATTTTAGCGCAAGACAACAAAATTACCTGGCTAAATAATGGCTGCACCCTGCTTGGTGCTTTTAGCAACCTCAAAGAAATTGTTGTAACAACCGAACAGCTAAAACCCAACGCCCTAATTTTAACCTATACAGATGGTATTACCGACCTCGAAAACGAAGCAGGGCAACGCTTCGAAACAGAAAGGCTATTGGCGTTTACAACTCAAAACGCCCACCAAAAAGCAGACGATTTTAACCTTCAGCTACTGCAAACCCTAAAACAATATAAAGGGCGGCAAAACTTTACCGACGATGTATCTGTATTAACTTTTAGGGTACACTAAACGCACAATTAAACAGCCACCAGAAAAAATTTTGATGCTTTGGGCGTTCCCCTTCGGGTCGGGCTATACGGTGCTGCGCTTCGCTTCGGTGCTGCGCACTGCGCCTTATCAGGCGACACACCTACTATCCCTAACGCAAAGTAGTGTGGGGAGTTTTTCCCCTTCTTTGAGGAACTTAGAGGGAGTTGTCTCATAAATCCTTTAAACCTTGTAACCGCTGAATTGAGCCTGCCGAAGTATCATAGTTAAGACAATTTACTACAAACCAATAACTCATATATTGTAATGATAAATATTTATGAGTGCGGGCAAAAAAAATATCCGGAAAAAGGTTTGAATATTAAAAAATTGTGTTAGCTTTGGGCGTACATCTTATGTCGTTTTTTTAACTTTAAATTTTTTAATCGTATGAAAGAATTTAATTTAGCTACCAAGCTACCAAGCTAATTTACTAAAAGGGGTAAAGTTAGCGATTATGGTGGTATTATTAGCTGTTAATTTGCGATGGCGGGGGCAATATTCATGGCAATACATTTAACTATTTCGATGTAGGCACACAAACCGAAGACGATAACCCCGCCTTAGCCATTAAATGTAATAATTACGAAGACATAGCTTGCGGGCAAATGGCTATGCTAATTAACCCAGATTCGCCCGATGGGGTTATAGCCGACCAAGGCACCGGATGCGATAATGGACAAACATCGGGAAATCTATTTAGCTTTGGCTACCCCATTAATTGTGGTAGCTATGCTTACCCCTATTTATTGCAACCGCATATTAATAGCCAAATTGCCATAAAATACTATGCCAATGGCGAACCCCTAAGCACCGTACCTATGCTAAATGCCGAACTAAACCCCAACTTGCCCCCCGGATACCCATATGTAGAAAATTGCTTTAATCAGGAGACTGACCCAAATGCTTGCCCGCCCATACCCGCCAACCCCGACCCCGATATTGGTTTTAAACTGCAAAACAATACAGCGGGTTCGGTAGCTACTTATATACAAAACAACTGGTCGGGTGTTGCCCTACAACAACAGGTAAATACAGGTTTGCACTATTATTGGCAACAAAACTTACCCGATTCGGCATGGGTATTTATACAAGCCATAAACACGCCCTTTGCCTACAAAATTGTTGCCGCCACTGCCATTAATCGGCATTTAGCCGAGCAAGCCGCCACAGCTATTGCCCAAATGAATACCCCCGATACCTTGTTGTTCAACCTCTTATACCAAGTAATAAATAGCGGCAGAGAACTTAACGATTTAAATAGTCAAGAACTAAGCCAATTGCAGCAAATAGCTACAACCTATACCGATAGGCCCCTTGGCAGTATAGCCGAATCGGCTTTAACACTTGCCATCGATACAACCTATTTGCGCATACCCGAAACCCTACCTGCTTTAAGCGAAAAGCAACCATACAACCAACAAATTCAACCCACTAATATCGTTAACGTGGCACCCAACCCCGCCAGCAATTTTACCCAACTAACCGCCATACCTGCCGAGTATGGCAAGGGCAGTTTGCAGGTTTTTAATGTATTAGGCAACCAAGTTATAAATACGCGCTTGGGTAATTTGCCAACAGCAACCATAAATACAGCATTGCTGGCTAATGGTTTGTATTGGGTTAAACTAACCACGCCCAATGGGTATAAGCACCAGATTGTAAAAATGGTAGTACAACATTAATTTATTACTAACCCGCACCACAAAGCCCAATGCTTTGTGGTGCTTTAATTTACTAAGAACTATGTATAAATACTT